>NZ_FBWL01000157.1 GCF_001517425.1 Clostridium sp. C105KSO13 | reverse complement strand
CCATTTAGTTAAAAAATGCTCCGCGGATCAACCACGGAGTGCTATAAGCAAAAGTGCTGGATTTTATTTGCCAAAAAACGCTGGAAAATAATTTCCACTTTTTGCTGGAAAGTACTTGCCGTTTACAACCTCTTCTTTCTTCAGGATGGTATGAGAGGATTATCTGTATTTTTTACATTCAGGCATGCATTCTTGATAGCATCAAGTGCTAAATCAGTCGTCATATGTTTGCCATAGGCATAACCTATTTCTTACGATCATAAAGATCCATAACGCTTTTTATTTTCTTCAAAGCATTGTTTGGCTTCGGATGAGAATTTCTGGTATTCCTGCTCCTTGTTTGAAGGTACACGAATCAGAGCCTCGTAATAGGTACTTCTTGCAAACTTCAAGGCTTTACACATACGCTTAACCGTGTATTTTTTAAGATTGCTATTGATGAAGGATACGTATTCGGCTATCGTTCCTTTGGGAATATGGCTGTAGCTTTTTTTAATATTTCATTCTCAATTTCAAGGTCTTTCATTTTCTTTTGAAGTGCTTTGTATTCCTTCAAAGAAATAGTTTCTTCTTCCGAAACCTTAATTGGGCTAAGATTCTTTACCCATGTAGAAATTGTGCCTTTTGGAACGCCATATTCGCCTGATAACTCGGTCATCTTCTTTGTACCAGAATTATATAAATCTACAATCTGTTGTTTGAATTCTGGAGTATAAGATTTTTGATTTTTTGCCATTTGTTGAACTCTCCTTTTTAATTATTATAGATTGTTCAACTTTCTGTGTCCATACTTATATACTAGCATCAGTCAACGAGAAGTATTATACATATAACACCTCAAGCCTTGTTGAAAAACAAAGGATTATCCAAAAGTGTAATACTAAATTTAAGACTTTAGCACACACTAGATAATCCCGACCAATCCCGACCAACTTTTTTATCCCCATAAAAAAAACCCCCATAAATTGGGGCTTCAATCGGAGTGACGTGATTCGAACACGCGACCTCTACGTCCCGAACGTAAAACATGAGCTATTTTACAGTATCATCTTCTGTGGAATGCCTGTATTTAAAGGATTTTATATACTCTTTACTATCTTCCAATATCCCTTGTGACAAATAAATTCTTAGGTAAATTCTTAATGGACGTTTATGAATTTTCTCCTAACGTGCACTAACAGCGGAAAAACAATCACATTATTTGCTTCTTCCATTCCTGCTTTTTTCAGATTCCCCAAAATCTGCCGTTATCGTTCTTTTCAAGGGCAATTCTACCTTTGGAGGGAATACCATTCCATCAATGCATTCCTCATAAATAAAACTTTTTAATTTATCTGCATTTCCCGTTTCATAATAAGGCACAAGCTTACTATAGAATTCTGCAATATGTTTTTGTGGCACGGAAATAATTCCTGCACCATTTTCAATCATAATTTTATTTCCAATCATCATGGCCGTTCTTTTATTCCCATCATAAAATGGTTGCGTGCGCATAAGAAATAAGGTCATCTCTAAAGCACGATCCATGGGACTCTCTTCTTTTAGGATTCTCTTTATCTCTTCTTCCATCTTATTTTCATCTGGTAAAGAGGGTATCCAATCTGTACCACCTATGTAGGCATCAGTCATTCTTAGTGTACCTGCATTTATGACCGTATATTTCCCGAGCACACGATGTATCCTTTTTACATATTCCAGGTTTAATGGATCATCTATTGTGGACAGTAACATATGCCATGCATGTTTTAAGTCATTGACTGCTTCAATCTCTTCAATCTTATAGCCTGCTACAGACATATCATTATAAATTGCCTGCGTATCCGGATAAGTAACGCCAATCCCTTCAAGATTAGCACTTTTCCATATATAATCAACAATATTTCTTTTTGCCAAGAAAATATTTTCTTCTTTTGTCATATGAAATTTTGTCTGCATTTTGTCTTTCCTCTCTTTTACAAGAATGCTGCTACAAGTTGCAGCTTGATAAAGTTATTATACACAAAAAAGATCCTTAGAACAAAAAAAATTATATTATGAGATATAGGTAGTCGGGGAAACTTCCAGCTAATTGCAGGAAGTAACTGTAAATCTACACTATTCGAACAAGCAGTGTAATTTTGAAGAAGTACCTACTATGGGGCGATTACTCATATAGTGCGAAGTTATCCACATATATAGAATTTATCTAGCAAATACCTATAAATCCTTCTTAGTAATACCTATTTAAAATTTTTATTTTTAAATCTGATTTTGTCATTTAATGCTTGTTCCAATAACCATTCGTCAAATCTCTTAGCCTCTTCATCTGTTTTCCCAAAGAATTCTCTAGCATCAGAAAAGCTTCGACTGTGTAATAATTTTAAAATTGTATTATCCGAGTAATCATTGAATAGTGTCCAATCAACTTCGGGAAAAACGCCTTTTATAGAATCTAGGTCTAGCTTTTCTTTCACTTCTTCCAGCTTGAAGTAACCTTGTTGAATAAATGTATATAAATCTGCAATCGTTGTTTTCTTAGGATCCGGATAGCTCCTGACCGCAGAATTCTCTTTTTCATTTACTTTTGCAATTTCCGAGCTTAAAATAAGCTCCCTTTTAGAATCAAACTTATAAACTCCATCAAGTGCCAATCGTTCAATGAAAGATATGTTAATATCTGAATTATCTAAAGCCTCATATTTCGACAATATACTATTAATTAAGCACCTCAAATCATCGTCTAAGAAGTCGTAAAAATTAATTATGAAATCCCTATATTTTATAATATCAGTCAATTTATCAGGCTTGTTGTTTATTAGACTAAACTTCTCTTCTAAAACTTCAATACTAATTTTCATTTCATCATGTTTTTCGTAAACTTTTTCCATCAAGTATGAATACAAATAGAAATTTCCACCATATCTATCCATGATATTAGCAGTGACTATTTTACTTAGATGTTGATTGACAATCCTCACTAATTCCCCGAAATTTTGCTCAAGAATAGAATCCCTTCCATTAACTAAAAGAATAAGTAATTTCCGTATATCTACTGAATTAATCGGAACTATTGGATAGTTATCCAACAGTGGAATTATTCCATTAATATCCTTTATTTTTACAAATGAAAGAAAGCCAATGTATTGTTCTACACCGCTATACGAGTAAATTGATTTTGGTTCACCAGAAAGTATAGCAATTTTATCAATAAGAAATTTGACACAATCATCAGTGACGTTGATTTTAGATAGCCCATAACTTTCTAATAAAGCCGGTATATTCTTCTTTTCCAAGAAAGGGATAATATTTTGTATATCATCAAGCGTCAATTCAGAAATTATTGATGCTGTGCCTTCAAACGCACTATCTTCATTTGTATAATAGTTTGAATTATCAAAAGCAATCAACAAACATTCGAAATAGCGATTAACAACTGTTTTGAATTCCTTATAATGGGATACTGTAATACAGTTCACTTTAACAAAAATCAGCAATGAGTGAAATTCATATTGAGCAAATTTTAAATAATCATTGAATGAGAAACCACCATTTTTATAATTTTTTCGTTCATTTCTCATTTTATCTAACAAATCATCCATTTTGAATATCTTTTTATAGACAAAGCGAAAACTTTGTATTTCATCCCTAAAGTAGGCACAAATACGCTTTGTTTGTTCATCCCCATTAGAAATAAGTGTCTCAATCACCTTTTTTAAATTATTTACACCAGTTGATGGTACAGGTAAATCTATTTTACTTCCAAAGTTTTCCATGTTGTTCACATTGAATTCAGCCACCAGATAATTCCAATAATCTTTTCTTATAAATGCAGCATTCGCAATTTCTCTAAACTTTAATTTTGCTTCTTCATTTTTATGCTCACTATATAACTTATAGCCATCTAGTAGGACCGGATTTTGCATAAAATTGTATTCCTTGTTACGCTTAAAATCCAAAAAAATATTGAACAAAGTTTTGCTATCTAAAAAATTAACTATTAACTCATTCTTAGCAACATCTAATGAAAGGTTACTCTCATCCTTTTCCCAGTTATATACAGTTTGAGGAGACAGCAACGCTTTTGAATTAAGATTAGAAAATAAAGCCACATCACGATTCTCAACAAAATACAGTTGATCAAGGAAACGGATATTATCCCATAATTCTTCAGATGTAGTAGGTTCTGCTGGACTTTCGGATTTCAATTGCTTCAAAAATTCGGTCGTACATTCCCCAATATTTCCATTCACCTTTTCTTTTTCGCCAATGATTACTTGAATACCCTTATTTTTGTAATATTCAACTGTGGCAGGATTTTGATAATCTGCAGTAAAAAAGTATGCTTTTCTAGCATTTCCTCTGAATCCTTTTTGAATCAATCTAAAGGTTGAATTAAAGGTTGAATCATTTAGAGAGTATCCAACAAACAAGACTGTATTATTCATAATCAATGATTTGATTAAGGTTGATATCATATAAAAATTATCTTCATAATCTAGATAGTCATCTTCTTTAAGCACAATATTCTTTTGAGCTAAATCACCATGCATCTTGATTAAGTAATGATCTGATTTTGAATAGGGAATATCAGAATCCTGTATAATAACCTCGTACTTATCAATACTTGAATTCATTTTATCTTCAAGCAAAGAATCATAGTTCGTTGTAATAATATGCCTGGGTCTTATTCTAAAAATTTGATTATGTATTTCATTTGGTTGAGAGTTAATGTGCGGTTGAAATACATTCATTACTTTCTGAAAGTATTTGTGTTGCCCCACTGAATCAAAATAATATTGAGCGATTTTTAAATAATCATTCTCTTTATCATCAATCTTTAATTCATCTTTAAAAGCATCTATTAATTCACGCCACTTTGGTAGACCAGAATTTGCAGATACACCTGCTCCAACAAAAACTATCAAAGAATCTTCTTTGATAGCATCATTTATATGCCTTATTGCTAATCTTGTCATCTCGTTCATTAATTATCATCCTCCCGCTGGACCTGTACTTTTGCAATTCCGTTTTTCCAGCGATCCATTTGGTCGCTTCGTAATAATTTACAAAGTTAAGTTGCACTCTGATCTGTGTGTTTTCCTGTTCGGCCAAGAAATGATCATCCAATATGCTTACATTGTGTTGTTCTAACTTTTCACCCCCCCATAACAAGTCTTCCATGTTAATTTCCAGCCGATAGGTCCACTAACTTTCTCCAGATGTCACTGCTCAATCATTTGTCTTTCTATCTCTAATCCTTGTGTATCATCCCAACTCATAGTCCCTCTCACAGTAATGATCTCTACGCTTGATTATACCATAAATCTTCCCATCTAAGCCTAGAACTTTCAAATTTTGCATAAAGAGTTTATTTTTGAATCACATGTACGTTACAGCAATTCAATAACAAATAACATCAATTCTAATTCCTAGCCTTCACAAAGTAAGAATTTTTTCAGCAATAAGAGCCCATACGATTAAGTACAGGCTTGAATTTTATCATAGTTCGGTGGACACTGTGTCGCTCAGGAACTGTGTTCCTACCATAGATACGGCGGAATGTCTACCCTGCATAGGTTATGTTAATTTTGGTTATCCGGAATTTTTCGGTAATAAGGGGAATTATTTGTTACAAATTAAGTGTATACTGCAAGTCTTCTGAAACAATGGACAACTCTTTTGGTGACTTATGCAAAAGAAATTCTGTACCCTTATCATCTTCCATCCAGATCTCAGCTTCATCTTGCTCCAGAATGAGTGGCATTCTACTGTGTACAGGTGACACGGATCCATTTGCAGTTGTTGTTATAATCGTACATCTCTTATCCACATTAAACATATTCCAGATCCCTGCCATGAGCATCACCTTATTATCTGGACGTTCAAAAGATATTTTGTTTTTATTTCTGTCCCATTCAAAAAATCCCTTTGCAGGAATCAAGCAGCGTCGATGTTTCGCACTATCAGCAAAACTTCTTTTCTCAAGAACAGTCTCTGCACGTGCATTTATAATTACACCTTTCTGATTGTATTGTGGAAATCCCCAAATCATATTACACAATATTGTATTCCCATTCTCCGCCAGCAACACCATCACATTATTTGTCGGATATATTTCTCCATACTTTGGAACTGACTCTAAACGGTTATCAAGATTTCGAATGATCCGTTCTATTTCTTTTGCAGTTTCATCGTCTACATAATATCTCCCACACATAACATCCACTCTCCTCTTTTACCATATTACATTCCACGGCTGATCCCTTTCCGGATCATAATTTAACCGAAATCTTTTTAAATAACCATCTATCACAGCTTCACACTCAAATTCTTGGGTTGGGATCCCACAATAATTTTTCTTAGAGTATGAAAGCACATGAATTGGGCTTATTGTAATGATCTCACCATTCTTATTTTTATATTTCATTAGTTTGACCAATATCTTCCCTTTGCTCGTACACCAAGTTCCACATGCAACAGGCTCTTGCTTCCCTTTAATTTTACCTTCATCAGGGGCCATGTCATTTATTCCAATGCCCATTCCCATAAAAAATCACCTGCATTTCTATCTTAGAGAATCTTTAGTTTTGAATAGTCAACGCTTCTCTTTTCACGTGAGATTCCACCTTCCATATGATCTATTACCCTGTGTTCGGTGGAAGACGGTTGAACAAATACCGCTCGCTTTATCGAATCATTTCCGTAACGATGTCTGATATTGTCTATTGTCCGATCTAATGTTTCAAGCCGCACATAGTCCGTCAGATCAAACAGATCCATTTGACGCAGCGCATCCCCATGAAACAATGAGCTTGCATGTACTGCTAAGTGCCGTATTGGTGTTTTACCATCCCAGGATTCTACAAATAGACTACATGCATAACGATATAATTCAATCGTAATATTCGTAGGATCTTTTAAACGCATCTGATGACTTGCATATCTTAAATCAAAACTTTTTATTCCTACGGAAAGAACCTGGGTCTGGATATTGTCATTTCGCAATCGGACAGCTACCGTTTCACACAATGCTAATAGCACCTTTTGAGCCGTCTCTACATCTGACACATCAAAAGGTGTAGTAGTTGAATTTCCATATCCTTTCTGTGCTGGAGCTTCCGCTATTACTGTTGAAAAATCCAAGCCGTTAGCAAAGGCCCACATAGTTTCTCCTTGTTTTTTTAAATTGCTTTTTAGTAGCCCTATATCAGTATGTGCAAGTTCCCCTATTGTATTTATCCCCATGCTTAGAAGTTTTTTGGTTGTCGCACGCCCGCAAAAGAATAGCTCCGAAACTGGCAACGGCCACATTTTTTCCTTTATTTCGCTTGGAAACAATGTGTGTACCTTGTCCGGCTTTTCAAATTCGCTGGCCATTTTAGCAAGCAGTCTATTTGAAGATATCCCTACATTAACAGTAAAACCCAATTCGGACTTTATTCGCCTTTTTATATAGTATGCCGTCTCAACTGCATCTCCATACAGATGAATTGTTGATGTCATATCCAAAAAAGACTCATCAATCGAATAGACTTCAACATCTGGCGTATACTCTTGCAAAATATGCTGAAACGCCTGAGAACAACGTTGATATAAAGAATAATTCGGAAGCGCTAAGTATAATTTAGGACATTTTTGTCTCGCCTCCAGTATAGTCATACCAGTTTTAATGCCATATGGTTTAGTCGGAATACTTTTAGCGAGGATTATTCCATGGCGCATACTAACGTCACCGCCAATGGCGGAAGGAATAGTGCGTAAATCCAGGCAAGCTCCCAAATGATAAATTCGATATGCCGCTTCCCAAGAAAGAAACGCAGAATTTACATCAATGTGAAATATAATCCGTTCTTTCATACTCAACCTCCTATGTGCCATGAGTATATCAGAACATATGTTTGTTTTCAATAGGTAAGTTTTAACAAAGATAAAAAAATACCTGCAGGAATTCCTTTCAATTATCTTAAATATAATGTTAAGTTTATCATTAAAAATTGTTCGTCCATCCGAATCAGCAGAAAATGTTGGAAACAATCTACAAACAGGATACGGAACAAACACTGCCTTACGAGAAGTACAAGAATTTCGCACCGTGGCAGAGCAGATTGCAGGAAGTAGTCAATCTTCCTTATAGCTAAGAAGAAGGCGTATAAAAGGGTTCCACTAGATATTCGGACAGAAGAATACGAGGAGCTTAAAGAATATTTAGATAAGACGGGAGAGAGTGTAAACGGGTTTATTCGTAGAATCATTAAAAAAAATATAGAATAGATTATCACGCCATACTCACACATGCTATAATACCCATGCGGAATGAGTTCATTTCGCCCACAATCAAATAGCCCGGAGTCTTAAGCGATTCTGGGCTATACGTTTTTAAAATCACAATAATGAGAAAAAGTTGAATACATATCCTCTTGTAAATAGAATATAAACATAGTAACTAGGGATTACATCTACTGCAGGGCCTATTTCCTTCTAAGAGTAATTCATCTCGTGATTTGGTTGTTTCCTTGCGATTTTGAGGCTTCATATCCTTTACGCTAGAGCAATCTGGCACATGAAATATATGAGTGTTTTTATTTATAATGTAAGTTGCTTCCGCATCTGTTGAGTTGTTTTTTGATTCAGCCCCATAATCTAAATGACTATTACCCGTGGCATAATCAATCGAAATACCTGGCTGATTGTTATAGACAAATACATTAAATTGTATTTCTCTATCTTCTACGGATTCCCCTTCCATCTGGACGCCACTGGCCACCAGGTTGTTATTTTTAAAAATAGGTGTAATACGATACATAACATGGTGCCCTGTAGTGCGTACATACTCTGCAACCAAGTTTTCAAAGGGGAGCATACCTTCTGTATTCATATACCTTGTACCGGTAATCAAGTTTTTTTCATTTGCATTTTCTCCGGAAAGCTGATACCCAATTAAATGACAGCGGTTATATAAGTATTTTCCATCCACACAATCATATTTTATTGTATGCCAGCCGGAAGGTTTTATTTGACCGATTTTTCCTCTTGCCTCTATTGGCATAAGCTCTTTACCTATATTAGCAGATGCTGGCCCACATCTCCCCAAATCATCTAACTCACTATATGATTCAAAGGATTCCGTTTTTAATGTGCCCTCATCGAAATCAGGCTTATTACTATTTAAAACGATATATGGTTCTCCTGAGAACTCTGGAATCGTTTCAAGTGATATAGCCTGCTGTTGGCTTTCTTGCTTTATGATTACCGCTTTTTGCAGTTTATCAGATTCACATCCAGTAAACGTAAACAATAAAGCCAGCATTAAAGCCAAAATGGAATATTGCCGTATTTTTCTCATTATTTCTACCTTATTCCTGTCTTAATTTCTGTCTTAATCCTTATTTGATATAATATTTTATCATATAATTTTATTTCAGACCAATTGTTTTTTGCTGTCTAATAACCCTAACCCACCTTTGAATGATGAGTTAAGGTTACTTTTTCAAATTAGTATTTTACTTCCTGGAATCTGGACACAAATTCATTTAAAGCAGTTTGTGACTTACTATTTCCAATTCCATAATCTTCAATATACCTTTTTACTGCTACAACATCATCAGGTGTAAATTTCCACACCTCTTTAGAATTTGGATTTTCCCATAAAGAAGTGATCAGCCCACGATATGCGGAATTTGAGTACCACCTGGAATCCACACATAATCCTCCATTAGCATTTTTTTCTTTCTTTTCTGCCTGGGACAAGTCATCTACATTCGCATCTGCGTTTTTATAATAGTTGTCCTTATTAATAAACCTGATGTATTTTATTTGCACAGGACTTGTCTCTGTCTTTTCCCCATCTTTTATGATATTCACCTTAATCTGCTTTGTGGTTTCCTTGCCCTTTTTCTCTGGTCCCATGGAGTCTTGCACATGATAGGTCACAGATACATAACCAGAATCCGTAAAAGCAGCCAGGTCTTCGGGATGAAAATCTATTAATTTTATCTTATCTGACATTTTCCCGTCTTCTGCATCTTCACCATACACCTTATTCTCGGCAATAGCGTTTTTCAACAGTTCGTCCTCCGTAATCGCTCCAGTCTGAGCCTCTTCAAGTGTATAATACCTGTCTTCTGCTTCTATGGTTGGAAAATGATTGTATTTTACAGTGATTTTGGAATCCTTTGTCACCACATTACCAGCACTATCAGTTACCTGGTAGGTAATCTTATGGATGGCACTGCCGCCTTCTTCATCCAGCTGCAAGAACCAGGTATCCAGGGTTTGATCTTCTGGCATTCCCTGATCCCAGCTTTGTATATAAGATTCTTGTTTTTCACCCTCTACCAGCTTACCCGCCGCATAGGAGATTTTAACTATTTTTATTTTTGATGTAAGATCTCCATCTTCCTGATCTTGTGCATGTATATCCTTTAGTAAATCTTCTCTGGTAATGGTTTCCCCTTCAAATACTTCTTTATCTTCGGTTTTAATAACAGGATGCTTGTCCCATATTGCATATAAGGTAACATATGGACTGTTCGGTTCTGTTATTCCTTGTTTTAAAGCAATTCCATACAGGGTTTCATACGAAAGTTTATTAATTGTACCTTCAGGATACTCAACATTTCCTGGGACGGTTAAAGGATTAGTACTCCATCCCATCAATTTAAAATTGTTTCTAGACCAATCAGTATATCCTGTATTCCCCTTTATAATATACCCTCCACTTGCTTTTGTAGCCTCAAATGTAATACTGTCTGCCTTATTAGTTCCTGACTCTGCCTGATTGCCGTCATATTTGATCTGCAGCGTGGAATCCCATATGGCATACAGCATGATATTCCTATTAATGTCGCTCTTTATTGTTCCAGAAATAAGATAAGCACCTGTATTTGCTGTACTTGTTTCATTCCACCCTTTAAAGCGTCCATAAAGCCAAGAGGGGGCGGCAGAGGAAATTGTATAATTCTCATACCAGAATTTTGTACCGGATTCCGGTACGTTACCTACTGTTTCCGAAGTGTTTTTATTATATATGATTGTATACTTACTGCTGACAGTAATATCCTGGGGATTTGTGCCTGCTCCTGTCTGATAGTTGCCCGGTCGTATTACAAATCCATTATCATTTACCAGAACGAACCTAGAAAACATCAAACTGCCAAGTTTTGTGCCATATGCTACACTTGCAATCTTACTACCGTTTGCATAACTATTGGGTACTATCATGATTGGAGTGCTTCCAGTCAGAGCAGATATAATGTTAAGGTAATTTCCATCAAACAGAGCAACATTGTTGTCATTCTTGATATTTACTGCACCACCAACATTGATGGTTGACTGTACTGCTATGCCTGATCCTGTATTCGTACTCGTGTTTGCGGAAATTGTCCCGCCTGTAAGATTCATAATCCCCTTTGTGGCTCCACTTGACTTATTGAACAAGCCTCCTCCTCTATCAGATGCGCTGTTTCCAGAGACAGTTCCACCTGTCATGGTGACAACGCCTCCATATTGGTTGAACACACCACCACCCCATTTAGATGAGTTGGATGACAAAGTACCACCCTTTAGATTTAAGGTGGATCCATTATCTATGAAGATGCCACCACCACAGTCATTTACAGCCTTATTACCTGTGATTGTGCCTGAACTCATTGTTCCAACACCATCTTGTATATAAATTGCCCCACCATTATTTGATGTGGCTTCATTGTTGCTTAAAGTTCCTCCCTTAACATTAACATTTGTTGCCGATCCAGAAAATATAGCGCCTCCATTCACGCCCGCTTTATTGCTATTCATTGTACCACTATTGTGGTTTATAGTTGCTTGATACCCGCATATCCCGCCACCAGAATCACCAGCAGTATTAGAGCTTATATTATTTCCCGCTAGAGTAAGAGTTGTGTAATTTATATAGATTCCTCCGCCACCGTTGTTTACAGCCTTATTACCTGTGATTGTATTATTATTAAGTGGGGCATTTACATTCGTAAACAGACCACCGCCATAATTTATTGCAGTATTTCCAGTTATATTTCCATCGTTCAATTGAGATATAGTTCCCGCTGCTACACATATCCCACCACCATAATTACTGGCCGTATTATTTTGGATATATCCGCCGGACATATTTAGCTTTCCTCCCGCCAGGTAAACACCACCACCATTGACCTTAGAAGTATTACTGTTCACATACCCTCCAGAGATATTTAGGGCATTGGTATTATAAATACCCCCACCGTGCCCGCTGCTGGTGTTGCCGCTTAGAGTGCCACTTGAAACGGTTAATGTACCGGTATTCTGAATACCGGCTCCTGTGCTCGCATTGTTAGTTTTTATAGTTGCTCCACTTAAAGTCAATGTCCCACTGTTATAAACGCCGCCACCGCCAGTTGCTGTATTAGAATAAACAGTACCACCTGAAAGTGTAAGTGTTCCTGCGTTGTATATTCCACCACCGTTTCCACTGGTAGTATTGGAATATATATTGCCGCCGGTCATTGAAAAAGATTTTGAAGTATTAACACCACTGCCTTTATTAGCATTGATCGAACCACCTGACATTGAAGTTGTCGATGCTGTTACAACACCAACTGCGTTTTTATTTATATTAATGCTGCCAGAAATTTTTAAAGTGCCAGATGTGACCGGAATTCTTATTCCTGATGAACCATTGGAATAAATTGTTCCTCCTGATACATCGATTGTGCATACATTATTGGCAGCGTATCCTAGTAATCCATCGGAACCATTATTATAAATATTACCACCAGAAACGCTTATGTTTGTATTATCATCCACAGATTGTGTCTGTATCCCTGCAGCACCATTATCATGTATTGCTCCGCCAGACATAGTAATTTTATCTGCTCGTACTCCCTGCTGTGCTGAACCGTAAATCTCTCCACCGTACACATTTACAGTTCCCTGACTTGCAATGCCCGTATAACTGGAGTTATAAATTATGGCATTATCATAGAGATTTGTTGTCCCCTTGGCATTCCACACCCCATTAGTTGAGGCATTTCTGAGACGTACTCCACTTTTTAAATTGATTGTTATGCTGGACCCGGAGGAAAGTATTCCCGAACCATATTTCCCGGCGCCATCAATGGTTAAAGTATATCCACCATTTCCCGAAAAGTTCCATGTCGCTGTTGAAGAGGCCCCACTCGGAGTAGCAATAGCACCAGCAGCATCCGATGATACACTTGAATCCGCAGTTAAAACAACATTTGCTCCTTCTGGCATGATTGTAAACGACTTAGTATTTACGTTATGTCCAATAGTAGTACTCTTTAAGACATATAATGTCCCCCCGCTTGGAAGTGCTGCAAATGCTGCGTCAAATGAAGTGTAATATGTACTACCGATTCGTGCAACATTCGTTGCAGCTAAAATTGAAATATGTGTAGTAGTTCTAGCTGTTATAGACTTTTCTAACGTACCTTTGGTGGTTTCTGAATCATTAATTTCCGTTTGGTTCTTTTCCTGGATTTCTGATTCAGGGACACCGCCTGCCGAAGAATCAGAGTCTTCACTTGATTCTCTTCCATCCATATCTGGCTTATCAATATTTGGCTGTTCAGTTTCGATCGTTTCTGCATCATCGAAGCCGTATGCTTCATTCCGAAAATTCTCGTAATCCTTCACAGCCTCAGTATACATTTCAGAGCTGTCGGCATCAGAAATCACTTCCAGGAGTTTTAAAAACTGGCTCACATCAACTGCGGTCAGTGTTTGAAGATATTCAGCATAAGTGACAAAATCAGTTACTTTCTTTTCTACATTGTCCCTTTCATAAACAATAGATTTGTCCGGAAGAAAAGAAAATGCTTCTTGATTCCATTCCGAATATTTCCCTTTTATATCCTTATCAATAGCATCCGTGTTCTTATTAAGCGCTACTTTCTTTTTCCAGTTTTCAACTATGTCCTGATAGGCTTTCAGGGATTGATCTTGCCCTTGGATATCCTCTTTCAGATATTGGTAGCGCATCAGGATCATAAGTTCATAGATTTCTTTTTCTGATAATTTGTCCAGGATATCACTTCTATCTTTTCGTTGTCCAAATGCCTGGTAAGGCTCCTCTGCTTCCATGATGTTTGAGAGCTTGGAGAGATTTGGCTGATTTTCATTTGTCACAGCAGCATCAGCATTGGGATCCTCCGCATGAACAACTGTAAGCGGCCCGGCGGTAACCAACGTTATTACCAAAATCATTGATAATATGTATTTCCAACCCTTTACCATTGTCTTTCCCCTTTCATTTTTTTTGTTGATTTCAGAAAGTTTTAAGCTACTTGACTGCATTTAAGACTATAGGCGATTCCATTTTTATCTGATCAATGTTATCGGCTGTATAAATCAGTTCTTTTCCTTCCAAAGTCCACCCCCCCTTATATTTATCTGATTGAGGCAGCATTTCTCCTTTGAGAGAATCTCCTATATGCACATTGATCTGTTTAATAATGTTGTCACCGTCATTAAATGTCACCGTATAGTACACATTGTCCATGTTATCATAGTCTTCTAGCACTACAGTTTTTCTGCTTGATACTTTCCCCGTACCTATTACCTGGTTGTAATAGCCTGTTACCTCTGCATCTAGCAGACCTTTATCTATATCTACAGCCTTAATGTCTATCTTAAATTTTGCATCACTTGTGGTATTGACGAAAAAGTTCTGAATAAAGTCAGCTATAAATTCATCCGGTCCAGACTTTCCTGTTTGATAATCTTCATCTGTCATGAGAGCTTTCATAGAACTTCTCATTGCGGAATCCAGATTGCTATCCAACTCATTTTCCCTAGTTGTTTTGGTTTCCGCCGTATTCACAATGACAGCCCCAAATATAAGTATCACAATCAAAAAGAAACTGATAACAGCATTTTTCATAATCTCCCCTTATCTGGCATAGCCAACAATCTTATGTTCCAGTAATACATTTAGCAGAGGCATTGGATAATCATACATCAACGTAACTTTCGCATATTTTTCTTCTTTTACAGAGGTCATTTGTTCAATCTGTAAGTCCGTATATCCATTTTCTATTGCTTTTTCTTCACAACTGGCTATTACCGTGGGTGAAAAATCACTTGCTTCCACTTCTGCAACCACTGCCGCATGATAATTTTGCGCCTTTTGCGTATTTAAAGACGCTATAATAAATCCGGTTATCAAAACTGTTGACAAGGCAATGATCACGACCCCCATCATAGTTTCTATAGCCCCTTTCATACTTGCCACCCCCTTTCTTAATCTACAACAAATTGGTAATCCTTTTCCGTTGTCTTCACAAATGTTTTATACACCTCATGTGTTTCATATTTAATAACATAGATTCCTGATCTGTCCGGCTTAAAAGCATTCGGATTGACGAATCCCGTTAATGCTTCGCCTTCCGGGGATATAATACTTTTCACAGAAACAGCCAGTTCAGCATCATCTGCATTCCTGGCTGTAATGTAATATTCATTTTTATCTAATAAATTGTATTCATTTCCAATCCTAAGCTTTTTAGGCTTGACCTCTAACGTCGGATTATCCCGACTGCCAACAGACGATAGAAGTTCAGAATTATCAGCATCCCCCACAGTTTCCACGCCCTTCACCTTGGATAATTCTCCCAACAAGCCGTGGGCATCTGAACCAAATACATATAAAATCAGTCCTACAAGTACGATTACAAGTGCAATAACTTTCCCATACTCTTCCATGAATGTTTTCATTTGCTACCTCCAATTTGTAACTGTAGTGCCGACGCCCTGAAAAAACATTTTAATCAAATTAACAAATGTTCCGTCTGTAATGCAGGAAGATATGATTCCTAATATCAAAAGCCCCATAAGGCAGGCCACAATAACGCCCCCATATTCCTCTATAAAACCTTTCATCCTTATCGCCTTTCTTAAATAGTGCAAACCATTTTCAGCATTTCCCACATTCCATACACTACTGCCAGACCTATAATGGATATGAAGATAATGGCTCCATACTCCTCAAAAAATTCTTTCATATACCTGCACCCCTAAATCGTATTGATTGTTGACAAAATGCTCATAACTACCAGTCCCAAATCCACAATAAGCTTTATAACACCTGTCAGCATCGGCAGCAAGATTAAAAAACTAATTCCAGAAAGGGAGTCTTCCTGTCGAATCCGTTCAGCCTTGTCCATCAAAACTGTATTGCGTTGTACCAACGCACCTATTTGTTTCTCCACATCGGCAGCTCCAAACTCAGCCATGGAATACAACATTTTCATGGCTGATGTGATATCAGGCAGCTGTATTTTCCGAAAAAAATTAGTATACGGCTGCAAAGAATTTGGTCTTTGTTCGATTCCATCCAGTAGCTTTTGCAATTCTTCCTGCAATACCTCCTGTGCCGTACCGATCGTCTTAGAGATAGATACATGCACATTATCTGTCTGCAGCTGCAGGGCCAGGCTCATCAGCCACTCAGGAAATGCTTTTTCGACTTCCTTTGTTATTATTTTTAAAGATGTCTTATAGTGTCTCTTTGGCTGCGATGCAATCAGCCAGCAAAATACCGCCATAAAGGCAGCACTCGTTATATTCACTTTCCAATATGCCAATAAAATCAATGGTGAAAATGCTGCAGCTGTTATCAGTGCCTTTTTTCTCTTCTGTTTTAAATCTACATGCATGACATACTCATAGCGCTTCTGAATTTCTTTAAATGGTGTTTCATTCCCTGACACTAGAAGGCTTCCGGATAATTTTTTCTGCGATGCATACCATATCAACACATTCGTTATAATGACAAGTGTTGTGATTCCCTGAGACAGGGGATTATTTATGACATGAAAATCAGGCGGCAGCATATATATTCCCATTGCACAAATAAGAAAGGATAGGGCAATACCTATTGTGATTTTCACCTTTACATTTGCCTTATCCTTCTGAAGAGTGTATACTCTGTCCATCCATAATTTCCTATCATCCAACAAGATTTCTACTGCATTAGAGCATTCTCCGCCAGCAGCCTCCACACGTATAAGGAAATCGTGTATTTTATATAACCGTTTGCATCCGTATTCTTTTTCTATGTAGGAAAAAGCCTCCTCGTAAATATTGCCTTCTGTTTCAGATGTCTGTATATGATCAATTGCCTTCTGTATAGCCTCATAAAGTCCCCCCTGACTCTTACTATGCTCATCATAGAATAGAGTTAGTGTATCCTGCAGGGCGGATAATATCTTTGCTCTTCGTTTAAACGAATAAAGCAATTGTTCCATATATGCCGTAATATCTTCAAAGCGTTTTTCCTCATACATATTCCGAAATTGATTCAGGAATATATCAGGCAGGAGCAGTGTAACCGCTGCTGCAATAAAAATAATATAAGGTATCTTCAATTTAAATAAATATGAAAACGCAACTATTCCACCATATACCAAAACAATATATTTCAGAAAATCTCCAGGTGTAAAGGTATACCCATATCCTTTGATTTCGCCCTTTAGATTTTTGGGATTCAAGTATTTAAACAAGGAAGCTTTCTTCACTTTTTCATTCCGTACTGACATGTTTCACCTCCTCAGATTTTTAACGCTGATTCAAAAGGTGCACAGATTCCCTGATGTTCAAACTTTCTTTTAACATTCACTGGCATTTCCCTTGACACCACTTTTCCGTCCTCTACCACCATCTGGATTATATTTTCTTCTCCTACACGATCAAACAAGCAGATCTGATCGATACATCGTGTTACTTCTTGATTCTCAGAAACTCTCTTACGGAGCAGTACCCCTACATTTAGAAAACTGTAAATATCATTTTCTAGTCTGGATGCAGCATATGCATCTTGCATCATATTTTTTATGCGGTCAGGTATTTTCCTGGTGTCATCCGTATGGAGCGTTGTGAGACCGTGGAGTCCTGTAGAGAAACATTCCAACAGATATTTCACTTCCGCCGAACGTGCCTCTGAGAGCAGAACCCATTGCGGGTTTTGCCGCAATGCTGTCTTAATTGCTTTTGTATAGGAGAAAAATTCCTCATCCACCTTCATTTCCACACAATTTGCCCCAGGATTTATATCTTTATAATGGATTTCCAGGTTATCTTCTATGGTCATCACCTTTTCTTCCCTGGGTATATATTGAGTAAGAAACTTTAAAAGTTCTGTTTTCCCTGCACCTGGCTGTCCGCAAAAAACTATATTCATCTTCCCGATCACACAATTAGTGAGAAAATCCAAGATTTCATTTGAGCAATATCCTGTTTCCAACATGCTTTGAGATGATAATCTCATCACTACCGGAGTTTTCCGTATAGATATAGAATATCCGGTATTCGTCGCACTGGGGTGTATAATGGAAATCCGGAGAGTATCCGTTTCTGCTTCCAACACATTATTGTACTTATTGATCTGCTGGCTTACTACATTTGCAATACGAATACTAAATTGACTTACAAATTCCGGCGAAAGCTGCACAGGCGCTTTATATATACCTTTTTGTAAGTGTTCTACCCACACATCTGAGCCATTGTAATTAATATCCGTAATCATATCATCCTGTATATACGGTAATAGCTCACCAAAATTTTCATCCTTAAAGTCCCATTCTTTCTCTAGTTTCATTTCAACCTCCTGCTCACCTTTAAAAGGCAGCTCATTACAAGCTGCCTATTCTATGGTGCCACTGTAGTTGCAAGTGCAGACGTCAGTTTAGCTACTGCTTCTGTAATTCCGCTCTTAATTGAATTTCCAAGTGGAGACGCCGCTACAACGAGTATCATGATGATAATTGCCGCTACGATAATAACTCCATATTCTTCCATAAATGATTTCATATTAATTCCTCCTCGAATTAAACTTATTTGTCCTTTTATTCAACATAATTCTGTTTATGTACTTTTTCTTAAGTCACAGCTGAAGTTGGCTTATCTGTCTATTATTTTTTTGATTTAGCTTTTTTTCCTGTGTAATATTGGGGCTTTCTTTCCCTCTAACTGTCTATTTTCAGCAAAGCTATACATTTTTTTGTTGGTGCCGCCGATAATTACATGGTCCCTAACAGGAATGCCCAAAAGCTGCCCACATTTTTCTAATTGTTCTGTAACTACGAGGTCCTCATGAGATGGTTGCACAGAACCACTAGGGTGGAAATGTCTATGTTCCTTTTGGACAAGTTCATACAAACTTATCTCACCATTAGAAAAAGCCACTGTTTCCAGTAGCTTTTTCCAATATTCTGTATTTAGTTTTTTCAATTATTAACCTCCATAAATATTGATAAAAATTCGATACGTACAGCTATCACAGTTCTTAATCTTAGAACTTCTGACACCATTTTTCTGTATCTTATAATCCCAACCGTTAAATACATTGGAATTTTTCACTTTCTTTTATGATCATACTATAGTATTTTCATTCAATATCTTAATAATACTAGCAGAACAACATTTCTTTGTTGGACTTAATTCTTTACATTTACCCAAAGTACAAGCACCAGTCATATCCCTAATGTCTTGAAGCGATTTTGCTCCGTTTCCTATAGCTTCTAATATTTTCCCCTTACTTACATTGGAGCAATAGCATATTATTTCATCTTGCATACCTAACACCTCACTTAATATAAATACTATTTTGTTGTTGTATTCATTATACTATAAAATCATTAAATCTCAAAATTAATCTTGACATCTACCTCATTTCATAAAAGGCCTCAATTTAAAGCTTTATCTTTATAAGAACTTCTGAAAATTTGAACCGTGCTCAAGCCCTCCATAATTGAATTAAAATCTATTCCTTCCACACAAAGCAGATTTGTCGCATCAAATAGCTCATCTTCTACATCTAACGTTAAATCCATCTCAAGCAGAGCCTCGTGATACCACTTTGTAACTTCTTTGCTTAATACTTCCGCTTTTTTTATCAACGCATTTAGTTCTACAATCTTATCTTTGATATCTTGTGGTACAAATGATTCATCCATATCGATTACACTCCTAACTAAAATCTATTTCTTTCAATGCTTCTTCAACCAAATATTCTTCGTAAGATCCATATCTGCCAGCATGGGTTCCTGATATTCCATATGCTTCTCTCAAGAAATTAGGTCCATTTAGTGCGGCCATCTCCTGAAGGCAAGTAATCCTTAATGTTTGTGGTCCAAACCCACTAAATGATTGAACCGACTTTGTAATAAATGTTCTTGTTACTACTTGGTCAGGAAGGTAATCTCCTCTATTTCTTCTGATAAACAAATGACTGTTTGTTACATGATTCGGGAAACCTTCTCTTAATAAAAGATATTCTTTAAGCAGAACCATTTCCATTGACATTAGAAAAACATCAGGTATATTTTGCATATGAATAAGTCGTCTCTCAATATCTATAGATTCAATCTTTATTTCCGCTATTCGCATAGGCTGGATTGCGTGAAAAAAGCATAATGATGTCAGAAACGCTTCATATGGTGATGAAGTACCTTCCATTTTAATTTTTTGATATAATAATCTCTGCTCATCATTCGACAATGCTTCACATACACGCGGAATCGCTCTCGTCTTATAGTCTGTCATTGGGATTGTGAAAATACACCTTTTTCGTTTTGCAAATTTGAAGAATTGGTATAAATCTTTTCGCGTACATTCTCTATTTGAAGCTGGTAATGATAGTAAATAACGATTAACTATCGCTTCATTAAAATCAGTCCAATGTCTTACTTCCTCACAGTTTTCAGTTATCCATCGTACCATTCTATATAAAGAACATGCATCTGTTTCAATCGTTCTTGCTTTAATCGGACTACTTGCATTATTAGCAATTTGGCGTTCCTGCAATGCAAATTTATCTTCTATATACCAATTTATGCATTTTTGAAAGTTTTCCGGAAGTTTGATTACATACTTCATACACTGTTTTCGATATTTCGAATTTTCAGATGGCATTTGTATCAGTTTTTTTCTAACCAAAAATCCTGTCAGGCTTTTCCATGACTTTGCTTTTCCGTAAGTTTCAAAACTACTTTCAAGCCAGTCATAGGTTAGTTCGTTTGGAAAAATATCTTCCATTGCAACAAACACCTTTTCCGAATTTCTAAGATGGTGAAAAACTGCTTTCTGCTCATTATGATAGTCCATCAAAAAATCTCTGTACTCCTCGATAATTCTCATTACCCATGATTTCTTGACTGGTATGATAAGCGAATTATAGACAAACATTTATAGTGGTGGCATCTTCCCATTTGCAACTTTTTTGATGGGAATAACCTTTTCTTGTTTCTTTTTTACATATGGTGTCGGAGTAAATAACCATAAATCACTCGGAGTGCATTCTAAAGCCATGCAAAGAGCATCCATTGTTTCTGTTTTAACCTGCTTCGGTTGCTCATTAATTAATGCACTTATTGAAGGTGCCGATAGCTTGTAACCCGCCAGATCTAAAAGCAATCTTCCAAGTTCTGCTCCCGACCAAATATTCTTCTCTGCCATTACTTTTCTTAATTTCCATTCCAATGACATCTTTACTTAGCCTCCTGTTTTTTCTTCATACGTTTCCAATTGTTTTTGCCATTTACTCTGAGCCATGCGAATCCTCTTTTCTAAAAAATCATCACCTGGTGACACATATGCAAAAGTAGTCTGAATCTGACTATGTCCTAAAAGTGTTTTTAAAGTAAGTAAATCTACCCCCATTTCGGTAAGATTTGTGGCAAACTCATGACGCAGCTGATGTGGACTGAAGATTTCATCATCAGTAAATCCTAATTCCTTCTGTCTTCTTCGTAGCGAATTTCTTGACACATCACGTGATATTCGTCGTTTTGTTTCACTTAGAAACAAAGGACCAGTTATTTCCTCTGTAAATAATGGTCGTACATTCTTTAAATACCAATGCATCAACTCATCTAGTCCCATCAGCATTGGAACTAACCGCTCCTTATACCCTGTGCCATTTGACCCTTTTGCATATCGGATATGAATTTTACCCTTTTCTCCCAAATCAAATCGGATATCCTTCACATCAAGCATAACGCATTCAAATGATCGTAGTCCTGCTTTCTCCATTGTACGAAACATCATATAATCCCTTGCTATTGTCCCATATTTCCTTGCAGTTGACATTTCCTCCTTCAAGCCATTCCAAAATCGTTCTAATACCTCTGGTTCAGGTGGTAGCACGGGCATATCAACATCATCCTTACGGTGCATATGTCTATTGAACTTATCAATTATATTTGGAACATTAACACCATACTGCTTATAAATATCCTTGCTATGCCTTGCTTCTAAAAAATCTAAAAATGCAGAAACACACGATTGATATTTGCGTCTTGTGGAATAAGATAATCCTTTTCCTACAAGTTTTTCATAAAATAAATCCATATCAGAAGCTTTCAGTTCCCATATAAACTTTTCGCTTATATCCAAAATTTCATTCAGATTTCTCAGGTTTAATGCTATTGTTGCCTTTGTGTAACCGAGTACTTGCTGTTGTTGTTCCCATAAGCCAATAATTCTTGCTTGAAACCTTACAGATTCTTCATACGTTGGTTCCTCTCTTTGAGGGTGTACGCCACCATTGACAACCTTGATTCCATCGTTCATAACAGGAACTCCATTCTCTTAGGTATCCCCTAATATATTTAGGTATTACCTAATATAACATAGCAAAATCAGTATGTCAACATACCCTTTCTCCGATGATTATGTAGCAAAATGACATGGGACGCATTTGCTAAAATGGCACTTTTAAATATTTCCCTTGGGCTTATAAGAGTATGATTAATCGCACCCATACTAGCAATGTTCATATTAATACACTGTCCGTTCGTTTTCATATTCAGCACACACATAACTTCTCTGTCATATTTCGAGAGCTCATCCGCCATAAGTTCCGTAATTGCTTGAGGAGTATTCAATGGCGTTTCGCTATACAAAGAAGGCTCTCTTACTAACCTGACATTTACAACCTCCAATTCATGTTCATTTTGCATTGTCTATCTCTACCTCCAAAATCTGATTTTCCTCCATTATTTCCACCAAAGACCTCAGCTGCTGTGACGTCAACTCAAATTCTCGTTTCTCAATTAATGCCGCCTTTGTCTGCTGTGAATACAATTCCTTATTCTCTATACACATGAATTTAATGCTCCTTCCTGAGGACAACTTATATTCTTTTTCATTATTAAAGTTTTCTCTAAACACCCTTGTTGGACTTCGTATTCTCATATATCTTTTCCTCTTACTTAGAACTGCTGAACATATATGCACGTCGGTATTGATTCATTTTTTCTGCCGGCAGACAAAAATAGGACTTTATCTGCTTTTCACTCAACCCAGATTCAAGTCCCACCAATATCTCATTTAACTGCGCCTCACTCAGCTGCACTGCATATCTTTTTATACATTGAAACACACTGCCGGAAAGATCCCATTGTGTTTGCACTTCCGTACCGGAATCCGGTACGTTCTTCTGATCTCCTAAAAGTTTTACATCCTCTGGAAGCTCTTCCTCCTGTTGTTCATCATTGTTTTTCTCTGCTTTTGCCTGTTGGAATATTTCTGTTACTTCTTCTTCCGAAAGCGGCGGCTTCTTTCTCCAGTTCAAGTAAAGAAAATCCTCCTCATCCATTTCAAATACTCTAATGGTGGAATCGGTCTTTTCAGCTTCTTTAAAAAACTGTACTTCCCTTTTATCAAGAAATTGGATAGTTTTCTTTGTCTTCAAAGTGCGATAAGTCATGGTATTTTCATTATATATAACTCTTACTGGGTGTTTATAGCCAAATGGTAATGCCAGCGCTGCAGATTCTATCCACCGTTGTGTTCTAAATGGTAGTGCCTTCTGATCGTAGATTGGATATTGTCCCTCAATAAATAAGATACAATCTTTCCTGGACATTCTTTTTACCTCAGCCGGAGTCATAAGTGTTCTTCCGTCTCTACCATTATTTAGGCTGGTCTGCCCTTGCATTCCCAGCTGCCGGTTGTCATTGCGGGTATCAATTGTCATGTCCCCTAATAGATCTGAAATATATTTGTGTGTAGAATGAGCCATTGGCCCAGATCCCAGATAAATGGCGGCTGCACAATTTTCCATAAATATTTCCCATTTATCTTGTGGAAATATTGCTTTGATTTGTGAAACAGATTGAAGGATCGGAACAATTGACATGTTACGGCTTCGTATGGTACCCATAAGCTTTTCTGTATTGTTTGGTTTTGGCCCTGCATAAAACTCATCGGCCCAGAGCCGCACATGTATCGGCAGTTGCCCGTGACACTCATGATCTGCCGTATATAGTAGCACGTCAAAAAGCTGTGTATAAAACATGCTGATAAAGAAGTTGAAAGACTCATCATTGTCAGGCATAACAAGAAAAAGTGCCGTCTTTTTATCTGGATTTCCATTTATGCCCAGCCCCAGGGACTTAATATCCAGGTCATCATCAGAAAGTATCCTTTTTATTGAGGCTGTCTCGCACAAACGCAGCATTGCATTCACCATGATTACAATGCTGCGTACTGTTTCACTTGCTCCTTCTTTTAATTTCCGGTAATCACGTACCGGAGGATAATCATCGCCCTTTATAGCTGCAAGCCTATTCATTTCCTGCTGCAGTGCTGTAGTCCCTTCCTCATCTACGTGTTTGCTCTCCATATTTACAAGGACCAAAATATTATTAAAGCATGCTTTTCTTCCCTCATCCTTAGCCTGCAGCCATTCATAATAAAACATTGCCTGCAAATATAATGCTACTCCGTCATCCCAAAACGGATCCCCTTTCATTGCATCTGGAGGTTTTACCGATAATTGGGTATTGGTGATTAATTTAATCAGATCTGTCTCCCTTGCTACATAAGCAAACGGATTATACCGATCTGATTCCTCCGGATTAATAAAATTTAAAGACTTTACAGTCACTCCGTGCTTGATTAAATATTTTCCGTGCTTTCTCAGCAAATCCCCTTTTATATCTAAAATCACGTTTGTGCAGGAAGCCATAAGAATATTAGGGGTAAGTACAGAAGTAGTCTTATAACTACCGGAGCCACCAATAACAAGCATATTTTGGTTAGACAGTAATGAGTTTGAAATTGCAATATTTTGGCTCAGATACATGTTTTTCATTTCATCTTTGTCACGCAAGGTTTTGCTCAATTTTTTAACATTTCCCCATTCTTCTGTCCCCTTCTCTTTTCCGGACTGATAATTACGGTTATTATCCAGGTACCAGGCAACAAACATTACCCATATCAAAAATGCTACACCGATAAAGCCAACTGTCTTATCATTCCACCAATTTTGAAACGGATGAAGAAGGATATACAGCAGCTTATCTTGAAAATTTGTGAGGTTTACCCCTGACAACAGGAAGAGTCCACAAAGAAAATAAGCAAGCACACACAGGAACACAAGCACTGATAATAGAACTCCCCAGGGTGTTCTTTTTCTTTGAATCATATGTACCTCCTACTTTATTTTTATTGGAACAGAGGGTATTTTTTCTGTGGCCATGCTTTTTGCAGATTCCTGTACCTTATTGGCAGTATGCGAAAGTTGCTCCTTCTTATAGAATTCACGTTCAACTTTATCATAATAGTCTCGGAACAACTTCTCTCCATTCTTTCTTTCAGTTACTGATACAGGCATTCCATTTGCCAGCATCACAAGCGGAGATTTATCTTTTTCAAGAAAAGCTATATACGTCTTTCCATCGTCTGTCAGAAATACCTGTTCATTCGGTAAAATTAGTGTTTGTTCGTCCTTTCCATAGGTAGTTGGTATGCGGCTGGCAAACAGACCAGATTCCTTTATTTTTTCATTCTGAGCAAAAGAGGATTTCTCAACCAACGTTTCCTTATTAATCGTAATTTCGGTAAAGCCCGGATTGTTATGATATTGCTCATAGGCAACATCCTCTGTACTCCGAATTCTGTTTTCCTGCTTTATAACGCTGTTTTCAATTTCTCCATATTTCCGATTCTCATACTTTTCATTAGCCTTTTGCAGCTCAGGGCTGGCAGTATTGATATATTCCTCCTCGGTCATATTACCAGTTTGTGTGTAATCTTCCATATTGACATAATTCATATCCTTTACTTCATTTCCTTTTGCCAATTGATCATTCTGATACATGCCATACCAATACTTGACTGTATCAATATCGCTGCTGGCTACCATGATCTGTATTTCTCCATCTCCAACATTCAGATCAGGTAATATGGAATAGTTGATACCAAGTTTTTCAAAATCGTGTACCAGTTTACTTTCATTTTCCTCAAAGGGAATACTCACCAGGGTTGTTTTCCCATTCGTCAGATTCTGTAAATCCTGCGTTAGGTGTTCACCTCCCCGCATCTGCCTCTGCAAGTATCTCTCATACCAACCGCTGAAGAGCTCCATATCATCACTTTGTATCATAAGTTGTTCGAAGCCATCTGACTTATTTAAATCCGGCATTAACTGAACACGGACACCCATTTCTCTCAAACTATCCATTTCCTTTCCGAAGCCTTCTGATCCAAGCCACTTTAATCCGTCTGCCGTTGTTGGCACCGGCACATTCACAATATTATATTGGCCGTCCGTTGCCTTCATAAATTCCTGCACATTTTTAAATTCTCCTTTTTTTATTTTATGTTCTTTGACCATACGTGCCAGATATGTTATTAGCAGCGCAGCTCCCGCTGCAGTCAGCTTAAAAACAGGGTCCATAAGCACCGTTGCTTTCTGAACCGCCATGATGATCTGCTGTGTATCTCTCTCACTCATATATTTCCTTTCCGTACCGGAATTTGGTACAAGCTAGTGTTCCATCCATATCTACGAATAAACGGGGAGGGCCGGAATTCATTTTATTCTCCATAAAATGTTCCTCCTATATCCTGGGTGCAAGTGGAGAAGGGCGCTTCTCATTTGTCGGTTTACCTATATCTTTAGTTTCATTGACCGTCCCCACTTCTTCTCCTATCTCTGTCATTTCATTACTTAATGATTCTGCAATTCCTTCTGCCTCTTCCCGGCTCTCAGCTTGTATCTCCTGTCCATTCCTATCTGCAACAGTTTGACCAGTTACTTGATCATCTATCACATAATATTCCCTAACAGATTTATTAACTTCTCCGCTATCTCGTTTTAGATCATGGACCATGCTTCTTTCAGGCTCTATCCCGTGTTTTTCCATAAATTTTGAGAAATAATTATTATCATTCTTAATCTCTGTTACATACCCACTTATATCATGGAGAGCCTGATTTAAGTCTTCCCTGGACTTTTTAGGGACAATATTTCCGCTTTCCAATTCATTGGCGAATACACTAAAAATATTGCCAAATAACTGCAAGGTGTCTCTATCCGGATAAATAAGGCCTGCCTCAATGGCTTTCAATTCATTGCTGGCAATCAATACCATGCTGGAGAGAGATTCCATATCATAATTTTTACTTTCTCTGATTGTGTGAATAAGCTGTCCAAACTTTCCCTCGTTTTCTTTCGCTTTGTGGATACGGCCCACAGCGGACTCCATATCATCCCTGGACCCTCTTAGAACTTCATCGCCGGTATGTGACAAAATGTACTCATTGTTCGTCGTTTCAACAATACTCCAACTTTCAGGAACTTCAATATTTTCAATATTTTCTCCCATATTATAATCCGTCCTTTCCCTTACTTGATCTACTAATTTTTTATTTGTAGTACTTTTATCTATGTTCAACAAGGCGTTTAATTCAGATAAACGTTCCTGCATCCGGTTCAGTTCGTCTTCCTGAAGAAATGGTCTTGTAACCTCATCTTTAGCGCTTGCAAGCTGCTTTTCCGCATTACTCAAGTTTTCCTGTGCCTGATCCAATTTCTTCTCCATAGCGCCCAATGTATTGGTTATACGGCTTAAGTTGCCAAGAACATCCGTGCCTATCTCCAGGGAGTGGGTTAATTCACCTTTCAGGTTCAACGTGTATTTATGATAAAAAGTGTCAAACTCCACGCTCATCTTATACCCCATATATTCACCAATTGGCGTTACAACGTTTGGGGTTTTGACCTGTTTACAGAAAGCAAGAAGAGCAGTACCGGCTTCCTTCTTATCTGTATACACACGTTCTCCAATCTTCATGGAAAAAGAATCTTTTTCAGAAGGAGCAGCCTTTTTATAACGTTCCATGTCAGCCTGATATCCAGAAATCTTTTCCTTTAATGTACTGATTTTCTTTGGGTAATACTTTACAATATTATCTTCCAAATGATACATCTGACTGGTATGGTTGGATTTTAACAATTTCAATTTCGATACCTGTATATCCAGATCCATTTTTTCTTTGATAAAAGGATTTCCCGTAGCCAATGCTTTGACCTCAGCATAAGTTAAACTGGCTTCATCAATATCATCACAACTCCGAACCGGCGATTTACTGGTCATAATCTGAGATATAAATTTCTGTTTATTTTCGATAACTTGCCAACTATAGGTATCAAAGGTGCCTTCTGTCACATAGCGATAAACGTATACTTTTTCATTCTGATTCCCCTGCCGGATAATTCTCCCTTCCCTCTGCTCAATGTCTGAGGGCCGCCAGGGCACATCAAGATGATGTTCTGCAATCAGACTGTCCTGCACGTTGGTCCCAGCGCCCATTTTGGCGGTTGATCCAAGCAAAAAACGGACCCGCCCGCTTCTTACTTTTGCGAACAACTCCGCTTTTCTCAACTCTGTATTTGCCTCATGGATGAATGCAATCTCTTTTTCCGGTACACCCCTCGCAATCAGTTTCTTTTTTATATCTACATAGACATTTTCAAAAATATCCGCTTCTATAGTATTACCAGCTATTTCTACCTTCGTTTTCCCCTTAGGAGTAGACAGGTCGCAGAATATAAGCTGGGCGGATTTATTCTCTTTTGTCTGCTCCCATATCTGATACGATTTATTTACACAGGCACTAACTTTCGAGTTTTCATCATCCGGCAGCATATCATTGATCAATCTCTGATCTAGAGCAAGTTTCCTGCCGTCATTGGTTATCTTTAACATGTTGTCTACAGTGGCATCTATGCTACCGTTACGTACATCCTCCGCCCGAACAGCAAGGCTTTGTACCATTTCACGTTGATATTCACTAGGCTCCAACACCACATTTTCATATATGGCCTCAGGCACTGGCAGATCCAGCATGTCCGGTGTCTGAATATCAGCAGATTCCTTGAAAATAGAAATCAGTTCCGGCAGATTAAAGAACTTTGCAAATCTGGTCTTTGCCCTGTATCCCGTCCCCTCCGGAGCAAGTTCGACCGCCGTAACAGTTTCACCAAATGACGCCGCCCAGCTGTCAAAATGACCCAGCCCTAATCTCTGCAATGTACTATATTGAAGATATCTCATATTAGTATAAAGTTCTGTCATAGAATTGCTTATTGGCGTCCCCGTAGCAAAGGTTATTCCTTTTCCACCAGTTAATTCATCCATATACTGACACTTAGCAAACATATCAGAGGATTTCTGTGCCTCTGTCTGTGCAACGCCGGCTACATTTCTCATCTTGGTATATAGAAACAAATTTTTATAGTTATGACTCTCATCCACAAAAAGCCTGTCCACTCCTAACTGCTCAAAGGTAACAACATCGTCCTTTCTTGAATTATCATTTAACCGCTCCAACCGTGTAGACAAAGATTTTTTTGTCTTTTCCATCTGTTTAATAGTATAACGTTCTCCTTGATGTGCCCTTAGACTTTCAATTTCCATTGTAATCTCATCTATCTGGTGTTCTATCATCATTGCCTGGCGTTCTTTAGATAATGGGATTTTTTCAAATTGACTGTGGCCGATAATAACTGCATCGTAATCTCCTGTAGCTATACGTGAACAGAACTTCTTCCGATTGGCAGGCTCGAAGTCCCTTTTTGTTGCCGCCAAAATGTTTGCTCCCGGATATAGTGTTAAAAACTCACTGGCCCATTGCCCGGTCAGATGATTTGGAACTACAAATAATGACTTTTGTGCCAATCCTAACCGCTTACTCTCCATTGCTGCCGCCGCCATTTCATATGTTTTACCTGCCCCCACACAATGTGCAAGTAGTGTGTTATTTCCATAAAGTTGGTGCGCTACTGCATTTTTCTGATGAGTACGCAAGGTAATATTAGGCGCCATTCCAGGAAAAGTCAGATGATTTCCATCGTATTCTCTTGGTCTGTTAGAATTGAAAATTTCATTGTATCTTTCGCAAAGTACTTCTCTCCGATTAATATCCTGAAATATCCACCCCCTAAAGGCTTCTCTTATTGTTTCCTGCTTCTGACTTACCAACATAGTTTCCTTTTTATTAAGTACACGTTTTTCTTTGCCATCTTCTATGACAGTATCAAAGATACGACTATCACGTAAGTTCAAAGAATCTTCCAATATTTTATAAGCATTGGCCCTTCCAGTCCCGTAAGTAGTCTCTGTTAGCGGATTGCCAAAATCAACACCTTTCCCTTTAATATTCCACTGACCACTGGTTTCAGAATATTGTACTCCGATAAGGCCTCTATCAATTTTGTTCTGTGGTGTCCCAAATATTTCATGCATAAAGTCATTAACATATTCGGTGTCTACCCATGTTGCACCTAGCCGCACTTCAATCTCTGATGCATCCAGCGTTTTAGGCTGTACTTGTTCTAATGCTGTGACATTAATTGAATATTCTGGATGATTCTCTGCACATAGTTTGGCAATCTCCAGTTTTTCACGAACGTTTCCAGACAGGTATTCATCTCCTGTCATCCAGCCCGAATTGAGATCATCCAGGTCACTCAATGGATCTTTAAAGATAACACTGCTAAGTCCTTTTATCACTCTATCAGTATTTTCGGAGTCTCCTAACAGGAAAGCCATATATCTAATGTCTACATTGCCCTTCTCATTCAATGAAAGAGCCAAAGCTTCTGTCGGAGTATCCACTGAGGTAATGGCTTCCCGTCTTTTTATTGTGCGCTTGGTAAACATATCTGCTTTCCTATTTAGCGTACCATCTTCATTCAATACTTCCAGGGAACAAAGTAAACAATAACTAGAATCCTGATTAAATGCCCGCTTATTAGTATGAGAGTTTATCAGACCAAACTGTTTTATGAAATTATCATACAGATCAGATAGCTCTGACTGCTTTTCTTTTATAGCAGAATCATCGTATTCCTCTAATTGATAATTAATTACAGTCTGAGTAGCATTGCGAAGAGCAACCATTCCCTTGATTCTCTCAACCAAGGAGTCTGCCCTCTCCAAAGGCTTCATTACAGAATCTTCCCTGTAGTACACATCGCCATCCATAATGGTATAACTATAATTCTTAACGTCAGGATCTGCCGGAATCGCTGCTTTTTCCAATTCAGTATCCAATTCATATAAACCAGCATCTTCAATAGTTGCATGAATACTGCTTATTACTTCTGAGAGCTGCTCAGCAAGTGTTTTTCCCTCCAATGGACTGCAGGTAGCCTCCATTCCGTAAGGACCGGACACCAGTTCCATTTTTCCAAGGATCATCTCCGGATGAGTGATAAAATACTGATTCATGGAAATATTATTCTCATTCTCTCCCAGATGCACCCATTCAGGCTCCAGATCCATTACACGATCTCGTTTTTGAAAAAACAAGATATCAGAAGTTACTTCAGTTCCTGCATTCTGTTTAAATACGGTGTTTGGCAAACGAACAGCCCCTACAAGTTCTGCTCTCTGTGCAATATATTTTCTAACAGCAGGATTTTTCTTATCCATTGTTCCAGAAGATGTAGTAAATGCAATTACACCGCCAGTTCTTAGCTTGTCCAATGTTTTTGCAAAGAAATAATCATGGATAAGAAAATTGTGCTTGTCATAACGTTTATCCGTAACCTTAAACTGTCCAAAAGGAACATTTCCAATCGCTGCATCGAAGAAACTGTCCGGAAAATTAGTTTTTTCAAAACCTTGTACCATGATTTGAGATTTCTGATATAGCTGAGCTGCAATCCTTCCCGATATACTATCCAGTTCTACTCCATAGGTTTTACAATGGGAAAGTCCTTCTGGCATCATCCCGAAAAAATTTCCAATACCACAACAAGGTTCTAAAAGATTTCCCGTCTTTAAACCCATGTTTTCCAAGGTCTGGTGCATAAAGCGTATAACAACGGGCGGCGTATAAAACGCTGTCAATGTGGACTCCCGGGCTGAGCGGTATTCTTCCGCCGTCAATATGTTTTTTAATTCATAATATTCTTTGCTCCAAGAAGATTTAGTTTCATCAAAAGCTTCAGATAATCCGCCCCAGCCAACATACCCAGACAGGATTTCCTGTTCTTCCTTTGTAGCGTAGCGTTTCATTGCCTCACATTGTTTCAAAATCTGGATTGCATTTATATTTGCTTGAAATTTCTCTTTCGGTGTACCTACTCCCAATGAATCATTATGAATCTTGTACTGATATCTTTGTATTTGTTGTTCTTCTGAATGAGAAATACTACGTCCTTCTTGTATCTGCTCAAGATCCTTTGCTTCTTCATCTATTTTTGATTGTGAATCCGAAATAATTACTTTTTCTTGTTCTTTCGCATTTTTCCACTTTTCATATTGCTCCTTTTTCTGAGGAGTTAAAAAGCGGTCAGTATCAATCAGCTTCTGAACTCTCTCCGCAACCTTGGGCCAGGCAAATAGTACTTCTGCAGTTGGGTCACAAATACTTCCCTTTTTTAACTGAAACCCTTTTGAATTATAGTCAGCAAAACTGGATGTTGCGCCTGCTAAAGCACCTGAGAAGCCACCTATTCCATATTCATGCTTTAAAAAGGATGCCTGTTCTACCTTATCATGACTATCTAAAAAATATTCATAGATTCTAAAAAGCCCGTTTTCAAATCTGCTTCCTCTGCTCAAAGTATAATCAATCTCATCCTGCGTAATAAAAGTTTCTTCAGGTATATCAATTGATGCTGCAATAGGAAAGGAAACTGGTTTTCTTGTTAATTCTTTTACGGATTCCCGGATGTTCTCTGGCCGATATATTAGCCTAATCTGTGGTTCAACCTCCCCACTGCTTAATTTATCCATAGCTTTGTCTAACTCTTGTAAAATGCGGTTAATTCCATCCATAGTAGACAGGTGTTCTATGATTTCAGCCTGGGCTTCCGGATAACTATATGGCTGCTTTGTAACATTTGCCGGAAGAGATCCATATTCGTCACGAAAGAAGAAATATATTTTAGAAGAAAGTTCTTCTTTCTCTCGTAGCGGCACCTGCCATAGTTCTGCTTCATCCATGTATCTTCCTGAATTAATCAGATCGTAGGTACGTTGTTCCACCTCCGCCCATGTCAGAGTCCGCATTGGAGTATATCTCGCTGACGTTCCCCTTGAAAAGTTCATACTCTTTTCTTCATACCAAACACAAAGAGGATCCTTCTCAAAAGTAAAGCCTTTCCCCCCTAACCGGTATTCACGTTTCAAAAATCCTGTCATAGTTTTGTGGTCTAATCCCTTTTGATATTTTGAAAAGATTCTGGATCTGCTATTACTCTCTCCGCCTCCACTTAGCAGTACATAATCTATCATTTCATCAGATATCAAATTTTCCATGGACAAAGCAAATAAGTCATCAGCATGATCTAAAGTGATGTTTCCAACCTGTTCGTCCATACTCGGAAAAAGACTAATCTGCTGATATTCATCGACCTCCTCATTCTGCCGGTCGAAATGGTCAAAAAAATCGGGCAGTACACTACTGTCCGATTTTTTTATATCCTCAGTCTTTAATTGTAGATCAGTTCCTCTAAAATTATTTCCTCCGCCGACTGTCTGATATTGTTCATCATCTGTACCCAACGCATCTGATCCATGCTTTTTAGCTCCTCGTCCACTCCCGCTGTCTTTGCCATCTGGTTCGTCAACATTTCCATTCGCTGATCCGCTGCTTCCTGAACCTCCAACAAATGTTCCATCAGTTTGCCTTCCAGCAGCATCCCCGAATAGATTCCTTTCTTGTATTCCTTCAGATAATTCTTTCTCATCAGCCCGTATTTTGTTAAGTCTGTCTGTGGCTGTTCGTCCATTTTGATATTCGGAATGTAATAATCTCCGTTCTTCTGATACATCAATTCTTCGCTCATTATTTTCTTCCTCCTTCTCCTCCTGCCTTTGTCCTTCCAATAGATGTGGTGTTTTTCTTAAAATAGGCTGCCGCCCTTCACTTTCACGCTTTAAAGCATTATAGCTCTGGTTTGTAGTATTTGCAATACTTTTTTTAGATATTTCCAAATCATATGCATGTATGGTCTTGCCTATTTCCATTAATACAGGTTTGCACTGTTCGGTGATGCTGGTGCCAAGCTGTGACAACACCGGAACCGAATTGAAGTCAGAAATGTATTGGAAATTCATTTCATCTGCATAGATATCTGGTTCTACTCCGCATCGTGACAACAAAGTGTAAGCAATACTCGCCTGCAGCGTATCTCTCAAGCGAACCTGTAACGAATGTTCATCCAATTCTTCTAAAAAGCTGCCCTGCGTCAGATAAGCCATATCATCCGCAGCGTCCTCATAGCAATCATAGGCAATCCTCTCTGCTATTTCCAACAATCTATCAGGAAACCCGTGTGACTGATCCGTGCTGCCATAGATGTTTTCCAAACGAGCTATGATTGCATCTGCATGTTCCTCCCGCATTTTCCAAAGATACGGAGTACGTCCTATACGCTTGGCCTTATGTACATCGGCCACATCAAATACATACTTTAATTTTGGATATGGTGACTCTTCATCGATTAGAGCGATTCCGGTAGCTCCTTTATTTACCCAGCAGTTCATTTTACCGTTCCAGATTTCAATACTTGCACAAGCTGCAGCATTCGGTCGTTGAGCATAGATTAACAGTTGTTCCTGAAATGGATACTTATAAAGCCTTGCAGCTGTGTCCAGATACTGCTTCCATGCAGCCTCATTTTTAATAATATTTTTTGCTGTTTTATCGGCCAGTTTAGATATATATTCAAATTTTCCTGCCAAATATATGTACCTCCTTCATAAGTAATAAATTCTATGTTCTGAGTAGCTCTCCATTTATAAAACGGGTTTTACAATACCTTATTTACTGTTTTCAAAGGCGTAGCTGTTTTTATTTTGTCTTTATACACACTTAAGATTGCTTTTTCCATTTTCTGTTGTATTGCTTTGGATGTTCCATATACAATATCCTTATATCCTGTATCATTTTGATATTGTGGCATATTTATAAAAAGGCCCTTTTCGCTCTGCTTGATTGTAATCCCATGAATGGTAAGTCCACTTATCTTTACAGTCGCCAAGCCACATATTACCGCCTTTGCACCGGCTATATTTTTAGGGGTAACAGGCGTAACAGAAACAACATCCACCTCCGGCAGATACATATCCTTAGCAAGCTCTTTCTTAATTGCATTGCCGGCAGAAGCCGTAATTTTCTTATGCAGTTCTCGCTCCGGATGCACTGTGTCTTCCCACTGTCCCTTGACCAATCTTCTAGGATAACTTAAAAAACTTTTTTCTTCCCCACTTTTTTCATCCTTATATTTTCTTAATTGCACAGGAAATTTAATGCAGTTATCGATTGTTACTGTACCATATGCTAAAACATTCCCCTGCCTTGCTAAATGCATCTCAGTCTGGATATCCCACTTCTGTTCTTCATAATTTACATATGGAAGAGACAGCTGAGATTCTTCTAAAGTATCCGGTTCTTTTTCCCCGTCTTCCAAAACATCAAGCAGCTCAACCAATGTATCCCTGCACCATTTGTTATCGTCCACCTTAACGGAGATATTATTGGCTGCTTCCAAAATAGCCTCCCACTCTTCATCCCGTAGTTTCCTGCCAGAATATTTTAGATAGATGTCGGACATTTCGCTCACAGCATCCTCCAAGCCCCCCTCAATCATGTTCTCTGGGGAGGCCAACATGCTTAATAGAAGTGGGTGGTTATTGTGTTTTTCGAGCAGTGCTTCCCTGGAGCAGCCTTTGCCTGCAATGTACATCTTATAATCTGCAAATATCTCCTGTATCTCTTTTTGGGTATTCATCCGCTCATTCCTCCCCGTAATCCTTTTGGCTAAATTTCTTAAGACGACTCATCATCTCAAGCGAAAGCCCAGGAGCTGCAAAGGCCTCTATATCCTTAACACTCATTCCCTCTTCCAGACAGTCAAGTAGAAAATTCGTCTGCTCTGTGGACATCTTGTCACTTTGTATGTAACGTTCAATAAATTTCTTTGTTTCCGCATTCCGGCGTATGAGAGACAGGAGTTGTCCTGCACCAGATTTTTTCTTTGTTCTATGTAATGTTTTTGCACCAACATCCAGAGCTTCTAACACTGTATTATCTGTACCGGATTTCGGTACAATTTCTTTTTCAGATGGAAACGCTTTCCTGTCCTCCTGTAAATCCAGAACCTGATTTTTCAGCATTGCAATTATTTCATCTTTTACATGGATAGTTTCAGTCTGCGCCTGGGCCTGCTTCTTTAAAGCATCCTCTAAACCATTTTCTATTGTAGACCGGGCCTGTCTGCTTTCCTGGCAGACCTCCTGAACTTCCTTTTGCAGTGTTTCAATTTTCAACTGCAGCGGATCTGTCTGTACATATCTATCTCTCAGAAAAACCATGCGTTCTTTCTTAATTTCCAAAACATTTGTTTTTGTCTCAGCAAAATTTTTCAGTTGTTCTGCCGGCATACCATCTACTGCACAAATATATAGCCATTCCCGAACATGCCAGTCAGCTACAGTGTTTAAAACATACAACACAGCTTTCTCCACTTTCATGCTTGATGCAATTGCAAGCTGCTGTTTTTTTACCCTTTCTTCTGGTCTGATTTCTTCTGGGTTTGTATCTTCTGCCATTTTTTTTCTCCTCTCGCTTTCTCCATAATCTGCTCTGCAGTGGGCAAAATATTTATTCGTTCCTGACGCTCTATTATCTGCAATTCACCATCCCTTTTCTTTATACGCCGGATGATATTTTTTTCCTTTCTTATTGACTCCAACTGATCCTTTATCTTGGTAGTATCTGCTTCGATAGTTTCTTCTCCCAAAGGCAGTTTTTCTTCCAGTGCCTCCAACGCATCCTGCACATCTTCAAAGCGATCATCCCATTCAGATATCTCCTGTAATTCCTGTTGCAGTTTCAGATACTCCGCATATTCTTTATCATCTTCCAGAACATGTGCAGCTGATATTAAAGCTGATCGCTGATTTTTCAAGGTCCTTTCTTCTTTTTTCAGTAGTTCTTCTCGCTGCGTCAACTCAGATTCATTTTTAATCTTCATTCGTAGCAAATAACGGCAATCGCCTGTAAGCTTTTCAATCTGCCGCATATTTTTTCGGATGTTAGACTGGTTGACCAAAAAAGGATTCTTTCGTGTATAAAAGGTTTGTACTTTATAGATTTCACGGACCTTTCGTACCTGGTATCGGGACGCCTGAGGTAATTTCTTAACCGTAAATTTCATAGTGCAGCTTTTTACTGCCGGTAGCTTTGGAGCCTCAATTCTAAACTTCACTTTTCCAATACGCTCCTTGATGTCCTTAAGCCTATATCCCGCTCCCAATTTGTTTGTTCTTCTTGCTCTTTCCTGCCCCGGAGCTGTCAGTGCAAGTTCGGGTACTCCGCCTATGAGTCGTGGTTCTATTTTGTACCCAAATTTTCCCATCACGCTCAAAAAGGAAGAGTAAGAATCCGATCTGGTAATAGCTGAATCAATATCGGCTTTAATAATTTTTATTCCCGTGGTTTTGCCATTCTTCTCGCTATACCATTCACCATAAGATTTCCCCTTACGATTAGACCCATATTCTAACTTAGGAAGGCCATGACTCATACACACTTTATCAGTGATAGGCTGGATGAACTTTTCCCAATCGCCTTTGATATAACGATATTTATAGCCGTCTGTTCTTCTGACAGAATTGAAAACAATATGCCCGTGCATATGTGCATGATCATCGTGTACACTAAACACATAATCATACTCTTCTCCTAAATATTCTTCACAAAATTCTTTTATAATCTGGACGGCATTTTCCTCTTCGATTTCTCCTGGCTTCCAGCTGATAACAAAATGGTATCCCTGCCTTCCATCCATCTTGTCCCAGACTCTTTTTGTCTCCATCATGACCTCATATACTTCATCGCACACAGCACCAGTATTGCCGCCCACCAAAAGGCCGCCCTTAGTCTTTTCCGGATTTAAAATATATTGTATTGAGTTGTACAAATGTCTGCCGGCACCATAACTGCTTGTCTTAATGTTCATCAGCTTGGTTATTGCCACAATGTGCCTCCCTCCAATGTGATTTTATCAATAAATTCGTCAAAGCTTTTAGTAAGATGAGCCATGTCAGCCTGCAGTTCCGATACTGCCTTTGCTGTACCATATCCGCTATTGATTTTCCTTGTAGCCTGATTGATATTTACACCAATCTTACGTATCTGGTATGCCATATTTTCAATTTCTTTTCGAATATGGATATCTCCGTATCCGGCTCCTTTTAAAACATAGTTTCTTATATAACCGGAAAGGTTTTTATCACCGTTTTTATAACGTGTATCAGGATCCTGTTTTGCTTTCTTACATAAGTACTCATATTCTTTCTGCGTCAAACGAACACCAATAATAACATTCCGGTTAATCAATCACTCTACCCCCTTATCAAACCCCTGACGTCACACCATGCTCCAGCATTTCTTTCTGTCTTAAAATTTCTTTTGACTGACCCTCCATTACCTTTTGGAAGAGCTCAAGATTATTCTCATCAACTTCCCCGAAATTATCTTTTATGATTGTGAGCACCTTTTCAGCTTTTTCAGCTTCTAGCTGCGCAATCTGCAATTCAATTTCCGTTTTTTTGCCAAGCAGGTCCTTTTTCTTCTCTTCATTTTTTTTAAGCTCATTTTCTGTTTTCTTTAACTGGATTCTTAATTGATCTAATGTCATTTTATTATGCTCCTTTTCTTTTAAATGGTTGGTGTAACAGGCAGGTCGAAAATGTTCTCTTCCGACCCCTTATTTACTCCTAAAGTATTTAAGGTCTCTTTTAACGATTCTATCTCCAGACGTATCTGTTTAAGCTCTAGGAGTATTTTATTGCTCATTTCTTCATCTGGTAGATCCATAATTCTCATCTCAATAAAATCATTGGCATTAGGATATTTACTTGTATCACGATTTTCAATTATGGAAAGTGCCTCTTTTGTCAGCCTATAAGTCCGTGATATTTTCTTGCTCATTGATTGTCTTCTCCTTTCCTATATCCAGGCGCAAAAAAAACACCTGTTTTCAAAACAGATGTTTCTATCTTTTTTCCCTTTTTACAATAACATTTTGTACAAGGGAAAACAAGGTTACTTTAGGGTACCTATATTTTTTTTGCTCCAACGCACTGTATTGCTATTTGTATTTCACTCCGATATAGTGTATTGCTGTATGTATTTCACTCTGATTCAGATGTATTGCTTTGTGTATTCCACCCTGATTCAAATGTATTGCTATTTGTATTTCACCTCTGTTTTCACTGTATTGCTATTTGTATTTCACTTTCTGTGAAAACGTATTGCTCTTTGTATTGCAAATCCCTTTGGGATTTGGCAAGATACGCATTATGTTAAACATAATGCCAAATCTTGTTAGGGAGCACCCTAAGACCCCGATATATATAATATGGTAAATAAAATAGTTGCGGAAAGCCATCTACTTTCCACATATAAAAACCCCTGGAGCATTAAATGCCAAGGAGTTCTGTCTGTGTTTTGAAACTCTTTTTGCTTCCTGCAGCCACTGTTTGTTAGCTAAAACTTCCCTCTAATGTTACCATCTCTTTTGAGGGTGAATTCTCGCTTGTGAAAATATAAAAAATTTGCTAAAATGAATCTGGCACTGCTTAAAAGCGGTAGGCGGTTGGTCCTTCAACAGAGGGACTGCACCCTCTGATTACATAGAGTTCTCTGACATGAGAAATCTAGGAAAGGAGGCTACTTTTTATGAGCGATTATGAAATGCTTTCGACCGTTCTGATGATTCTTGGAATCATCGTTACGATTCTAATAGCCTACATAAATCAAACAAAAAAGTAACCGCCTCTAGTCAAGGTCACGGTTACTTTTTTTAAACCCAAATCTGGACTGACCGCCTATCGGCAGTGTCTTTTTACAACTTCATCTTAGCAGATTCCTTCATAATTGTCAAACTCACATTTTGGGAACATATTCCTTCTTTTTGCCGGGCTTAATCTGCTGGTTTCTTTTTTTTACAAGCTCTTGAATCTTATTAATTGACTCCATCTCTCCCTTACATAATGTGTAGGTCATCAAGGAAATATCTTTGTTTTTGTCATATTGCCGGAATGCTTGGCGGTATTTTCCTTTCGGTTCAATTGCTAATGGTAACAGACCATGATTGATCAACTGTTGATTCAATATCATCCGGCCAACTCTTCCATTACCATCCTGAAAAGGATGAATTCTTTCAAACCGGATATGAAACTCTGCTGCTCTCTCCAATACCTCCTTTACAGAATTTCCTTCGCATGGAATATCTACAATAAATTGCTTCATTAATGCAGGTATTTCTTCATAGTCCGGAGGGTAGAATATAGCTTCAACTAGTGTCCCGATATATACAGGGCTTTCTCTATAATCACTCTTCTTGCCTAAGATGATTCCATTTGCATCTTTCACCCAATCTTCAGTGATTTCTTGTTTTTTGAAAGGGACAAGCAACTGACTAATGGCCTGATACAGGTTCTTTGCTTCATGGTACTCCGAATAGGTATGTCCACTTCTCACTTCATCATATTCAATGACAGAAACCGTTTCTTCCAGATTCAAAGTATTTCCCTCAATTGCATTACTGCTCCAACAGAACCGTAAAGAAAAATCCTTTGCAAAAGGCTCTTGAATAAGCGGATCACTCTCTGCCTTTTCTATAAGATTTAATCCCATTTCAATTTCTCGAATTTGATTTTCATTATCTATGATCGGCATAATAGCTCCTCCCTATTATAGCTTTGGGCCTACATTTGATTCTCTTACTTTTTTGAGAGAAGTGTCTTTTTGAAATCCCAATTTTCTCAGAATCTCAACTTCCCGAGTCTCCAAATCTTTGAAATAACTGGACATCGCTTTTAAATCACATGCAGCCAGCATCTGAAAATACTGACTTCTCTCCTCTTTTGGAATCACTATAGGCGCATAATTTTCTCTCAGTAATTCATAATTCAACAACAGCCTACCCGTTCTTCCATTCCCATCAGAAAACGGATGTATCCTTTCAAAGTTGATATGCATATCAGCCAGCTTAACGAAAATATTTTCATAATCCGTATGTGAAATATTGTAGACAAAATACATCATTGCCTGTGGGACTTTTTCCGGCTCAGGCGGAATATGCTCAACGCCTCTTATCATCACTGGCTCTTTCCTGTAGCCTTCAATCTCATTGATGTTTTTATTTACAATCTGTCCTAAATCCTTTATCATCTTTTCCGATAGTGGCTCACCTACATGATGAAACAAATAGTCTAATGCATATTTATGGTTGATTGCTTCATATAACTCTCTGGGCTTGGCATTTACTGTAAACTCATTGTCATTAAAAATGATAGCATATGTTTCCGCATAACTCAAAGTATTCCCTTCAATCCCGTTAGAATGATAGGTGCTGCGAGTAACAAAATTTTCAAAATAATCTTTGTTTCCTTTTATAAAATCAATGATTTCTCCCATATCCTGTCTCCTGTTTTTCTTTTCCTGATTATAGCACATATTTCAGTTACAGAGTATTTTATATTTCAGCTTATTAAATCCTATTCCCGACTGTAAACAGAATTACTCCCATCTCATCTAACCATTTTTGAACCACATTTTCCAGACTTAGTCCTAAGTTTTCATAATCCTTTGCATACCGGTATATCTCTTCCAAAATGTTGTCCAACTGAATTAGTTTTGCATAGGGGATATTATCTTCAACAAGTTTTTTTCTTAGAATGATTATAAGCTGCTTTTTCAATTCAATTTCACCACTTCTGGCATATACTCCCGACCTGCTTAACCTCATACAATCGAGAAAGAAAATTTCATATTCATACATAAGTTTTTCTCTTATTTTATCACCCATTCTCAGTCCTCCTGCAAAGCGAATTGGAAGTTCTTTCCACTTTTATCATATATGATGTGTAACTCCTTTTTATCCAGTCTTGGCGTATCAAATCCGCCCCAAAACTCTACTACTTCTTCTGTTTCTTTTACAGAATTTTGAATTGAAATTTCACGCCGAAGCTCACTATTTTCTTGTAGGAATTTAAGCATTTTTCCCCCCAGCAAATCAAGATTTTCTTTAGGAATTTTTCCGTCCAGCAATTGCTTTTGAGACAGATCCACAGGTACAGGCTCCTTATCTTCATATTCCCATTCACTAGGAAGTTTTTCTTCCTCTTCCCATTCTTTTGTCCCCATAATGGAATCTTGTTTTTCTTCCCAGCTTTGCTCAATTTCCTCGCCGGAAATCACTTCTGTCCAAAATCGGAATTTCTCACTGTTTCTATCATAAATTGCTTGTAAGACAGTGCTGTTTTCATCATTCAATATACAGTAAAACTCAATCCTATTTTCAGTCTGTACTGCTTCCTCCTTGCAAGTGACTGTTGTAACAGAATTATAGGCTACGTCCTGAGATAAAAAATCTGTAATCTCTTTCTCCAGCTCTATTGTCTGTACCTCAGAAAAAGAGGATTCTAAAAACGAAAATCCCTCGAAAGTGAGTTCTTTATTTTTCATCGGCGCCTCTGATTCCCCAGTATCTTTTGTTGCTGCTTTCTTTACTTCCTGCTTAGTCTCTTTTCTTGCAGCCTTTTGCGCTGAATTTTTTATATAAAAAGCGTTGCCAACGAAAAATAGAATAAGACATATAAAAATGCTGCTGATGAAAATAATTTCTTTCTTTTTAAGTCTCATTTCCTACAACCTCCGATCTGTTTCTTCACTTATTTAAAATAATTCTTACCCAGCTTTACCGCCTTAACCACTCGTGAATTCCATTCCGGGTGGCAGCCTGATGATCCCGGGTTTGCATGTATCGGATACCATGTACTTTTCTGTACTACATACTCAACAACACACTGACCATCTGCATGTCCATATTTGTTACAGCCCGGATCATTCTGGTTCTTAATATCTCCGATTACAGTGTGAACGATAGAACCATCTTCTCTATAGAAATCCACATAATCACCAACGCTACCAAATGTGGTTGTGCAGGCAATCACATAGCGCCCGTCTATTTTCGCAAAGCCCTCTGTATCGTAATGTTCTCGGCTTGCTTCACGCAGCTGGTACTGTAAGCTGGTTGGGCTTGTTATAGTCTGCCAGCCCATATATGTATGATATATTCCCATACCATCCGGTATCACAATCTGCGCACCTTCCGGATATTCTGGAGCACAATATCCTGTAATATAGGAGCTGCCAAGTTCATAGCTTCTACTATGTACTGCATCCGATGTATTACCTTCAATTGTTATGACTCTTCCGCCTTCTGTATATTGGACAATTCCTATATGTTCATCTGCTCCAAACAAGATTAAATCCCCAGTTTTGGGGATATAGCTTTTCTCTTCATGTAGTTGATTTTTCTCACGGAAAAATCTCCGGTATGTTGCAACCGATGCTGATTTCGGGAATGTACCCTCATCTAGGTAACCACATTCATTGGCACACCAGGAAACAAAACAGGCACACCATGGTGTTGCGTTTCCATCTGAAAAAGCATTTCCCATAGTATACGTCCAATATTTTGTTCCGTCTGTAACTCCTTCCTCAGCAAGTGCCACCTTTACAATCTGCTCTGCACCACCCGTTCCAGTCTTATCTAAACTAGATACAATAGCAACGATTATAGATGCCAGAACTCCAACAATAACGACCGCAACAACAACGGTTACAGCTACTGTTACCAGCACGGCCAGTAGAGAGGTTACCAGAGCCACAGCGGCCTGAACGATTACAGCTGCTACCGATAAAAAAGCAGCGGCCACAGCGGCACCAATATAGGTTACAGCCGAGGGCAACGTTCCCATTTCCTTATTCTGCGCTTTTACTGCCTGCATTTTTTGCTGGGCTGAGTATATAGCTTTATCTGCAACCACGGCATGTGCTTCTATAGATTCTTTGAAGGCTGACGCTGCCCTTTTTCCTGCTTCCAGAGCAAGATTGACACCTCCTGTGGCTGCTGCTTCACTTGCCTGAACCGCAATCGCACCTGTCGTTTCAGTTCCGATTATTTTTGACGCAGCCTGACCTCCTGATTCTACAAATTTACTTGCATCGCCCTGTGTTGTAATACCTTGGGCAGGTATCTGTGAAGAAAGGATGTTTTGCTGCACGTTTTTTTTCCGTCCAATATCCGCTTTCTTTCCTGGATAACGATCCGCCCTGTTGCTTTTATGGCTTTGTGGCAGATGAGAAACAACCGCCATATCCGTTTCTAATTCTTTATCCTGCAGGTATTCCTGGAATAATCTGCTTGTTGTCTTACCTTTACTCTTAGCCCTAAAAGACCTCTCTGCCTCCCTTATACCATCTTTAACAAATTTATTCTTTTGGGAATCTGACAGCCTGTTCCACTGAGCCGCCTCCTGTCTTGTCATAAAGCAGCTGGGATCTATATTCAGGTTTCCATGCTCATCTTCTTCCTCCTCATCATCAAAGTCATTCCCCATATTTAGGGTTTTAAGATTCTGCTTTGCAAACTTTACACTCTTTCCTGCCACCTGAAGGGATCCATTTATTAACTGTAATTCCTTATCTTTGGATTCATTGATTTTCATTAGGCCGCCTTTCGGTATCTTCCTGCCTCCGTCTTATCTGCTATCAGAAGGTGCGTGTCCACCATGTCTGTCAGAAGTTTCAGGCTTTCGTCTTTAGACAAATGCAGAACCTCCATTACATCCTGCACATCAATTGCAGATAACTCGGCAATCTGCAATAGCTGCTGATATTGTTTTCTCCGTTCATCATTTTCGGAAGGAGCATCTGTATTTGGGGCTTTCTGCCTGACAGTATTTATCTCAGATATTTCATGCTGTGTACCGGAATCCGGTACATAATCTTTTACCTCCAGCGTACCGTAATCCGGTACATTCTTTCCGGCCTCCTCATGAAAGTTTGTCGTATATTGCGTAAACAAAGGATTATCCTTCTCAATCCGTGCATTAAACAATGCTATCCTTTTATTCCACACCATTACCCCGCAGCCTACTTTCCCGGAACCTAATGCCTTGTATTCCTTTGCACTTAATTCCTGTATGGCAGCAAGACTCTTTGCATCTACACCACCCTGATCCAGAAAACATTTGTAAGAGCAATTTTGAAACAGCTCCGTCAGCTTAGGATTCGACAGAGCCGCTGTTACATTCTGCATTGCTATTGTTACAATTCCGCCAAACTTACGGAACGTCAGAACCGCATTATTTAACTGATCAGCAGAGCCCGGCTTTTTTGATACGTACTGTGCTTCATCCACGATCAGATGCGTTGCTTTCTGTAGTTTTTTGTTATAGTCCATTCTGGTTGATAGGTAATGCAAAATGGTGACCATAACTGCTTCCCAGTTATTTTCCGGCACGTTCGCTAAACCAAAGCCCACCAATCGGTTGTTAAACTCAATATTTGAAGGATGTGCAAGCATGTCACAGCTCCCGGATGTATACTCTTCTAGGCAATTATAGATTGGCCTGATGATCTCCTCATCATGAGGATTTTCCACCTTTTTTAGCTCCTCACCGATTTCTTCCCTAAGCCAGATAAGAGTTGGTTGATTTTTTAGATTTTTCTGTTCAAAAACCTTTTCAAACATGCGCTCTGTACAACGGCTTATCACAGAATCATGTTCCTGTGTGACCTGAATGTTTTTCATAGCGGCTGCACAGAGACTTTTAGCATATTCCGTTTGCGTTGCAATAAACTCATTGCGTACTTTTCCCGTGCTACGAAATGCTTCCTGTGATACCTCAAATCCATTCAAGTAAATTCCGCTTTTGGGTGTCAGGTCAAAATACACGCCATTATACCGTTCTACTATATCCATAAATTCGTTTTGCGGATCGAGGATTACAATGTCATCTGATGTTGAAAGCAGCGTCTGGGACACTTCTGTCAACTTTATTAGCATGGACTTGCCTGAACCTGAAAAGCCGACAATAATGCCATGTGGATTAGGCAGCCCTTTCCGATTCCCAATGATAAAGCGTTTTGTAGTCAGGTTTAATCCTAACATCTGCCCTCCTGGTTCGATGATGTCCTGAGCGTGATAGGGCTGAAATGCAACTAAGGAAGAGGTAAGGAAAAACCTCATGTAATCTACCTGTCTTCCGCCCACCGGAAGCGCTGTGTTCCACGCTTTCAATTGTTTCCAGTCACAGGTTTCAAAAAGACATCCTTCCTTTTTCCCGAGCTCCTGCATTTCCTGGATCCGGGATGCCAATGTATCTTCATCCGGAGCTGTAATAATGAGCAGTAGATTCATAAAAAAACCCTTTTCATCATTTTCATCTACCTGGTCAATATAGTTTTCAATTTCCCTGCTTCGCTTTTTCTTTGGAAAAGAAGGCTGTGTAACTAACTGGCCGGCCTTATTCTTCTGTTCAAGTTCACCTGCGATCGCCGTATCATTATTCATTTGAGCCGCAATCAGCTTATCGTTCACGACTTCCGTTCCTACAGGAGCAAAATCCATTGTGATAACCGACGGGTACGAAACATTTGACAGATTGCGAATGAAAGTGTCGGAGTCGACAGTCTTTCGATACTTAGAACCAAAAAGTATCGAAACGTAAGTATCTCCCATGATCATAAAATTCTTATATTGTTTTATGCTTCTGGGTAGGACATCATTTTTCCAGTCTCTATGCTTATCTAAAGAGGATATATACTCTTTCTCATCTTCTCTGCCAGGCTGCGTGATCTTCTGTAATGTATAAAGCCTTTCCTCCGCAGATAATTTTTCAATTCGGCTGTCCCATCCTGAAAATGCCTCAAAAATTGTACTCTCAAGGGCGTTTAAGTATACTCTGGCATTTGCTTCAGTATCTGCCCGGCAAGTTACCGTAAGATACCGCAATGTAGTCACATTCGGATTTACTTCATCCAGATTATCTTCCTGCCATTTTCGGATTCCCTGTGCGATATCCGGATACTTCTCTCTGTTCTTTTCCGAGCGTATGGCTGCCAGAAAGTTCTCCATACTCTGATGTTCATTTGCCAAAGTAATTTTAAATTCAACATCAATAGAATTAAGCCACATCATCAGATCCAGTAAAAATGTTTTCTGTTCACCCTTATTTTTATTAATATAATTTATATCCTCGAATATATAACACCTGTCATATAGGGCCTGCCTGCTTTTAGGCTCTATCTTAAATATTCCGTTCCTAAAGGCACGATCTACATTAAAGGCCTGCTTAACATTCTTAGGTATTGGTACAGCAGGGATTGATTTCTGCTTTTTTGAAGAAAATGCTCTGTTTCCGTTATATACTGCCACCTATCGTCTCTCCTTTCTCCTGCGACTTGCCATTGTAAAAACATGTAAATCTTCCTTGTGTTCCTCTGCTTCAAATGGTAATTCACTGGTTTTAAAAAAATATCGGAAGTTTTTTACGAGTTCCCACAAAGATGCGCCCTGATATTTTACAAACCCCATTGCCGCAATCGGTAACATTATCGGTATGCCCATGTATATACATACGTTAGGAGGAATTCTGGTAAAGTACCAAACTGCAATGGCTACAGCCCCTGCAGTTAAAAGTGCAACTGTAGCGGACAGCAACTCCATGCCCCCCAGCCCCTTCCATATCGTGCTTTTAAAATCCTTTTCAAAATCTTTGTTCATATCTATCTTCAATTTATATCTTCTCCTCAAAATCTACATCTACAGGTTGAACGCTTTATTTATAAACGCCGGCGTTCCCTTTACGGATGTTGCCATTAGTATCATATATATAATGGAATGCATCCCTTGTTTAAAGCCATCAAAATTGCTTGCAAATCCTGCATCCGGAAGTGTAATGCCGCTGATCAGCCTGCCTGCAATAGACATCGTAAGGGCAATCGCCACAATCTCAAATACATTGGACAAGAATGTTTTTAACCACGCATAAGCAGTGGAGTCTACTCCCCTTCCAGCAACAATCGTGGGCATTGCAATGGGGTAGGTAATCAGTAGCATATACAGTTTGATATACCTGCCATAAAGCGTCAGGAAAATAAGAATTGCACACACCACTGCAACAAGAAAATACCCAAACCCAAACAGCCACCAAAATAAATTAGCACCTATATCATGATCCGAGGTAAAAAACTCAGGCTGCTGGAAACCAGCCACCTGCCCCGCCAATGCGGAAGCCATGGTAAAAAATGTGCTGATAAGCTTAAGACCGGCCTGCAGCAGCGCATTGACTGCTACAAGCCGAATCATCGCTTCCACACTCATCTCCAGTGTAATATTTTCTTTTAAGTTTGAAGATGCCTTTAAAAACCCGATGATAAAAAACAGATTCAGACAGGCTACCCCGATTGCCAAGGACCATGGATACAGTGTTTCCGTCACGAATTGCCACGTTTCTGCTGAAAAAGTCTGAGGGGATTTTGTCATGACTCCTGTGCATAAGCCCATGCACCAGTTCCAGATCCACTTTGCAGCCACAAAAAACGGTCCCATGAACATGTCATTTAAAAGTTCGCTTACCCATTCTGGCATAATTATATCCCCCTAAGCTTTTCCTATTGAGGAATTGATGATCGGAACCAACTGTGGCCCCAATGTGGCTACCAATCCTGAAGCAATACGCTTGAAGGCCATAGACTGTGCACCTCCATCCTGAGTATTAAGTGATTGCGCCCATTCAAACAACCCCCAAAGCAGAAGTAATGTACCTATTGAAGATACGAGGGCCGCAATAATTGTATAGATTTGGTCAAAACCGTTCGTTACGATTGACGCACCACTGCCTGCCGCAAAAACCGGCATAGTAAAAAGCAATGTAAGTGAAGTTGCCAAAAACAAAGCTTTTCCGGAACGTAATACTCTTTTCTCAAATTTTTTTCGCATGTATCTAGTCCCTCCCGATTCCCAGAATTTTCACTCCTACTGCAACAATCACAATTGTAATAATAGCTAATACTCCAAAAAAAGCCAGTCCGGTTATCTGCGGATGTGTTTCATTTATCGTAACAGCTGCAACAGCTCCTGCGGCAATCCCTATTAAAACCGCAAATACAATCAATACTTTTGATTTCCAATTACTTTTTCTCATATAATTCTTCCTTTCAAATTTTTCGCAATAAAAAACACCGAATGAATCGATGTCTTATGCTTCTATATTCAACCTTTGCAGACCAATCCTTTTTGTTTTCGCACCTCCTTTTCTAATATCTTCTGCAAAATAGTATCAACATCTGCAGACTGGTCAGATAGATAAAAAAAAGTTGTCTCATAGTCACGGTAACGGCTGTTTTCCAGATAGTCCAATGCTGCAGGTATTCTCTTCGCAGCCGTCCCTTTTTGCCATTTGCTCTGTAATAGGAGCAACATCCCTCTTATATCACCCGTTGTATGATATGACCTTCTGAGGGCATCTGCAAACTCTTTCGGGTATGGTTTCTTAGGTAGCTTTCTTAGATAGAGTGGCTTTTTGTTTTTGGTTTCGCTGCGTATAAGATTTAATAAACACACAACCATACAGCCGCCGGAAAGAAATGCTAAGAGTATACCCAGAGTTATATAATTATGTGCCATACTGTCCCCTCCCGCATTTGTCTAATCCTGGTGAAAGCAGTTGCTAATCTTCTTTACCCGTTCCATAAGCTCATACGAATTTATATCCTGGGTAAAATAACCTGTGGCAAAAACACAGCCCTCTGCCTCTGCATATCGGAACTGAACGCCTGGATGATCCTTGTTCAATTGTTCCAATACCTTTCGCAATTGAGAATTCTTTTTTCTCTCTGCAAAGAGGTCAAATTGGGCTGGCTTTGTAAATAAGAACCTATATTGCAGTCTGCCGCAGGAAGCCTGGAGCTGCTCACCGTCATCTGAATGTTTGATTGAAACATTTTCAAGTTCCGGTTCATTCTTCTCCAGATAATGCAGGAGTACTTCTGCAGTTAGTTCTTCATGGGCTTCATGCCCCGGATTCTGTGCCTCCTTAGGTTTTTCGCCCTGTCCAGTATCAGACTGTGAGGAACTTACCTGCTGTTGAGGGTTTTCCAACTCAGGCGTTGCAATTGATTGCGTATTTAACTCCACAATCTTTTTCATGAGAGTAGTTCTATCAGCATGTGCACCCTCCAGCTTCTTATTTAAATCAATAACGGTTTTCTCATGTTCTGTCAGCAGAGTGGATTTCTCAGCCTGTAAGCTTTGTATCTTTTTATTTAAGTCAGTAACCATTTCATCATGCTCTTTTAGAAGCATGTATTTTGTCAGATCTGCCTTATCCCCAGTGTGCTGCAAAGTTTCTACCATGCCTTCATCCAACAGAGAAAGTTTATAGTCATATTCTTCTGTCAGTCGCTTGAGCCGCATCTCTTCATTTCGTACAGTTTCCAGCTCCAAGTTATGTTTCATGATCAGGCCTTTTTCCTGTTCCCTGATTTTTATCTCCCGCTCCTGCACCTGTGATTTTCTGACTTCCAGTTCTTCCACTTTTTGCTTGAAGTTTATCTCTTTTTGGTTAATTTTCTCCTGCAGAGTATTCATTTCTTTTTCCCGCAGGTCCAGCTTATTCCTACTTTCTGCAATCTCTTTAAGCATACCTTTAAGCGCTGCATCTTTCTCCTGATGTGCATGTTCCCGGAGTATAAACTCTTCTTCACGCTTATCATATATCTCTCGCAGTTGTTGTAAAAACTCTTCTGGATTTTCCAGACTTGTAATCTCTTCCATATTGACCTCCTTATATTTTTTTGTAACTTACTTTACGATGCAAGATGACTCCAATTGCTGCGGAAGAAAAGACAATTAGAATAACCTGTAAAATCATCTTTCCTGTGTCCCCTGTTTTAGGTGCCCCAAAATTGGATATCGGTAAGTGGCTTTCGTTTAGCTTATCGGATTCTGGCACAACTTCTTCTTCCTGTGTACCGGATTCCGGTACAATTTTTTCATCCTGTGTATCTAATTTCGGTACGTTTTTTTCTTCCTCCACCCGGCACTTTATTTCTTCCTGATACTTTTTACCATCATTCCCTGAATAAGAATAATAGATTGGATATATCCCTGGAATATGCGTCTGTACCTTGCTTGTATCAACGGTAAGCTTCCTAACCGATTCTGTTGCTTTTACCCTGCTCACAGATTCAGGCAGAGAAGCCCCTGCCTGAATCGTAATGTCTGAAAGACCAACTAATTTTGGCTGCATAGCCTTTTCCCTTTCAGCTTGCACTGTATCGGTGCCTTGCCTAAAAAAGAAAAATGCCCCAATACCGCAGCCGGCACAGAGCATCAGAAAAAATATACTGATTATCCATTTTTTCAATTTTTCCTCCCCGTACCGGATTCCGGTACGTTTTCTTAATTCAAATAAAATGTCCAACAAAAAGGTAAGTCTCGTCTGAGCTTACCTCGCTGTCTATCCACTACTAAACTTAACCGGGACACCAAATCTTAAATCTTACCGTCATCTTTAAACCTCCTGTTATGCTTTATAAGTATTCCTGCAATCGCCAATAAACCCACAGCAATTCCTGCATATACTCCCGCATGGTTTTTAATGCCTGTTTCTACGGCTTCTGCAATAGTTGGAACCTGTACGTGTGCTTCTACAGTTACTTCCTCCGTATTGGATCCCTTTGCAATGGCAATATTCTTAATATCATCACCGGCATGAACATCTTCCAATCGTGTCTCATATACAACAGAGAGGGCTTCTCCCTGTTCTAGTTCTTCGTGGGTATTAATCTGAAAGTCTCTGTCATTTACAGTAATCTCGCAATCTTTTGTGATATCCTCCATATCTTTATCATAGACTTTAATCGTATCTTTTAAATAAACGACACCCTCATGCTCCAGTGAATCGCTTATGCTTACATTTTTTGCTGCCCCGTAGTTGTTTTTCTCTTTTACAGTCAGCGCGTATGTGACAATGTCCCCTTTATTTGCCTCAGATCTATCAGCTTCCTTTAGTAGTGTCAATGTTGGCACAGGCCGTTCTACCGATACAGTAAGCTTATCCACCGCTTCTTCCCCATTATCTGCATTGGCAGTCGCTGTGTTCGTAGCTTCATCCTTATAAATAGGTTGTCCAAATTTTACATCATAAGTAATTGTCAATATATCAGACTGCACCAGATTCACACCTGTTTCTATGGTATAACTGTTTTTTTCAGTATTAAGACTGACAAGCTGAGGAGTGATTTCCTGATTATTGACCTTTATTTGAATGGACTCTTCCACAATGGACATTCCTTCCCGGTCAAATCTGTCTTTTATGACAACCTGTTTGGCAACAGCATACTCTTTTGCCTGTTTCACAGTAATCAAGTATTTTGCGGTATCCCCTACCATGTAGAATTCTTTATCAGAAGCTTTCTCTACAGTCAGAACAGGTATGGCATCCCTTACCACTACAGAATGATCAGCTTGGCTTTCTGCTGCATTTGCGGCATTAGCTACAACCGTATTCGTGGTTCTTCTATCCTCTACAGCTTGTTGAAATTTTACATCATAGGAGAGCGTCATCACGTCCTGCTTTCCTAAATCCATACCCGTATCGACGACATACCCGTTTTGAGCTTCATTTAGAGTAATGGATTTAGGTGTAATGGATTCGCCATTAACTTTCATGACTATGGAATCTTCCTCTATTATCATCCCTTCTTTATCAAAGGCATCTGTTATGATAACCTGCTTTGCAACACCTCTTATTTTGGTCTGCTTTATCGATATAGTATAAGTTCCGGTTTCCCCTACTGTATAATCTGCTTTTTCAGAACCTTTATCCACTTTTAATACAGGGATAATTTCTTTCACAGTCGCTGTGAAGTCCGTGGTATCCTCATTACTGTTATCAGCTTTTACAACCGCTGTATTGGTCGTTTCTTCACTTTCTAGCGGCTGATTGAATTTCACATCATAAAATACTTTCATTTTATCCTTCCAGGATAGATCCACCCCAGTTTCAATCACAAAGCTATTTTTGGCCTCATTTAGGATAATGGATTTAGGTGTAATAGTCTCACCATTGACCTTCACAGTGATTGAATCTTCAATGATCGTCATGCCTTCCTTATCAAAGGTATCTTTTACCGTCACCTGCTTTGCAGAGGCTCCGTCTACCTGTTCCAATATTAGGAGGGTGTACTTTCCGGTATCACCCACAATATAATCATTCCTGTCCGCCTGCTTTACAACTTGCAAAGCAGCATCTCTTTCTGTCACAGCGACCTTATTATCGTCCTGGCTAGCGTTTGTATTACTCCCCTTTGCAATTGCTGTATTGGTATATTCCTCATCTACAGTATCTATCTCTAGGGGCGCAAATTTCACGTTATAGGTTATTTTCATCTTATCCTCATCAGATAGATCCTGTCCGGTTTCCATTTTGAACCCTGCATTATCCTCTTCCATCGTTACCACATCCGGTGAAATCACAGTACCATTTATCTTGACTTTGATTGTGTCTGCCAATATTGTCGCCCCAGGCTCCTGGATATGATCTGTGACTACCACATCTTTTGCGCTGTATCCTTCCCGTGTCTGACGAACCGTCAGTAAATACTCCGCAGTCTCTTCCGTCGTGTATGCTTTTTTATCAGAATCTTTCACAACATCAAGATGTGGCCCGTTTACCATAACTGTATCCTTATCCTTTACCGATACACCTTCATCACAGGAAGCCGCAGCTGTATTCTTAATTTCCTCCCCAGTGGCTTCATCATTGGTAATCTTCACCTGGTACTCAACTGTAAGGACAGATTCTTTAGTCACACCCTTTGGGTTAAGTTTACTGCCCTCTGACATATCTTTTGCATTGTCTATATCCCAGATTCCATAATATTCTTGTGGGCATACCAGCATACGACCGGTTTCAATCTTAAAGGAATTTCCCTCGACCGAGATTGTAGCATCCTCAATTTTCTTACCGTCCGAATCAGTTAAGGCAATGCTGTTCTTTTGCAGCTTCGCATACGCAGCGGCCTCATCATCCAGAGCATCCTCAATTACAACATTTCTTGCCAGTGTCCCTGCTTTCGTATTTCTAACCTTCACTGTGTATGTAATGAGATCACCGACTTTTACCTTGCCAATGTCTGCACTTTTATCAATTTTAAGTCCTGGCGTGTTAATCCAGATCTTTGCGGCAGCTTTTACTTCCACAGCATTATCAGCCTTTGTCCTTGCTGTATTTTGTATTTCAGTCCCATTTACATTTTTGTCCGCAGTGCAATGGAAGGTAATAGTCGCTTCCTGATTTGCTGCAAGGTCGGAAATGCTTGCTGTCCAGCCGCCTGTACTTTTCGCTACACTGCTGATTACCTGTTTGCTCTGTGTCTCCCCAGCAACCGTTTTACTGCCGGAAACCGGATTTAAAATGCTTGTAGGTGCTGATAATGACGGAGCGGTTTTCAGATTCAGTCCATCAGGCAGCGTTAAATCAGAAATCCTAACATTTCGTGCAATGGACCCGGCTGCAGTATTTTTTACCTTCACTGTAAAATCCACTTCATCCCCGACACGCCATTCATACATGGAAACATTTTTTCCTATCTGTAGTGTTGCCGTGTTCACATAGATTTCTGCCTTATCCTGTACTTCAGGAGCATTGTCCGCCCTTGCTTTTGCAATATTAACAGTTTCCTTACCATTTGCGCTTTCCATAGCCGTACAGTGATAGGTGACAGTGAGTGATTGTCCAGGTTCCATCCTTGCCGCTTTTGCAAGCCACCCATTCCCGGATTTTTCTACAGTTGCTCCGGATACTCCTGCTACGGAATAATCGGTTGCTACTAACCCGTTTGGTAACGAGATGTCGGAAACAATCATGTTCTTAAAAGGAACTCGTGAGCTGTCAATCGCATGTGTCACTTTAACGGTATAATTAACTTTATCACCAACCTGCCATTCATATTTAGAAGCAGACTTTGTAATAGCTAAAGTCGGCGGCTTGGCTGTGATCTTGATAGAGTTTGTATTGGCATCATCACCATCTACAATCGTTGATCCTCTGTTTTGGAAAGCACTTAAACCATAGGTGGATGAATTTACCAAAGCCTTTACAACAAGGGAATAGGTTTCTCCTTCATACCTCATACCATTTTGAAGAAAATTTGACGTAAATGCCGCATTTATGCTTTTCTTATCTTCTGAAATATTAAGTGTATAATTTGAAGCAGCAACCTTTTTACCAGTGCCTTCATCCAAAACGTAAGCTTCCTTGTAATCCAGTTCTATAGGTAAACTGTCTTTCAGAGAAAAAGAATCATATTTAGCACTCCCGTTCATGCCAAGAATTTCAACTTCCTGTTTCACTTTAAAGAGCAATTCGTCTCCTACATCGACATTATCTATATTAGTTGCTTCTTTACCATTTACAATGACTGCCTTTTCCGGCAGCGGTGCTACTGATGACCTCAAAGGCGAAAAGGAGATTGCATTCCAAAAATCACTATTAGGCCCATTCCCTGTTCCTGTATTTGGCTCCGTTTCCCAACTTACACCGTTTACAATCAGATCACTGTTCTTTATACTATTTTGGAATACCGTATACGATACAGAATTTCCTGTACATTTCATAGAAATTGCATTTGCGTCAAAGGGCCTTAATACTTGTCCATCAGTAGTGGTCTTAGTCTCTCCACCAACAGTATCATTAAAATAACTGGAATGGCCGCCAAAAACTCCGTCCGTTGGTTGGTAAATATTATTATCAGCTAGCACATATAATATTGTTGCAGTAGAAGGCGATATAATTCCTTCCCCTAAGTTCATTGAGCCATTATACAAATAAAACTCCGCAACGTTTGCCGGAGCACCGTCCTCATAGACAAACTCCATGTTGATGTGAAACTGTTTAAGAAACATACTCCAATATCCATCTGTAATACTATGTGAGATGTCAATGCACGGATAGGAATATCCCTGCCATATGACACTATTATAGTCATTAGTAGGCACAAATCCGCTGTATGTCACCTTGCAATCAACAGACTTTCCGTTTTGCATACCCATATTTTTATATGTATAGGTAATTGTAGAATTCAAATTTCTTATTTCAAACAGTGTTGCTGGCTTTCCCTCCCTTTTAGCCCGAGTAAAAATACTGTTATTATACATGGACTTCCACCTACTTAACGAAAAGTGATCATTTTGATCAATAAGCGACGGGGCATCCATACTATTCGTCCTAGTGGTTGTCACAATGTTTCCAGTAGTATAATATTCTGCCGAATTATTATATCTAAAGATTAAATCATTTAATCGCTCAAATGTTTTCTGGTTCATGGCAGTTACATCTTTTGCATGGCTAACAATAGGGCTGATGACAAACCCAATTAACATAAATGTAACTGTAAAAGACAATGGCAAAATACGAATCCACTTTCTCAATATTCTGTTTACATTCAATTTCACACCTCCTTATGTATTTTACGCTTTGTGACGGAAATAATAGGCGGGCTTTTATTGTTTTTCATAACTACTGTTCCTTTCCGCATAAGAAAAAAGAAGCAAGCAAATGCTCACTTCTCTCATCATGTTCTTACTATTCACTTTTTTAACGAATTTACTTACCAGCCAACACGATCTAAATCTGCGTTAACCTCAGCAGAACCATCTTCCAAATCATCCGTATTAATTGGATTAAGATTTCCCCAATCAATGCCATCGGTTACTCCCACATTTGACCCTGCTGTTTGTGCTGGGGTAGGAGTTTGTGTCGGTTCCGGAGTTGACGTGGGTGCCGGTTCTGGATCCGGAGCCGGAATTGATTCTACCACCGGTGTAGGAGCTGTTGTGGGTTCTACAACTGTTGCTGCGGCCGGAGCTGATTCTGTTGCAGGAGCTGCAGCCGGTTCAGAAGCATCATTTACAGAGCTAACAGCACTGTTTCCATTAGAAGCTGCTGTATTTGCATTCTGAGTATCTTTTGCTGTCTGTGTTCCAGTGTTGTCACTCTTTTTAGCCGTATCTGCCTTTTCCTTTGTTGTGTTTGTATCAGTTGACTTTACAGATTTTTCAGTTTTACTATTTGATTTTTTACTTTCAGAACTCTTGGCATCAGATTTTTTATCTTTCCGGGATCCTTCTGACTTATTGGTACTCACGCTCTTTTCGGATTGCACTGTTTTTGCTTTCTGTGCATTAGTGGATCCATTCGCTGCCTGTACGACACCGACCACCGCTACTGCAATAACAATTGCCCCTACTGACGCTCCCATTACCACTTTTATACTAAAGAAATTTTTCAACTCGTCTCCCATTCCCATTTAACGAATTTATTTACCAGCCAACACGATCTAAGTCTGCATTCACTTCTGCCGAGCCGTCTCCTACAGGCACAACACTGGTTCCACTTGCCCAATCAATATCGTCCGTTACCCCCACGTTAGACTCAGATGTTTGCGTTGGTTCTGGAGCCGGTGTTGGCTCTGGTGCAGGTGCTGGAGTTGATTCTGCTACTGGAGCAGGGGCCGGAGCTGAATCAACTACCGGTGCAGGAGCCTGTGCAGGCTCTGCTACTGTGACCGCAGCCGAAGCTGATTCCGCTATAGGCGCAGCCGCCGGTTCCGAAGCATCATTTGAGCTGACAGCACTGTTTCTATTAGAAGCTGCTGTATTTGCATTCTGAGTATCTTTTACTGTCTGTGTTCCAGTGTTGTCACTCTTTTTAGCCGTATCCGCCTTTTCCTTTGTTGTTTTTGTATCAGTTGACTTTGCAGATTTTTCAGTTTTACTATTTGATTTTTTACTTTCAGAACTCTTGGCATCAGATTTTTTATCTTTCCGGGATCCTTCTGACTTATTGGTACTCACGCTCTTTTCGGATTGCACTGTCTTTGCTTTCTGTGCATTAGTGGATCCATTCGCTGCCTGTACGACACCGACCACCGCTACTGCAATAACAATTGCCCCTACTGACGCTCCCACTACCACTTTTTTACTAAAGAAATTTTTCAACTTGTCTCCCATTCCCAATCCCTCCAATTTCCTTTTTAGTATATCAAGTTGTTTTTATTTCCTGTTATCTTTTTTTACAATTATATAATACCACACTTAATCTAGGAAATCTAGGTTACTTTGGGTTACCCTTTAAACTTTTTGTCTGTGATTTTTTTGAGATTATTTTATGTTTGGTTGAATACTTCTTGCCTCTGCTCTGCATAAAAGATTCTTTTAGAAAATTGCAGAATTACATCCAAAAACAGGATTTGGCTGCCGCCAAATCAAGGCAATTATATGATAGACTTATTGTACTAGGAAAATATATGTGTTAAAATCATTGTTAGGAACAATCGTGTTACAGGGTGGCTGACCTCCATTTTACAATAGAATGGGGGTGGTGCATATGAAGAACAAATTTAGTTTCAATGACTTAATGCAGTTCGGATTATTTCTACTGGCACTACTGACATTCATTCATTTGATTAGTCATTAGTTACATATAGAAAAACCACCCTTGAGACTTTGGCAAGTAAGAGGGTGGAATTTCTATCTCTACAGGTCAAACCACCATTGTGGGCGGTTGTTCCTTTTGTAAATTTAATATAACACTTTTTATTTCTTTTGTAAATCATAATCAGCTTGTATTCCCACCAAATGAATCACCACTCGGTCATTATTATTTTACCGATGCGTCAGTACCGTCACGCATCTCATCGATCGGTCACTTTTATTTTACCTATGTGTCAGAACCGTCACACATCTCATTATTAGTGATTCCTTTATAACATGGATACAAATATCTGTGATAGCTGCCTATCTGTTTCAAAGTATAGCTGTAAATAACCTATTTGTCAAGAAGCCGCCCGAAACAGGCATGTTTTAAAGCATGACATATCCTTTTATTCGTTATGATTGTATTTTTATACATTTGTCATTTTTCCCCTACTCGTTTTGAGATTACTCCTGTGAACATTTGTATGTGTTTTTACTTTCTGTGTTTTTCTATTTTCCTTTATCATAAGATTATATAGAGTTATGTACTACATATAGGATAAATCTACAATATAGACCCACTTGTATAACCGGCGCAGCCGGGCGTCAGTTTTTAATAGAAGATTGAATTTACTCGATAGAGAATGAATATAATAAGATATAATATATAGAGTATAAATATCTCTGAAAACCCCCGAAAATACGCACTTTTAATAGGTCCTGCCCCTGCATAGAATTAGACTGAAACTTGTGGTTTCCGTCTTGCTTTTTGGACTACTTTTGTCAGCTCACGGAAATATGACTGCAATATTGGACTGGAAAAATTTATAGGTGCACAAAATTAGACCGCTATATGTAAAAGAAATTCCGGGAAGACTTTCGTTTTCTCGGAATTTCTGTATGCTGGAGGTTCTGTTTTTTATTTTTATCTTGTGGCATTGTATTTTGCAGTTTAAAGCATGTTTCTTTTGTACGCCAAGAAATCCTCAAGTGCATCTGTCAAGAAGCATATGAGGGTAAATCAAGAGCTATGCGCACCAACTTGTGTATGTAGTCAGGTTTCAGATACCTTTCCTGTTTCTTTAGCTGGCTTACGCTGCTTTCGATGCAGGTACCCAGGACAAGCAGCATTTCTTTTGTGCCGCCCACTTCTTGGCGGTATTGCTGTATTAATTTTGCTGTGTCCTGTATGGTTTGCTGATCATATTGGATGTACCGGCGCTGACATTCTTTTTTTACCATGTGATCTAAATGCTGCAGTTCCTGTGACCTGGCATTGTCATCCTTAAAAACTGAAAACAGATATGTAATAAAATATTTACCATTCTTAATACCTATAGAAAAGAACTTTTTGAGGTGATGCAGATAGCTCCGGATCATTCTCTTTGTCACGCCCAACATCTTACAGTATTTAGTAAAAAAATTTTCTTTTGTCATCTGGTAAATGGACGCATTTTCATGTGTAATCTTCAAAAATTCCAATACCAGAAACTTTTCCTTTGCTTTAAGTTGCTTAAACCGTATTTTCCTGAAGATTTTACGGTTCAGCTTAATATATCCTTCCCTGAAGCTTTCTTGCGTCGGAAATTCATTTTCCAAGATGTGAATATCGTAATCAATCTCACTATTTTTACAGTAAGAGATAATCTTTTTAGTTTCAAGTCCTTCAAGGGCGTTATAAAAAGACTGTTTGCACATGCCAGTGTTTTTCATCACATCACGGTAATATACTCCCTCTACGCAGCCCATGCGGTCCTGATATCGGCCAATATAAAGCAGGAAATCCCATTCTACATTTGTTAAATTTGCAAGCTTACCTATGATGCTGTACTTAATTCTCATGCTTATCCTTTCCTGCAGGTCTTTCTGAATTTTTATATCTTATCTTCACTGCATTACTTTATCAGGGCATCATTTTTTTATAATCTGGTTTATGATGCTATGTACTACAAATCTATAACTGCCGGAATCCGTGCAGGTAGATAATGTCAGAACATAATCTTTTCCCCTCGGATCCATAACAGTATAATTGCTGTTTTTTGTTGTAAAGCTGATCCACTTCTGAAATTCATTCTCGTCAGCGTAGGTCATCTGATAGGTTTCTGTTCCATCCAGACATTCATAAGCACTGTATATTTCATACTGGATTGTCTTTTCCGGCAGATAAATATAAATATAAGGTTGTGCATCCCTGATATTCTGATTAGCATATATGGAAAGAGAGCCAAACATCTGATCATCCACAAGGTTATGGCCATATATAATTGTGTGTTGCCCCTCAAAAGCGGCATTTTCCGACTTCTGGATAAAAATGGCACCTAATTCGCTCCACCCTCCAGTAAAATCATGTGTTAAATAATAACTGTCATAGAGTGAATTCTGTAATATGGGATAATCAATTGCAGTTCCTGGTACAAATATCCAGCCAATAATGTCAGGATTTATAGCCTGCAGTGCTGTAAAATTAATTTCACGATCACGCTCCTGCTTCTGATCGGATACATAGTCCTTTCTAATATCCTTATTTTTTTCTTTTGCCTCGATATATGGCAACTCTTCTTTTATGGCCAAGTTCAAGAAAAATAACGCAGTTATTAGGATAATACTAATGCTCAGTTTTTTCACTTTGTCTCACCGCTTTTCCTGCTTACATTTATTTGTAATTGTCCTATCAAAGCACTTCCTATGTATCCAGTATCCAGTATTCATTATCCCTTTTCGTTTTCACGTAAATAATATGATTACCTGTTTTACTAATCTGCTCACCACATAAAAGGCAAGTTGACATCACTTCTTTTATTCCTGGCCGCTTTTTGGCTCTGTTTTGTATTTTTATCATGTTATTCCCAGCCTGTTTTTTACGTACCGAAATCCGGTACAAATATTATCTTCCAATCTACATATTTTTTGATGCCAAATAACTTTACATATTCGAAATATCCACTGCACAGTCAGATTCTGATTTCTTCATAAAATGTATTGCCAAGCATCCCATATCAGAATCAAGATCCTCTAACATGGCATCATGTGTCCAAACAATTTTTTCAATGTTCTTTTTCCCGCAATACGGGCAGCATGGGTATCCGCCGCTGCAATTCTCGCTTAATTTTTCCCCCATTATGAATTGTTTATCACAGGATAAACATTCATATTTCATATGATTATCAATATAAAATCCTTTTGACCAAGAATCTTCTCTATATGCCATTTGTATAGTTCCTCCCTATTTTTAACGTTTCAGTTTTGTTTTCCAACCAATCAGGATTTTTGTATATGTTCCCGACAACTTTTGCATAATCACCCATTGGTCCAACCGGCATGTGCGGATAACCGGCAGATTCTACATAAAATCCTATGATATCCATATACTCATTATCAGCTGGACAATATGCTTGGGATACACCATATTTCACTAGCATAAGGATATATAATATACATCACACATCTTTTTTTGGTTTTATACCAAGTTCTATATTCATATGTCATTTTTCATACCTCCTCATAATCTGCTCTTAAGAAAGCATAATTCGGCCTTACATTGAATCCTAATTCCCCTTTCAGTAAATTTTAAAATAATTAACTATCATGGGCAGAGTAAATTTTACATTTATAAAAAGCGTAAACACTATAATAGAAAATCCCACTGCTATGTGCAAATAAATGTCCACCAATGACCCGCTATCTATCCTGCTTTTGTTGTTCTTATTGATTATTACTATACAAATAGGAAACCCTATAACCCAAGCTATCCATGCATAAGTCATCCAATTTAGAAATTTTCCAAGATTCTCTATAATAATGCCCACTACATCATATCTCCTCCTAAATTTCAGTTTACTGACTAAGCCTTACCCTTACATGTTTGACATTTACTCTTGCCACATTCTTTATTTTTCTTATCGCTTTCAAATCCGCACCTTCTTTCTACTCACAACATTAAAATTTGCACTGTTTCTAGAACTTTACATATTCTATTATAGAGGTGATATCATGAATATTTATGATTGTGGGGATAACCCATTTGTTACAAATCTCAAAAGAGAAACTTTTTTTAACAATAACTTTCGTACTACCAGATGGACAGGAACAAATCTCCAACTTACTTTAATGTGTATACCTCCAAATTCTGAAATTGGATTAGAATCGCATCCTCATCTTGATCAATTTCTTTATATTGAATGCGGGAGTGGACTTATGCTAATGGGCGATCAAAAAGATTGCCTTAATTACCAGCACTACGTTTATAGCCAATCAGCCATTATTATTCCTGCCGGAACTTGGCACAATCTAAAGAATACTGAATGTTGTGATTTAAAACTTTTTTCAATCTATGCTCCTCCACAGCATCCATTCGGCACGGTTCATCACACAAAATTTGATTCAGATAACTCTGGGTACTAATCTTTCTGGCGCATCACTTTTATTTTGATGCGCTAATCATTAGTCACTCTTGTCCTAGTTTTGTTTTCATTTCTTCAAATCAGCTAAATTTTAATTTAATTACATCAATTTTAGATTTTGTATTGCAAACCCAGCACATTTTTTTATTTGTCTCATACATATCTACCTCTTTCCCCGGCTCAGCAGCCGGACGCTCTTATATTGCTTGTACATTTTTTGATTGAGTGGTACGCTCTACCACTCGATTCATGTCAAATCAGTTCAAAATTGGTGACATTAATATCCGCTACTGTTAAATTCATCCTTGGATTACCCAATCTATACCTAACCTCTTCAAGAACTGCTTCATATGCATTCCAGTATTCCGTTGAATTTGCTATTTCATGGGGAACTCTTGTACTTTGAATCGTAAAAATAATAGTGTTGTTAAGTTCTTCATCATCTTGACCAACAATATAACTTTCTTGTATCTCCCCTGAAATGCGAATACCGGTTTCTTCATAAACTTTATCTGCAGCTATATTCCAGATATTTCCGATTATAGCTATTGAGTAATATCGGGGATCAAGTCCAAAAAATGAAACAGAGTAATTTTCAGTAATCATAATTCACCTGCAATACGCTTTCATAACAGTATATGTCTCTCTGACAAAACGGTTAAATATCAGTGTAGTTTACAATTTCTTGTGTCCCAAAAGTCGCAACTACAAACATCTTTTCTGCATTGCTCCTCGCACTCAATTACCTCAAAATACTCAAGCAATCTTTCCTTTGATATTTCAATCCATTCAGTACCTGTAAGATTTTCTAAGTGCAAGTCAGCTCCGGTCAAAGTAATACAATCTTCTTCTAGCTCCCACATACTACCTTTTCTAACACGGCGATTGTTTTCGTGAGTACAGAATCCATTTTCATCTATGGTATCAACATGAAAGTCTTTTACGCAATTAAACTTCATTGATTTTTCCTCCTATATTTCAGTTTTGCAAATTACTGGACATCTCGAAGCAAATCATCAAGTCCAATCGTGTCGGCGGACACAGGCATGTCTGCTTTTAAATAATTCCACTTACTTTTTATGTTTGACAGTGTTCTTTTTAGCTCATCACACTCTCTTATTGTTTCAGGTTGTACCTCAACTTTTTCCTCGATGTGTAAAAATGCTTGGAGTTCCTCATATTCTCCATCTAACTTATCCATTTTTTTCTGATACCTGTAATATCCTGTATCGTTAAGCCAGTCACGTGCCTCATTATAGGCTTTTCGGTTTTTATCCATTGCCTGTACTATCTTCAATGTCGCATTTTCAATTACTTTTTGCATAAGTCGTCTCCTTTACAAAATTTTAATCTTGTGTTAGCATCCACATAAGAGCTATATCCATATCACACGACAGCTTTGCTATCTCTTGCCTCTATGTACGCACAAATTATATTATCTATTTCTTCTCTTAAGGCAATGGACTTAACTCTGTCCGAACAGTCTAAAGCATTTATCTGCTTAACTGTTGCTAATAATAGTTCACCCTCTGTCTTATTTTCAAATGCTCTTTTGTATTCCTCAATAACTTGACCTCTAGTTTTCATGATTCACCTAAACCTTTCCCTTCCTACAGCAAATTCTAATTTACCCGAGTATTCCAGACTTTTGCATTTGCCTTTTTATTCTCTGCATCAGTTCCCTCACGGCGATTATGCCTATATCCATCAGTACTGCAGTGACAGTCAGCACATTCAACATAGTAAAATTATTTAGGGTTCGCAAACTGCTTCATCAGTGCTATGCCTCCACAAAAGGGACATGGCTTTAATTCTGTAATTTTACTCATACAATCACCTCATCGCATTATTTTAATAGCCGCCTCAACTATTCCTACCGCTCTGTACCGAAATCCGGCACAATTATGTTCATACTGAAGATTTAGGTATTTCTTAGATACCGGCAGAAGGAGAACTTACTGCCGGCGATCAAAACATACGTGCACAACCCTGGAATACAGGTATGTGCAGTCCCCCTTGCGCCTTTGCGGCCACGGCAACAGGTTCTTAAAACGCATTCCGCAAGGTGGTATCACTCTTTTTAAGCATCTTTTCTTCTAAATTTCTTTATCTTCTTTATCTGATCCTGGCGGGGTGATAATAAGGTCTAAAAATATGCAAATCATTCCCCCGCCTAAAAGTAGTTTCAAAACCATACTCCACAATACATTTGTGAAGAAATGATCCAATAGAAGAAAAACAGTATACATCATAAGAGCTATTAGAAGTTTAATCAACTTTTTCATTGTCTCCCTTTTTATCCTTATAGTCATAACTGATTGTCCTTTCTGATATCCTTTAAATGTTCTTTGATTGAGGTCATATTTGAAACTGCATCACGGAAATGCTTATGATCCTGCTTAATTAAAAATAAATCTATCCCCCTCTCTTCCCCTTTACGCCAATATGACGTATAAGGATATTCTCTGACCACGATTGCACTTCCGTCAGGCAGATCAAATCTATAATAGGTTTCCTCAGTAAGTAAATTGCTTGTCCATATTGGCCAGGAGCGATAAGCAAGTACAAACTCCTCCCGCTGCTCCATATTACGCATATCAGGGAATTCAAAGCGGTTTATTTGCAATTCTGTTTCGATTCCATCCACTTTTGTACCGAAATCCGGTACATCTTCTATTCTTTCGCCATCCTTTTGCTCTGGTTCTACAGGTTCTAACGTTACTGCGACTTCTTTTGCCTGGGTCATAGGTTCCTGCGTAACCTGAAGATCTATTTCATCAAGTACTGGGGTCTTAACCTCCCAAGGGCCATAAATACTTTCCAACGACTTTACGAATTCTATGTAAGATAGATGCAGCTTTTGTTTCCCTTTTTCAAACTCAACGCCTTTCCCCCATGAAAGAAAAGTAGTGTAAAGCCCCAGTGGAAAATTTTGGCTGTGCAAACCACAAGGAGCAATGAATTCCTGTATCTTTTTTCCTCGAATATCATTTTTGCTGTTCTGGTTGCAGAGTTTAACGAATTGCTGCAGGTGAGAACTATTGTTTTCACAATATTCCGTTACAAACCATTGAGCGTCATGATATTCTTCCTCCTTCTCGCCCCGCTCCTCTTCCAAAACATATCTTTGCTGCTGCTTATGTTCTTTAATATCTTTATAGGATGTCTTTCCCTGATCCAATAGTTCTTCCTGTTCTTGCCTGGGAAGCGCAGCCAGTTCCACCGCAGCACTCTTTTTCAATGTACCGGTGCGGAATTCATCCATTGCCTTATCCCCAAGATTATTGGAAATAGTCTGGTATTCGCCAACCGTTGTTTTCTTCATGTTCATTTGTTTGGCTAAACGCTCAACCATACGACCGCATTGAAGATCAGGAAACTCTTCTGGATAAGTTTCTATCAGATGCTTCATCCCCTCCAGCTCACACATGATCTCATAATCTGTCTTTTTCCCGTAACCATTTGAAGAAAATAACTGAAACTCAGCACGAACATCAGAAATATCCTTTACAATACAGGGTAATAAAGCAAATCTTTCCATGTGTCTCTCTTCTACCAACAATTTACATGCATCCCGTCGTGTATGTCCTGCAATAATCTCATACTCATCAGTATCAGCTTTTCTCACAAGCAGATCCTGAAGTACTTCTCCGTCAAGCTCAATCAAGTCTGCAAGAGCCTCCACTTTCTCATGTACTCTTGCCTTTTCTTCCGGCGTGTTTCCGTTTTTATACTGGGCCTTATTCTCATGCAGTTTAGAGTAATGGATCCATTTGGTTATTCTTTTGGGATGTAAATCAGCCTTTTTAGTTTCTTCCTTGAAGATACGGTCAATTCTCGCCATGCTCCAACACCTCCAATAACTCTTTAGCCAGATCTATGTAATCCTGTACAAGTGGACTTCCTGATCTATGTCTGATAACAGGTTTATAATAATCCAGGGCATTGCTCATCACTGCGCCATTACTGATACAGCAGTCCAGGAAAGGCCACGCATGATATTCCACCATATCTTTATATATCTGGCGTTGTGTTCTCTTATTCTCCACCTTATTGGCAAAAATCCTCCATTCCAGCTTTATCCCAGTTGTTTGGAAGATACCGTCAACCTGTTCCTCCACAGCCAGAAGATTGTCCCGACAGAACTTATCAAGGCATACAGGAGTAACCAACATATTACTTACATATAAAGCGCTCATCGTAAGGTTCTCAAATGCCGGTCGGGTATCTATCAGGCAAACATCATACTTATCTGTTACAAGCTGCAATACAGTTAGCAGAGCCTTTTCATCTGCAGCATCGTTTTCTCTAAGACTAGTATCGCCCTTGATTATGTCAATGTCTTTATATTTGCTTCTGTAGATTGCTCTTCCGGACTTTTCAGGACTTCTATAAACCGACTTTATTGTATGTTCCCCATAGTTCACCTTTCTGAAGAAAGGTGTAAGGTTCGCCTGTGGATCTAAATCGACTACAAGAACCCGTTTGCCGAAGGCAGCCATGGTACACGCCAGATTTACGGTTGATGTGGTTTTCCCAACGCCACCTTTTAAGTTTCCAATTGTCAACACCTTCATTTTTGTTCTCCTTTTCTGTACCGAATTTCGGTACGTTTCATTTTTTCGTATGTTTTTATAGATAAAAATTAATAATTAATCTCATATAAATTTTATGTATAGATCCTATATTCGTTGCTATGCACCTTTTAATCCCGTATAATATGTATAAGTTTCCATACTTATTGAATTTTTAATACTAAGGAGAAAAAATGTCTGCATTCATTAATAAAATCTTTGATATATTTGCCCAGGAAAAACAGCGGCTTCCCCATGCTTTAATAGTTATCTTTATTTTCTCATACCTTTTTCCTAGTGAATCGCTCAAAATAGTACTGATCATTAGCTCTAAAATACAACTGCTGATCCCAAAAGCATTTGTGAATCTTTTTATAAAACTCCATTTATCTCATGCGGATCTGTTGGCCCTTTGGGCATTTTTATTAGTTATCTTTGCCATTACTGTTGTGTTGGACTTCGCAGGACAAATATTATCAGGGAAAAAAGAGTTAATTCTCCATCAGGGCAGTCAATTCCTTATGGAAGTAAATTCAGTTATCTTTTTGTCAATCCTGATTTATAATACAATTAATGATCCAGGAATAAGAATTCACCTTAACGCTTTTGATCCATACGCTTTTTTGGTAACAACTTCCGCCTTTATATTTTTCTTTATTTTTTTCACAACATACTGTGAAGGATTTATTATGATTTGCCAAAATATAGTTGCCTCAGATCTTTCAGATAAGATAAAAAATATTCTTATCTTTATTCTATCCACTGTAATTGCTGCGATTATAACAACAAATATCCACCTGCTTCTCATTTAAAGAGTAAAAAGTGAAAAACCAAAAAGCAGCACAAAAAACATAATGTGTAGTATAAGAAATACAATTATTGAGCGCTTAAAGTCTAATTCGTATCTTCTGTCAAAGATCGGTATGAACATACAAGCATTAATAGTTGCACATAGAAATGCAAAAATAATATTTTTACCAAAATACATTACAAGTTCCTCTACATTTTTTGTGAATGTTTGCAGCATTTTCTACTTCCTTTTCTGTACCGGATTTCGGCACGTTTTTTTCGTATGTTTTTTAACTTATATTTTCAGCGTAAGCTGCTCATATCTTACATGTGATGAACCTGTATCAATTGGCTTGTCTGACAGCTTATTACTGAGATTAATTATCTGCAGGTTACTGATTTCGCTTTCATACATCCTTAATATCTTTTTTAAGGCCTGCATTCTGACTTTCTCGAATGTTCTGTGACTTACATGGCTGTCTTCCTGCACTGCCTTGTATGGTAATTTCTGCACATATAAACAATCAAGAAGTATGTACTCTCTTCCACGCAGAGCATGAAAGCAAACCCATACCCTGTTAATACTCTCCTCCTCTTCCGTAAGACGAAACATTTCTGTCCTAAGCTCCAATTCACGCTCCCTAGCCAGACGCTGATGCATTAGCATGGCATCAGTCAGATCCTTTTTTATGCCACCTGAACCCCCACCCTCTTTGTCCCAATCAATTTTCTTAATAGAGAGTGATCGAATCAGACCATCTGTGTCCAACAGCTCACTGTGGATATCCAAGATTCGCTTATGTATGTTCTCCAAAAGTATTGTATGGTCACCCAAGATTCCCTTTATATAGACATCATTAATTTCTAACATGCATACCTCCCATATGTATCTCACCACTGCTTCTTGTGATAACAACGCTATCCTTTTATCAGTTCGGCAACAGAAGAATTGTTTAGTGCAATTAAAAAGTGTAACATTGTGCAACAACTTCTTTTGATTCTCATATGAAATTGTGCTGTTTTTTTAAACAATTTCATATGAGAATATACAGGGGTTTGGGGGTGTAGCCCCCAAGGTCTTTATTAATTGTATGTATATTTATATGCATTGCATTTTGTTACACTCTTACATTGCAAAAAACAAGAAGAATTCCGGTACATAAAAAATTACAGTTGAATTTTACTAGCCTGTATGCTATATTTAAGATACACAGGATATACCAATAAAGGTTGTCCTAGATGTTATAGAATTACCGCCAAACTTGCCAAAGTCTTATGGGCGGTTTTTCTATGCCTAAAAAATTGCTTTTTATTATATCTCATTAGATACCAGCACCTTACAATCAAGCCATTCTGCACCACAACGCCCGCATACATAAAATCCCGGATCATCAGGGTATTCCACTGGTCTGGTATAATCACAATATTTACATTCCCAATGCTTGCTTTTTTTAAAATTTTTCAGCTTCTCTCTCACATCCGCTAAGCACTTATGGTTAAAATTATGTATTTTCAGCAGTTCATCGTCTGACATGGTATCCAAAACTTCCACTGAATTCACTCCAGCTCTCAAAAGCACATTATGCGGTCTAACATTTAATTCCAGTTCATCTATTTTCATACAAATCTCCTCGGCTAAAATTCAGTTACCACCATTCCAAGTTCCCTTTGTTCACCCTGTAATGCTATCCAACCAGAGTTTGAAGAAATTCCTGTTTTAGCCGATCCGCCTTAGATGTTTTTCTTCTTACATGAGCAATTTCTTTCTCTTTGTGTTCTTCATAAAACTGGCTCATAGGAATCCGCAGGGCAGTACCTAAATTGGGAAGGGTTTTGATTCTCCCCTCTCTGATCCAGCAGTATACTGTATTCTCATTCAATTTTGCACGTTCTGCAAATTCTTTAGGGGTAAGAATCTCATCTGCCGATTTTGCTTCCAGAGATCGGATCTCCTGTTGCAGATTTCCAATTATTTTTTCCATCGCCTCTAATCGTTCTTCAAGATACATTTTATTTATCCTCCCTGGCTATTTATCTCATTTATTAAAACAATTTCCCTTGAAATCAAGGACATTCTACTCTATTATGGAATAGAATCTATTTCGATAGTATTTGTATTACGGTGCAGTTTGTTCGATTGGTCGTCTGGAAACTGCACCCGCTACTGACCTGTTTCTGAACTATTCTTTCTTGGCGGTCGGAATAGTTCTTCAACAGTCACATTTAATGAATAGGCTATTTTAAAAGCGTTTGATAATTTAGGATCCTGCCCATTTTTCTCAATCTCTATCAAACGTCGTTCGCTAATGCCTATTCTATCTGCTAATTCCTTTTGAGTTAGCTGTTTTTTATTACGATAATACTTAATTTTATTATTAATAGTCACCCTCTCCTTTTTACTAAACATGCACTTTAGTTCATGTTCTATATTATATTATCATGCACTTTAGTTCATGTCAATACCAAATTGTTTGGAGGCACAATTATGTCCATTTTTTCAGAGCGCATAATACAACTTAAGAAAGAAAAAAAATTATTACAAAAAGATATAGCGCACGATTTAGGCATTTCTTTGCGAGCTTATCAGCACTATGAACATGGTGAAAAAGAACCAACGTTAAGTAATATTGTCAAAATATGCAACTACTTTGATGTGTCAGCCGACTATCTTTTAGGGTTATCCGATAATCCTACTCGTCACTGACACTAGTTCGTTTCCGCATTTTGCCGAACCATTTTTTATATCTCTGAAGGAGCCGCTTTATGAATTTTTCGAATTTTTCCGAGCGTATTATTCAAATAAAAAATGACCGTAATCTGCTACAAAAGGATATTGCAAATGCCATTGAACTTTCAATTAGGAACTACCAACGGTATGAAAAAGGTGAACAGCAACCTACATTACCCGTTTTATTAAAACTAGCAGACTACTTTGATGTCTCATTGGATTACTTCTTAGGACGTTCTGACGATCCTACACGTTATTAGACCGCCTCCGCTTTTGCGGAATAAACATCCCTGATGCATTCTAATGAATAGTACTTATGCTGACTCCTCATCAGTGCTACATTTATTCCCTCTGGCACAGGGCTGCCGAATATGCTGCCCAACTTCTGCTCCCTGATTGGCAAGCATGAGTCCTGATACAGTAATCAACAGATATCTGTTGGCTGGGGTCAATTGTTTGTATAGGTCTGTTATATTTTTTAACTCATCTAATTTAAGGGTTTCTTTTTTTTTGCTCACATTATCATCCCTTTCTAAAGTTCTATATGAATACATTATAGTTTTGTTTGTATACTTTGTCAATATAGACCGTTCTCTTTGTATACTTTTATTGACTTATAATTTTTTATATGAGATAATACACGCTGAAAGGGTGGTGTGCTATGGCTGAAGAAAGAATAAACGATCGTTTTCGAGCATTACGCATAGAGTGTAATAAAAGTCAAGAGGAAATGGGACAAATTTTAGGTCTTTCTAAATCAGGTATTAGTAATATTGAAAAGGGAAAGAGAAAAGTTACAAAACAGCATCTGATTATGCTATCAAACTGGCAAGAAAGAAAAGTTAATATAAATTATCTTGAAACAGGCAATGGCCCTATGTTTTTGGAACCGGAAACAAACGATCTTGTAGCCAGAGCTGCAGCTTTACTTGGCACAAAGGATCCTCTATTTGAAGCTTTCATCATTACCTACAGCAAATTAACCGTTGAAAACAGAGAAATTTTATTTGATACATTCAAAGATTTATCGAATATAATTATAGATTTGTCAAAAAAGGAAAAACAAGAATAGTTCTACACTACTCTTGTTTTTTGCTTTTATCAGGAAAATTCATAGCAAAAGTACAAATGGCAATCAGATACTCAATATCATAACTTCTAGTTACTAAATCGAAAATAATTTCTTTATATTCTTCTATTCTCATAGCAATCCTCCTCGTACTCTCAACAATTTTACTAATTATACACTATTATTGTATGATTACCATGTGATTTATATAATTGTCCACTATAGTGGACACTTATTTAAATCTCGACTTATATAGATCCGCTATTGTTACCTTAAGACCACTGGCCAATTTTTCCATTGTATCCATCGTTGGACTTTCCTGATTATTGATAATTTTTTGTATTGCAGATTTCGATATTCCGGTCATCAGTGAAACTTGGCGGACTGACAAACCTCGTGTGTACATTATATCGCCTAATATTATTTTCATATATTTTCAGATAATCCAATCTATTTCAATTCTCTAAGCAATCATTGGAATCACGTATGAATCTTATGTAATATAATTATGTTACATGGTAAAAATCAAATAAACAAGATGTGCTTTTATATAAATGCCTTAAAAAACCCCATAAATCAAGGAAAACTACGTGACAAGCCCATTATAAGCCGTTATAATTAGAAAGATTGAATCGGCTTTACTCACTTATAATATATATTTATCTAAGTTACTCATTACAAAAAAGCCGATTAGAAAGGGTATACAATATGAGCATCCAGGAGAAAACACTACGACAGGGTGGAAAAAAAGTAACTTATTATTATCCCGTTATTTCAACATACAAATATACAAAAAGTAAAACCCCACTGTGGGGGCCTGGCTTTTTGAAAAAGAGTGATGCTAAACATGAGGAAGCAAAAATGCTGCGGGATCTGGAAAAAACACTTTCAGCCAATAAAGCAAAGAATAAGAAGTTAAAATTTAGAGATGTTAGAAAGCACTGGCTAGAGACAAGGAATACTAAGGAAAGCACAACTTATGAACGGGATGTGGATTACTGTAATTTATACCTCTCCGTGTTCGATGATATGCTTATCACAGAAATCACCGGAATCCATGTACAGAATTTGATAACCCTCTTATCTAAAAAATATAAGCCCAAGACTGTGAATATGGCCTTCAATTTGTTATCCCAAATAATAGACTATGCCGTAAGTCCGTTGAAAGCAATTGACTCCAATCCCTGCAAGGAAAATATACAACGTCCCAAAATACGAAAAAAGGGAATGGAATCAGACAAGTTTTGGACCGAAGAGGAATTGAAGTATTTCTTAAACCATCCTTACACACAAAATGATACCCTTTATTATAATATGTATGTAATACATTCCATATTGGGAATGAGGCCCGGTGAGCTTTGCGGAATTAGCATCTATGACTTGATTCTACCATTAAATTTACTGAGCTTAAACTATGGCCTTGATAAGAAGAATCGGCTAACTGACTTAAAAAACACAGGAGCCCAGCGCACTCTGAAATTCCCACATCATCTTATACAACATTTAAAAGGCCAAATACAACTTAGTAACCAAATCCGTGATAAAAGCCTAGATTATCCTTTCTTATTTGTGCTGGATAATGGATCGTCTATTAACCCTGATACCTATTGCCAGCATTTTCAAAGATTAATTGAAAGAATAAACAAAGACTCTGCGGATATGCAAATAAAGCCGATCACACCTTATGGATTACGTCATACTTTTGCTACACTATCACTTATGAAAGGTGTACACATAAAAGCTGTTGCAGAAGTAATGGGTGATTCTGTTGAAACTGTCATGCAAAATTATGCGCATATATTAGAAAATATGGCCGGAGACTCATTAGAAATGATGGCCAATTCTTTATTTTCCCTAAAGGAAGAAAATAAATATGGTACAAATGGGTATATGCAATTTTCAAAGCTTTGGGATCTTCTCAACGAGAAAAAATTAAAAAGTGAATGGCTAGAAGAAAATGGCCTAGATCATTGTATTGTTGAGCAACTGAAGAATAATAACAGTGTAACCTGTGAAACACTCTGCCTAATTTGTAATTTATTTGATTGTCAGCCAGACAAAATCATGGAATATGTCCCTGGTACTCAAAAACATTAATGCCTGAGATTAGGTCTTTTGAGCATAGAATAGCCAACAATAGAGAAAGAAAAGAGAATAATCGTATTCTAAATTATGTACCTCTGCATTTTCTGCTGCTTAATTGGGAAAGCAATCATAGATTATATCACTTATCCTAATTTTGAAAAAAATCTTAGGTAAGTAACTTGTGAAACCCTGTGTCTACTTTGTAACTCATTGGATTGCCAGCCGGATCAAATTATGTATTATGCCCCCATAAAATAGATAATGATATTATAATAGAAAACAGTTGAAAATGTTATTTGAAGTGTGTTAGAATAAAATCATAAAGAACAACCGCCACTGAGTGGTAACCATTAGTCTAAGTAAATTGCCTTAAGGCAACGACCTATCCTGTTGGCCGACAGGGTAGGTCATTTTTATTTTCGCTTATTATTCCTATCTATGTAGGTAAGCAATGCAATTAAGAATAAACCAAAGGTCAACATCAACGATATTGCATCTGATATATCCATTTGCACCACCTCCCCTCTTTATAAAAGTTTGGGAGGCTACCACCCTGTACACGGCTGTTCTGATGTATTATAACAAACAACCATCCAGTTGTAAATTAAAATTCTACTTGAGTTTCCGCAGTTTTATCCACATAGACCTGAATTAAACCATGTCTTTATAAACAACTTTCAAAAAATGCCCCAAATATAAGGAATCTAATTCCTTTTTGATGTAAAATTAAGCTATCAAAGAAAAATCTTACTAAACAAAAAAGAAGGAGATTCCCTATGGCTAATTATACATCAAATACCTATGCACTGAAACGAAAAATATTAACTTTTACAA
>NZ_FBWL01000156.1 GCF_001517425.1 Clostridium sp. C105KSO13 | reverse complement strand
AATCAAAACTACATAAGCCGTCCGCATGCGGGACTTGGTTCAAAAGGAAAGTACTAAATCAGGGGCTTGAAGTTCTAATCAGGCTCCTGATTTTGAGCCCCTGACTTAGAACTTTCCTAATTTATTCTTTATACGTACTCTAAACAACGTGTCCATAATAAAAATAGCAAGTGCAATCATTCCTGCAATTTCCAGTGTCTGTACCAGATAGTAGCTGCTCCTGGCCCGGTCATTTGTAATAAAGTAATATACAGTCCGGTACATCCCCGCTCCCGGCACTGTAGGCAAAATTCCCGCAATTAAGAATATTGTCACCGGTGCCTTAAATATCCTGGCAAACGTATGGGAAGTTAATGCAATTGCGAGAGCAGACAAAAAAGCTGCAAGAACTGTACTTAAATCGTTCTGCAGTCCCAGCAGGTATGCGAATCCCCCTATTGCTCCTGCGGCCCCGGCATGGGGCAGATACTTCTTTGGAGTCTCCAAAAGTACCGCAAATGCTACAACAGCTGCAAAACAACCCACTACACCAAACAATAATTTCACAGCAGACCACCTCCTGTAAAAAAGTAATTTATAAAGGCCATTCCGGCACCTGCCCCGAGAGCTATGGCCACGGCTTTAAAAAATGCCTCCAAAATCCTTGCACTGCCGGAAATATAATCGCCCTGAAGAGTATCCCGTACAGCATTTGTTATTGCGACCCCCGGCACCAGGGGCATAATTGCACTTATAATGACTGTGTCATTGTTCAGAAAAGGAAAGAGCCCTTTTAGGAGCATTGCTGCTGCAGCCACCACAAGAGACGATAAGGCGTCCAGTATAAATCCGTTAATCTGCAGCTTTTTTCCTCCCGTTATCACCAGTGCCAGGATTGCCCCCACTGCTGCTGAGGCAAGTATCTCCGCACCTCCTCCCCCGTATAAAGGAGAGAAGCCTGCAGGAACCACCACTGTAGCAAGATTATACACCCAGACACGGTACTGCTTTCCGCTAATGGCTTTCATTTCTTCGAATGCAGCTTCCAGAGACAGCTTTCCTGTACAAAAATTTCTGGATATCTCATTTACCTGCATAATCCTATTCAGGTTTGTCCCTCGTTCCTGCACTCTCTTAATCATTGTAATCGGCTCCATATCCGGATTGCTGATGGTAGCTACGATTCCCGTCATCATCACACTAGCCTCAACAGTCTGCGTCCCAGCCGTGCGCAGGATGTGGTACATAGTGTCTTCTACCCTATAAGTCTCTGCCCCGCTCCGCAGCATCAGCTCACCCGCCATAACAGCCATATTCATCACAAGCTTGTAATCCATATTCTTATCCCACCTTCGCCATGTATTTTCAGCACACCTGTTTCAACACTGGTTGACTGTTCTAATTTTAAAAAGGAATGCTGCCATAATCCGCAACATTCCTCTGCATCCTTTTTATTGTAGTGCATCTGCGCAGCAGCAGACTACCAGCTTCCGCCTCCGCCTCCGCCGAAACCTCCGCCGGAAAAGCCGCCGCCTCCGCCTCCGCCGAAGCTTCCGCCGGAAAAGCCGCCGCCCCCAGAAGAACCCGAGGTGCTTAATTTTGGCACCGTCAATGTGTTGGCTGCCTTATCAAAACTGTTCACCATTAAACTGTGGAACACATAGTAATCAAAGAATGTATAGTGATGATATGGTACATACCACTCCGGGGCCGGCAGTGAAAGATCTTTCAATTTTTCGGAAAATACCTCAGAAAGCCCAAAGACATAAGCATAAGGAATAATATGGTAAAACCACTCCGGATTTGTTTTTGCCAGTTCATTCATCCGTTCCAGCTCGGCTGTCTCAATAAACTCCCTTAATCCGACCAGTCTTCCCATCCATTCCACACATTTCGGTGTACGTTTTTTCATAAAACCTGTGACGGCAATCATTATTCCAGTCATGACGGCTATAATTATCAACACCTGGCTATATTGAAACACTTCACCTCTATAAGCACGCGAAGTATAGATTACCACATACGTCAAGACTGAAAGAAAGCACATGCCTATGCCGATTCCTGCCGATATTCTTCTGGACTTTGAAGATTTACCATACCACCGGTCAATTCCATTGCAGAACATAATGGCCCCGGCTAAAAGAATTATCCATAACGCAATCTGCATCACAATCTGAACTGTATCAATAGCTGAATAGTACCCCATAGCCAGCATAAACCAGCCAAAAGGCAGCGTGCAAAATACCAATGACACCCGCCGGGCAGTACAGGATACCTTCGTATATGTTCCACCGCGCTTTTTAACAAAATTGCTAACCTGCTTTTTCGCAATGTCCATCGTCCCTTCGAAATTGTACTTCAGACTATTGACTTTGCATTCATCTTTGCGTCCAAATAGTTTCTTAAATACAGTCATCTGGTGTCCCGGTGTCTCCTCCGGAAGGTCTTTTAGTTTATAAAGCACAAGATTATGGCTCTTTTGCTCCTCTATACGCAGATACCCTTTGTCTGCCCAATATATAATCAGAGAAATGATGTCTTTGCTGTCAGCTTCATCGTCAATAATATACCCCACAGCAGCACTGTCCAGGTCCTCCGGGGGCTGATATTGTACAGAAGGAATAATTCGCTCATCTCTGCCGAATCTCCTATATAGAAAAGCAATCAGCGCAAATAGCAAAACACTCGGAATCAACAGCCATGGCAGGAGATTCAGATGATGAGTCCCTGTAAAATAACCTTTTTCCATCGGCACATAGAATGTCACGCCATTCCCCATGGGAAGATCCTGCTGTAAAATACCGATTACTGTATTATTGCTCCAGGAAAGTTTCAGGATTTCTGCCGCATTACGCTTTTTCCCCTGCTCTCCATAATAAAACTTCAGCTTGCTGTGATCAAATTCTTTCGGAAACGTCACTTTGAAACGACTGCCTGCCGGAATATCATCCTGCCACTGGTTTGGAAACACATTATAGTAGGCATTATTATAGTCTTTCCTTTGAAATTGCGGAGTAATCGTATAAGCAAGCCGATATTCACCGCCCATTTTATACTCACCTTCGGTGCCCAGGCGACCCACCCAGCTGCCATTTTCTTTGCTGACATCGAGAGGTTCATTTGCTTCTGTCTTCGTGAATTTGGCATAATATGGCACCTGCACTATTTCGGCTTTTTGATTATACTCGGCTACAGTTCCTTTATAGGGGATGTGACGGTAAATTCCCTGTCTGCCCGTATAAAAATCCACGCCGATATTCTCCGTGATCTCATAGGACTGGTCATCTCTTACTACAACATCTGTGCTAAAATACCGGGTGTGCATATTCGAATCTCTTTCGATCCCCGCTTTTGAATCAAAAGAGATTCCTGAAAACCAAAACACCAAAAATACATAGAGAAGAACTGGAAAAAGCCACTTGATAAGACCCATGTTGGACTTATTCATACCAATATCCTCCTCTTTTTAAAAACTCACCTTCACATTCTCTCTCTCCTGCGTCTCCGTTACTTCATACAGCGGTCTTCTCTTGAAACCGAAAATGCCGGCAACAATATTCCCCGGGAACATTTCAGCCTTTGTGTTAAACCGGTTAACTACACCATTGTAATACCTTCTGGAACCTGCGATCTCCTCTTCAATACGCTGCAGCTGGTCCTGTAACTGGAGAAAGTTTTGATTTGCCTTCAAATCCGGGTAGCTCTCGGAAAGTGCAAAAAGAGATTTTAAAGTGCCGCTTAAAATATTGTCATTTGCAATTCTTTCCTCTGCGGTAGATGCATTCATCGCCGCATTGCGTGCGGCAACCACCTTCTCAAGAGTTGCCGACTCATGTTTTGCATATCCCTTTACCGTCTCTACATAGTTAGGGATTAAATCGTATCTCTTCTTCAACGATACGTCCATAGCCGAAAATGCTTCTTCCGTCTTGTTTCTCAACTTGATGAACCCGTTGTAGGAACCTGCCAGCCAGATAACAACGATAACAATCACTGCAAGTATAATCCAAATTGCCATATCTTTAATCTCCTTTTCTATCAAATAGATTTTATGTCCTGCTATTAAGACTATACATTAATTTCTGCTTTTACGCCAATTTCTTTTTTATTCTTCTCCAATAACGGACAGATCACGTTTTTCAGATAAACTTCCACCTGCTCCTGAGCGCGGCCCACATATTTCGCCGGATCCATTGTTTTCTCCAAATCCTCCGAGCTGAGATTAAATGCATCGTCCTGAGCAATCAGTTCCAGAAGATTGTTGTCCAGACCTTTTTCTTTTACATTTCTTCCTGCCTCCATGGACAATTCACGTATTCGCTCATGCAGCTCCTGTCTGTCTCCTCCCGCTTTTACAGCATCCATCATAATGTTTTCTGTGGCCATAAAAGGCAGTTCGGACATCAAATGCTTTTCGATTACCTTTGGATATACCACAAGCCCATCCACCACATTCAGGCACAGATCCAGTATACCATCCACCGCCAGGAAGCCTTCCGGAATACTCAACCGTTTGTTTGCAGAATCATCCAGAGTTCTCTCGAACCACTGTACAGAAGCTGTAATTGCCGGATTCAGCGCGTCTACCAGTACATAGCGGGACAGAGAGGCAATTCTCTCGCTTCTCATGGGATTTCTTTTGTACGCCATGGCAGAAGAGCCGATCTGAGATTTTTCAAAAGGTTCCTCCACCTCCTTTAAATGTTGGAGCAGACGGATATCATTGGAAAATTTATGAGCACTGGACGCGATTCCTGCCAGTATATTTATCACTCTTGTATCCACTTTTCTGGAATACGTCTGCCCAGACACCGGATAGCATGCCTTAAATTTCATTTTTTCCGCTATCATAGGATCTATTCTGTCAATCGTTTCCTGGTCTCCATCAAAAAGTTCCAGAAAGCTTGCCTGAGTTCCTGTAGTTCCTTTGGACCCCAAAAGCTTTAAACTGCCAAGAACGTATTCCAGGTCTTCTAAATCCATCTCAAATTCCTGCATCCAAAGAGTAGCCCTTTTGCCTACCGTAGTCGGCTGCGCAGGCTGAAAATGTGTAAATCCTAAGGTTGGCAGCGCTTTGTATTCATCTGCAAATTTAGCCAGCTCGGCAATTACATTTACTAGTTTGGTTCTTACCAGTTTCAATGCTTCCGACATAATAATAATGTCTGTATTATCCCCCACATAGCAGGAAGTTGCTCCCAGATGAATAATCCCTTTCGCCTTCGGACACTGCACCCCATAGGCATATACATGGGACATCACATCGTGGCGCACCACTCTTTCTCTTTCTCTGGCCACATCATAATTGATGTCATCTGCATGAGCCTTCATTTCTTCAATCTGCTCATCTGTAATATGCAGACCCAGTTCTTTCTCCGTCTCCGCCAGAGCAATCCAAAGCCTTCTCCATGTCCTGAACTTCTTATCCTGTGAAAAAATATACTTCATCTCCCGGCTTGCATAGCGCTCAGAAAGAGGGCTGCTGTAACGATCTGTACTCATATAATTTAATCTCCTGTTCTTTATCAATGTAACATCCCGTCACTAGACTTAATAGAACCTCGTCAAGTGTCGGGATGTGACTCGCACTAACCTCGAAAGGACCTCACTAAGTGCCCTGCTCAAATTCATGGCTGATGTCTTTGTTGGGGACAGTCATAGGATATTTCCCCGTGAAACATGCATCACAAAAGCTTAAGTCCCCCACCATATCTTTTAGTTTTTCCACTTCCATATAGCCCAGTGAGTCAGCACCTATCATCTCACATATTTCCTTCGGTGTATGGGAGTGTGCAATCAGCTGCTCATTCGAGGGCACATCTGTTCCAAAATAACATGGGTAAAGAAACGGCGGTGAGCTTATCCTCACATGTACCTCCGTGGCGCCTTCCCTTTTCAGCATCTTGATAATGTTCGCACAGGTTGTTCCCCTTACCATGGAATCATCCACCATAACAATCCGTTTTCCTTTTACCACTTCGGGAATTACATTCAGTTTAATCTTTACACTGGACTCTCTTTCACTTTGTTTCGGTTTTATAAATGTTCTTCCCACATAGCTGTTTTTATGGAAAGCCATTCCGTAAGGGATTTTGGACTGTTCGGAATATCCCTTGGCAGCCACAAGTCCCGAGTCCGGCACACCGACTACAAGGTCTGCCTCTACTGGATAAGATTCTGCCAGAGCTTTTCCGGCTTTAATTCTGGCATGGTAGACATTCACTCCATCAATGGCACTGTCCATGCGGGCAAAATAAATATATTCAAAAATGCATCTTGCCTGAAAAGTACTGGGAACTGCCATGCTCAGATCAGACTCTATCCCGTCTTTTGTAAAGCTTACAATCTCGCCCGGCAGTACATCCCGCACCAATTCACCGCCTGCCGCGGTTACTGCACAGCTCTCAGATGCTAGTAAGTAAGTGTTCTCCTTCTTTCCGATACATAAGGGTTTTATTCCAAGAGGATCCCTTACACCAATCATCTTACGGGGGCTGCTTATAACAAGAGCATAGGCTCCTTCAATCTTCTTCATGGCATTTTTCACAGCGTCCTCTACTGTTGCTGCATGCAGCCGCTCCCTTGCAATGTGATAGGCAATGACCTCCGAGTCAACAGTCGTCTGGAAAATAGCTCCTGTATATTCCAATTCCCGCCTGAGCCTGGCCGCATTGACAAGATTGCCGTTGTGGGCGATGGCAAGTGTCCCTTTTATATAGTTAATGACAAGAGGCTGTGCGTTTTCAACCCGGCTTGCTCCTGCTGTAGAGTACCGCACATGTCCGACTCCCAGGTTACCCTTTAGTTTCTCCAGAGATGTTTCATCGAATACATCGTCTACATGTCCCAGGCCTTTTTTTGATAAAACTCTGCATTGTCCATATGTATCCGCCACCGCAATGCCGCAGCTTTCCTGCCCTCTGTGCTGCAGGGCAAAAAGTCCGTAATACATAAATGATGCCACGTCGCCGCCATTAAGGTCATATGCGCCGAAAACCCCACACTCTTCACCCATGCCTGTACTAAGCTTCCCCAATCTGCTCATGAATACACTCCCGATTATTGAATCCCGATGCGTTGAAATACTTCGTTATATGCGTCCTCCACATTTCCCATATCTCTCCGGAACCGGTCTTTGTCCAGTTTCTCATGTGTCTCTTTGTCCCACAGCCTGCATGTATCCGGTGAAATCTCGTCGGCAAGAATAATATTGTTATGGAACCTGCCATATTCAATCTTAAAATCAATTAACTCAATTCCCGCTTCTCCAAAGAATTTTTTCAATACCTCGTTTACCTTAAAAGTATACTCTGTTATTTTATCAATTTCCTCCCGCGTAGCAGCACCGATTGCTATGGCATAATAATCGTTGATCATTGGATCGCCCAGATCATCATTCTTATAGCTGAATTCCAGCGTGGGGACCAACAACTTTCTTCCTTCTTCGATTCCAAGCTTCTTGGAAAAGCTTCCTGCTGCCACATTCCGGACAATCACTTCCAGAGGAACAATCTCCACCTTTTTTACTGCGCTTTCTCTGTCACTGAGTTCCTCTACGTAATGGGTGGGCACACCTTCCTTTTCAAGTACTTGAAAAATATAGTTCGTCATCCGGTTATTAATTACACCTTTTCCAACGATTGTTCCCTTCTTTTCTCCGTTAAAGGCAGTAGCATCATCCTTATAGTCTACAATTACAATATCCGGGTCATCTGTTGCAAACACCTTTTTTGCTTTTCCTTCGTAAAGCTGTTCCAGTTTATTCATACATTTACACCTGTCCTTTACGTCTTCATCGTGTTAAGCTACCATAAAAGTATAATACAAGGCAATGGTAAAAGCAATATATCCACCGCCTTGTACAAGCTCACGTTCATTATTTATTTCAACTGATATATATAAATCCTACTAATATGATGCACCTTATGCATCATTAATTTGCAGTTATTTTGCCAAGAAACCCCTGCATTCTGGCATTGTCAGAACCAAATACTTCCTCCGGTGTCCCCTGCTCTTCAATGATGCCTTTGTCCATAAAAATAATATGGTCGGCTACATTTTTTGCAAAATTCATTTCATGAGTCACGATAACCATCGTCATCTGTTCTGCTGCCAGATCTTTGATCACCTTTAGGATTTCCCCCGTAAGTTCCGGATCCAGAGCCGACGTGGGCTCGTCAAAGAAAAGTATTTTAGGGTTCATGGCCAGTGCTCTCGCAATAGATACCCGCTGCTGCTGCCCTCCGGAAAGCTGATAGGGAAAGGCCTCCTCTTTGTCTTCCAGCCCCATCTTTTTCAAAAGGGCCCTGGCCTCTTTAAGTACTTCCTCTTTATCCCGTTTCTGTACCTTCAAAGGGGCATCGGTAATATTCTTCAGCACGGAAAAATGAGGGAACAGGTTGAAGTTCTGAAATACCAGACCAAACTTCCCTTCATAGTGAATATCCCCGCCATCCGGTGTCTCCAAATCCGTGGCACAGCGGAGCAATGTTGACTTCCCGGAACCGGAGGGCCCGATAATTGCAAGGACCTCCCCCTCCTCTACTTTCAGGGAGATGTCCTTTAATACTTCCACGCCGTCAAACCTTTTCTTAATATGGCTCATTTCAAGCAAACTCATGACATTTCCTCCTACTTATAATAATTCAATTTCTTTTCCAGCGTTTCCATCGCAACAGCCACGATCAGGTTAAACAGATAATAAAATATCCCGGCCGAAACCAGAGGAATGATAGACGTCTGAGACGCTGCAATCTGCTTTGCTGTAGTAAACATCTCCGCATATGCAATAGAAAATGCCAGCGAGGTGTCTTTTACAAGGGTGATAACTTCATTGGTCACAGACGACATAATTCTCTTAATTACCTGTGGGAAAATAACGCGGAAAAAAGTCTGCCCTCTACTGTAGCCCAAAAGCCGTGCCGCTTCATACTGCCCCACCGGCATAGACTCAATACCTCCCCGGTAAATTTCCGCAAAATAGGCGGCATAATTAATTGTAAATGCAATTAATACGGCACTTAGCCTGTAGGAAGCTGATATCCTGATCCCGAATATGTAGTAAGGTCCAAAATATACCACCATCAACTGCAGCATTAATGGTGTTCCCCGCATAATGGAAATGTAAATTTTTGCAATCCACTGGATGATCTTGATTTTTGACATTCTTCCAAATGCAACAATTAGTCCCAGGGGCAGGGAAAACAAAATGGTTGCAAAGAATATCCCCATCGTCCCTAGCATGCCCCCTGCCAATTGTCCCAGCATCGTCGTAATACTTATATTCATTCTCTTAATCCTCCGGGATTATTTGCCCAGGGTAACAGCATCCTCAACGCCCCATTTTTCTGCGATTGACATGAGCGTACCGTCCCCGGCCATCTCATCCAATGTCTTCTGTACCTGGTCCTTAAGCTTCTCATTTCCTTTTCTAAATCCGACAGCATATTGTTCACTGGATATAGCATCCTTCAGTATGACATATCCGCCCCCTCTTGATTCAATCTGGTAGTCTGCAACTCCTATGTCCATAGCAACTGCTTCTGCCGATCCAGCTTCCAGATCCATAAAAGCAGTATTGTAATCCGGCACTTGTGTCAGATTCCCAAATGTCCCGGCTAATTCCTTCTGGTCACCTTCCAGCGCTTTCAGTGCGGAGGAATCTGCCTGCACTTCCACGATTTTACCTGCCAGATCATCGAAGGATTTAATTCCGGAATCTTCTGAAACTACCACTACCTGACTATTATCCACGTAAGGTTCTGACCATGTATACTCATCCTCCCGGCCGTTTAAAGTAAATCCATTCCAGATGCAGTCGATGGTCCCTGCATTCAGCTCCATATCCTTGGCATCCCAGTCAATCGGCTGTTTTTCTAATTCCCAGCCGTTTCTCTCACATACCTCCTGAGCCAGATCCAAATCAAAGCCTACATATTCTCCGTCATCATCTTTATATCCATAGGGAGGAAAACTTGCATCAAATCCCAACGTAAAAGTATCTCCCTCTTTCTTTTCCTCGTTAATTACGGCTGTTTTTTTTCCCGCCCCGGCAGATGTATTTTTGTCTTTGTTTCCACACCCTGCTATGCCCGCTGATAATACAAGCACGGCAGTCATTGCCATTGCCAATTTTCTCTTCATAATATAATGTCCTCCTCGATCAAGTGCGCTTTCTTCTTTTATCAATTGATTGCTTTACCACGCTAAATCACTTGGACATAGTAACACATTTCTGCCTTTGTGTCAAACGTAGCACAGCTCACTATCCTGTGCTATATATGACTTCTCCTGTACTGCTGCTTCCATTTTTCCAGCAGCACCTCGGTTGGCTCCATCTGCAGATGCTCTCTGATATGCTCCATCTCCTGGCGCATCTGGGCATTGATTTCCGCATAATCATCATGCTTCGTCAGTAAAATGTGATATTCCTCCAGGGACATGTATTTGTAAGATGCATAGAGATACGGCTTCAGCAGCTGTGTATCCTCACATATCTGATAGGCTCTGTCGTACATCTTTGCCGACTCCTGATATAAAAAGAGTCTTCCGTACGCAGCCCCCAGACCTGCATAGATCTTCCCATAAAACTTAGGATCAACACTTTCATCCGATTCCTCATTGAGAATTGCCTGATATACAAGAATTGCTTCCTCAATCTCACCACTCTCCAGCAGATTGTCTCCCTTGAACTTCTGCCGTTCAATATCCTTCTGATTCTTCAAACGCTCCAGTACATTCTGTATCCGAATCATCTCCGGTTCTCTAAATATCTTAGAACTTTTCAGAATAGTCAGCACAAATTTTTCTACGGAACCGCGCATCTGGATAACATCCCTCAGGCTCGCTGCCAGCTCCGGCATCCCAATCTCTTCCTCCAGCCACGTGCAGAGCTGTTCGTTCATAATTGTGTAATCCACCAGATAAAGATTATTGCACAGATAATAGCATAATTCTTCAATTGTAAATATCTTGCAGTGGATCCTCGAAATTTCATAAGGATGCGTCGCATGTCTGTCATGACAGAGAATTAAACTTCCCATCGTTGCCTCCTAAATGTATAATCTTTTCTTCCTGGAAATCAGTCGGCAGGAAGAATTCTCCAAATCCTACATCCCGCACAGTAATCTTGCAGGTCTTCTCATCCAGAAATAAAGTTTCTATCTGAAGCCGCATAGAATATTCCCCTCTTTTGGGGAAGTTTTTCAAAGAAATCATTTCCGTTTTCAGTGTTCCCTGGACAAGAGATTCAACGTACAGTTCAATATCCTCCACATCTTCCAGCAGTACCTCCCACTGGTTATTAGACTCATACCAGTGGGCCCCCCAGGAGACAATAGGATACCGCATTTCCTGTCCGTCCACACGCATATTAACTGTAATCTGATCCGTCAGTTTTGTCTCCGCCAGATACACCGGATCTTCAATATGTATGAACATCTTCCGATATGCCGTGTAGCAGGCACCCTTGCTGTAAAGATTATTCCCGATAAATGCCCGCCTTCCATTGCACAGCACCCGGAGCGATGCGGGATACCAGTTATTCTCAAAACCTTCTCCGGTCAAAAAAACAGAAGAGACAATCCGCTTGTCGAATACACCTTCGATGAATCTGCTGAATCGTGCATCTGCTTCCTTCGCCTTATCCTCATTTAGTACCGGATAAACTGCAGCCAGCTCCTTCATGTGGGCACTTGCTACCTCGTCCACGGTGACAAACGTAGTTTTACCGCCTCCCAGACCGGGTTTTAGACGCCGCAGCATGTATGCCTTAATCTCATTTCGCTCACAGCAAAACAGGGCCGCCTCATACTGCCAGAGTTCTTTTGGCTGGTAAAACAAATAATTACAGAAACTTTCTTTATAGTCCTGGATAAAGATATGCCTTTTATCAACATTCATTCTTACCGCAATTCCTCGTAGGAGACCTGCCAGCTCCTCTGTCAGTTCCGGCACACTGAATACAATTCCATCTATCTGCGGGAAAGACTGCAGGGACATCTGGATGAACTTGGACAGCAGCCATACTGCATCATAGGTTTCTTCTCCAAATTCAATCTTCTCCCCCGCCAGACTCTTCTCCAGAAGCCGGGTCACCGTAAAACCTTCTTTAATAGTCACAAGACGCTTTGCCTCTTTACCGTAAGCCCACGTATCCCTAAGCTTACCGATAATCAACGGAATCTGATAATTATCAGAATCCACTTCCAGAGTCTCCGGCTCAAGCTGCTGTTCGTTATAGAAGCTGATCTGACAGGCCTTATTATTTATTTCATATCCAATTATATTACCTTGTCCCATGACAAACCTCCTGCTTATGCTGCTTGGATCTGGTCTTTTCGGACCCTAGCTGCAAAGTACATCCTGTCGACTTGGCGGGGTCCTTTCCCACCTTAGTGACATGGATGTTTTTTTAATACTGCTCAAACATATGCACTGCTATTGCGTCTTCTGCTGCATAAGCTTTCATCTTGTTCTCCTTTTCTTCGCCCTCGCACAAAAGCATATCATTCAGGCACCCGTATCTCCCAGCCTCTCCTATTTCCACTTCTTTTACGCATATTTCTTTATCACTTCGGTATGTGTTCCCGTCGATTGTCTCTTTGAAATAGTATTTCAGCTTTTCATTGGCAAAAAGGACAAACTTTCTCACGTAAAGATTCTCATACATAGGCGTCAGAACTTCCATGGAATAATCTATCTCTTGAAACTCCCCCTTCTGGAGCTGGTAGTAGAGCATAACACGGCTGCCCTTCTGTCCTTTATATTCAATCAAAGTCTTGTCCCAGAGTTGAAGCTCGATCAGCCACTCCTTTTCATAAGAAAGGAAAAACGGGAAATAAATCTGCTTTCCACAGAGTTCCTGCAGAAACTTCTTCAATGTCTTCCGTGTTCCGGAGTTATACTCACGGTTTGAATAGTATTTCAAAACTGCAATCTTACAGATGTCGATGGTGTCTTCTCCCTTTTCATATTCTTTGCATATGATATCAATAACGCTTTTGCCTATTTTCCGCTCTTCCACCACATAGCCTCTGGCCATATATGCAAGATATGCCTGCTGTAGTCTAAAGTACGCACCTTCTGCATAATAGTCCTCAAATATCTGTACCTCTGCAAACAACTCCTCGGAAAACAGCATCTGTGTCAAAATCCGTTCGGCCAGGCTGTGTGTGTGTACCTCATATTCTTTTGCCTCCCGCCAGAGTCTTTTCATATCTACCGTTGCGCCACAGTAATAATTTGCAAGATAAGTTAAAATAACTTTGTCATAATTACCCTGTTTAAACAATTCAAAACAGATATAGGTCAGGAAGTCATCATTCTCATAATTGCTCTCTCTTATTGTTTTGCTGCAGAGACCAAACAGCTCTTCTTCCTCGTAATTTTCCACACCATTTTTCTTGACAATGTCCAGCGTCAACAGCTCTTCATCTTCTCTCTGCTGATTTCTGCGCATGCCATTTAAATATTTCTTGCACATATCCATATAGCGGAGCTCATAAAACAGACGCCGGCTTTCATAGGGGATGGAATCTGTGTAATGTCTTCCATCTCTTGCTTCCCACACAAGACGATCAGTCTTTGAATAAAGAAATACCTGTGCTCCTTTGTCGGTATACGGTACCCTTTGCACAATATTCCCGTCATCCGCTATGACATAAATAAACTTCATATGCGGTATTTTTGTTGTAATTTCATAAGCATGGCAGATATCAAACAACGCATTGATCCGACCTGTATTCATGGCGCTCTCTATAATAAATCGCTTGTAAATAATACGCAGCTGTTCATCAATATGACGTTTTTCCAGCTGATTCCACGCAAAAGCTTCCATCTCATCCCTGTAATGAGCATAAATTTCACTGGATTCATCCTCATAGGTAATAAGATTTGAATACAACAGTGCACATTTGCGGTAATCCAACATATTTCCGTGCATAAAATACAGATACACAGATCTGGGCAGAGCTTTGTGAAAACGATCTTCCTGGATGGAAGCCATGTAATATTCATATAGCTGTGCAATCTTCTGTTCCGACTCCACAGCTTCTTCATACCATTTAAAATATTCCGGGCCCACACGGTTTCCCTTGATAAGCAGTGTGCAGATAGCTGTGAGGATCATATATTCTTCATACATTCTATATGACAGAACCATCGTTTCAAAAAGACGCTTGTCAAACTGCTTCAGCTGGCTGGCCAGATTAGCTGTATACAGGGCCAGTTCTTTCGTCATAAGCTTGTACTTTGCCGCAAAATACAAAACCTGCACCTCAAATGTGCCCAGTTTCTTCAAAGAGGAGCTCTTGTCACGAAAACACTTAAAGGCTTCCAGGTAGTACCATATACTGTGTGTCTTCTCCTCATAGAACTGGCGTTCCAAAGCACGCAGACGCTCACTGTAAATTTTATATTCTGAGTCCACGTTCACCAGCATACAAAGAATCATCCAGCTCTCCGGATGCTTCAGATAAGATTTGGACAGCTCTTCTGCCACCCTCCTCTGACCAATAGAGTCATTGCTTAACAAAGTAGTCAGATATAAATAATAAGAACTTATTTCCACATTTTTGCCGATTGCAAAACGATTGTAATTGTAAGACTCCAGAATAAGTTTCGCCTCATCGAAGTGCTTTCCAAGGAGACAGATGTGGGCATGGACAAGCAGATATATTTCATTTCTGCCGTTCTCGTCCCGCAGATGCTGAATCTTCTTCAGTGACTCTTCCGTCCATGTATTTAAATCAATCCTGCCGGCCTCATAAGTCAGGTATCGTTGGATAATACTGGCAAATTCTTTGTCCGAAGCACGATACTCCTCGCCCCGCTTTACATCCTTTTCTACCACAATTTCATAAGTCAGTGTCTCATAGGGCGTCTCGAGAATAATCTGGCCAAAGTTGCTTCCCCGATGAAGATTCTCTTCACTAATGATATACTCCAGCCGATACGAATTTCCAATAAACTCTTCTGTCGTTACTTTGGAATGTTCTACTGTGAGGAAATCTCCTACTGTGCGTACATCCATGGACAAAAATCCCCATGTGTTTTTCTTCACTGTGAGGGTCTCTTTGCGAGCCTCCTTCACTTCCATGAATGCACGGCTCTCTTCTTCCAGTGTCAGGAAAATCTTCTCCTTCTGCTTACAGCCTACCAGGAACTCCTCAAGGGCCTGCTGGTCCAGCTCCCACTTGCGCATATTGTTGTACAGTGCCTGTATGCGTTTGTCTTCATACTTCAATATCTCATAAAAATCTCTGGAGCGAAACAGCTTCTCTGCTTCTGCCGAGTCTCTGAAAGAAAGCTTCTTAAAATCTTCCAGACTCTGGACTTTCCCGTAACCTGTCATTACAAAAGGTTTCTCAATGATTGCTGTAAACGCAACATTGTACTCTCCTCCGTTGCAGACAATCGTAAACCTTCCATGCTCCACATGTCCCGGCACCAGTCCGGATCCATCGTATGTATAATAAATATTAACCGGATTTCCATCAAAGCCCTGCTCCTCACAGTGGACACGATAAGAAGAGGGATACACAAGCCCTCTGATCGTTCCCTCTCCCTGATTCTGCAGGGAGAAACTTCCTTTGTACATCTCACCTTCCCCGACACGCATGATGATCCGTGTCTCCGGAAAAATAATTTCCGGCTGAGAAATATGGAAATCCCCTTTGGAAAGACGTTTAATCTTATTTTTCAAGTTGGTCACCTACTCATATTTCTTTCATTGCATTTTTCCATAAGCACGCTATAATGAATTATATCATCTTTATGGTATTACTTGCAACGGGTGAATAAAAGATTTTGAAAGGAGATTGTATACATGAGTACGATTTCAGGTTTTCACGGCAGTGATTTGGAAAAAGTTGCTGAACACTACGGAGTTTCTAAGGATTCTATCGTTAATTTCGGCGCCAATGTAAACCCTTTGGGACTTTCCGAGAAGGTGAGACGAGAAGTGGCATGCCATCTGGACATTATTTCCACCTATCCTGACAGAGAATATACCGTACTGCGCCATGTTATTGGAAACTACTGCCAGGTTTCTCCGGACTGTGTAATAGTGGGGAATGGTTCCACCGAACTCATCTCCCTTCTCATAGAACAAAGATATCCGAAAAAAACACTCATACTCGGTCCCACTTACTCTGAATACGCAAGAGAACTCTCTTTCTCCGAAAGTATACAGGAATACTACCATTTAAATTCAAATAAGAATTTTCAGCTTGATATTTCAGATTTTACTAAAAAGCTGCAGAACCACTATGATCTACTCATCATATGTAACCCAAATAACCCCACTTCTTCTGCGATTACCACAGCAGAGATGCGAAAGATTCTCAAAGTATGCAGAGATTCGCAGACCTTCGTCATGATTGACGAGACCTATGTGGAATTTGCTCCTGACGTCTCAGAGATTACTGCTATGTCTCTTGTAAAAGATTTCGATAATCTCATGATTCTGCGCGGAGTATCCAAATTCTTTGCCGCCCCTGGCCTGCGCTTAGGGTATGGGGTTACCGGAAATGCTTCCTTCCTCGCTGGGGTCAAAGAACACCAGATTCCATGGTCCCTAAACAGTATCGGAGCCTTCGCAGGTGAGCTTATGCTAAAGGACAAAGAATATACTCAGAAAACCCGCAGCCTCATTCTCAGCGAAAGAGAACGGATGCTAAAAGAGCTGCGCCACTTTTCGCAAATTACCGTTTATGAAGCTTCAGCCAACTTTATATTGATTCAGATACACAAGGACAAAATTACTGCAGCAGATGTCTTCGAATCCTGTATAAAAAAGGGACTCATGATACGCGACTGCTCCTCCTTCCAATGTCTGGAAGGTGAATATGTACGCTTTTGTATCATGAATCCTGAAGATAATACACGGCTGCTGAAAGCATTGGCGGAGGTACTCTCTTAAACGTGTTAAGAGGGCAGGCCTCCTTCACATTCATTTTTTATTTTGTCTTTAATATTAAAGCTACAAACACCAGATCCTCCTCCCCTGTATTTTTAGCTCCATGTCCCTTTCCGTCTTCACAGAACAGAACGTCCCCCGCCTCCACAGGGACTGCCTTGCCATCATCATCATACATCCCATGACCAGAAAGAATGTAGTAGGTTTCTGTCTCCCCGTGATGTTCATGGTATCCAAGCTCGCAATTTGGTTTCAATGTGACCTGAGAAAACATTTTGCAGTGATTGCCCAGCTGTTGTGGTTCAAGCAGAGCCTCCTTCATAATAAATCCGGCTCCTCCGTTTGCTCTTTCTACCGTTTCTACTTTTCTTTCTCCTGCTTTTGTCATATTCATTTACCTCCTATTATTAAAATTCCTTAGTCATCTGACAGTAATCCAAACTTTTGTAGCCCATTCTTTTATAAAGTTCTCTTGCTCTTGTATTATCCTCTTCCACCTCCAGACGGAATCGGGTAACTCCCTCTTCCCGGTTCTTTTCTACATATCGGAAAAATTCACTGCCCAGTCCCTTTGAGCGGTACTGCTCCAAAATATAAAGTTCTTCCAGCCAGCAGACATATCCCCCCGCTTCCTGGGAAAATGTCTTAGCGAGCATTCCGTAACCTGCAGGCTTCTCCTCATGTTCCAAAATATAAATCTTTACATAGGTGTCACTCTTCATACATTCTTCGAAAGTGCGTTCTATGTAGGAATCCGGTATTGAGTACAGCACTGCCGGCGAACGGTAAAAATCATGTGCCATCTTAAGGTATAATTCTTTGTCCTCTAATTTTAATTCACGTATCATCGTTTTTTTACCTCCTGCTGCCTTTTATCATAACGGTTTATGAGATTTTAAGCAAGTGGCAGCTTATAGCATGAATTATGTTTTAGCAGCACACCGGGCAAAAGGAGCGAATCTCGCTTATTTTCAAGATTCGCTCCCTGCATTTATTTATGCGAAGAATGCTTTCATGTCATCTTCTACAGTTGTAATTCCTGCAATTCCGAAATTATCTACCAGAACCTTTGTTACGTTCGGTGATAAGAATGCCGGAAGTGTCGGTCCAAGGTGAATGTTCTTTACGCCAAGGGATAACAGAGCTAAAAGAACGATAACAGCCTTCTGCTCATACCATGCAATATTATAAACAATCGGAAGGTCGTTGATATCATCCAGTCCAAAGATTTCCTGAAGCTTCATTGCAATGACTGCCAGTGAATAGGAATCATTACACTGACCTGCATCCAGTACTCTCGGAATTCCTCCGATATCGCCCAGGTTCAGCTTGTTGTATCTGTACTTTGCACAGCCTGCCGTCAAGATTACCGCATCTTTGGGCAGTGCCTCTGCAAATTCTGTGTAGTAGCTGCGTGACTTCATACGGCCGTCACATCCCGCCATAACTACAAACTTCTTGATAGCACCTGATTTTACCGCATCTACAATTTTATCTGCCAGTGCAATAACCTGATTGTGGGCAAATCCGCCGACAATCTCTCCTGTCTCAATCTCTACAGGCGGCTGACATTTCTTGGCGTGTGCAATGATTTCACTGAAATCCTTCTTGCCGTTCTCATCCTCCGGAATATGTTTACATCCCGGGAATCCTGATGCACCTGAAGTATAAATTCTGTCTTTGCAGCTGTCCTTCGGAGGTACAATACAGTTTGAAGTAAACAGAATCGGCCCGTTAAAGGTGTCAAATTCTTCTTTTTGTTTCCACCATGCATTGCCGTAATTTCCTGCAAAATTAGAATATTTCTTAAACGCCGGATAATAATGACCCGGTAACATCTCAGAATGTGTATATACATCCACGCCTGTCCCCTGTGTCTGCTCCAGCAGCATCTCCAGGTCATGGAGATCATGTCCGGAAATCAGAATGCCTGGATTATTGCGCACGCCGATTGGCACAGATGTAATCTCAGGATTTCCATAAGCTGCTGTATTAGCTCCATCCAGTGCTGCCATAGCATCCACACCAACTTTTCCTGTCTCCAGGGTCAATGCCACCAAGTCATCTACACTCAGACTGTCATCACGTGTCTTTGCCAAAGCCTCCTGCATAAACTTTTCAATCTCAGGGAAAATCTGCCCATATGCTTCTGCATGAAACAGATAAGCTGACATACCTTTCAGACCATAGGTGATCAATTCTCGTAAACTTCGGATATCCTCATTCTCAGTAACAAGAACGCCGACCTGGCTGGCTTTTTCATCCCAGTCGCCTTTTCCATCCCACAGTGCAGACTCTGTAAGATCTGACTGATTTTTCAGCTCACTTCTCAGCTTCTTAGTGGTATCAACTGTTTTCTTGATTTTATCTATAATTGCTTCATCATCAAAATTTGCATTGGTGATGGTAGTAAATAAATTATCTGTGACCAAATGATTTACAGCTCTTTCAACATCCGTTCCTTCTTCTCTGAGACGGGTGGCTACCTCGCTTAATCCGCGGGATACATATACCAATAAATCCTGTAGATTTGCTGTTCTCGGTTTTTTACCACATACTCCACCATTTGTACAGCCTTTACATCCGACGGTCTCCTGACATTGAAAACAAAACATCTTATTCTCCATACTCACTTTCTCCTTTCGTTTCTACAAATTGTTTTCCTTTGCATGATTAGAGTTTACGTGATTCGGACTTCTTTTTATGTTGTTAAAACAACAAAACAATAATTTTTTTCTACTTATAGATTCCATAAGTTTTATTAGCATTTTGCACGTAGATAATCCCATTCCCGGGCTCATCCATATTGAGGCTGTCTCTGATCATAGCTGTAATCTTCTCTGTCCTGTCATCTTCTGACAGTATGGTGACAATCTCTTTCTCCGGCTCAATGTCCATAGAAAACAGCCTGCTTGTTTCATGGATTCCTGATCCTCTGGCATTCATAATGGTACCCCCTTTGGAGCCAGCTTCGACAGCAGCAGTGATTACATCTTCGGCCTTTCCCTTGTCTACAATAACTGTGATAACATGATACATAGATTCCTCTGCACCCCTTTCCTCTTTTTTACTCCTACATACAATACGCTTTGTTCCAAGAATACCACAGATAGATGTTGTGAAAGCTATCCCGTGGTTTGGTTTATGAAACTGATATTCTTTATTAAGCTTTTCCAGTGCCTGATAAGCAATTTCTCTCTCAGCTGCCATATAAACAATCTCTTTTCTCTCCTCGGAAAGTCCCAGGAAATCCAAAAGGCCACTTCCTGCGGCACCCCTTCCCAGTGTAACTGTCCCTCCGGAAACACCACATCGTTTTGCTGATTTTATTACCCTGCTGCCAAAGCCGTAATTTACAATCATACAAATCAGCTCTACATTAAGCCTCTCATCCATTATTCTCCAGTCCTCCTTTTTGGGATTTCATTTTAAAAATAAGACCCAGTATCTGAAGTGCGATTAACGGAGTCATTGCAACCATTGCAATCACGCCAAATCCATCTACCAGTACATTTGCACCTTCTATAGATTCAGCAGCACCCTGAGCAAATGCCAGAATAAATGTGGCAGTCATCGGCCCCGAAGCTACACCTCCTGAATCGAAGGCAATACCGACAAATAGTTCCGGTACTAAATATGACAATGCAATTGATATCATATACCCCGGCAATAAATAATGCCATAGCTTTATTCCCGGAACCAAAATTCTTATAACAGACAAGGCAACAGCCAAAGCCACACCCAAAGCCAGGGTTACCATTACAACCTTCCTTTTTACATATCCACTAGTCACATCTTCAATCTGATGTGTCAATACGTATACGGCAGGCTCTGCAAGAATCGTGACCATACCGAGTATGAATCCCACCAAAACAACATATACCGGGCTGTCCATAGCCGCCAGTTCATACCCAATAATACTTCCCACCTCCATAAATCCTGCATTTACCCCTGTCAGAAACAACACCAGACCAATGAAAGTAAATAACATTCCAAATAATATCTTCCGAACAGTTGCTTTTGACAGTTTAAATGAAACCTTCTGAAACACAAGAAAGATAATCAATATAGGAGCCAATGCAATCAGTACTTCCTTTGCCATAACAGGAATCTGACGAAAGAACGGTGCCAAAATTTCTGCTGATGCTGCTCCGTTAGTTTCAAGACTGCCGGAAATTTTATCCGATTTTGTAATAATACTCATAATTAAAACACCAATGATTGCACCTGTGGAGGATATTGCAATAAGGCCAAAACTATCCTTTTCTGAAGATTTACTGTCTTTCTTTAACTTTGAAACACCTATCGCAAGAGCCAGTATAAATGGAACAGTCAGTGCCCCGGTTGTAGCCCCCGATGCATCAAAAGCTACCGCCATAAATTCCGGAGAAGTAAATATGGCAAGAATCAGAATAATGCCATATAAGATAGTAAGCAGCTTATTAAGTGGAAAATTATAAACGATTCTGGTAAGACCTATAGTTAGCATGATTGCAATGCCTAAAGATACAATAAAAAGAATAACAGCCTTCGAAATCAACCCGCCCGTGACCGAGTCTACCTGCCCTGCAAGTATATGAAGGTCGGGTTCGGCAATGGAGATAAAGAAACCAAGCAGCAGCCCGGCAATCACTACAATTATGACTTTGTTCGGTTTTATCATTCCTGTTCCCATGGTATTTCCGATTGGGGTAATTCCTGTATCAACTCCAAGCAAAAATATGGTCAGTCCAATAATAATCAGGAAAGCACCGACGAGAAACCTGAGCATGACCGGTTTATCAATAGGTGTCAAAGTAAAATTAAGTATAATCACGATTGCCGTGATAGGGAGTACGGAAAATAAGACTTCTTTTAGTTTAGATATAATTACACTCAAATGGGCATCTTCCTTTCTTCTTCATAGTTAACATAGTTGTCTGTGCACAGCGGCTCAAAAGAGACCGTCATTATTATTGTACACAAATTGCTTAAAAAAAGTCAACCCATCAATAGAATAATCAGTCTTTTCCTCTCATTTTCTTACACTTTGGTCAGTTTTTCTTCCCACTCTTTTTCCTTAAATCCGACAAGTATAATTTCCCCGGTTTTCACTACGGGGCGCTTTACCAGCATTCCGTCTGTGGCCAGCAGCTCCAGCTGCTCGTCCTCGCTCATGTCCGGCAGTTTGTCCTTAAGCTTCATTTCCTTATATAACATTCCGCTTGTGTTAAAAAAACGTTTCAAAGGGAGCCCGCTCTTCTGATACCATTCTTTTAGTTCCTCCTTACTAGGATTTTGTGTCTTGATATCTCTCGCTTCATAGGATATTCCTCTTTCGTCCAGCCACTTCTTAGCTTTCTGACAGGTCGTACATTTAGGATAATAGACAAATAACATTCCCTTTCCTCTCTTTCTCACATATTGATTTCCAGACGGACAAGTGCGCCCTTTGTTCTCGGAGAATTTCCCAGTATCAATCTCCCACCCTGCTGCTGCGCAAACGAATCTGCCATAAACAGTCCCACACCGTAATGGTTCCGGGAATTTCGGCTTTTATCACCCTGATAAAACTGCTGTGTCCCTCTGTGTATGTCTTCTTCTGTAAACCCCGGTCCGCTGTCTTCTATTACAAATAAAAGCTTGTCTCTCTCCTCCCTTATAAAGATGTGGATGTCTCCGCCCTCCGGTGTATAATCCAGAGCGTTGGAAAGCAGGTTCTCCCAGGCTCTGATGAGAAGTTGTCTGTTACTATTAATATAATCTGGAATGAAAGAAATTACAACCTTCAAATGCTGATGATTTCCTGCCGCAAGAATTTTTGCGTTCGAGGCAAATGCTTCAGCAGTCCGTCGTACATCCACCTTTTCTTTCTGAAACTGTGTTGTTTCCTCTGACTGCAGCATTTTCTGCAAAACTTGTATATACTCTTCAATCCGGCCGGTTTCCTGCAAGATATATTCTTCGCATTCCCGTGCTTCCTCAGCCGATTCAGCCTCCTGCATAAGCTGCGCATTTCCCCGTATAACAGTCAGCGGTGTTTTAATATCATGAATCAATGCGCCTATCTGCTGCCTGCGCGTTTCTTCCATCTTCCACTGTGCCTTTAGAGAATCTTTCAGAGCTTCCTTCATCTTCTCCAGAGACTCCATAACCTCGTCAACCTCCCGGATACTCGTATCTGGCTTTTCAAATTCCAAATCCTTAAGTCTTACCTTTTCCGTCACCTTCTTAACCGCTTTCAGTTCCCTTCCGACAACATTCCCAAATATTCGATTCAGTAGAACAATTCCAATTAAAAATGACAGCAGGCTAAGAATCCCAAGCGTTTCAGGAAAGCCAGGCAGCCATTTCCTGAGCAGAGGGTTTACAAATTCTGCTTTTAGGTGATATACGGCAATGCACACACCTTCTTCCCTTTGAAAATATTTCAAATATCCTATGTTTGTAATCTCGAAGCCGCCCTGTGCGTATTCATTCCATATCTTATTCTGTTTTTTTGCATTCAGATTCCCGTAGAGGTAAGTCCCGTTTGTTTGAAAAACCCCATAGCTGCACCCATCCGGTATTAATTCATCCGTCACAACTTCTGCACTCTCAATGGCTTTCCTGTTATCCTCCAGCACATTCTCACTGTAATTTGCCGGCAGAACAACTCCTGTCTGAGAGAGAAAATAGAATAAAAACCAGCAGACCAGTATTGGTCCCGCCGTTAGTCCAAAAATCCAGAAAGTAAAGCGCCAGAAAACAGATTGCAATGTTACTTTTTTCTTTACTTCCATTTATATCCTATCCCCCACACTGTCTCTATCGGATTTACTTTGTATTCCCCAAACTTTGCCCGAATGTTTTTTACATGCTCTGTGATTGCCGCCACATCTGAATCCCTGTCATAACCAAATACTTTCTCAAAAATCTGCTCCTTGGAAGATACCTGACCATGATTGAGGGCCAGGTATTCACTGATCTCATATTCGCTTTTTGTCAGCGGTATCAAATGTCCCTGAATTTCAGCCCGCTTTCCCGCAAGATCAAATAGGACGCCGGATATCTGTACTGCATTCCTTTTCTCACGTTTTTCCCGGCGCAGGTGAGCCTGTACCCTTGCCCTTAACTCCCCGATTCCAAAGGGTTTCATAATGTAATCGTCTGCACCTGAACCGAGCCCGTTCATAATACTGCTCTGATCTATTTTTGCAGTCAAAAAAACTACGGGGCAGTCCACCTGACCGCGGATATCCCGGCAAAAACTGATTCCGTCTGTACCCGGCATCATAATATCCAGCAGAATTAAATCATACCTGCTTAAAAACGAATTGTTCACTTCCCAGGCACTTTCACAGACCGTTACCGTATGCCCGTCCTTTTCCAGCGCACGGCGGATTAACGCCAGAATTGCTTTGTCATCATCTACTGCCAGAATATACGCCATAGCACTTTCCACCTCTCTAAACATTCTGTTCGCTTATCAGTCTTCTACCCCGCTGCCCTCGTAAACATGTATCCATGCAAAGAATAGCACGCCCCCTGCCAGCGTAAGAAGTCCTGCCAGTATTATTCCAACTTTTACCTGTCCCGTCAAGAAAGAAATGTTTATTTTTCCCCGGATATATAAGGTATAATACATGATAAAGCGTTCTGCCCAGGCACAAGGGAAAAATACCCAGATTTCGTCCCCCATTCCGGTCAAAAAAAGCGCTGCCAGAAGACTTTCCACGATTCCGGCCCCGATTGTAATGCCTTTTGAAAAACGCAGCCCAAGATATAAATGAAAGCAGTAGGCAAAAAACTGAGGCAGCCATAAAAAAACGGTCATTATTACATAAAAATTCCCCGGAATCTCCAGGTTGGATTGCCCACCCCCAAAGCCGATGCCAAACCCTTCTGCGGCAAGAAATAGGGCAGCCAGGTTACAGATAAGTAATAAGGCTAGCTTTTCTGCCATAATAAAGCATCTGCTTTTTGTCACACCAAAAAGATTTTGCAGATGGCCGGCCTCTTTTTCCTGATCCGCTGCCAGAGCACAGATGATACCCACAAGAGTGGGACAGACCAGGGCTAAAACCTCCATGTAACCGGAAATTTTCCCCCAGTTAGTCCCGCCTGCGTATCGATAATAAAGAAGAAATATAAAAATTCCCGTCACAGGCATTACAACATGTATCCATAGAATCCATGTCCTGCGCATTTTTAAAAACTCGGATGCCATAGCCCGACCTAATTTTCCCATCCTGTCTCCCCCTTTCTCTGATACCATTTGGCAGTCAGTACACATAAAACAATAAATAATAGCAGAGACGCTGCAATTCCCTGCGGTATAACAATGGGATTTAGGACTCCCTCAACATAAGTCTGGCTCTCCGGTACTGCCAAAAGATTGTTTGGCAATATTTTAAGTACCGGACACATCAGACGATTGATGTAGGTAAAAGGATTCAGCAGCCACCACTTTGATAACGCACCTAAAATACCTAAGGCAATGTTTCCTGCGAGTCCCAGAATCATTCCTGCTGCAAAACCCAATATATGAAAAACAAACAGCCAGAGCGGAATCTGCCACAGAATTAAGATAATCCACAGCAGGACCGCCTCAAAGCCGGCTGCCCCGGAAATAATCCTGCTGCCTCCTGCTGCAAATATGCTGCTGATAATTTCTTCCCCGGCATAAATGATGATTGCTGCCCAAGCCAGTATCTTTAAGATATATGCAGTCTTTGCAGCCCATACCTTTTTCAAATCAACAGGCAATGCACTGATTACTCGATTCTTCAGCTTCTTCTCCCTCTGAACAGCAAAAGCCGTACTCAAAAGAAGCAGCATGGGATAAAATGTGGTATAAGACCAGTTGAACTGATTCAGCTGGTAATAATAACCCCCGGACAGCGTTGCTAAAAAGCCAGGTATCATAATAGCAAACAAAGGTACCAGCCAGAACAGTTTCGCAGTGACTGTGTGCCTATGTTTCAAATTTTCTGCTTTCATATATGCTTTCCACATGCTGGGCCCCTCCTGTTCTTCTTCACTACTTCTGTAAAAAGCTGTTCCAGGTCCTCCCCTTGCTTCATGCCTCCCTGATAACCGAGGACACCTTCCGATATAATTCCGATATAATCGGCTATCTGCTCCACCTCACTTAAAATATGGCTGGAGACAATCACCGTTATCCCCTGGGCCGCAAATCCACGGATCAGTTCTCTTAGCTCCTGGATTCCAAATGGATCCAAACCATTGGTGGGTTCATCCAGAATCAACAGCCTGGGCTGATTTAAAAGTGCTGCTGCGATTCCCAGCCTCTGCCTCATTCCCATGGAAAACTGCCCCGCCCGCTTCTTTTTAGTATCCTTCAAATCTACAATCTCCAATACCTCATCAATACGCTCACGGGATTCCCCTGACAGCAGCCTTCTGACCTCCAGGTTCTCTTTTGCCGTCAAATTCTCATACAACGACGCCTGTTCAATCAGAACCCCCGTTTTAGCAAGGCATCCGCGGGACCACTTCTCTTCTTCAAAGAAAATTTCGCCCTCATCCGGCCGCAGCATGCCTGAAAACATTTTTAACAAAGTAGACTTTCCTGCTCCGTTAGGTCCCAGCAGTCCATAGACACTTCCCTCCGGTACCATCAGCGAAACATGATCCAACACCAGCTGTTTGTGGAAAGATTTACATACTCCTCTCGTCTCTAAAATAAAATCCTGCATTTTCATCCTCCTAACACCTTTTTTCTTACTGCTTTATGATAAAAGGCAATTCTAAGGAATTTATAAGGAATATGAAAAAGCAGATAAAAATGTATTAATGATTGCGTTCTCTTTACTTGCGTATTTTTACTTTTATGATAAAATAATACATGTATACACAAACGAGGAGGACACACGTATGTATTGTTTTAGAAAAGTAACGGATGATCTATACTGGGTCGGAGGAAGTGACCGCCGCCTGGAACGTTTTGAAAATATGTTTCCCGTCCCAAAAGGCATCGCCTATAATTCCTATCTTCTGCTGGATGAAAAGACTGTGCTCTTTGATACAGTAGATAACGCTATAGGCCGGCAGTTCCTTGAAAATGTAGAGAAAGTTCTATCCGGAAGAGCTCTCGATTATCTGGTAATCAACCATATGGAACCGGACCACTGCTCTCTCATCGCAGATTTACTGCTCCGCTATCCGGATATGCAGATTATCGGAAATGCAAAGACCTTTCCCATGATTGATCAGTTTTACGGAATGGATATGGAAGGAAAGAAGAACATCATAAAAGAAGGAGATACCTTCTCCTGCGGAAAGCATACACTTCATTTTATCATGGCTCCTATGGTACACTGGCCGGAGGTAATGATGACTTATGATGAAACAGATAAAGTGCTGTTTTCTGCTGATGCCTTCGGAACCTTTGGAGCACTTGGCGGAAATGTTTTCAATGATGAAATAGACTTTGACAGAGACTATCTGGATGAGTCCCGCCGGTATTATGCCAATATTGTGGGAAAATACGGCATACAGGTGCAAAATGCGCTGAAGAAGATAACCCCCCTGGAAATTCATTATATCTGCTCTCTCCACGGGCCGATCTGGAGAAATAATCTGAAGTATATACTGGAAAAGTATAATCTGTGGAGTAAGTATGAGCCGGAAGTTAAAGGTGTCATGATTGCTTATGCTTCCATGTATGGCAATACAGAGAATGCTGCCAATGTCCTGGCTGTCAAACTTGCCGACGCCGGTGTGAAAAATATTGCCGTCCACGACATTTCCGGAACTCATGTGTCTGAACTGATATCGGACAGCTTTAAGTACAGCCATCTGGTACTGGCTTCCCCTACATATAATTCCGGCATTTATCCGGTTATGGCAAATTATCTGGAAGATATGAAAGCATTGAATATACAGAACCGCACAGTTGCCGTACTCGGAAATGGGACATGGGCGCCCATGTCCGCAAAGCTGATAGAAGCAAAAATCAGTGAAATGAAAAATATGACACTTCTGACAGAAAACTTTGCAATCAAATCCGCATTGAAGGAAGCACAGCTGAGTGTTTTGGATGAATTGGTGAACAAACTGGCAGGACAGATCGTCGGAAAAGAGTAATCATATAAAAAACACATCAAATAACAGAAACCAATTCAGATATTTGATGTGTTTTTGTATTTATATATAACCGCAGATAAAGCATTTAATTTTTTCTTACTGACATCATGACTGCATGGACTGCCCCCCGTCCACATGGAGTACCTGACCGGTAACAAAGGAAGAATCATCACACGCAAGATACACATAAGTGGGCGCAAGTTCCACCGGCTGCCCGGCCCTCTGCATAGGTGTGCCTGAGCCAAAGGTTTCAATGTATTCAGCAGGCCAGCTTGCCGGCTGCAGAGGTGTCCATATTGGTCCCGGAGCAACGGCGTTTACCCGTATTCCTTGGGATACAAGGGAGCGCGCCATAGAACGTGTAAAACTGACGATGGCACCCTTCGTGCTGGAGTAATCAATAAGCTGATCATTGCCGTTGTAGGCCGTAACCGAGGTGGTATTGATAATGGTACTGCCACATTTCATGTAACACAGAGCTATTTTTGTCATCAAAAAAATTCCAAAAAAATTAATCTGAAAAGTGGTTTCCATCTGCTCCATGGAAATGTCTTCAATATCGTCCTGGGGAAACTGTACCCCGGCATTATTTACCAAAACATCCAGACTCCCCAAATCTGAAACGCACGTCGCTGCTACATTTCTGCAGAAAGTTTCATCACGTATATCACCGGCGAACAAAAGGCATCGCCTGCCCTGCGCCTCTATATATGATTTGGTCATTCTTGCATCCTCGTGCTCATTGTAATAAATAATACATACATCTGCCCCTTCTTTTGCAAACGCTACAGAAACTGCTCTTCCAATCCCACTGTCACCGCCGGTCACCAGGGCCACCTTGTCTTTTAACTTTCCGGTTCCAATGTAATTGGGATTATCAAAAATCGGCTTTGGCTCCATAAGACTTTCCAGTCCCGGCTGCACGTCCTGATGCTGAGGCGGAAACTGAATCGGAATCTTCCGGCATTCTTCTTTGTAACCTAAATTTTGGTTAAACTTGCGCATTATTAATCTCCGGTAACATTTTATAATATTATATAAAGCAGGTTCTGTTTTTGTGCGGCAGGGACCGGCATCATTTATTTAAATGCACTCTGCCCGGGATAATTAACCGCAATATAACTCTTTCCACGGTTAACTTTGATCTCCCCTTTACTTTCCTGATCGTAGAAGCGCAGATAGGAAGTTTCATCATTGCTATCTTTGTTCCAGTATATCTTCTGGACACCGCCGTTTGAAACATAATATCCCACAGACGTGTCACTGCCGTCCCAATCCACATTCTTATGACCAATATCATCTCTGACTGAAATTTCTGTTTCAAGCACAAATATATTTGTAAATTCAAGCTGTGTATTAGAGCGACTGTCCATCTGTGGGGTTCCATTTATCTGCTTTAGATAAGTCTTCGTTTCAGGATCATAAGTCAAAGTGGCAGTTGCGGCTCCAAAATTAATGTTTACCGTGTTACAGTCCGCTCCTTCCGGCTTCAGCTGCTCTTTTAGACCATTGAATTTGAAAGCCGTGTCCTTCTTGTTCTCCGCTAAATCTGTTCTTCTGCCTTCAGACTGAACAACCGCAGAAAACTTTGGGCCGTCGAAATATCCTGTATGTTCCAGAGAATAGCCGGCATTTATCCTGTCCTGATCACGTCCGAAAAGCCCGCCGGCATTATTCATCCCATCATATTGATCCAGATTCAAAGCCTCCAGGTAATCTGAGATACTGTCATCGATTCCCCAGTTTACATAGAAAGCATCATAACCTTGGGAAAACGCAGGAAAATAATAGCGGCAGCTTCTGACTGCACAAACCTGAGGCATTGCTGTATAATCCCCGTAGATTGCCATCAAACGAGTCACATCACCTTCGACGGGAACTTCATATATAATATCTGCTTTCGCCACACCATACTGGGGCAGCGCATCCTGCACATTATTCACCATAACCGCTACAGGTCTTTTCCCTATGGCCCCCTCTGACAAATCTCCCAATCCGGTGAGCAGATTTTGGTTCGCAGGAACCTGTTCGGCAGGTTCCTCCTTCGCAGGCTTCTTGTCCCCTGTTTTCGCTGGCTTTTCTGGTTTTTCTCTTTCTTCAGCTTTTTTGTTACACCCTGCCATACTAAATAACATGAGAAACGCAAGCAGGATAACACCTGCTTTTTTCAGTCTTTTCATAGGAAACTCTCCTTTATCTTTTTTAACCTTTGTTTTTTTCACTTATATTCTTTACTAGCCAATAGCCTTTTCTCAGCGAACCTATTCTGGATAAATACTGCAATTCTTTCAACTTTTTAACGTTAGCCTCTATTCTTCTCGATGAAATTCCTATCATTTCCGGATGTTTTCCCCCCCGCATTATTAATCGCCAACTGCCTCACTTTAGGTAATAAATCCATACGAAAATGCTCAAACTTCTGAACTTGGCGGTACGTGCAAATGAATAATTGTTTTGTCTTTATATTTCACAATTTTTGCTTCAAGATATACTGTGGGCTGAAACGTATTAGGGTTGCTGATTACTTTTATAAAGTTCCTGACCATATCAGCAGCCGCCCTCTCAGGTATACCGACAACATTTCCATCATCCGCTGTTCCCAGATAAATATCACCACCATACCTGTTTAAAAAAGAGCACACTGTCTCTTATGTGTCATTTTCAATTCCATTACCACACCTTTTAAATTCAACTGCGATAGTTTCTCCAATTGTAATAACATTGTCCATTGATTTCTCAACCATTACAGTTTCTCCAGACTTTATACTATAATATCTTCCAATTTACGCTTTGGGACATAATGTACATCATGTTCATCCCTGTAATATTTTGTGCTTTCTCCGTCCTCTATTTCAGTCAGTACTATTTTTTCTATGGGCTTTCCTACAGCGACAACCAGTACCGGAGTTAAGTTCTCAGCCAGATGTAATGCAGACTTTAATTTTTCCGGGCTGAAACTTGCAATTATACAGCCGCCCAGCTCCTTTTCAGCTGCTGCCAGCAACATTGTCTGAGCCGCAATCCCCAAATCTTTCTGATGCGCCGCCAGGGAGTCACTGACCTCTCGATCCTGACAAATCACAATGAATCCGGTAGGGCACATTCCTTCGTGGGGAATCTGTAGATTTGGAAGAGCAGCCGCCCATTTTGTCAAAGACTGAATTGTATGGACTGTCTTTGACTCCCAGGCCAGAAAATACTTAAACGGCTGAGCATTTACACTGCATGGTGACAACCTTGCACAATCCACCAGTTCCAGCAATTCCTCCCGCGACATCTTGTAGCTTTCATCATATCCCCGGTAACTTCTATTGGCGATTACTAAATCCTTAAACATTTTTACATTCACCTTACCTTTCTTATTTGCCTTTCTCCTATATGCTTCTGCCACTTCTATTCCCTCTGCCACTTTACACGCCTGCTATAATAATAATTCACAGCACTGCTGACCAATTCATCTGAAAAGTCATTATCATAAAAGTTCAGATCCTTCCAGTATAATTCCTGTCCTACAGGCTGCAGCCAATAGTGATCCGTAAGACTCAACCCATAGCTTCCTCCTATACCTCCGGTTCAATTTTGCAAAAATACCCCTTATATCCGGGGAAACCTGAAATCGGATCCAGATAATCTTTGCCTATCAGCTCATTGGCATCTCCTTTTGAGCTTCCATGATAGACATAGACAACTCCCGGCTTCCCGCCCACATGATAGGCAGCTATCCCTGTCAGCTCTCCTGAGGGAGAGGATACCCGCACCTTCGTTTTATCTTTTATGCCATACTTTTCACCGTCTTTTGGATGTATCTCTACAAGTGGGGCATCCTCAACGCCTGACAGCCATGCCTTGCGATATACTCTGGCGTGGAAAAATTGTGGTTTCAGGCTGCCTGTACTCAGAATAAGAGGATACTCTTGTCTGTCCACATCTGTATGAATTCTATAATCATCATATGCCGGAAGACCAGAATATCCACAGCTGTCAGCATATCGCTCCAACACCAGAGAGCGAAGCTCTATCTTACCTGAGGGAAGATCTTTCGGATCAGATTCACAAAGTCTCATAACAGAAGGACACATATACTTTCCAAGCATTCCCTCCGGATGATCCTTTAACTCCTGAAGCTTCAAACCGGAGGGTTCCAGAATATGCTGCATATATGCATCATATCCATTTGCCAGTGTCTCATCATAAAGTCCCATTCTTCTTATAACTTCCGCAATAATCTCAATGTCATTCCTTGCTTCACCTAATGGTTCAATGGCACGGTTGGAGAAATAGAACCTTCCATTTTTATCAATATGTACTTCCTCCCTTTCATAAGAAGTACATGCCGGTAGAATCAAATCTGCCCCTCTGGAAGAATCAGACATAAAAATCTCTGTGTTTACATAAAAGTCTAATTTTTCAAGTGCTCCAAGCAAATGCGATGGCTGTGGCCACATCCTGTGATTCAGACCCATGGCAAAGACTGCCTTGATCGGATATGGCTCTTCCTCCAATATGTAATCTGCAAGCTTCGTGCACTGTGCCTCGTCGCAGGAAAGATCAAACCACACCGGAAAATCCTTTTCTCCGATAGCCTCTTCCCCATCGAAACGTCTCACTTTTCCGAATTCATTTGCCGGAGAAAACGGTCCCGGAGACATGCAGTTTCCACCGGGAACATTATAATTTCCGGTCAGGGCAATCAAAGAAAAAACTGCCCGATAATTCTGCACTCCGTTGATATGATGTACAACCGGCGATGCCGAAAACATAATTGCGGCAGGTCCGTTTCGTGCATATGTCCTGGCAGCCAGGCGGATATTTTCCGCCGGGACGCCGGTAATCTTCTCGGCTTTTTCGGGAGTAAACTGACGGACATATTCCCTGTAGTCCTCAAATCCAAAGACAAACTTTTCCACAAACGCCTTGTCATACAGGCCTTCCTCTATGATAACCTGCCCCATGGAAAGTGCAAGGGCACCGTCTGTGCCGGGAATCAGCTGAAGATGAATATCCGCATCATTTGCAGTAACCGTATGTCTGGGATCCACGTCGATCACTTTGACCCCTCTCTTCTTTAGTCCCTGATATGTACCGATCATTGTTGTATTGCTGAGATACAGATTTGAGCTCCAGATTAAAAGAGTCCTTGTATTTTTTAAGTCTGGTCCACATATGTCACTGCCAAAAACAGAACGCCATGCCAATGCGGCCGCCTGATAACACGTGCTGGATTCTGTACAAAAATTAGGCGATCCATATGCATTGGACAGACGCAGCAGCGCCGGACGGAACCATTTGGGATATCCCGCATAAAATACCGTGGACCTGGCACCGTATTCCCGGCGTATCCGCAGAAGATTCTCTGCAATCATATCATAGGCCTCATTCCAGGAGATACGGGCGAATTTTCCCTCCCCCTTGTCCCCGGCCCTTTTCAGCGGATATAATACCCTCTCTTTGTTGTACACAAACTGCGGGGCCGCTACACCTTTGGCACACATCTCCCCGGACTGTTCCGGAGTGTTTTTGGCACCCTCCACAGATACAAGCTTTCCATTTCTAACACAGGCATCCACCTCACAGCAGGAGCCACAGACTGCACAAGATGTCTTCACAATATTAAACTCTGACATAGTATCCCCCTTCTTTTTAGCATTTTTTGCCGCCCATATTTATTTAATTGTATACCGGCCTCCATTTACTGTCCAGTATAACTGATCAGAATAATCGCCACAATTTGCTACCTCTTATATCCATCATCTTTCTGATTCTGTTTATTAAATATCACAGCTCCTATTATAATAAGGGCGCCGCCTAACCAGATAGATGAATCCGGTACCTCTCCAATGAATATAAATTCCATTATGCCAGTCAAAAATGGTGTGAAAAACATGTAATTGCTTACCTGCGAAGTCCGCTCTGCTTTTTCAAAAGCTTTAGACCATGTAATGTAAGCAAGGGCACTGCAAAAAACAGCAAGTATCAGGATATATATCATTTGCTCTAATGGCGCAGTACTAAACTGCCCGATGGCTTCAGGCGCAAATATAGAAAGTAATGCTGTCCCGATAAAAATGCTGAAGGCGGTGGCTTGTAAAGCAGAATATGTATGTGTAAGCCTTTTCTGAATTAAATTATAACAGCTCAGTACCAGTGCCGCCAGCACCAACCACAACACCCCGATATTAGCACTTAACACCGCACCATACATAGTAATAATCAGTATTCCAATAAACTCTATAGCAGTTGCCAGCCATTGGTGTATTCTCAGTTTTTCGTGTAACAATAACGCCGATAAAACAGCTGTGATAACCGGTACACTTGCAATAATTACACTGCTTGTAGCTGCAGTAACGCTTGATGCACCGACATTATAAGCAATTATAAAAAGAAAAAAACCGGTAGTACCTGATGCAATAAACCAACCTATATCCTTTTTTTGAGGAAGATGAACTTTTCTGACTGCACATATTGCCAAAAGCGGAATAGTTGCGAATATGTAACGCAAAAACCCCACAGAGTAAGCTGAAAAGTGCTCCAAATTAAGTCTTGTCAAAACATACGCCAAAGACCAGAATATTGTGGTTGTTAATGCATAGATATGAAAGCTTTTGAATATTTTCATGGTGATTTCCCCCTACACTGATATATATTTTATTATACCTTATCCTTCTTTATTTCACAATCTTTGGTCTATGGCTAAACAGGCAAAATGGAGCTGTGAACAGCCATGTCTGGCTGCTCACAACTCCAAATGTGAGGTTGATGCTTTTTGTACATCCATCCATTATTTTTTCATCATTATTAATAACCGCAAATAATGATTGGCCTCCCGCAGCACATGGTCCGCCAATAGTGGAGGGATAACAGATTTTATTTTGCAGCATAATAAACCTTCTGCGGATGATATCTTGAACTTTCTTATTTCTTCTGTAGAATCAAAACTTTTATGAAGAATTTGATTTTCGGCGGTTCGGATACATTCTTCTACCAATTTTGCAAAAGATTTTGCCGATGTCTCTGCTGTTTTTTTCAGAGTTTTCTCCGTAGGATCTAACATTCCATCAATAAACTGCGCATGTTCACCCATTATATTATTCCAGAAATTCAATTCCCCGCAAAGAGTTCTTCTTGGAAGAGCCCCATTTTGTAATGAACTTAATATTTGCAGATAGTACTCTGCTTCGCGGGTATCATGCTCCAGCATTTCATCATACAGGCTGATAAATATCTTACACTCCAATGACAAAGCCAGCAATTTCTTTTGGAATGCAATTGTTTCTCTAAGTAAAGAATAGGATCTGTTATTTATATTAACTACTACATTTCCCAGCCATGCCTGGTAATTAAAGTTTGATCCGCTTCTTAATTTGCATTCATCCTTTGTGATTTGTGTGTTAATGTTTGCACCAGTTAACATTGCATTTAATTCTTCTGCTCTCAGAGTAAATGGTGTAACGATTTCCTGAGATTGAATAACCTTTTCAGATATCATGCCGTTCGCGTAGTATACTGTATCTGCAAGAAGCTGTTCAAACTGCTGCTTAAGCATCTTTGCCGTTGCAATGTTCTTAGCTTCAACAGGCTGTAAATTTGTTTCAATAAAAAATAAATGTTCCTTCATAATCCTTTGAAAGAAAAGATTTATTTCTAAAGAAACCCGTATAAATTCCCGCTGTGATAGCAAAATAGTTCCCTCTTTCATAATTTCACTTAGTATATAGTATTATGAAAAACGAAAAGTGTACCTTTTTAAATGAAATAGCCTCGAGAAATAATCTCCCTGCTTTTCTGCTCTTACAGCAGAGCAAAAAAAGACACCCTTGGGGGTGCCTTTATACCTGTCTTATATTCACGTCCACTGCCTCTTTCCTGGCATTATGTTTCTGATTCTGATTCTCAGGCTTCTTTTTTTCAGTAACGCTGTTATACTTGCTCAGGTTCTTTTGTTCGTTTTGCAGCTCTTGCTTCTTTTTACCCATACATATCACCTCTACGATAGTATGTGAAAAAACGGCGCAATTTATACCGGATATTCACAGCATATTTTTTCAAAAAACACCTTGACGCCAAGCATTATCGATTTTTCTTTTTAATTAGATAAACAGTAGCCAGAATTATTGCAAGCAGCCCCATAAAAACACCAACTATGGGAACAAGGACATGCATCGTATCTCCGGTTTTAACGGTCTGTGTATTTCCTGATAAAATCTTATCTGCATCGTTTATTGGTTTCTTATTGTCAATTGGCTTTTTGCCATCATTTGGTCCTTTTCCATCATTTGGTTCTTTGCCATTATTCGGTTCTTTATTATGATCAGGCTTTTGGCTGTTATCCGGATCTTTATTGTCGTCCCCCGGATCAGTACTATCATCTTTAATAGATACCGTGAGCTCTACATTTTTGAATTCTTCTGCCAGCTCCTCTGTATAGGACATTTTCAATATAGGAGTCCCATCTGCCGCCCAGTGTACACGTTTCAGCCTGGCATCCCGGCATGGGTCGTACAAAGGCCCTTCTGCTGCCCATTGGCACTGGTCATTGTAGCACTCTTCTCCTCTTGCATGGTAAACAAATATATCGTTTCCATTCTCATCTACTGTAAATGAATTATGACCAGGGCCGTATTCTCCTGGCACATCTGCGGATGTGAGAACTGGATAGCCCGTCTTTTCCCATGAATCTGGATTTAGCAAGTCAGCGTCCGTATCTGCCGTAAGCAGCCCTACACAATACTCTGGTCCTGTTCCTGAAGCAGAGAAAGCGAGAAAAATTTTTCCATCTTTTTTCAAAACGGAGGCACCTTCGTTTACATTTTCTGCCACCCGCTCCCAGCTATACTGAGGTACACTGATAATTACACTGTCAGAGATGCATTTCCATGGTTCATCTGGATCAATTTCAGCAATAAACAGTGAAGAAAAGCCTTCCGTCTGTGCCCATACCGCATAGTGATGTCCATTGTTTTCAAAATAGGTCATATCCAGTGAAAATTGGCTAAATGCCCTTGCATCTGTTCCGGTTGCCTGAAAAAGTCCTTTTTCCGTCCATGATTCAGGGTTCATTATGTCTTCCGCATTTTCACATTTCAGCACGTGTGGGCGGATTCCCCATGTACTCCAGCTTTCTACACTTGACGTATAGTAAATATAATAGCTGCCATTAATATAATGAAGTTCCGGTGCCCAGATATACGGGTACTGTTCAGCACTGTCATTGCAATGCCATATTGTTACTTCTTCTGCATCTTTTAAACCTGCAATTGTTTCAGAACGCCTCAGAATAACTCTGTCATACCCATTTGGATCTTTGCTTCCCAACATTGGATAAGATGCCGTAAAATAATAATATCCATCCTCACCTTTTAGAATACACGGGTCCGCTCTCTGTTCAATAAACGGATTAGCATATTCCTCCTGCTGAACTGTTCCGTGTACAGTATAACTCCCCGGCTTTTGCGTATCTATTCCGGCAAGGTCTTCCTCGTTCCACTGTACCTGCAGATTAGTTGTTGAGCCGTCGTTATAAGAAGCTGCTACGCTTCCCGGAATAGATTTTGTAATATCCTCTCCCACATTTACAGTTATTCCCAGTTTTTTATTTACGCCCTCTACACCGATATTTTTTATAACTCCCAGCTTATCAGTTACTCTGTCATATTCATTTTTGCTGACTGCCAGCACATTTCCAGGAACCGCGCCGTCGGGTATCTCATCCGCAGATACAATCTCCGTCTTATAGTCATCCTCTTTTGTCTCTTTTACCTTTTTCAAGTCTTTGGATATGCTTTTATATTTCTTAGAACCATCATTCCAGTAAATGACATAAGCATTTTCTCTTTCATCAAAGCTGCACACTGGCTGTCTAACATCTTTTGATTCACTTAAGGCAAGCTTCCTTTCATTTGTAAAGTTTACCAAATCCCTTGAATCAAACACATATACATACTTCTTGTTGTTATTATTTGTTGCGATCAGTCCATAACTTCCGTCTGCCTTGCGGAAAATATAAGTAGAAGTTAAGACGTTTGGACTGTTGTTTTTACTGCCCCCGGTATTATCTGCAAAGCAGACGCCTGTATTGGAGTTAAGTGCCGTATAGCTCTTTTTGTCTGTACTGTATGCAAGATGCAGGCTTTTTCCAAGATCCTCTCTCTCCTGATTGTTTGTATAAGCCATTATATAGCCATACGCTTCTGCCAGAACTGTAATTTCAAACTCTTTGTCTGCCTTAAGTTTATCTGCACCATCATCATATGTTATTTCTGCGGTAAGGATAACTTTTACATCATCCTTTCCTTTTTTAGGGCGGGTAACCTTCCCCTTATTTGTAATATAGGATACATCTGAGGTTTTCCATACAACAGTTGTATTTTCTCCTGCTGTATCTGGAAGACTGATATCCTTTGTCACTTTTGATGGTTGGATTGTAAGCGCATTTACCAGCTCATTCAGCCTGTTTTCTGCATTGTCTGCCAGTACAATAACCTTGAACTCTTTTGTAATGGATTTACCACACAGGGTCAATGTTGCTGTGAGTTCCACTCCCGTATTTTTATTTTTCGGGCGAATAACTTTTCCATTGTCCTTTAAAATCTTCTGATTACTGCTCTTCCAGGTAATTGTACTTCCCTTTTCTCCTTTGTCCGGAAGTTCCATATCTTTCTTAATACTACTTGTGTCTCCTAAAGTTAGCGCTTCCATTGCAGATTGCAAATCTGCCTCCAGAAGTTCCTCCCCATTTTGAGCACTTGTGTAATATTCGCTGATCACTTCATCCGGGGGCATTGCCTCTCCATAAATCTTGACATCCCGTACGCCCCCTTTGTAAAACATATCATTATAAGAGGATCGTCCGATATAAGCTACCAGATTTTTACCGAAATCTGATGTTGTCTTAGTCTTTTTGGACGAGCTGACTTCCATACCATTGTAATACCCCTTAATACTGTCTTTTGTAATAACAGTTGTATACATTGCCCAGTCAGAACCTGTTTTTACAGAGGATACCGCCGTCTCAGTAGTCCATGGGGAGTTGGCATTGTCCCCGTCTGTCCACACACTTTTGAAAAATCCGGTATTAATTACAGACGGGTTCAGCAGCCAGTAATTCAGAGGATAATCTGCCGTTCCTCCACCAATATGTCTGGTAGGATTCCCGAAAAACATTGCAGAATAATTGCCCGCACCTGTCTCATTTTTCAGCCACAAGGTAATCGTTAAAGTATCCTGTTTGTTAAAGATCTCTCCCGGTATAGACAAATAGGCTGCATCACTGCCTGCATTTCCTCCGGGCAGCGTCAGTATACCCTCCTCAATACTGCCGTTATTTCCCTCCAGCAAAGCATCCTTACCATTACCAGAGCTGTCTTTTATTGTTATTGTATCATTTTCCTGAATAACATTTTCATCTGTAAACTGGTACCTTGCCAGCAGCCCGTCATCATTCGGCTGTACCGGTTCTTCTGTGTTCCCATTACCATATGCCTTCATGATTGCTTTGTATTCTTCTGCTGTCACACGAATTGGCGTGCCGTGGCGGGGAGTTCTTCCCCCACCTGGCATCTTATAATTTCCTTTATATTCGGCAAAGTCTCCATCCAAATTACTGCTAATCATAGGGTAGTATCCGCCTCTTCCGTAATTATCAAGTAGGAGACAATATTGCCCGCCGTTTGGCTCCACATCGTCTTCATTAAATTTGTATATGGACGGTCCTTCAACACCAGCCTGGTTCTCTAGTACGGGAGAAGAAATAGAAACCGGATCCGTATGAAGTAAATTTGAGGTTTTCTCTGCAAAAACACGCTTGGAATCTTCATTCTTTGAGTACCGATAATAATTCCCATTTTCTTTTAATATCGTAGTGTCAATGGTGCTGTGTTCCTTCTCAATGAAAACCTTAGGCTCTGTAAAGCTGTAGAAATCTCTTGTTTTTGCATAGTATATTCTTTGTTTGCCATAGTTGTCTGCTTTGACTTTGGACGCCCAATATACTACATATTCTCCTGTCGTTTCATCGTAAGTTGCCTCTGGAGCCCATGTACAGCCTGCGTCAAGTTTTGTACTAACCTCCACCATGCGCTGTTTTGACCAGTCTGTAAGATTCGTAGACTCCCAAATCATTAAAGATTGACTCCCGGCAGTCTGAGCCCTTCCCCAATCTCCATTTGCATTAATATTCAAATCTGTTGCAATCAGGTAGAATTTGTCTCCTTCCGGTGACCGAATGATAAAGGGATCTCTTACTCCTTTTTCCCCTAACGTAGAAACGAGAACAGGGGCGTTATCGTTTAGGTCTTCCCAGTGCAGCCCATCTTGGCTTGCGGAAAAATAAATCTGCTCTCCATCTGTATACCCCTCTCCCGTAAAGTACGCAAAGAAGTAATCTGTATAATCAGATTCCGATATTGCCTCTGGTTTTGCCTTTACCGTAAATACAAAGTTCTTTTCTGCTGTATCTCCCCTACATTCAACTTTTGCTGTCATAGTCACTTTTGTGTCTTCTAACGGACGGGTTACAGTCCCTGCTGGAGCTGGATCATCTGCATATACTCCGTCATTGGGTATCTCATTCACATTGATAATCTCAGGGTGATCTGTTTCCCACTCAATGGAAACTTGTCCGCCTGTACCCTCAACTGTTTCAGGCAATGTAATATTTCCGTAGACTTCCTTCCCTTCTTCTGTAGAATAGGGAAAAGAAATCCTTGAAATCAGCGCTTCAGCATCGTCTGTGCGAAGCACCTTTGCAATAAACTCCTTTTCTTTCGATATATTTCCAAGGTTGAGGACTGCTTTCAGGATAACTTCCGTATCCAGCTCAGGGCGAGTAACTGTTCCGTCAGTGGCAATAACAGATTCATTATCAGATATCCAACTAATATCTACCCCCTTGAATTTCTCCGGAAGATTTAAATTACTTTCCACAGCACTTAAATCGCCCAAATCTAAGCTTTCAAAGGCTTCTTGCACAATCTGTTCCATCAGATCTTCTTTTACACCATCGTATACCTTAAAATTGTCAATGGCAGCCTGGCAGTATTCTCCACCGGTTCCCCAATTTGCCTTGCCTATGTAAAACACACTTTCATCGCCCAATATATCAGACAATTTAAACTTACTTTCTTGGGCTCCGGCAATCTTACCGTCAATAAATACTCTCGTTACATCCTTTTGTACTACAACATCTATATGTGCCCATTCATTTACCAGTGATGCAGAAATTACAGGTGCACGTGATCCGCCATTATAACGCTCGACATTCACACTTCCGTTTTTGTGATGACTGCCAAGATAATGTTCCTTCTCATAACTCTGCTCCGTGTCATCCGGCGCAATAAAAAATACCCAGTTTGTATCTGCTCTTTCATTTAAGATATCGTAGGAAATGGTAACTTCCTCTTTCCCTGTCAGAAGGTTCCCCCCTTCGGTATCTGTAACCTTCAGGTACTGGCTGTTTCCATCGAGGTGAAGTGCATTCTGCCCATTATGCTCCACCAAAGTATAGTTTCCTTCTGCCTTTGCACCTCCGCCTGTAAACCCAGATTCCTCCGAGTTAAAGTTGAAATCTGCCAGCAGTCTTTCCTGGGCTGCCCCATCCTGTTTTAAATCTCCTGTATTAACTGGTTCTGCGAAAGCTGTAGCCGGCACTGATGAGATCAGTGCCGCTGCTGCCAGCAGGCCGGTGAATACTCTCTTCAAATACAACCGCTTTCTTCTCATTCCCGTACTCCTTTCCATTATTTCTTTTTCTTGAGATAAGCTCCCGCAAAGACTATCAGCAAAAGCCCTGCCCCAAGTCCCACTGCCGGAACAACCGGATTTGCAGTATCCCCCGTTTTCACAGCCGGCTTTTTGGTATCCTGAGTCTTAGTAGTATTGGAAATGTTATACACAGGTTTTTTGCTGTCTCCCGCACCAGGCATATTCGGGTTTCCAGGATTGGGATTATTGGGATTGTCAGGATCCGGCTGGATCGGATTCACTGGGTCAGGTTTATCAGGGTCCTCGGGTTCCGGCTTATTTGAACTGTCGTCAATGATATCTAATGCAGTCGCATATTCCATCTTAAATCCGTCATATTTCGCGGTTATAACTGCCGTCACTGTTACCTTTCCCATATTCAGTGCCGTCACCTTACCGTCAATATATGATGCACATTCTTCATCGCCCGAAAAAAGCCTTGTCCATTGCAGTATAGCTATTTGCAGCTTTCGCCTCTTTGATTGTTGATAACAGCCTGTTCTTTGAAGTATCCAGACAATACCTGGGATTAATTGCTTCTGCCTTTTTTATAAGAGCATCTAATTCTGTCCTCACAAGACCAGTCACATTTAAATAAAACTCCTTATCTGCACTCAGAATACCTGAGGATAGAATTGCTTTGAGAACAACACTTGTATCTTGTCCCGGATTTGTCACCTTGCCATCCGGTGAAATGATAGCGGAATCTGAACTTTCCCATACCACTTTTATTCCGGAAAATTCATTCATCAACTCCAAATCATATTTGATGTTCTCAAGGCATTCATTTTTGCCAAGGATTGTTTGTTCCGTAATTCCATTATTTACTTTATCCCGAAAATTTGTTTCAAAGGTTTCTCTTGCCTGATTTTGTACCTCCTCCTCGGTCATGGCCTGATTATAGATTTTCACATCGTCCACAAGACCTGTAAACTCTTTATCCCAGTTATTCACTCCGAGATAGATATCTTGCTTTTCTCCGGATAATGGATTGTTACTGTCTTTGGTTCCTAATTTCATGCCATCCAGATAAGCTGTCATCTTTCCCTTTGTTCCCGTCAGGGTCATCTGATACCATCTGTCTGATCCGATTGCAGGTGAAAACAGCGTTGTATGCTTATCATATTGTCCTCCCAGGGTCCATATCTTACATGTGTCAGTACCATCTGAGCCTGATACTGCCAGCCACTTTTCCGGATTGTGATACCCGAGAAAAAGTACACTCTGATTCGCCTCCAATGTTCCATCGGGCTTTGCCCAAAAAGAGACTGTATAGTTTTCTCCCAGGTTCTGCTGGTTGAGTTTCAATCCATAACCGTCCAGGTATACGGCCCTGCCGCCGTCTCTGCCCTCACCATACTGTATATTACCGGCATAATTACCCAATCCCCTTACGATTGCCTGGGCATTGGCTCCATCCACATTGTTTTTCACATTGTCTTCAAATGTATATTCTCCCTTAAGACTGCCTTCAAATGTACCGGTAACCTGTACCTTTGTCACTGCTGTTTTTGTGGTATTGCCAAGAGTGACACTAGTTGTAATATCTGCATTCCCATCACCTATAGCTGTGACCTTTCCATCCCCGTCCACGGAAGCAACAGATGGGTCACTGCTAACAAAAGATATGTCAGGATCCGCTTCAGACACGACAGCAGACATACTCACCTGAACAGCTGTCTCTCTTCCCTGCAGCAGTGTCAGGGACTCTGTAACTGTAATCCCTTCATTTTCAAGGATTTCTTCGGGAGTTGAGCTGTCATCATATAAGCGGTAAATCTCTCCTGCAGACAGAGCCCGATTATAGACCTTTACTTCATCTACAAGACCTTCAAAAGCAGAATCCCAATTTGTAATACCAACATAGATATCCTGCTGTTCACCATCCAGAGGGTTATTGCTGATGCCGGAAGCTGCAAGCTGGCCGTCCATATATGCCAACATGTCATCTTCAGTTCCGGATAACGTCAGACAATGCCACTCACCCTCGTCTATAGAAACTTTGCCTATACCGCCCCAGGCGTATCCGTTTCCGTTTGCCCACACCTTACATATTCCGGAACCATCATCTGCTCCTGCTACCGAAAACCATTTTTCAGGGTTATGATATCCAAGAAAAATAACATTCTGGTTTGCCTCAATTGTACTGTTTGATTTTACCCACATAGACACCGTAAAATTTTGCCCCAAATTTTCTTTGTTCAGCTTTAAACCATATCCATCCAGTTGTATTGCCTTACCTCCGCTAATGCCGTCCCTATAGTGAATTTCTCCGTCATAGCCTGCCAGGCCTTTCACAATGGGGGAAACAGCATCATTCTCTGCAAGATTATTGTCCAACGTATCTTCAAAAGAATATGCCGCGGTAAGTCCTTTTGTCAATCCATCTGTTGTTTTTGGCATATCCACAGACACAGTTTCAAGCATTATATTTCCATTCTCCGGTGCAGCAAACGCCGATGACGAAGAAAATACAGAAGTAAGTACTACTATCCCGGCAAGTATTCCCGGCATCAAATTCTTGCTTCCCATATCAATGAATCTCCTTTCCTCAGTGACTCTGTTATTTTCGTAGATAATCAGCCGTTACAACTGTAATTTCTATTGAATCTGTATATGACTGTCCGCCTGCCTCGTATGTAACGTTCAGATTTTTTGTTCCTTCCTTCATCATATCAATCTTATCTGCATCAGTCGTAAAATTCATGATTTTTACCACTTTTCCGTTTTCCATATACATCTGGATTTTAATATCATCCGTATTCAGAGTCTCACCAACACTGTACATCCGTTTTGTTTTTAAAGTATTGGACGTTTTTACAGCCAAATCTGTTGATACATAAAATGTTACCGCTTTTTTATCCGGTTCGTTGCCAAGGAGCAGCTTTCCGCCCTTACTGAATAAATAATATCCTGGATATTTTACACTTTCAAAAGTAACACCTGTCCCATCAAACCCTTCCAGCGTTTTGAACGTCATACGCAAGGCTTCATCATCCGAACCTTGTACATCCTGGGAAAGAACAACGTTTGCTGTTCCCTTTGATGGTTTGCCTGCCGTTAAATATAATCCTGGTTTATCGTTAGACTCAATGGAAACATATTCTGCTTTTTTCTTATCTGCTTTTCCGGGTTTAATCTCCCATGTACATGTATCTTCCTCCGCATAAAAATCACTGACCAGCTCTTTTCCTAAAATTGGATAATCACCGTCATTCATCGTATTTATGAAGCTTTTATTGGCTATGTAGTTGCCGTCATTGTCTGTTATCCAGGAAGCTGTCCCACTCAGACCAATAGCAGTCTTTTTTATCGGATCAATTGTACCATCTTTATTAAAATTAAACTTTTCTACACATGCTGCCCGGCGGTAACCGCTTCCGTGAGGCAAACTTCCATCGTGGTAAACGAAATAGGATTGTCCACGAAAATCAAAAACAGCCATATGATTGGTGTTTGCTGTAGCCGAAGGCTCCATAAGGACTCCGCCGAACTCCCACTCATTACTCATGATATCTTCTGTTGTGGCATAAGCTAACTGTTCTCTCCAGTCACAGGCAAAGAACATATAATATGGTCCATAATAGTTTCCACTTTCATCCTGCATCCTATAATAATAGGGGGCCTCCGTGAACGTATGACCTTGAAAATTATTGATCTTCCCAATTACAATATCATGTCCCTTGTCAAAGCCAACGGAAAGCTTGTCCGGATTGCCGTCCTGGTCTTTTATAGAAATCATATTTTCATTCAACTCACATATAAAAAATCGGGTATTTCCCCACCCCAGATAGCGATGCTCTGCCCCATCGTCATCCTTTTCAATCCAGATAGTCGGGTCAATATCTTCCCAAGTGTGTGGTCCGTTTGGAGTGTCAATATTTTTCACAAGTGGTTTCCCAATATCCTTAAAAGGACCTGTAGGACTTTCTGATACAGCAACACCAATGGATTTACCACCACCATTTGCCCTGTTAGTTTCCGTGCAATAATAGAAATAATACTTTCCGTTACTTCCTTTTGCAACCTGTCCGGCCCAGGCAGATAAATCGTCATTTGCCCATGTGATATTGGAGCGATCCGCTTTTAAGATTGTGCTTTCATATTCCCAGTTCACCATATCTTTTGATGAGTAACACTTCCAGTCAGGCATAGAATACCATTCTCCGGGGGAAACATCATGCCCTACATAGCAATAGACGGTATCCCCATCCACTAATACAGAAGGGTCCCCACCATAAAGAATTTCTCCGTTTTCATCAAATCCCAGGAACGGATTCCCTGATTCACTTTTGTTCAACGTTTTCGTTTTCACTTCATATGTTGATTTCATATCTGCTGTTGTGATTTCTTTGGCAAATATGAATTGTCCGTATGCACAACCCCCTATCATTACGGACAGCAATCCTGCCAATAACTTTTTCCTCATAACCCTCATAGCCTCCTTTTTAATTTTTTATATTATCGGCTTCTCCTCCTGCACTCCTTTCCCTTTTCATTTTAATTCGCTAGATAAAGCAAAAATAAAAGTTGTAATCGCAACTTTTACTTTTGTCTGAATCTGTAGTTTATAAAGCCATCATGGTCCAATTTTTCAAACCATGATGGGATTTTTATCTTTAGTTAAGGGTGAAATTATAGAGCAGTGTTATATAGTGAGAATAAAGCATTTTTAAAAAAAGTAAAACAGAGAATCTTATGCAAAAGCTAGGTTTTTTTATGAAGATTTTTAAACACGTGAAATAGGTTGAAAAATTTATAAAAGAAGTTAAGTTTCTTATCATAATCAATAAAAATCGGCTGAGCCATAACTAAAATATCATCTTTTCTGACTCTCTCCAGCAAAGCCTTATCAGTAATCTGGCAGTGGTTCACAACATGGCATAGAGTATTCTTCCCATTCCCAGAGAAACCACGAAAGCACCGGCTGTTCCAAATACCTTTTTTGCTACAGCTGTTCCCAGATATAAATCCCCACTGTCGATCGGCGATACAATTTCCTCATGTGGTAAAACTCTCATAACGGCAAAGTTGAACAAAACATAAATAAAAGTTACACTTCCAATACCGATAATTAAAGCTAATGGCAGCTTTTTCTTTGGTTCTTTAATTTCCTCCGCTACCGTATTTAAGTTCGTCCATCCTTCATATGCCCACAGAGCGGCAACCACGCCAAAGGCAACCATACGGAAGATACTTGTGTTATTATCAACTGCGTAAACTGCTGCTGAGCCCAGGGAAAGATCCGGACTCACCCTCCCGACGAAAAGAGCAACCAACATAATAAGCGCTATAGGGATAAGCTTGGCTACCATCGAAATATTTTGTACCATCGAAGCCAGCTTGACCCCTCCCAGGTTATAAGCGGTAATAACGATGATTAACACAATTGCACCTGCCTTTACGCCAAAATCACTCAAACCGGTATAAGACTGCAGCACTGCCAACAGAGCGGTTGTAACTGCTGCAATAGAGCCGGGGCCTATCATGATTCCCCCAATAATGCTGACTCCGTCAAAAACACCAATTTCTCCATTTATCTCTTTAACTGAATATACTGTGTTTTCTATTGATTAAATCACATAATATTCTATAATAAATATATAAATGCGACACTAAAAAACTAAAGTTAAGGAGGTAACACATGAGTAATTTAGACAACACTTGTATAAACACCATAAGAATACTGGCTGCAGAGTCCGTAGAAAAAGCAGCCTCCGGGCACCCCGGGCTGCCCCTTGGTGCTGCTCCAGCTGCTTACACCCTATGGGCGAAGCATTTGAATCACAACCCTAAAGATCCTTCCTGGCCGAACAGGGATAGATTTATATTATCTGCCGGTCATGGGTCTGCTATGCTGTACACGTTGCTTCATCTGTTTGGCTATAATGTATCTATGGACGATTTAAAGAATTTCAGACAATTTGGCAGTAAAACACCCGGGCATCCTGAATATGGACATACTCCCGGTGTTGAGATAACCACAGGCCCACTGGGACAGGGCATCGCAAATGCAGTAGGCATGGCAATGGCAGAGAGATTTCAGGCGTCCAGGTTTAACCGGGACTCCCTTAATATCGTGGACCATTACACATATGCTCTCTGCGGCGACGGCTGTATGATGGAAGGAGTTGCTTCAGAGGCTGCTTCTCTCGCCGGTGCATTGAAGCTTGGCAGACTTATTCTTCTTTATGACTGGAATAATATTACGATTGAAGGCAGTACAGACATTGCCTTTACAGAAGATGTAGGGCAGCGTTTTACTGCTTACGGATGGCAGGTGTTAAACGTTGACAACGGTAATTCTGTGGAAGATATCAGCGATGCTTTAATCAAAGCGAAGGCAGAAACGGATGCACCTTCTTTGATCATTGTCAATACACAGATTGGCTATGGATCACCTAAAGTTGGAAGCGCCTCAGCCCATGGTGAACCCCTTGGGAAAGAGAACCTGATAAAAACAAAAGAGTTCTACGGAATCAAAGAGGATGATTTCACAGTTCCCGCTGAAGTAAGCAGTCATATGGAGGAACTCATCGCCAAAGGGGCTGAGGCAGAAGAAAACTGGAACAAATTATTTGAAGAATACTCCGCACAATATCCTGATTTGGCTAAAGAATGGAAAGCAGAACTGAATTCTGATTATACTGAGCTGCTGAAAGACGAGAATTTCTGGGCTTGTGACAATACCCCTGTTGCGACAAGAGCTGCTTCAGGAAAAGTGATCAATTATCTGAGCTCCAAGATACCCAATTTCATCGGCGGTTCAGCAGACCTTGCACCTTCAAACAAGACCAACATGAAAGATATGGGCGATTTCTCCGCCCAGGATTACAGTGGCAGAAACCTGCATTTTGGCGTGCGGGAGCATGGGATGGCCGCGATAGCAAATGCAATGACCGTATATGGAGGGTTAAAGGTATTCTGCTCTACTTTCTTCGTATTTACTGATTACATGAAAGGGGCCATGCGTCTGTCTGCTCTCATGAAACTGCCTGTAACCTATGTCATGACCCATGACAGTATCGGTGTAGGAGAAGATGGTCCCACCCATGAGCCGGTAGAACAGCTTGCCGCAATCAGAAGCATCCCGAATTTTATTGACTTTCGGCCGGCCGATGCCAACGAAACAGCAGCCGGCTGGTATACTGCAATTACCAATACTTCTTCGCCGACCTGCCTGGTACTTTCAAGGCAGAATCTGCCTGTCCTTGATATAGACGGCAAATCAGCACTGAAAGGAGGATATATTCTCTTAGATGCAAAAAATAATGTACCTCAGATAATACTGATTGCCACCGGATCGGAAGTCCATATTACGCTGGAAGCAGGAAAAACACTTCAGGCAGAAGGCATTGATGCCAGAGTTGTAAGCTTGCCCTCCTGGGCAATATTTGAAAGGCAGCCTGAAGAATATAAAGAGAGCGTCCTTCCCTCTGCCGTTGAAAATAGGGTGGCCGTAGAAGCTGCATCTTCATTTGGCTGGCATAAATATGTGGGGCTTAAAGGAAAAATCATATCCATTGACAGCTTTGGTGCTTCGGCTCCAGCAGATAAACTCTTTAAGCACTTTGGATTTACAGCGGAAAATATCATGGCTAAATGCAGAGAACTTTTGGGTAAGTAGCCTAAAATAACATCCGGAATAGGTGAAAAGGAGACTACATTCTTAATATATGTAGTCTCCTTTTCTAGCAAAAACATTTGCAGCCATATGCCAAATGGACATTATTCCTCGAGAGCTCTATCCGTTAATCTGACGTAATCTTTATAATTAGCACCATCTTTTTTGATTTTTGCGATGCCGAAACCTGTGAATCCCCAAATGATGGCAAAGATTATACCTGTGTAACAAAGTACCGCCCATGGAGCATATTCTACAGTCGAAACGCCAAGCGTTGATGCCATGTAAACACCAGCCAGTGACCATGGTACCAATGGTTCGACGACTGTAATGCTGTCCTCGAGTGTTCTGGATAAATTCTTGGTTTGAAGCCCCCTTTTGACATACTCGTCCTTAAATAGACCGCCAATCATAAGGAAAGATACAGAAGCCTCTCCTATGACAACAATTACGATTACACCAATGATAACAGTAACTGTGATTAACTGTCCCGTGCTATGTATGTGTTTCATGATTCTTGCAATAACCACATCCAGAGTACCGGAAATGGTCATAGCACCAATAAAGGCAAAAGCACAGAAAGCCATCAAAGCAGTATTCATCATGGAAAGCATCCCGCCCCGCTGAAGTAGATTTGCCACTTCCGGAAGCAGAGATTCAGCAGTTATAGATACGTTTTTGAACATGTCTATACTGAATCCATTGACCATTGCATCAGCTGCATCCTTAAAAGAAAATCCCTGAAGTGTAATTCCAATAATAACAGAAGCCGCAGATGAAACTATCATAACAGGAATTGTCGGCTTCTTCAAAAGAGAACCACCAACAACGATAATCGGAGGTACCAAAAGGAGAAGTGCTATTGGCATACTCAAATTAAAGAGCTGTGAAATCTCATTCATGATACTGTCAACCTTTGCAACTGAGCCTTCACTCTCAAAATGAATACCTGCGATTACGTATACGATACAACTGACAATAAAACCCGGAACTGTCGTATACAGCATGTGACCAACATGCGCATAAAGATTAGTATCTGTAGCAATTGCAGACATATTAGTACTATCTGAAAGCGGAGACATCTTATCACCGAAATATGCACCTGCAACGATTGCACCCGCAACAGCCGGAAGTGGAGCTCCCATGCCGGCAGCAACCCCCATTAGTGCTGCACCTACAGTTCCAGCCGCTCCCCATGATGTACCTGTGCTAATGGACAGAATTACTGTCACCAGAAAAGATGTCACTATGATAAATTTAGGACTGATAATCTTAAGTCCGAGATAAACCAAAAACGGAATGGTTCCTCCAATCATCCACGCACCAATCATCATACCTACAACAATCAAAATCATAATAGCAGGAAATGCTTTGGCCAGCTTTACTACAATTTCGTCCTGTATGTCATTCCAGGAATAACCGAGATATAAACAGATGGCAACGGTAAAAGCAGCACAGATTAATAACAAAATTTTGATGTCAATTTTAAAAATCACCAATCCTACAAATAAAGTAACAAACATAAATATCAACGGGAGTATTGCAACTCCAAGAGTTGGTTCTTTCTTCTCTTTTATTTCCTTCTCCATGTCTTCGCCTCCTGTTAGATTTGATCCAGCGCCTGTTCCAAATCGGCAATTAAATTCTCAGCTCCTTCAAGACCGCAATGCAGTCTTACAACACTTCTGTTTAAATCAAAATATTTCAGTTTGTCTTCTTCCCAATTATAGGTATATGCAATTGCGAGGCTCTCAAAGCCGCCCCAAGAACAGCCGCGTTCAAAGATTTTCAGGCTGTCTACAAATCTTGCAGTTGCTTTTTCATCGCCGTCAATCTCTATAGTCATCAGGCCACACTCACCTGCCTGCTGCTGTCTCGCAAGATTATATTGTGGGTGAGACTTCAAACCTGTATAGTATACCTTTTTTACCTTCGGATGATTATCCAAAAATTCAGCAACTTTCATAGCCGTTTCATAATGTCTCTGCATACGGACATCTAACGTTCTCAATCCACGAATTGCAAGCCAGGCTTCCATTGGTCCTAGAACTCCCCCAAACCAATCTCTCTGAATCATAAGGTTTTCCATGAATTTTTCATCATTGGATACTACAACGCCACCGATCAAATCACTGTGTCCACCGATATATTTTGTCATTGTATGCATAACAAAATCAATTCCCATATCTAGTGGTTTTTGGAAAATTGGAGAACAATAAGTATTATCAATATATGTTTTAATTCCGTGTTCCTTTGCAAGTTTTGCCACACCCTTTAAATCAACAACATTGAGCAGGAGAGTCGTCGGACTTTCCAGAATAATCAATTTTGTATTCGGACGGATTGCATCCTCAAACTCCTTAACTGAATCTCCCTTAACAAACGTAGCGCTGATATCCATTTTAGGAAGGAAATCACTTATTAGATGACGTACCGGCCCGTAAGTCTCTTTGATACAAATAATATGATCACCCGCACCACAGCAGGCAAGTACAATTGCTGCACAAGTTGCCATACCTGCAGAAAAAACTACAGCCCTTTTTCCATGTTCTAATGCTGCTATCTTCTTTTCAAGAATAGTTACAGTTGGATTTGATGCACGTCCATAATAATATTCGTCTTTGAATATATCAACTCCAAAGTAGTCTTCAACAGAGTCAAACACATGCAAGGATGTAAGAAACACCGGGGGTGTAACTGCTCCCATATACTTGTGAGGATCTTCTCCAACGTGAGTTAATGCCAACAAGTCTTCATTATTCACCATTTTTGTATACCTCCTATACAAATTATCATTTAATATTTTGGTCCGCTGGCTCTATGGTTGAACCAGATGTGCTTTATATTATTCCCTGTTATGTAATTTGTCAATTAAAAAAACGATAACCACAAATGTTTGTAGATATCGTCCAAATTTTGCTCAGCAAATTTGTTAGTTTTTTTGGTTCAAGTGACTTTCATTATTTTAGTGACCTTCTATTAAGTCAAATCCGTATTGAAGGATTTCATCCATCTTCTGTGAAGCTTTTTCAATTGTTCCTTCACTAATGGCCTGTGCAAGGGACAGATGTTGTGGCACCGTGGCAAGCCATACAGACGTATTTTCACCTTCAATATGCTCTCTGTAAACAAAACGTTCATCACGAATCTGACTAATAATCTTATGAATGGCGTTGTTTCGGTTCATCTTATACAGCAAGTCATGAAAACTAAAATCAAGGGTATGACTATATATATTATTATAATACATATTAATCATCTCTTCACCAATCTGGATTAACTTGTCTTTTTCCTGCGAAGTTCCTCTTGTGATAGCATTTTGAACTGCCTGCTGATCCAGAGTTGTCTGCAGTTCCTGCAGTTCTTTCAATGTGCATCCATCAACTTTGACAACCAGTGTACTTCCTTCACCATAAAGACTATTCAGATATACACCCTTCCCCGTCTTTACATGCAGTACCCCTCTCGCCTCGAGAAGACGCAGTGCTTCTCTGAGGGAGTTGCGGCTTATCTGCAGACTTTCTGCCATATTTCTTTCCGATGGTAATTTATCTCCTGGATTTAGTTCATTTTTCTTAATATAGCGGTATATGGAATCGGCAATTTTTAGATATAAAGAATCCTTTTCAACCGGTTCTAAATTTTTATTTCCATCTAACATTAGTTAACACCTCATTTATAATATCCAAAGATATACGATTTGAATTATTTATGACAATTATTCTAGTAGCTTTTGCTGTATATAATTCTTCATATAAATATATTAACCATTAAGCCTCTTGAATGCAATAGGTAAATTAGATCAACTTTTTATGACGCTCTGTTCAATACTTCATTTTCACCCTGCTCCCGCTGCTGGACTTTTCTATCACTATCTGCCGGTCGATCCGCTCTTTGAGTTCTGTTACATGAGAGATGATCCCGACCAGGCGGTTTCCCGCTGCCAGTCCTGCCAGTGTCTGGATTGCCTGTTCCAGTGATTCGGTATCCAGTGCTCCAAATCCTTCATCTATAAATAATGTATCTATCTCCACTCCGCCGGCATGGCTTTGGATTACATCCGAGAGTCCCAGGGCAAGAGACAGAGATGCTTTAAAAGACTCTCCGCCGGAGAGGGATTTTACAGAACGTATCCTGCCGGTGTAATGGTCCATTACATCAATCTCCAGTCCGGTCTGGGCCCGGAGATTTGCCGCATCTTCCCGGCGCAGAAGTTCGAAACGGCTATTTGTCATAATTCTAAGGCGTTTGTTTGCTTCCGCAAGAATCTGATTAAAATACGAAGCCTGCACGTACTGCTCAAAGGCCAGTTTCTGCTTGCCGGCCAATTCACCATTTGCTGTCTTCGAAAGGTTTCCGACGAGAAGGTACTCCTTCTGGTACCCGGCAGCATCCGAAATTGTCCTGCCCAGGGCTTTTGCAATCGGTTCATTGGTTCCAAGGCGTCCTGCCAGCGTTTGAACAAAATCTTCCACCTGGTTCTTTTCTTTCTGCAGTTTCTGTTTCGAGACTTCAAGTTGCTCTAGGTCCTGCTTTTGTCTGTTTTCGGTCTCTCTGGTGAGTCTCTGTAAATCTCGTTCCACAGCCTGCACTTCGTTCTGATACTGCTCGATTGAATCTTTTAATTCGTTGATTTCTGCTTCTGTTTTCAATGCATTATGATACACTTCTGCATTACAAAATCCACATTCAGACAATTTTTGTGTATAGGCAGCCAGTGTCGCCTGTTTAGCTTGTGTAGTCCCGGCTAATCTTTCCTGATAATTCTTAAAGAGAGCCTGATTGCTCTCAAGCTTGTTCTCCAGCCCATGATATGCTTCATCCGCTTTCTGGAAAGCTTCTTTTAAAGCATTTAAATCTTTTGTCCATGCTTCTATAGCCGCCACTGCCTGCTCCCGGCCCGTATACTCTAATGTAGACTGCAATGCCTTGAGTTCCCCGGTACCGGAAGCAATATCTGCGCCTATGCTGCTTTTCTGCTGCTCCTTTTGTACAGTACTTGCCTGGTTCCCCTGTAAGGAACTCTCCAACAGGGCCAGCTGCTCTTTCACTTGCTTTTTATATGAAACCTGCTCCTCTATCCGAGTCTTTTGTTCATTATTTTCTTTCTGTTTCTTCTGATTCTCTGCTGCCGCTCCTTCAATCAATGTTGAAAAATGTTCCCCTTCAATGTCTGGCTCAATATTGGAGATATAGGTTCCTGCATCATGTACTAACTGCTCCTTCATCATAGCGATTTTCGTCAAAGCTTCTGCTGAACGCTCACTGGCTGACTGCATATTCTGCCGGGCCTTGTCGGTTTTCTGTTTCAACTCGTTGAGCTCTGCTTCGCTGGGAGCGTCTGCACCTATGGTGGCTTTGCTGGGATGAACCTTAGAGCCGCATACAGGACATGGTTCCCCGTCTTTCAAGGATTCGGCAAGCAATCCGGCCTGCTCGCTGAAAAAGGCAGTCTCGCTTTCAATGTAAACTGCATTTATAGTCTGGTAATTCTCCTGTGTTTTTAAAAACCTTTGCTTCAGCCGGCCACTTTCTGTCTGTGTTTTACAGAGCCTTGACAGGGAGTCCTGCAATGCAAGTAAGCCTGTCTGAACATCCTGAAGCCGATTCCTTTCCTGCTCACAGGCAGACAGCTTCACTTCTATATCCGACAACTGTTCCAATTCTTGCGTAAATTTTGCTTTTTGCTCCGCAAAATGATTCTTCTGCTGCAAAAGTTCTTCCAGTTCTTTGCTCACTTTTGACTGTTTCTTAGCCAGTTCCTCTAAGTTTCTTTCAAGCACCTCCGCAGTTTCATACTGAGGGAGCAGTTTTTTAAGCCGAACAATTGCAGAAGCAAGCTCTTCCCGTTTTGGTTCCCTTTCCTTTTCAGCCTGATAAGCGGTCCGGGCTATTTCCAGTTCTTCTTTCTGTGTCTGTATTTTAAGCTCCAGCTTGCTGATGTTTTTGTTTAATTCCTGCTCGTCTCTCTGTTCCCGCAGATATTTATCTTCCAGGGGTGATATCGTATACAGCGCCTTTTCCGCTTCCTGCATTTTTTTCTTTCGGTCCGCTATTTCATCCTGTTGAGCGGCCAGAGTTTTTTGTTTCTCCTGTGCAGTCTTTAATTCCTCAAAAAACTGATTAATATATTGAGCCTGAGTGATAGCAGTAATCTGTGCATCAAGCTCATGATTCAACTTTTCTTTCTGCTTCATTAAATTGTCTAGGAGAGAGTTGTCTTCTGCAATTAATTCCTGTAATCCGCTCAGAATGTCCGCCCCTTTATGAATCGAAGCATTTTCCATCTCAGCTGTCAGCTCTTTTCCCTGCTCACTGTCAGGGCAGGCAATGCTGGAAATATATTGAAGGATACTATGTTCAGCGTTCTCGCAGCGTTTTTGTGCTTCGCGTTCACTGTTCTTTAGTAAACGCTGCGCGTTTTGATAGAGATTGGTATTGAATACACGCCGGAATATATCGCCTCTTTCTTTGCTGTCCGCAAGCAAGAGCTGGAGAAACTCCCCCTGGGCAATCATGGCAATCTGTTTAAACTGACGATAATTGATTCCCAGGATATCCACAACCTTTGCCGTAACATCCCTGTATCCGGTGATGACATCTCCCCCGGGCAGCCTAAGCACAGCATCGGCATTTTCAGTCGTCATCCCTTCACCGTTCTTTTTGGGACGCTCATAGCGTGGGTTCCTTGTTATGCTGTAGACCTTATCTTTATGTGAAAAGGTAAGCTCAACATAAGTTTTAGCATTTGGTTCGGCAAAATCACTGCGCAGAGTATCCGCAGTTCTTGTAGAGCCACTTGCCTCGCCAAACAGAGCAAACGCAATAGAATCAAAGATGGTTGTCTTCCCCGCTCCGGTGTCACCTGTGATTAAAAACAATCCCTGACCTCCAAATGCCGTCAAATCCAATTCGGTTCTATCGGAATATGGGCAAAAAGCGCTCATCACAATTTTTAATGGTTTCATACTCCGGCACCCCCTGCTTCCTCAAAAATCCGTTCCAATACTTGCACCTGCTCTAAAGTCAGCTCATTGTTGTTTTGCATCTGATAAAAGTCGGCAAATAAATCCATCGGACTTTTTTTGGCAATATCACCAGAAACAGCCAGCTGTGCAGCGACAGCCTGGGCAGTACGGCTGTTTTCAAAGTCCAGCACCATCAGATTAGGATAAACCTGTCGCAGCTGGCCTATGGCATCATAAATTTCTTCCTCATCTGTCAAGGTCACATGCATATAATCTTCTGCATTGTCCGGATTTTCACGGCCGACACGGAGCAGTTCGTCAATAGGGCCCTTGATTTCCCGCAGGTCATGCAAGGGTATAAGTGGAATCTGCCGGATGGAAAGTTCTTCCTTCTTGCCCAGTTCCAAAAGCGTCGCTGATTTTTGATGACGAGCCTCAGAAAAAGAATATTTCAGAGGAGAACCGGCATAGCGGACATTGTCTTGCCCAATGTTTTGTGCACGGTGCAAATGCCCCAGAGCAACATAATCAAAAACTTCAAAAGCAGAGACATCCACGTTGTCCACACCGCCTACAGACACATTTTCTGAATCAGAGCGCTCCGGCTGCCGGGACCCATCCACTACAAAATGGTGCGTCACCAGAATATTTCGCTCCTGTTCATGAATGTCAGCTGCAGAGATAACTGCGCGCACAGCTTCGTCGTAGGACTCCAGCGTCTGCTCGAAAAAAGGATTCACCTTCGCCGGCTTCAGGAACGGGAGCAAATATATATTCACCATACCGTACTCATCCTCCAGTGAAATTTTTTTCAAACTGCCGTCAAATGTACCTGCAATGTAAAGCCCATTTTTCTGCAGAATCTGGCTTCCGAAACTTAACCGCTCAGGGGAATCATGATTTCCACTGATCATAAAAACAGGCTGTCCAAGTGCAGTAAGCTTTGTCAGGAACTCATCCAGAAGCTCTACCGCTTCTGCGGAAGGCTGGCTTTTATCATAGACATCTCCGGCAACAAGAATGCCATTCGGCTCTTCCTCGACTGCAATCTGTAAAATTTGGTCAAGAATATACGCCTGATCGCTGAGCATATTAAATTCATTGACACGCTTTCCGATATGTAAATCGGCAAGATGAAGTAATTTCATCGTGTTACCCTCCCGAAAATTATATCTGTATTTTTTCATATCTTCAGTATGCATTATAAATACTGCCATTATCAATATAATATAAATAGTTTAACATACAATTTCAGTAAAATGTTAAACATTCTATTCGCAGCCTTTCACATATCCGGAATTGCATCCATAAATGTCTGCTCTGTCTAAGCCACCTCATCTGCTTCTTACACCAGTCATGCATAGAAGTACTAGGCCTACAGCTATCCCAAGAACCCACACCCATATTGGTATTTTTTTCAAAAATTCTATAAATGATGTGTTCTCGATGGTCTCCAAAATATTTTGAGTATCTTTCTTATAATCGCCCGGATATACAGCACCTGTAATCTTTCCTGCTAATATGTGTCTTCCGTTCGTGATATCTGAAGTACATGTACTGAGCAGGAGAATATGATCATCTGGTGTTATAGAAACATCACGCTTATGGACTGCCCGTCTAATCAGGGTATCATAATATTGCATACATCTCTCATTTCCGGATATTCCGGGGGAATAAATATTCTGATCATAAGCATCTGTCTCCAAAAATGCAAACAGCTCTACACCGTGTGACCTGCCGTCAAAGAATAGATTTCCATACTTGTGACTGTTAAAATATTCATTTTCTTTAAAATTTTCTATATCTCCAAACATTGCACTTTTCACCATATGGTGACCAAATACAATGGTATTAAAGTCCGCAAATCGGGTATTATTCCTATAATCCATGAAGATACTGCCAGACAAAGAATATTTGCCCTTTGAATCTGTATTAATATACTTTTCATTGTCCTTTCCCTGAACAAGTGGGTAGTCTATATTTGTACCATATATAGAAATCCAGCCAATAACTTCTGGATTTATGCTTTTTAATTCTTTAAAAGAGAACGTATCATCTGATACAGGTTTATAAGTCTGATATGCCGATGAATCCGCATCACGATAGATTTGTTTTGAATCCCACATGGCATAGCAGCCATAGGTGAATATTAACAGGAAAAAAGTCAGTACCGTAAAATTCACGGTACTGTCTATCCAACGAACAAGCCTTTTTCCTATGGTCTCTAAATGGCTTCCATCCATATTTAAGCTTTGTTTTTTTTTCATAAAATATGCATCCCTGATTTATCTGACATTGTTGCGTTTTTTGTTAAAAACATATCCTACAAATGCGAGTACGGCTACAAGAATCATCATAATAAAAGGAAGATTATTAACAATTATACCTGTAGGTGAAATACTCGCATCATCATAAGTGTTTGTATAAGTATTGTTATTTGTTTTTTCCCCAACGAGGATGCTTAAAGCTGTCAAATCGGCTGCTTTTTCTGCGCTCCCTGAAATAGCCTCTCCATTAGCTTTTCCTGCATATACTACAGAATAGTTTTCCGTCCCTGTCTCCGTTACATTATATTTGGTACCTGCAGGTAAATTATCAAATGTCAGAGATTGTCCGTGTCTTAGTGTAACTGTTGTAGCGATATCTGGTACAAATGTATAGTCAGTATACCCTCGTAATAAACATACCAGTCATAGCCGGCCTTTTTGGCAGCCGCTACGGACTTATTCGTATCTCTGCTGAAAAATCCAAGCCATGACCCGGCCTTTCCTGAGACCAGAGTTGCAATATCCCCAACAGGAAGATTTGTATGTTGACCGGTAATTTGAGCAGTAATTGAAGTCGGATCATATCCGGGTGCAGTTTTAAAATAAACATATCTCGATCCATATTTGGGATCGGAAGTTTCAAAAAGTGTCTTTTTCGAGTTTGTTTTGGTTTCCACGGCAGTATGTCCGTTAGTGCTTGATTGATAGCCAGATTTACTGCCATTCCAAAATTCGTTCACCAGGTCCTTACCAATGTCCATCGGCCCGAGCTGCGCACCTGTGTAAATACCGTTCCAGAAGTCCCTCACTGATTCTGGAATAAACCACGAAGGATAATAATTTCGGTCAAAAGACGAGGCAGCTGCGGAAGCAATTCCATCGGCCTGAACAAGCGTCAGAGTCTCCCTCCTATCACTCTCACACTCAAAATTAACAGTAATATCTTCATTAACGTTGGTAATCCAGCACTCAAACTTCGATCTTGTACTGTTGCTGTTGGACTTCAGATGACTGTCTTTTCCGTAACCTAAAGACCTGAAATTGAGCATCATTCCATTTACAGCCTGGGTATGAATTTGACCGTCACATATTGCATCTATATAAGTTCCGTTGATAATCAGGTGCTGGAATTCCCACTTGGTCCCTGCCTGAGAATACATAACGAAATAAATAGTTCCTCCCGGTGCTGTTGTTACCGTAGCGCCTGCTGTACCTGTTCTGCTTCCATTTCCGTCATATGAGCAGAATTTAGAGGGATCAACGATGTAAGGATTACTTGGATCACTGTTCTTCTCATCTCCATGACCGGCCCAGCAGACATGACCTCTGCTTTGATTGGCTACAATAAGCTTATAGGTCGTTACTTTACTTACGACTGCACAAATGGTAATATCCTGAGTCACATTACTAATCTTTCCACTTCCTGTACCGTCCAGTGTTACCTCCGTCTGATTTCCATCGGCCCCTATCGCATAAAGTTTTTCAAACTTATAACTGTCACCTTCTATCGGCTGCCTTTTCGTTGCCGTAAATCTTACATTTATGTCTTCACCTTTGTTTATCATCAAAATGGTATCCGCATATGAAAAGTTTCCGCCGTCCGGGCAGTCCGCACCACCAACGGAGTCTAGCCTGATCTGATAACCCACCTGATATTCCGTCTTATAAACAAGTTTGATAAACTGCTTGTCTTTCAACAGAATACCTGTGTCTGAAGTTTCCGTAAATGCATAGTATGTATGTGCTGTACCATTTACATCAGAATAACTTCCTATGTATGCGATTTGATCTTCCCCGCTTTCAGTCACTACGTAAGCACCCAGAAATTTTATACCGTCTAGTATCGGGTAATTCTCTGAGATAACTCCTGCGTTAATGCTGCCATCGCTTTCTACACCATCACTTATGATCTTTACTTTAGCTGCCTCATTAGCTTTCACATCCATTGATTTTGCTGCTTTATCATTCATCAGGGAAAATGACATTGTATCCTTGAATTCAAAGCCTTCATCCTTAACATTTGAAATCTGTTCCGACGCAAGATTTTTTCAGCTTCATCAGCCTGTTCTGGTTCCTTAACTTTATCCGGTTCGGCCTGCATTTGTTCGGAATCAACATCTTGTGTTTCCTGTGGTGTCTTCATCTCCACTTCAGCATATACCGGTATACTTTGAAATATGCCTGCTATGACACCAATCGTAAGTATGACAGCAGTCAATTTTCTCCATATACTTCTATTTTGCTTCTTCATATCCTCCTCCCTTCCGGATGTATTATTTACCTGTTACCGCATAATTCACATTATGTGGCAAGTAGGTATTATATTCTAAAAATAAACATAGTGTTTCTTTGAGAAGCATTATCAGAAATCAGATTTTCAAAAAATATAATAGATTTAGGTTATATTAAGAGAAAAAAGAGCTGTGAAAAGATAATTTTATCTTTTCACAGCTCCAGTTAATACAATGCCCATATCTCCGCCAAAACAGAATCAGCACAAACACACTATCAATTATATTTATTCGTATTTCCCTAAATCTGAGGCAGGTTCGGAAACCCCGGTATTACCGACAGGCTTTTTTTCCTGATTAGAGGGCTCTGGGGATACATTGCAGGCTTCTTTTTCCAAATTAAATTGTTCCATCTCCCGTTTCAGTGTCGCTGCCTGCGCAGACATCTCTTCACTGGTCGCAGAGTTTTCTTCTGCAGTAGCTGCATTGGTCTGCACAACGGCAGATACCTGCTCAAGCCCCAACTTCACCTGGTCAATTGAATTAGCCTGCTCTTTAGACGAATGTTCAATCTTCGCAAAATTTTCCGTTATTCTGTGTGAACCTTCTTTCACATCCTGTAATATTTTCGCTGTTTCCTTTGTAATTTGCGTTCCCTTTAATACGGTATCTGCTGCATGCTGGATCAGAACAGCTGTCTGTTTTGCAGCTTCATTCGATTTTGCAGCAAGACTGCGCACTTCATCGGCAACCACAGCAAACCCTTTTCCAGCATCTCCGGCCCTGGCCGCCTCAATAGCCGCATTCAGCGCTAATATATTTGTCTGGAATGAGATGTCCTCAATCGCTTTAGTTATCGTTGCTATTTGATCAGAAGCAGTGCCTATATCATTCATTGCTTCTGTAAGCTGTATCATATGTTTGTTTCCTAAAACAACATCCGCACCAGTCTTTTCCACATGTTTTGTTGCTTCCTTCACATTCTTTGCATTATCTTCAGCCTGTTCTGCAATGGTTGTAACAGAACTACTGAGTTGCTCTATTGAAGCAGCCTGTTCTGCCGCACCTGAGGCCAGTGCCTGTGCGCCGTTTGAAACCTGATCAGCGCCAATACTTACTTGTTCAGCAGTATCATTGATGAGATGTAGTGCATGGTTTAAGGAAATGGAAATTGAGTCAAAGGCAGTCCGTATGGATGCAAATTCTCCCACATAATCCTCTTCCAGATGAATACGCATATCTCCTTCGGCCATGTTTTTCAGAGTGTCTGTAATCTCTTTTATATACGCCAGATATCTTTGCAGCTGGACAACAGTACGGCTTAAAGCTTCACTCATTTGTCCAACCTCATCAGCAGAAGAAACATCAATAGCAACGTCCAGATTACCATCGGCAATTAAATCTGCTGTCCTGGTAAGCCTTTTAATAGGCATTACAATCTGTCTTGACACAATCATGATCACCATTGTCATAATGACTAACACAATCACAAAGATCGTCAGCATACTATTTCTGACAGCAGTAGATGCTTGTTTGTACTCTTTGTCTGGGAGCCCTGTTGTAAGAATCCAGCCTGTATTACCTACTGCTGCTGAATAGCCGTAGCAATGCTCTCCTGCAACAGTATAATCAATCTTTCCTGTTTTCTGAGAGGTCAGTGCCTTTTTGATATTATCGGAAAAGCCTAAATCATTTGTATTCTTATTAACATAGTCTTTATTAGGATGATAAATTACCTGTCCGCCGGCAGTCGTCAGCATAAATTGTCCCGTGTCTCCTAATTTATAGGAACTCATCATCTTTACGACTTCATCTAATGCCAGATCTAAATTCACAGCACCATTAATTTCCTTGGTTCCTGCTTTAAACACGGGCGCCGAGATGCCAACAACTTGCTTCTTGGTCAGAACATCCAGATAAGGATCTGACATGCCCGTTTTCCCGGTAGCCTTCAGTTGTTGAAACCAAGAGCGGTCTGTAATAACCCAATCATCAGCAGAAAAGGACCCGTCATCTGCCACGAACCTGCTTGTGTCAGCATCTGCAACAGCAATGGACATCACTGCCTCACCACTTGTCGACCTGATGTTATGTAAAGTATGAACGGCCTCTGTGAAAGTAGAAGCCTGCTCCATTTTTGTTCCGTCATCTGTCTCATTTACAAGTGCCTGTACATCACTGCTATGTGAGATGTCACTTGCAGTCTGATAATATTGTATAAAATAACTATTGATGTCATTGGCTGCCGCCTCAGATTCTGCTGCCAACTCCTTATTTCTGACTTCTGTCACAGACTTAGAGGTAATATAACTAATAATGAGCAACAAAACTAAAAATGAAAGAAATACCGTTCCTCCGATTAACATCAAAATCTTACTTGAAATAGTCCGAAACCCCTTTTTCCTCTTTATTACATTATTTCCTTCTTCTTTTTTCCCTCTCATTGAAAACTCCTTCTTCAGTTGTATTTAAATTTTTACTATAAATGTAAATCGAAACTGATACCTCACCTTAATATCGACAAGACTATATATTTGTTAATCGATTTTAATATAATGTGGTTTCTGCTGCTGGAATGTCTGTCTTTGCCTTCTCTTCCTGCCCGCACGCTTCAGGTATTACATCGCAGGTTTCCTTTTCCAGTTTGAATCGCCTTACTTCCTGGTGCAGTGTTGCTGCCTGGGCTGACATTTCTTCGCTTGTTGCGGAGTTTTCTTCTGCGGTGGCTGCATTGGTCTGAACTACAGCGGACACCTGTTCAAGTCCCTGCTTGACCTGATCAATTGCACCTGCCTGCTCGTCCGATGCTTCTCCAATCTTTTCAAAGCTTTCTGTCACTTTGTGTGAACTTTCTTTCACCTCCTGAAGAATTTCCGCTGTTTCTTTTGTAATCTGGGCTCCTTTTGATACCGTAGCTACTGAGTGGTGAATCAGATCGGCTGTCTGATTTGCAGCTTCCGCCGATTTTGCGGCAAGGCTGCGCACCTCATCGGCAACCACGGCAAAGCCCTTCCCGGCATCTCCCGCCCTGGCTGCCTCAATGGCAGCATTCAGCGCCAATATATTGGTCTGAAATGCAATGTCTTCAATTGCTTTTGTAATGTTTGCAATTTGATCAGAAGCGGCACCGATTTCATTCATTGCTTCTGTAAGCTGCAGCATATGTTCATTGCCTGAAGTGACATCCGCAGCTGTCTTTTCTACATACTGTGTTGCTGTCTTCACATTCTCGTAATTTTCTTCAGCCTGCTCTGCAACGGACGTAACAGATGCACTAAGCTGTTCGATAGTTGCCGCCTGTTCTGCTGCACCCGAGGCCAGAGCCTGGGCTCCGTTTGAAACCTGTTCCGCTCCGACATTGACCTGCCCGGCAGTATCATTGATGAGATGCAATGCATGATTCAGGGATATGGAAATCGAGTCAAAAGCCGTCTTTATAGATGCAAATTCTCCTACATAATCTTCCTCCAGGTGTATACGCATATCGCCCTTTGCCATATTCTCCAGGGTGTTTGTAATTTCTTTTATGTATGCCTGATATCGTTGCAGCTGAACAACTGTACGGCTCAGCGCCTCACTCATTTGTCCTGTCTCATCAGCTGAACTGCAGTCAATGGCAACATCCAGATTTCCATCGGCAATTAAATCCGCCGTCCTTGTGAGCTTTTTAATCGGCATTACAATCTGTCTGGATACAAGCAAAATAACAATCGTTACGATAATTAATATAACAGCAAAAATACCCAGCATACTATTCCTGACGGTAGTATAAGCTTCGTTATACTCCTTATCCGGCAGCCCTGTGGTAAGAATCCATCCTGTATTTCCAACGGCTGCGGTGTAACCATAACTGTGTTTTCCGTTGACAGTGTAATCAATGTCTCCTGTTTTTTGTGAAGTCAGTGCCTTTTTAATGTTGTCAGAAAAATTTAATTCTGTAATATTTTTGTCAACAAATTTATCATCAAAATGATAAATGACCTGGCCGTCGGCAGTGGTCAGCATAAACCGCCCTGTGTCTCCCAACTTGTAAGTGCTCATCATCTTCCCGACTTCGTCCAGTGCCAGATTTATGTTTACAGTCCCAGTGATTTCCGTAGTACCTTGTTTAAACACAGGTGCGGAAATTGCGACCACCTGTTTGTTTGTAATAACATCCAAATAGGGGGATGACATAATAGGTTTTCCCTCTTCCCTCAGCTGCTGAAACCAGGAACGGTCCGTAATAACCCAGTCATTGGCAGAAAAAGACCTATCGTCTGTCACAAATCGGCTGGTATCAACGTCTGCGACATAAACGGACGTAACAGCCTCACTGCTGTCTGACCTGAGGTTGTGCAGTGTGTTAACTACCCCTGCTAAACTGGGGGACTTTTCCATATCCACCCCTTTTTTAGTCTCGTTCACCAGTGCCTGCACTGCACTGTCATTTGCAATAGCGTTTACAGTCTCATAATAAGACACAAAATAGCTGTCAATATCATTGGCGGATGCCTGAGAGTGTGCCTCCAGCTGACCTCTTCTTAGTTCTGTCACAGACTTGCCCGTGATTCTGGTAATAATAATTATTAATACTACAAACAAAAGAATCACTGCTCCTCCAATAAATGTTAATATTTTACTGGAAATAGTCTGGAACCCTTTTCTTCTTTTTACTACTGTTTTTCTTTTCCCTCTTCTACTTTTCATGACAAAAAGCTCCTTCTTTAGTATATTTGTACAAAAAACGATATCAAAAATAAATATATTTTTTCGTTTTTCATATATTCCCAATATCGTCTTGTAATAGATTTTAATAACAGATAAGGAAATAATTATTGAATGATATGTGAACTGGAAATTGTTTGTAAGATATGCAATATAAACAATTGCAGTGCCGGGGAATAGTTTGTGGGATATACACCGTCTTTACTATTTCGTCATTTTCCATTCCTGGCGTTCTGTATAGTAATATAACCGAAATTTTTGTAATCTACTCCCAATCATAGCTTCACATAAAAATTCTATGGTTGGTATACCACAATAATTTTTCTTTGCAGATGATAAAACGCTAATTTGGTATACGGTAACAATTTCTCCGTTTGTCTCCTTATATTTCATCAGCTTGGGCATGATCCGCCCGGTACTCGTAAACCATACACTACAGGCAACAGATTCTTGTTTTCTCCTCAGTATCCCTTCATCAGGAACCGCGTCATTTATACCAATACCCATTCCCATATAAAATCACCTTCTTTAAACCACTTTAATTTTTGAATAGTCTACACTCCGTTTTTCCCGTGAAACTCCACCTTCCATATGATCTATTGACCGAAACTTGGTGTCGGTATCTTTCGCTTGAATAAACGCAGCTCTCTTCAATATATCTTTTCCGTACCGGTTCCTAATGGCATCGACCGTCTTATCTAGCTTTTCCAACCGGACGTAATCTGTTACATCAAACAGATCCATCTGCCTTCCGGAAATGCCGGGAGACAAAGAGCCAGTATGAATTGCCAGATGTCTTATAGGAGTTCTCCCATCCCATAGCTGCTGAAATAATTCACAGGAATAATGATATAGCTCTGTTGTTATATTCGTTGCGTTATTCATAATCATCTGATGGCTGCTATATTGTAAGTCAAAGTTTTTAATGCCAATAGTAATAACCTTTGCTTGAAAGTCATCCTTACGCAGTCTGGCGCCTACCGTTTCGCACAATGCCAGCAATACCTTTTTGGCTGTCTCCAAATCAGACACATCAAAAGGTGTTGTTGTAGAGTTTCCATATCCTTTTTGTTTTGGAGCCTCCGATATTACTGCTGAGAAATCCAAACCATTTGCAAAGCTCCACATGACTTCTCCCTGCTTTTTCAAATGGCTCTTTAAAATCCCTATATCGGCATTTGCCAGCTCACCAATTGTATGGATGCCAATGCTTAATAATTTCTTTGTTGTTGCTCTGCCACAAAAAAATAGCTCGGAAACGGACAGGGGCCACATCTTTTCTTTGATTTCATTAGGAAACAATGTGTGTACCCTGTCCGGTTTCTCAAAATCACTGGCCATTTTGGCGAGCAGCTTATTGGAAGATACACCTACATTTACAGTAAATCCTAATTCTGATTTAATCCGGTTCTTAATATGATACGCAGTCTCCACTGCATCCCCGTACAAATGAATTGTTGCTGTCATATCCAGAAACGATTCATCAATGGAATAGACTTCGATATCTGGTGTATATTCTTGTAAAATCTGCAGGAATGCTTTGGAGCAGCACTGGTACAAAGAATAATTCGGAGGAGCCAGGTATAACCTGGGGCATTTTTGCCTCGCCTCTAGTATTGTCATCCCGGTTTTAATGCCGTATGGCTTGGCCGGTATACTTTTAGCCAGGATAATTCCGTGCCGCATGCTGACGTCGCCACCGATAGCGGAGGGAATTGTGCGTAAGTCCATGCGAGCTCCCAAATGATAAATCCGATATGCCGCTTCCCATGATAAAAAAGCAGAATTAACGTCTATATGAAAAATAATTCTATCCAAAGCCACTCCTCCTTTGAATAGAATTATATACGAACATATGTTCTTTTTCAAGAGGAACTTATTTCCTCATTTTTTATCCTGCTTTTCCAAAACAGTGATGTTCTTCCTGTGGACCATGAAATTGCAGTAGAACAGGCAGGCTTAATTAATATTTTTCAATTATTTTTAAACCTCATCCTGTAAAGCACTATATCCTTCTTCCCCGGTACGGATCTTGACGGCATTCTCCACATTACTGATGAAAATCTTGCCATCACCATAATTGCCGGTGTAGAGTGCCTTTTTGGCAGCAGCTACCAGAGCGGGAACCGGTGTTTTGCATACGACTATGTCTACCTTTATCTTCGGCAGCAGGTTGGTTTCGACCGGATTGCCACGATAATACTCGCGGGCATGACCTTTTTGCATACCAAAGCCCAGTACATTGGTAACAGTCAGGCCGGTAATGCCAATGGCATCAAGCTCAGTTTGCAGCTTATGTAACTTACCGGGAGCGGTTACAATAGAAACCTTAGTAATCTTGGCACCAGTGCCCGCGGTGTTGACGACCTTAACCGCTTCATCAGAAGGTACACTCTCTTGGGGAACACTGATAGCAATGACTTCCTCACCGTCAGCCAGCGTTTCCACCGCCGGGACAAAACCGGGGTAGGCTTCGTTGCCGTGCTCGCCGATATCCAAACCTTCCAGTTCCTCTTTCGCAGTCACGCGAATGCCTATGGTCTTCTTTAATATTTGCCAGACCAGGGCTGAAGTCAAAAAGCCAAAGGCGGCTACAGCCACAACCCCTAAAACCTGTACACCTAAAAGCTTAACGCCGCCGCCATAGAACAAGCCATTGGAGGGAGAGAGGGTGGTAACCCCTTCTTTAGCGAACAGGCCGACCGCAATAGTGCCCAAAAAGCCGTTGACCAGGTGTACCGAAGTAGCACCCACCGGATCGTCTACTTTTAACCTGTCAAACATCATAACTGCAAAAACGACAATGACGCCGCCTATAGCGCCTAAAAGCATGGAAACAGGAATGCTGACATACGCAGCACCAGGGGTAATGATGACCAGACCGGCCAAACATCCGTTGATGGTCATACCCAAATCAGGTTTGCCGATTTTAATCCAACTGGTGGCGGTAGAAGTCAAAATAGCTATAATGGCTGCCGTGTTGGTGGTCAGGAGTACATGTGCCACATCACCTGGTTTGGCAAAACTCAAGGTGGAGCCGGGGTTGAAACCAAACCAGCCCAGCCAGAGCACAAAAACGCCAATGACCGCCAGGCTCATATTATGTCCGGGAATGGCTTTGGGTTTGCCGTCCTTTCCATATTTGCCGATGCGTGGTCCCAAAGCCATAGCACCGGCTAAAGCAGCTATACCGCCCAAACCATGCACGACTGAGCCGCCTGCAAAATCTTGAAAGCCCATATCAGCCAGCCAGCCGCCGCCCCAGATCCAATGCCCGACAATTGGATAAATAAAGAGAGTTAAGACAAACGAGAAAATGATAAAGGAGATGTATTTTACCCGCTCAGCCACGGCACCGGATACAATAGTAGCTGCAGTGCCGCAGAATACCAACTGCCAGAAAAACTTAATCCAAAAGGTAATTGGTGAGCCCAGGAGAATCGTGTCCTCATTGGTATACCATGCCGGAATCTTACCTAAGATCCAGAGATTGTCGGTGCCGACAAAGGGATTGTCGCTGCCGAACATCAAACCAAATCCCAAAAACATAAAGCCTAGTGAAGATACTGCAAAAACAATAAAATTTTTGCTCAAAATGTTGACAGTGTTTTTTGCTCTTGCCATACCAGCCTCAACCGAGGCAAAGCCTAAGTTCATCCAGAACACCAGGAAGGCCGCCAAGGCCACCCAAAAGCTGTCAATAATAATTTGTGACATAATCAATTCCTCCTCTTTAAAATCATAAGTTATCTTTTCATCAAGGTAAAAAAGAAAGGCGAGGGTGCTTGAAGCAGTAAGCTTCAGCACCCTCGCCTTTAAAACATTTATAATACATTGATATCGCTTTGTCAAGAAGATTTCACTTGAGTTGGTAAAATTTATAACCTTAAATAAATTGGAAGTTATTGTTGTATTAAAACGATTTCACCCTCACCAACCGGCTCTTGAAAATCATTAAAATGATGGTCTAATATTTCATCTGTTATCACAAATGGCGAATTAGCATGAATGGATTGATTGCGTGCTTTTAGCCGCTTACGCAAAACTTGTTTATCTGCTTTCATATAAACAAGTTCTAATTTGCCATCAGCTTCTAAAATCAGTTTTCGATATTTATCACGATTAGCCTTATTCCAAAAACTAAAATCAATGACAACATTTTGCCCTGTTTTAATAAGCTCGATCATTTTCTGACGGAGTCTCTTCTCTGTTTCTTCAGACAAACGGTCATACTCACTTACAGGATAATCCACGCCCCGTTTTCCGTAGTTGTTCCACATTTCTTCATCTATGGATAAGCGGATGTACCCCTCTTTTTCCTTTTGCTTAGCATAAGTTGTTTTTCCGGAACCACAAACACCTATAATGGTCTCATAAATTAAGACACTTTTCTGGACAGATTTTAATGAATCTGATATACTAAAATCAGTATGAAAGAAAGGATTCACGGTTATGTTCAGACAAAGAAGAAACTTTAGTGCCAAATTTAAATCAGACCTTGTGATGGAGCTGCTTAAGGGAGAGAAAGATCTCAATACCCTTGCAACTGAAAATAATATCCAACCTAACTTGCATCAAAGTCATACCCGTCCCGGATTAGATGGTTTTGGGAAGTAAACGCTAGACGTCCAAAAGGAGGTACCGTCTATTGGAATCTACAACATCTTTAGTCGCACGTCATTTCCAAGTAAATTCTGTAAAATGTACCTAAAATATCTTTAGGAGGTCACATAATGGATCAGGATAACAGCAGTTTATGGAAAGAACGAATCCAGCAACAACCGAAAATACAACATTTTCTATTTTTTTGAATGTACCATTTTACATAAAAACGATACATTCGGATAGGAATTAAACATTCATTGTAATACAGTATCCTAATAATTGAAAAACTCCTCTATTTCCTCTTCTTTAGGAGCAACAATTGTTGGCAACGGTAAACGCTTTTCCATTGGCAGCATCTCATCAAAACTTTTATGTGGTTCTGTCTGATACCAATAAGCGGTGCTGCTGTAATCATCACTTCGGTGATTGTTATGGCCATGTTCGATAGTCACTTTTATGGACTTATCAAACATTACCGGATCCTCTATATGATAGCGGTAAGCGGAAATCTTTCCGGCCCAATTAGAATCACCGCCTAAAATCAACCCAAAATACGGGCTTTCATATTCTTGTGTAGGACACCATGCAGTATTAAAGTAATCTTCCATTCCTGTTCCGTGTAAAGAAGGAGGCCAAGGTTCACCATCGATGAAAATCATGTCATCACCTTCCCCATACCAGTTCCATTCCTGTGTATATCTTAAGTTATGAATATTTAAATTGCAGCCGATATAATGTCCTCTTCCTTCTGCTTCCAGCAATATATAATTTTCTGTACCAGTTGTATTCTTACCCCCAAATTCATAGAATGCATTATTAACACTCATTGGATCTATCCCTTTGGTAACCTCCCGATGCCAAGTGGCATGAAAACGCAAAGGCGTTTCTATCACCCCATCATATTGCTCATAGTCCACATAGAAGTAAAACTTTATCGGCTCCTTTGCTTGAGATTCTAATTCAATACGTGCTTCTTTAGCAAAAGGCATTGGCAGAAAGCAGTTTAGTGCCTGCCCATTTTCCGGCCCCATCTGAAATGGTGCGGAAACAAAATTTTTTGTTATTCCATGCCCCATGCCGAAGAAATCACCAAGTGGCACCTCTACACTAGGTAAAGATTCGCCGTCCCAGAACATTCTTATAATTAATTTGCGGTAGAGGTATTCTTCTGTCAAGCCATCAAATGGTGCCGTAGTAATCCAAATATGTGTAATACACCCGGCTCCCTGTATATCAACAAATGTTTTCCTGTCCGTTGGAAAAACTTTTAAGTAATCTTGATTTCCTCCCGTAGTATCATAACTGGAATAGCGTTTTCTCTTTCCCACCCTTTCTTTACATATATCTCTTAGTGAACTGCCAAATGTATTCATTGTGTTTGTCTTTCCTTTCTTAAGTCCTTATTACTCCTTGCTGCCTGATGTTTTGATACCTTCTCTAATATATTTTTGGAATACAAAAAACAAAATTACCGTAGGCAGCGCTGCCACAACTGCACCAGCCAATATCAAGTTCCAAGCCGTAGTATGTTCTCCTTTAAAGTTTGCCAAGGCCACCTGTATAGTCCAAAGGTCTTGTTTTTGTGTAACAATAAGAGGCCAAAGATAAGTGTTCCAATTTGTTACAAAAAATGTAATTGCCAGGGTAACTGTGATGGATTTTGATAATGGCAGATAAATTTTTGAAAATATTCCAAAATGTGATAATCCATCAATTTTAGCAGCTTCTAACATAGACTCCGGTATGTCCAAGAAGAACTGCCGATATAAAAAGATACCATATGCATTAGGCAATAACGGTAAAATAACCGCCCACAGTGAATTTAAGATACCCATTCCCCGCACAATGATAAACAAAGGAATCATAATCACTGCAAAAGGAATCATCATAGTGCTCATAAACCAGCCAAATATTAGTTTCTTTCCCGGAAAATGTAACTTTGCCAGTGCATACCCTGACATAGAATGAAAAAAAAGTGCAGCTATTGTAATTGTAACAGATATAATAAGGGAATTAAGCATACTGCGAAAGAAGAAATCCGTTTCAAATATCTGCACAAAATTTTCAAATGTTAAGATGGAAAAATCCGGAAGCAACGATAAATTAAATATTTCTGAATTCGGCTTAAAAGCACTTAGCACCAGGATGTAAATAGGAAATATAATCAATAAAGCAATCATAATTGCGATTATATTAAGTACTACTCTTTTTCTGTTCTTCATCTCTAATCCTCCTTGGAGCCGGTAAATTTAAATTGGATGAATGTCAGAATCATGATTACTACAAACAGGGCAACCGCCATTGTTGAAGAATAGCCAAAATCATACATTCTAAATGCTTCATCATAAATCCTAAAAACAGCAACTTCGGTAGAATGAGCCGGACCGCCACCGGTCATAATGGAAATCTGATCAAATACTTGGAAGGATCCTATCGTTGTTACTACAAGTATAAATACTGTTGTATTTTTAATCGTTGGCAATGTAATACAAAAAAATTTCACTACAGCATTTGCTCCATCCATATCTGCCGCTTCATATAATGATTGTGGCACATCCTTAATTGCAGCAATAAATATGACCATATTGTAACCAACTATAAGCCAGACACTTACTGCCATTACAGCAAAAAGAGCTTGATTCGTATCTGCTAAAAAATTCTGACTCTTCATCCCAAAAGCATTTAATATTCCATTAAAGTACCCCCGTTTGGGATCATACATGAATGACCATATCAGTGCCGCTACTACTGTAGAAATTGAATAGGGCATGAAATATGCCATCCGGCAAAATGTTTCCAACTTTCCCCTCAGACTATTTGTAATAAGTGCCAGACCCAGGGAGATACAGTATACCAACGGAATATATGTTATGGCATATATCAAGGTTGTTTTTACTGAGTTCAAAAAACCAGTATCTGTTATCAGCCGCCTATAATTGTCAACTCCGGTAAATGTCATATCTGACATTCCATTCCAACTATGAAAACTCACATAGACAGCATACAGCATAGGGATAAACACAAAGATACCGATTCCCACTATATTGGGAGACAGCATTAAATATGCCGTCAATGTTTCTTTTCTTTTTTTATTTGCATACTTTTGTTTCATGATTTCCTTTCCTTGTTTCACTACTGTTCCGCATGAGTTTTCATGAGCTTTAAGCATGGATTCTATAAAAGAGCTTCTTGATAAACATTAATTTTCAAAGAACTCTGTCAGCTGTCTGTCGCCCTCTTTAGCCGCATCTTCCGGGCTCATGCTGAAAATCGCATTTTGCAGCATATCGCCAATAATATCTGAGACCTCTGGTTCCATGGAAAGCTCCGGTTGCTCGGTGCCATAAATCTCATTAGTGAAGGTTGCTCTTAGTCCTTTCTGGTAAATTTCCTCTGCCTGCTCGATTACTGATTTTCTTGGCGAATAGGAAAACTTAACTTCTGTATTCCATTGAATAGCATTGGTCGGATCCTCATCAAGAAATAGCCATTGTACAAATTTAGCCGCTTGTTCTGCTACCTGGCTTTGACTGCTTACCGCCAATCTCCAGCCACCGCCGGCAGATGCCGGTTTCCCACCGTCTGGGATTGGCAGTGGAACCAAACCAATGTTCATATCAGGGTACTCTTTCTCGTACTGGGTAATTGCCCAGCTTCCCCCAATCCACATAGCCGTTTCGCCATCAGCAAGGATTGCACCGTCGCTGGCAAAACGAGAGGGCTTAATGTTTGCACTGCCGTCATCCACCATTTGCTTCCACATAGTCAGAGCTTTTATCATCTCCGGCGTATTTAATAAAGATTTATTCCCTTCAAAAAAGTCACCGCCGGTTTGCCATACAAAGGGCATGAAGATAAAATTGCCATACGCACCTTTGGTCAGATCGTAAGTAATGCCCCATACATCGGAAGTAGTCAGGGCTTTTGCTGCCGCAATCATCTCATCCCAGGTAGTGGGGGGAGTGATGCCGGCTGCATCAAGCATATCCTTATTGTAATACAATCCTAATAAATCCTGTTCAAAAGGCGCTGCCAAAATCTTTCCGTCTACACTTACGGAATTAATAGCGTCCTCAGAAAAATCAGCTAATACATCCTCCGAAAAATACTTTGATAAGTCATACAACATATCCGCTTCAGTAAATGCCGGAAGAGTTCCCGGGCTGGCGCTGAAAATATCAGGACCTTCACCTGTTGCAAATGCTGTAGTCAGCCTTGCTCCGGTGTAGTCCTCCATGGGAATATTGGTTTGGGTGATTTCAACATCTGGGTTTAATTTTTCATATTCAGTAATCTTGTCATTGAACCATTTTGCTTCATTTGTTTCACTTCCCCAGTGATTCCAGAACTTAATTTCTGTCTTTCCGCTAGATGTATCTGTTGCCGCCTGGCTGTCATTTTGTTTTTGTCCTCCACATGCTGCAAGAGATAAAACTACACCAACCACGCAGGTTAAACTAATCATTTTTCTTAATTTCATTTTTCTACACCCACTTTCTGTTTCAAATTTCAGATTTAATCAATAGTATTCCTTATTAACTTCGTAACCGTTTCACTTGCATTTCCATCTATTTTGTCCTGTAGCAGGTTTGATACCTCAACTCCTATTTGATAGGGGTACTGCCTGACTGATGCAATAATATTTTTTTTAAAAATAGATTGGAACTTAATCTTTCCATAAGACGCAACAGGATATTTTGAAGAATAGTCTTTTTCCTCATCTCTGTGTATTGCCCTAATGACCCCTTCTGTCATAGTGTTATTTAAGGAGATTATACCGCAGCCATTAGGATACCGAGATACAATGTCCGGAAAAATCTCTTCCGAAATCTTTGCATTAAAATGACCATTGAGGTACATATATTCTAGTTCTTTCTCCTGCAGCGCTTTTACTGCTCCTTCAATTCTCTCATGACCTATTGATAACTCTTCATAGCCACCAAGCAATACAACATCACGGTAGGGAATCTCATTTAGAAATTTCTTCGTTAATTCATAGGTCGCTTCTACATTGTTTTCGCCGATAAAGTCTATCCCACTATCTATTTCCACACGGCGTTCCACACTAATGATTTTCATATTCATCTTAAGTAGTTCCTGAATGAAACTTTCATTGCCTCCAATTGTGAGTAGAATCACCCCCTCTACATTGCTCTCTCGGAATTTTTGCAGAATCTCCTTCTCCTTATCGAGATCATCCTTTGAACTGGCAATATAGAATACATACTCTGAGTATACAAAACTATCTTCAATTCCCTTAATCAGCTCCATGAAGTATTCATTGGTGAAAGTAGGGATTACAATCCCAATCACATTACTGCTATTTTTCTTTAAGTTGGAGGCTGCCGTATTCACAAAGTAATTTAATTCCTTAATTGCTGTTTGTACCTTGTCACGATTGTCGTCTGTTACTGTACCTATACCATTTACTACTCGCGATACAGTGGCGGTTGATACATTTGCGCGCTTTGCCACGTCTTTTATCGTTACTCGCTTCATTCTTCTCTCTCCTTGCCAAAATTGAATTATAACAATCCACTTTATTTATCCATCGGAAGATTGCTCGTAGCACTCTTCTATATTAGTATAATTCATTTACAGCTGAAAGTAAACGTTTACTTTCTGTTGAAAATAAAACTCCGGATTATAACCAGAGATTTTTGATTAGCAAAGAGCAAAAACTAAGTTTTAGAAAGATATAGGTCTCGAGGTAAACGTTTACTTCTATAATTAGAGTATATATAACCATTTGTAACTTGTCAATACTTTTTTTGTGAACTTCCAGCAAAATCAGGTAAGTGCTTCTAACGATAACGTGCTGCAATTTCCGGGCAACTCCTGTAAAATGTACCTAAAATATCTTTAGCAGGTCACATAATGGATCAGGATAATAGCTGTTTATGGAAACAACGAATCCAGCAGCAGGTATCCAGCGGTATGTCTATGGCTGCATGGTGCCGGCACAACCAGATAAAAAAATCCACCTTTTATTGTTAGCTTTCCACATTTTACCTACTCACTCACATGCCGGTTTAGACCCTTACATTGAAACGCTAACATGAACTTTCTAGAAATGCTATGACGTCAGCATAAGATCTTCCACTTTTTTCTACTGCCTTAATAAGTTCATTTCTTTGAATTACACCGTTTCTTTTCCTGGAGCTCTTCCAGCTCTTTTGCAGCTACATCATACAATCATTGCAATAAACTCAACAAATACCTTTGCATCTGCTGATTCATTTCCATGTACACGCAGGCTTTTGTTTCCAAGATATGACTTGTCTCCGCTGAACAACTTTTCTGATACATTCCGGCTGTTGTACAGTGAAAGGGCTTCTGCTGCAGTCATTTTCTTTGATGTGACAATCACAAAATATCCGCACCGATTAAGTTCCCGTTCTATTACTTCTAATTTTTCTTTCGCATAAAGAAACTTTAATGGATTACACGAACTTTCGTGTAATCCATTGTATTTACCAGATATATCATGTAAGTGCTTCAAAAGATGGCGTCGTGTAATTCTATCGCAATGCTGCTATACTAAGCCTATCATTTCTTGAGGCATTTTTTATGCTTATGAATCAACCTACATTCTTCTGGTAATTCTTTTGACCA
>NZ_FBWL01000155.1 GCF_001517425.1 Clostridium sp. C105KSO13 | reverse complement strand
ATAGGCGCGAAGCGCCGCATTTTTCGAGTAAACTGTCAAGTGTTTTTTGACAAAAAAGTGGGGGATTTTAATAAAAAAGGGATCTGAAAGCCTTGGATTTACTGGCTTAGAGATTCCGAGAGATTATCAAATTGGAAGGAGGCCTATATTGACAACGTTAAAGTACAGCCGGCAGCGTGAAGCTATCAAGAAGTATCTGATGGCAACAAAAGAACACCCTACCGCGGATATTGTCTATCTCCATGTAAAGGAAGAATTTCCTAATATCAGTCTTGGGACTGTCTACAGAAACCTGAATCTGCTGACAGATATCGGAGAAGCACTCAAGATTCCTTCACCGGATGGCGCCGATCGATTTGACGGAAACGCAGCGCCCCACAATCACTTTTTTTGCACTGAGTGTGGTAGAGTCCTTGATTTAAATTTAGACATAAAAAAATTAGAAGAAATTAATACAATAGTCTCGAGAAATTTTGATGGTAAAATTGAGTCCAGCAGTGTAACGTTTAATGGTAAATGTAGTAAATGTGTTAAAAAGTCGCATAAAATTCAACAATAACAATTTAAAATATGTTATAAAATAACTCCCGAAAGCAATTAATCTAACTTGTTTTCAGGAGTTTTATTTATTCTGCAATATACTATTGACATTTCCATAAACATGTATTATATTTATATACAGATAACAATTACTATTATTGATTTCGGAAGGGGGTTCCTCATGGCAGCTTTAAAATATAGCCGGCAGCGTGAAGCCATCAAGAAGTATCTGATGTCGACCGGGTCGCACCCAACTGCTGATACTGTTTATTTACATGTAAAGAAGGAATTTCCTAATATCAGTCTGGCAACTGTGTACAGAAATTTAAATCTACTTACAGATATAGGGGAAGCAATCAAGATTACTTTACCGGGCAGTGCCGATAGGTTTGATGGAATTGTTACGCCACATAATCATTTTTTCTGCACCAGCTGTGGAAAAGTTATAAATTTAGACTTTGGTATAGAAGGGTTAGAAGAAATAAATAAAACAGCGGCACAAAACTTTGATGGGAAAATAGAGTCCAGCAACATTACCTTTTATGGAAGATGCAGTGATTGTATCTTCAGGTCAAGACGGATGGGGAACCACCGTCCGCTAGAATAACCTATGTAATTAATATAGAAGGTACAAAAACCTTCTATATTAATATATATCGCCGGGGTTTTAGATACTGCCGGCAGAAAAACAACTAAAAAATATGAGAGAAGGAGATTTACTATGAAAAAATTTGTATGTTCAGTTTGTGGCTACGTTTATGAAGGAGAATCCGCACCGGAGAAGTGTCCTGTCTGCGGCGCACCTGCTGAGAAGTTCAAAGAGCAGGCAGAGGATAAAGCATGGGCTGCAGAACATGTTGTAGGTGTTGCCCAGGGTGCCAGTGAAGACATTATAGATGATTTAAGAGCCAACTTTTCGGGAGAGTGCTCAGAAGTAGGTATGTATCTTGCAATGGCTAGAGTTGCACACAGAGAAGGCTATCCGGAAATTGGTCTATACTACGAAAAAGCTGCTTATGAAGAAGCAGAGCATGCGGCCAAATTTGCAGAATTGCTGGGCGAGGTCATAACAGACAGTACAAAGAAGAACCTTCAAATGAGAGTAGACGCAGAAAACGGTGCAACATCCGGTAAATTCGATCTTGCAAAACGTGCAAAAGAAGCTAATCTGGATGCTATTCATGATACGGTACATGAGATGGCAAGAGATGAAGCACGTCACGGAAAAGCTTTTGAAGGTTTGCTGAAGAGATATTTTGGCTAATCTTCATTGATTCATAAAGGATAAACTGTTATACTATATACAATACATATACTAGGAGGATTTTCAATGTCAAAGTACGAAGGAACAAAAACAGAAAAGAACCTTATGGAAGCCTTTTCAGGTGAGTCACAGGCGCGCAATAAGTACACGTTTTATGCATCTGCTGCTAAGAAGGCTGGTTTTGAGCAGATTTCCGATATCTTTTTGGAGACCGCTAACCAGGAAAAAGAACATGCCAAACTCTGGTTCAAAGAATTCCATGGAATCGGTGATGTTGATGCAAATCTGAAAGATGCAGCCGCAGGTGAGAATTATGAGTGGACAGACATGTACCATCGCATGGCAAAAGAAGCTGAAGAAGAAGGCTTCAAAGAGCTGGCTGTAAAATTTAAAGGTGTGGCAAAAGTAGAGGCTGCCCACGAGAAGCGCTACAACAAGCTTCTTGAACATTTCCGTGCCGGTGAAACCTTCAAAGATGAAGCTCCTCTTGGTTGGAAGTGCAGAAACTGCGGTTTCATATATGAAGGCAATGAAGCTCCGGAAGTTTGTCCGGTATGTGCTCATCCACGTGCCTACTTTGAAAGAAAAGCTGAAAATTATTAAAACCAGGCAAAAAATGCGGCACCTCTGTAATGAGGACCGCATTTTTCCTTTTTATGCATTAATTATTTATGAATCGATGCACTAGTTCCAGCTTTTGTCTGCGTGTCATTTTCTTTATGGCACATTCTCTTTTCATTGCTTCTTCCTTTGTCCTAAATGTCTCAAAGTATACCAGTTCTACCGGCCTATGTGCCTTTGTATACTTAGCACCTCTGCCCTGATTATGGTCACTGATACGCTTCTCCAGATGATTTGTCCATCCGGTATATAAACTCCCATCCCCACATCTTAATATATATGTATAATTCATGATCGCTGTCTACTCCTTTGCATATATTATAGCATTAAAAAGGGCATAGCATATTTAATTTTTGCTACGCCCTAAATCATTATGATTCCATAAAATCCATGGGGTTTACCGGATCTCCATCTTTTAGTAACTCGAAATACAGGTTGGGACCCTCTACACTGTAGTATTTTGTAGGTTCGCTCATGTATCCTACAGTTTCTCCTGCAGCTACATAGTCGCCAATTTCCAGGGGAACCTCTTTCAGCTGTCCATATACTGCGCTGTATCCGTTTCCCATATCCAATGTTACTGTAACTCCTGTCTGGGCGGTCTGTTCTATATTTGATACAACGCCTGCCGCAGAGGCTCCTATCTCTTCTCCCACATCCCCGCCAATGACCAGGGCCGGATTGTATTTATACTGTTCCAGCGTAGAGAAGTAAACGGTCTGATCCATGCTGTAATTAATCAGTACAGCTCCGCTGGCTGGCCATGTAAGCTGGCTGCTCTCGTCGAAAAATACTTCTGCTGCGTTTCCTGCTGTACCGGTTGTATCTGCTGCACCGTCATCTTGTGTATCATTTTCTTTTTCTGCTGTATCATTTTCTGTGGATGTATTGCCTTCAGCTTCGGGCAGGACAATGTCGTTTGTCGTTGTTGCCTCGCTTTTTTCTTTTGTAAGTTCATCTGTCTCTTCTTCGGCTTTCGCAAGCTGCTCATTCACTTTTTTCTCATAATTGTTGAATGTATATGCTCCTACCATCACAATTACAGCAACAAAACAAATTACGATACCGACCGCTGCGCCTTTTCCTTTTATTGAAAATGGCTTTTCGTTCTTATTCTTATTCATATTCATCACCTCTGGCTATATTTTTGCCAGAAAAGTGATACCTTATTCTACTTTTGCAAATATTTCTCCACCATCCGTCAGTTTCGTGTCTTCAAAAAAATTTTGAAGAATTTCTTCATAGTTTTTTCCATTCTTAGCCATATCATTTGCCGTCCACTGGCTCATCCCCAGACCATGGCCGGTCCCTACCGTTGTAATGCGGATTCCTCCGTCTGCCTCCTGCAGGGTGAACGAACTAGAGGACAGAGAAAGGGCCTCGCGAAATTGCTCACCCGAGCAGACTGTGTCCCCGATTCGAAGCTTTGACACATAACCTGCTGAATCATATTCCTGAATCTCAAAATCCGAAAAATGGTAAGTCTTTTCTGCACTCTCCTTATCGACAGCTACTAAAAACGGCTGACATTTTGTCTGGATTTCCTTGTATTCCAGATTATAAACATGCATCTCATCCTTTGCTTTTTTATCTTCCGGACATTCCCTGACAACGAGGTAGGGATAATCCGGACTTCCCAGAACCTCCTGGCCGTTTCTTGTTTTCCCGTTGCTGGACTGGTGAAACGGAACGAAAGCATAGGTGTCATTATAGTACAGTACTTGATTTGATGTTTCATCCATGGCCTTTTTTAGTTTAGCATAATAAGTGTCATATTTCTTTGCTCCCCACTTCTTTTCCAGATCTTTTGTACTTAAATAGCTGTCCTTAAGTGCCTTTTCTTTATCATCGTCCAGCATCTGGTAAAGATGAGTTCTGATAAGTACAGCCTGGGCTTTCAGCGCCTCCTCTTCATATGTCTCAGGCATTTCCTTTGCAAGAACCCCTATAAAGTACTCAGTCCAGGGAATTTTAATCACTTCCTCCTTGCTGTCCTGAGCTGTGTTTTTTACCTGCACATAGGCACTGCCTTCCTTTTCTGCGGCTTTCATATCTCCTCCATTTACAAAAACGGTCACTACATAAGGAAGTAATATTAAAATGATTAAAAATGAGCAGCCCACCTTAAACTTCTGCTTCATATAACGTTGTCCCATTAAAATGCCCTCCATATTGAAATATATGAAGGGCATAAAAAGTACATTCATTTTTTTACATATTTATTGTATCTGTCTTTTCCTGATCTGCCGGTTCCCTTAAGTCTGTTTGAGTTTCTTCTTCTGCATCTGCTTCTGAATCGAGCTCCATTCCCGGATTAAAATCTTTGTTTCTCATTACAAAGAAACAGATAGACTCATAAAGAGGTATTGTGCTGCACAATACAGCGTGTGCAACAGACATATTTTTCGTTGTAAACCTTTCCAGAATCTGATGGTTTACCAGCACCCCAAATACCTTATATATTGCCTCGTAAGCAATAAGCAGAATAATCCAGATAATTACCAGAACGATGATTCCCAGCACAGTCCCCGGGCCTATCTGAGGGGCGTAGGAGTATGAATAGTCCCCATAAGAGCGATAATCAAACAAACTGGAAAATACAGTTCCAAAGCCCACAACAATAATCAGCAGATAAAATATGAAATTCACTGCCCCGGCAATAAATGGCAGCGCAAGAAGCCATATTCCGGGATTTTTGATGTTTTTTGATTTCAGCGTAATACTTCCGCCCAATTCGCCGTGCAGATATGTTCTTGCAAAGGGAATGAACGCAAGCCACGGAGAATCCATCCCCTGGCGTTTTGCAATGGTGAACATACCAATTCCCTTAAATATATAGCTGATAACATAAAAAATAAAACAAAGTGCAAGTATAATCATATAGATAGCCAGAATCCCTGTCATTACCGAATCCATATTCCCATAGTTGTAATAATCAAACATAAATACCTCCTATTCCATCGATCCCGATGGTACAGCCACTTTTTCCAGTTTCCAGATATCCTTCACATACTCTTCTATTGTTCTGTCAGAGGTAAACTTTCCGCTGCATGCCGTATTCATAAGTGCTATCTTGGACCAACTGTATTCCTCTCTGTAGGTCTCTTCCACTCTTTTCTGAGCCTCTGCGTAAGACCGGAAATCTTTCAGAATAAAATACATGTCTGCTCTATCTGTGGATTCTGTATTAAGAAGCGAGTTGTACAGATTTCGGTACATATTGTGATCGCCTCCCGAATAGGTTCCGTCCACAAGCTGATCGATTACACGCTTTAGCTCCCAGTCGTTAAAATAAACATCCACTGGGTTATACTCTCCGTTATTCTCGTAGTTAATAACCTCCTCAGAGGACAAACCAAAGATAAATGCGTTCTCCTCCCCAACTTCTTCTACAATCTCTACGTTTGCACCATCCATCGTGCCCAGTGTAGGAGCACCGTTTAACATAAACTTCATATTCCCGGTTCCGGATGCCTCTTTTGAAGCAGTGGAAATCTGTTCACTTACATCTGCAGCCGCAAATATCAATTCCGCATTGGATACCTTGTAATCCTCTATAAATATAATTTTTAGCTTTCCATTAATACTTCTGTCATTATTCACAATCCCTGCTACAGAGTTAATCAATTTAATCGTCTCTTTCGCTCTTTGGTATCCGGCCGCCGCCTTAGCTCCAAAGATAAAGGTTCTTGGATAAAACGACATTTCAGGATGCTCCTTAATTTGATTATACAGATACATAATATGCAAAATGTTCAGAAGCTGCCGTTTATATTCGTGCAGTCGCTTTACCTGTACATCAAAAATAGATTCCGGGTTTACATCTATACCATTATGCTCTTTGATGTATTTTGTCAGACGTACCTTATTATGATATTTTATCTGCATAAATTCTCTTCTGGCCTGCTCATCGTTTATCAGAACTTTTAGGTTTCCTATCTTTGACAAGTCTGTAATCCATCCGTCTCCTATTCTGGCTGTAATCCAGTCCGCAAGAAGAGGGTTCCCGTGAAGAAGAAAGCGTCGCTGGGTTATGCCGTTTGTTTTATTATTGAACTTTTCCGGCATCATCTCATAAAAATCCTTCAATTCCTGATGCTTCAGAATTTCTGTGTGGAGCTTTGCCACTCCGTTGACAGAGAATCCGGAAATAATTGCCATACGTGCCATATGCACCTGTCCGTCCCAGAGAATGGCCATTTTTCTGACTTTTTCCTCATTACCTGGATATTTTGCGCGTACCTCATTGACAAATCTACGATCTATTTCCTGTACAATCTGGTAAATACGGGGAAGGAGCTTTGAAAATAAGTTTACAGGCCATTTTTCCAGTGCTTCTGCCATAATTGTGTGATTTGTATAAGCACAGGTCTTTGTTGTCACATCCCAGGCTTCCTCCCAGCTTAATCCCTCCACATCAATCAAAAGGCGCATCAGTTCTGGAATTGCCACCGTAGGATGTGTGTCGTTCATTTGTATCACAACTTTCTCAGGAAGCTTCCTGATATCGTCATGATGCTTTTTATATTTTGCAACCATAGCCTGCAAACTAGCAGAAATAAAGAAATACTGCTGTTTCAGCCTGAGTTCTTTACCGGCATAATGATTGTCATTGGGATACAATACATCTACAATCATCTTTGCAAGATTTTCCTGCTCCACTGCTTTGTGATAATCCCCCCGGTCAAAGGAAGCCAGAGAAAAGTTGGTGATAGCCTCTGCGTCCCAGATGCGCAATGTATTAACTACGTGGCTGCCATATCCCACGATAGGCACGTCATAAGGAATTGCCCGGACAGATTCGTAGTTCTCCTGAATAAATATATCCTTTCCGGTCTCAGGATCCTTCTCAAACCGGATATCCCCTCCAAAACGCACCTCCTTGGCATATTCTTCTCTGCGAAGTTCGAAAGGATTTCCTTCCTTAAGCCAATCATCCGGGGTCTCAACCTGATATCCGTTTTCAATCTTCTGCTTGAACATCCCATACCGGTAACGGATACCGCATCCGTAAACATGGTAATTCAATGTTGACAGGGAATCCAGAAAACATGCCGCTAACCGTCCAAGGCCACCGTTTCCAAGGGCCGGATCCGGCTCCTGGTCTTCTATCACATTCAGATCAATGCCCATCTCTTCCAGAGCTTCTCTAACCTCTTTATAAGACAACATATTAATCAGGTTATTACCCAGGGCGCGCCCCATAAGAAATTCCATGGACATATAATATAGCATCTTTGCGTCCTTCTTACGGTTTTCTTCCTGTGTAGCCAGCCAGTCATCTATAATGATATCTTTTACCGCGTAAGATACTGCCTGAAATATCTGCTGGGCTGCAGCCTCCTCAATGGTCTTCCGATACAATATTTTCACGTTATCTTTTACTGTTTCTTTAAAGGTTTCCTTCTCAAAACGCGCACTGTACGTCAATATCACATCGCCTCCTTTTCTACACCCATCGTCACGGCTTCCCCGTTTACCTTCCATTCTTTTATATATCCGGCCGGAGCTGCTTTCACGACTTCATCTGCCAGCACTTCACCTCCAATTTCTTCGCCATATGTTGCAAAAATTCCCTCCGCTTTTTCACTACCTGTATAAGTGACTTTAATTTTATCCATAACCTGGAAGTCAGCCTCTTTTCGCATAGTCTGAATCTTGCTGATAATCTCCCGCACAAAACCTTCCTCTAAAAGTTCTTCCGTTAGGTTCGTGTCCAGGACTACTGTAATTCCATTATCGTTTTCAGAAACATAACCTTCTATCTGCGCTGTATCTATCAATAAATCTTCCTTGAATAATGTAATCTCCCGGTCATTGATATTCAGTTTCAAAGAACCTGTTTCATTGACTTCATCCATCGCGGCGTTTCCATCCAGCTTATCCAGGGTGGATTTGATACTTCCTAACATTTTACCATATTTTGGTCCCACTGTCTTCAGCTGTGGTTTAAAACTATATGAAGTAAAGGATCTAACGTCCTCTGTAAAATCAATATGTTTTATGTTCAGTTCATCTGCCACGATTTCCTGATAGAACTCAGGCAGTACAAAGGCCGCTTTCACAAACATCCGCCCAATTGGCTGGCGGTTCTTAATATTCGCAGTATTTCTGCAGGCGCGCCCCATAACTACAAGCTTCAGAACATTTGCCATATCAGCTTCCAGCTCTTTGTTGATGCGTGCTTCATTCACAGTCGGGAAGTCACAGAGGTGGATGCTTTCCGGAGCCTCATTGTCAATACTGCGGACAAGATTTTGATATATTTCCTCTGCCATAAACGGAATCATGGGAGCAGCTGTCTTTGCTGTCGTCACAAGGGCAGTATACAATGTCATATAAGCATTAATTTTATCCTGTTCCATTCCCTTTGCCCAGAAACGTTCACGGCTTCTTCTTACATACCAGTTGCTCATATCGTCCACGAAGTCCTGCAGCGCTCTCGCACTTTCCGGAATCCGGTAATTTGCAAGATTTTCATCCACTGTTTTCACCAAACTGTTCAGACGGGATAAAAGCCACTTATCCATAACATTCAGTTTATCGTACTTTAGACTGTATTTTGTGGCATCAAAGTCGTCAATGTTAGCATACAGTACAAAGAATGCGTAGGTGTTCCACAAGGTTCCCATAAATTTGCGCTGCCCTTCCTGGACTGCTTTGCCGTGGAAACGATTTGGCAGCCAGGGAGCACTGTTAACATAGAAATACCAGCGAATCGCATCTGCACCATACTGGTTTAACGCATCAAAAGGATCTACGGCATTTCCTTTCGACTTGCTCATTTTCTGTCCATTTTCATCCTGAACATGTCCCAGCACGATTACATTCTTATACGGTGATTTATTAAACAGTAAAGTGGAAACTGCCAGCAAAGAATAAAACCATCCTCTTGTCTGGTCTACAGCTTCGGATATAAAGTCTGCCGGAAACTGCTGCCTGAACAGATCCTGATTTTCAAATGGATAGTGATGCTGGGCAAAAGGCATAGAACCACTGTCAAACCAACAGTCAATTACCTCTGGTACACGGTGCATCTCTCCCCCACACTCCGGACACTTTATTGTGACTTCATCGATATATGGACGGTGAAGCTCAATATCCTGGGGGCAATTGTCAGACATAGACTTTAATTCTTCAATACTGCCGACAGAGTGCTGGTGTCCACAGGAACACTCCCAGATATTTAATGGAGTCCCCCAATAGCGGTTACGGCTGATTCCCCAGTCCTGCACATTCTCCAGCCAATCACCGAAACGACCTTTTCCGATATTCTCAGGAATCCAGTTGATTGTATTATTGTTGGCAATCAAATCTTGCTTCACCGCTGTCATCTTAATAAACCAAGATTCACGTGCATAGTAAATCAGAGGCGTGCTGCATCTCCAGCAGTGTGGATAACTATGTTCAAACTTCGGCGCATCAAAGAGAAGCCCCCTCTCTTTCAAATCCTTTAATACCAGCGGATCTGCCTTCTTTACGAAAGTGCCGGCAAAGGGAGTCGTCTCTCCCATCAGCCCTTTTTCATCCACCAACTGTACAAAAGGCAGCTTATATTTCCTTCCTACCTGGGCATCATCTTCACCAAATGCTGGTGCAATGTGGACAATTCCGGTACCATCCGTCAATGTTACATAAGTATCACAGGTTACGAAGAAAGCATTCTTTTTCTGCTTTGCCGCAACATCTGCCGCACATTGAAACAGTGGCTCATATTCTTTGTATTCCAGGTCTTTTCCTTTATAAGTTTCAAGAACTTCATATGCAGATTTTCCGTCCTCTGTCAGTTTTCCAAGCACAGTATCCGCAAGTGCCCGGGCAATATAATACACATATCCATCCGCCGCCTTTACCTTTGCATAGTCCTCCTTTGGATTTACGCAGAGTGCCAGATTCGAAGGCAGTGTCCACGGGGTAGTCGTCCATGCCAGAATATAAGCATCTTCATCTTTTACTTTAAATCTTACAATTGCGGAGCGTTCTTTTACATCCTTATACCCCTGTGCAACCTCCTGGGCAGAAAGAGGGGTTCCACAGCGCGGGCAGTAAGGCACAACTTTAAATCCTTTGTATAATAAATCTTTATCCCAGATTGTTTTCAATGCCCACCACTCGGACTCAATAAAGTTATTATCATATGTCACATAGGGGTGTTCCATATCGGCCCAGAAGCCAACTGTGCTGGAGAAGTCCTCCCACATACCTTTATACTTCCATACGCTTTCTTTACATTTATCAATGAAAGGTTCCAGCCCGTATTCTTCAATCTGTTCCTTGCCGTCCAGCCCCAGAGCTTTTTCCACTTCCAGCTCCACCGGAAGACCGTGGGTGTCCCACCCGGCCTTCCGGGGAACCATACAACCTTTCATCGTCCGATATCTTGGAATCATATCTTTAATAACGCGTGTCAATACATGGCCAATGTGAGGCTTGCCGTTGGCAGTCGGAGGTCCGTCATAAAAAATATACTTCGGCGCTCCTTCCCTTTCATCCATGCTTTTCTGGAAAATATCGTTGTCATCCCAGAATTTTTCAACTTCCTTTTCACGCTCAACAAAATTCATATCTGTAGAAACTTTTTTGTACATAGTCATCCTTTCCTTTCTGACTTTAGATAGAATCCGGCTTGCCAGACTCTTGTGACGGGGCACAGCCGTTTTAACGACCAGATTCCTGCCACATAAAAAGCTTCCATCCTGTAATAGGACGGAAGCTTTAGCTTGCGTATATACCACCTGTTACAACATACTCAGATAGAAAACCGTCCTTTATATGCGTTCCCATAACGGAGGAATCCCGTCAGCCCCTACTGTCGGTTCGCGGGCTGCGGCTCGGAAGTGATGTTCAGAAATATCTTATTCATACCGGGCTTCCACCTCTCCCGGCTCGCTGAAACTTTCAGATATAACCTACTGTCTTCGTCAAAGCCTTTTTAAGTCTATATGAAAGTATTATATGAAAACACCTTTTAATAGTCAAGGCATTCTGCTGAATTTGGACGATATTTGTTGAACTATCGTTTTTCTGTGTGATATAATCTCATTAAATGTAACAGTTAAGCCATCAGCTCTATTCCGCTGAACTGTTACAGCCAAATATTGTTAAGGAGAATCATTGAATGAGAAGAAAACATGATCTTCGTATCCGCTTTTTTAACGAATTTTCGATATCAAGCTCATATTATGAGTACGCGCCAAGCTCACATAACAGCACACAGCTTGCTCTGTTGATATCCTACCTGGTAGCCAACCGAGACACGAAAGTCCCAAAAGAAGTACTGATGTCCATGCTCTGGCCTGAAGAAAAGGGCAAAGAACCGGTGGGAGCTCTCCGTAACCTAGTGTACAGAGCAAGAAAAGAGCTGCAATGTCTGTACCCGGACAGGGATGTGGACTACATTAAATTTACCCAGGATGCTTATTACTGGAATCCCGATCTGTACTGCCAGATTGATATTGTAGATTTTGAAAATTATAATAATCAGGCACACCAGGAAACAGACCCGGAAAGACAATTCCGTTATTATTATCGGATGAGCCGGCTGCACACAGGAGAGTTTCTTTCAAATCTCACATCTGTGGAATGGGTGCAGTATCGCTACACTTATTATAAGAATATGTATATTAACTGCGCTCTCAATATGTGTGAGTATCTCTATACCAGGTCACACTATGATGAAACTATTTCTTTATGTGATAAGTTTATTATACTTTATCCCGAAGAAGAAGGCTTTTATCGTTACAAAATACTGTCTTACCTGCGTGTAAATTCTGTTAAGACCGCCCTGGAATATTATCATACGACCCTTGACTTTTTTTCTTCCAGATATGGTACGGATATCAGTGATTCACTCAGGAATATTCATCAGGAAATTTTGGCACGCCTGCCCAATACAAAGTGCAGCATTGATGAGCTTGAGGTGACTCTTGAAGATACTGTCGAAGCTGATAAGACTTTTTACTGCAATTTGGATATATTTAAGAATATATATCAATTGAAAGCCAGATCAGCACAGCGGTCAGAAGACAAATACTATTTGCTGCTGCTTACGCTGCTGCCTGCCAAAAAGGATAATATACCTGATTCTGTAAAGACAAAAGAAGTTATGAATGCCCTGTATCGGATTCTTTCAGTTAACCTGAGGAAAAACGATGTTTTTACCAGAACATCTCTCACACAGTATTCCGTTATACTTACAGTGACGGATAACAGTAATTTAAACCTCATTTCTCAGCGTATATTAAAGGCTTTCAAAGATATACACAATGATACGGAAATCCTCATTGATATTGACTGGAAAATCATCGAATAAACTGTGAATTATTCGGCTAAAAAGGACAGCACTCCTTTACTTTCTGTACTGTCCCTTTTTCTTTCCTCTATATAGTAATACCGTGCCCAGTAATATCAAAAATATCACTGCTGTTCCCGTAGCTGCAAAGAGTTTTGGTTTTCTATTGTCTTTAAGTTCTGAAGAATTATCTTCGGATATATTTTTCTGCTTACTTTCTGTATTTTCCTTCTCTGCCACAGAAGCTTTCCCTGACAGTTTGTTATATCCATCTTCTGTCAGAACAACAGATGCACTTCCTACATTCTGTCCTTTGCAGGTATAAGTAATCTTTCCGTTTCGAATGCCATCTTCTGTTAAAGTTATATTTTTTTTTAGTTGGGAAAAATCTTCTCCCTTGGGCAGAACTACATAGCTTTCAGGGTTATTGAAGTGCCCTATGTCTCTTGATGTTTCCTTATCTTTTACAGGTACTTTTTCAAAGTTATCAAAAACATAATCAAACATTGCTTTGGTGTCCGTGTAGGCATCTACTCCATAATCATAAAGTACGACCGCCGCAAGATGCATCTTCCCATTATCTGCCATTGTTACCAGTGTAGTTTTAGCCTGATCTGTATAACCTGTTTTTCCTCCGGTACAGTATTTATAATAATAGTAGTTCTCCGGCCAGAGCATTTTATGATTCTGTTGAAAAACCCGATCCTCTTTCGTCCTGTTCGTAGGCCCTATTTTATATTCCAGTGTTCCCATGATTTTCCTAAATTCTTCCTGCTGATACACAGCCGATGCAATTAATGCCATGTCATGTGCCGTTGTATAATGCTGGTCATCGTGAAGACCGTTGGCATTCATCCAGTGGGAATTTGTGCAGCCCAGCTCCGCGGCCCTTTCGTTCATCTTCTGTATAAAGGTGTCATAATTGCCGCCCAGTCCCTGTACTCCTACATTCTCGGCAACTGCGTGTGAGACTTCATTCGCAGATGCCAGAAGAACTGCGTGCAGAGCATCGTCAAGATTAAGTTCCTCCCCTGCCTGCATACCAATCTGGGCGTCATCATACTGTAGGAAGGATATGCTGTCCTCTGTGAACTTCATTGTATCTGTCAGTTCCGCATTTTCCAATGCTATCAATGTGGTTAACAGCTTTGTGATACTGGCCGGAAAGTGCTGTTTGTCTCCATTCTTCTCGAATAGAACGGCGCCGCTTTCCATATCCATCACCACAGCCGAATCTGCATAAACCTTAGGACCCTGAGGCCAGCCGGAAAGCTTGTTTGTATCAGCCTCCGCTGCATAAGAATCTGCCCTTTCTTTTTCCTCATCTGCCGCAAGCTCTTCCTCAGTCTTTTCCTGGATTTCTGCTTCTTCTGCACGCACTGTTGTCGGGGAAAGTATCAGTAAGGCAATAGCCATAATAAAAAATAATATCCTTCGTATTCTCATGATGTCCTCCAAAAATATAGTTACACTACAGTATACACCATTACGATAAAATATACGAATTCTTTCTCAAATCATTGGCACAGTATCGGGATTAACATTATCAAAATCTTCCACAATTTTTTTACCTTTAATTACATATTCAAAATGATAGTGTGCTGGAATTTGGGTCATTGTATTGGGATATGTGATTGTAGCAATAAAATTTTTGCAGCCTCCCGCATCCCTAATCACTTTCTCCATATACGCTTGATTTCCATGTCTGTTTAACACTCTGTTTTGCGGAGTAATGTTATACGCATTAGCTACTCCTCCGAGAGAATCGGCTATAACATGTCCTTCATCTAAATCCTTTTGCTCAGTACCGGGAACTTTTGCTTCATCATCAAAATATCTTCCGGCAGAATTAACAGCCTCCTTTGACTCATCTTGTATAATAATCTTATCTGCAGTCACATGAATCAATTGCGCATATTCATTTGTAAACGCCCAATATGTTCTATTCCCATAACCAACATTCACCGCAACCCGTGACTGCCTAACCCCTGACAGGTTATCGCCATCCACCTCAATAATCTTATATGTCACCCCATTATACTCTATCGAGTCTTTATTGTTTTTTATCTTTATGTTACTGAATGCGCCCACAGAATCTGTAACGGTTGATTCATTAGGATCCGAATTAAACAGCGCTAAACCTATAAATAAAAACAATAATAATACAAATACTTTTACAGATTTTTTTCTCAATGTTTTTTTTCCCTCATTTTGTTATTCCTAATCCTAAAGTCAAATTACTTGTAACTATATTCTCCCCTTTTCTTCCTTTTTATTATGAGCTGCGATTTTAATACATATCCATTGAATACGACAACATCAAAAAAGGACTGCAATTTTGTCATTAAACAACTTGCAGTCCACTTAATTCGGGGCAGACATTTCATTTTTTTGTTTCTATATTTCTTTTAAATCCCACATAGGTTGCCATGAAATATATCATATATATCCCAAAGAATAATACAACAGAAATTCCAAAATACTGCAGAACAGAGGTGTGCACACCTGTCCCAATGATAAAAATCTTGCTGACACGTACGATAATACTTCCGCTGATAAGCACCGCAAACAAAGCAGGGCAAAGATAATATGCCGCAAGCTCTCTGGTAATCAGTTGATGAATCTCTGAGCGTTCCAATCCTATTTTAGCCAGTACATCATACCTGAATTTATATTTTGCGGAATCACTTAGCTGCTGGACAGACAGTACTGTAAGTGCAGCACATAAAAATACCAGGCCCATGTAAAAAGCCGGAACAATCAATGATGCCAGCATATACTTAACTTCAGGTATCGCATTATCCCTCACCAGATTTGTTTCACTGTAACTGACGATGTTATCCGAACCGGTGCAGCTGTTTCCATTTAATGGGAGATCAGCATGTCCGGCAAAATCCTGCTCTTCTTCAGGTACCAGACCATCCAGTTTTTTCATTAACCCGGCAGGAGACTTCCCTTTAAGGTCAACTGCCATTTCCGAATAATATGATTGCATCGTCCGAATGACATGATCGGGAACTATCAAAATATAATCACCTCCATTATGCCCGTCCTGAGAAAATGGCTCCACATAAATGCCGCCACAGGCTAACTCTTTATCCCCCTTTGCATCTGTTATTTTAAGTCCCTTCGGCATTTCCTCCACTTCCGCACTCAGCCGGCCCTTTATCTGGATTGCATATTGCCGTTCTGTCAAAGCAATTTCCTTGTACCCTAGCATTTTTCTCAGATAATTGTAGTCTGACAGACCCATGTAGGTATCATAAATGCAGTATACCCCCTCGGTTTTAAGAGCCTTTTCTATCTTTTTCATGTTGGGACGTCCGTCCTTTTCTCGGTACATATTTCCAAATGTCTGCAGGTTCGTATACATCCAGACATTTGCCTGATTGGTCTGATTTGTATAGACATGATAAATGTACGAGTCCTTGATTTCCGTATTCTTATTTAATATTTCCAGCTCATCACGGAAATCATCCTCCATATCCGGACTGTAAATCTGAACATCAAAAGGCCACTTCGTATCCAGTATCTTATTCTCATAATCGCTGAACATCATTGCCACAGAACTTCCCATCAGAGCAATAGTAAAAAGTGCTGTCAGTGTTCCCATGGTAAACTGCATAGTCCGCACCTACGCTGGAAAGTCCCGGAAAAGCAGTCCAGATTGCAACAATAATAGCGCTTGATATCGGAAACAACAGGCGCTTGATTCCCTCATGGGATTCTTTGATTTCCTCATTCTGACGTTTTGCATTCATGAGATCATGAATGTTCATTTTCTTAAACCTTCGTTTGCAACGGAAAAGTGCCAGCAGATAACTTCCTGCATAAAACAGCAATGTTATCAAAAAGGTATATTTATTAAGAGTCGGATGAAACCTGTATTCTACATGTAACATGTTTCCGAGAACCGCCATTAAAACCTGCTGCAGCAAAATTCCGGCCGCTATCCCGGGAAGAAAGGCAAAAATTCCAAGCAAAATATTCTCCCGCATATAAAGTCTTGCAATAGCTTTTTTCTTCATGCCTAAAAGCATGTATATTCCAAATTCACTGCTTCGTCTTTCCAGCATAAACCGCACCATATAGTTAATCAGCCATGCAACAATCAGAACAATAAAAAAAGTAGCCACCCCCGTCATCATCTGCATCAGCTGCGCTATTTCAAACATTCCGGTGAGTTTTTTATCAAAGAGGAGACTGCTAAAGACATACATAAGTGCAGTAACAACAGCCATGGTGAACATATAAACCAGATAATCTTTTGCAGAACGCAGAACATTTCGAAAAGCAAGTTTACTATACATTGGACAGTTCACCCCCTGTCAATGACAGCACATCCAAGATCTCCTGCAGAAACTCTCTGCGTTTTTTCCTTCCTCTCACAAGCTCATGAAATATCTTTCCATCCTTTAAAAATAGTATCCTGCTGCAATAGCTAGCGGAAAAGGCATCATGCGTCACCATGAGTATTGTCGCCTGCATGGATTGATTCATCTCGGTAAATGTCTCCAGCAAAATCTGTGCCGATTTAGAGTCCAGTGCACCGGTAGGCTCATCAGCAAGTAAAAGTTTTGGATGATTCACCAAGGCTCTGGCACAGGCGCAGCGCTGCTTCTGTCCCCCTGATACCTGATAGGGAAACTGGCCTCGAATGTCTTCAAGTCCAAGTAATTGCAGCATCTGATTGCTTTGTTTTTGAATCATCTTCCTACTGCCCCTGCGTATAGTAAGTGCAAGTATAATGTTTTCCTCAATGGTCAGTGTATCTAAAAGATTATAGTCCTGAAACACAAAACCAAGATTGTTCTTTCTAAATTCGGACAATTTATCCTCTGACAACTCCGTAATGTCTGTATTTCCATAAAAAATATGACCTGCTGTTACCTGGTCAATCGTAGCAAGCATATTTAAAAGAGTGGTCTTTCCCGAACCGGAAGCCCCCATGACACCTACGAACTCTCCTTCTTCAACAGTAAAACTTACCCGGTCTACAGCTTTGGTCACATTGGGACCATTACCATAATATTTTTCAATGTCACATACTCGAATATATCCGTTCATTCTCTGTCACTCCTCTTATATTGATAGCTTTATTCTACCAATTATAAGCAGTCTCTGGTATGAGTAAATCTTACAGTTATCTTACACTTTTGAAAGATAACTGCTGATTGGGAAATCCAAAATCATTCGGGTTCCTTCTCCGGCTACAGACTCCGCCCAGACTTCAACTCCAAGTTTCTGACACAGTTTTCGGCACAGATACAGTCCCATACCTGTAACACGCTCATGACTGCGCCCGTTGCTGCCCGTAAATCCTTTTTCAAAAATACGTGGCAGATCATTTTCCCCAATGCCTGTTCCGTTGTCTTCCAACGTCAGCCAGACCCCCTGTGCCTGTTTTGTTGTATAGATTTTAAGCATCGGAGCACTTCCCCGGTACTTGACGCTGTTCAGAATCATCTGGTTCAATATGAATGCGACCCATTTTTTATCTGTGTATACTAAATCCGGGCAATCCACTTCTGCCTGCACCTGGTTCTGAATCAGATAACCGCGGGTTTTCACTAACACCTCGTATACTACTTCCTCAAGATTTGTCTCGGAAATCAAATAATCCTTGTACACCTCATCTGATCGGGCATAATAAAGTGTCATATCCACATAGTTTTCAATTTTCTGATTTTCCAGTCCTATGGTCCGGAATTCCTCTACATCGCCCATCCTGCGGTTTTCACATGTCAGTGCAATACTCGTAATCGGCGTCTTTATCTCATGGACCCAGCTTTCTATGTATTCTCTGTAATCTTTCTTCTCATCTTCAATCTGATGTATCCTTTCGATAACTGATTTATTAGATTTTCGAATCATCTCTCTGTACAGTCTATCCTCAAGACGATAGGAATCGGGCAGCATTTCACCCAGAAGATAGCGCTGATCAAGCTGATTTAGCATCTTCTCTATCCGGCAGAAATAATGGTGTCTCTGGATAAACGTTACCAGCAGCCACATACACACTATAAGCACCCAGAATATCTCAATCAATATAAGATCAGAAGAAGAATAGCCTGTTATATGCAGATATATACCCATTACACACATACAGAAAACATGTAACAATATGAGCAAAAATTTATCCTTAAGAAAATCAAGCAGCCTCATACTCTGTATCCCATCCCTCTCTTCGTTTCAATTAGCCCGGTTACTCCGATGCTTTTTAATTTCTCCCTGATACGAGTCACATTTACGCTTAAGGTATTATCATCAATAAACACCTGATTATCCCATAAATACTCAATCAAGTCCAAACGCAGTACTACCTCTCCCTTATGCCGGAACAGATAGTGTAAAATCTTCAGCTCATTTTTAGATAAATCCACGCATTTTTCATCATATTCCAGACAGGTATGCGCAAGATCCAGCCGTACTCCATGACAGGTCAAAACTGTGGATTCTTTCGTATTGGAGGCCCTTGTCCTCTTTAAGACTGCGGCTATCCGCGCAAGAAGTATGGATGCCTGATATGGCTTTGTAATATAATCATCCCCGCCTTTCAGCATTCCTGTCAGCTCATCCATAGAATCCGTTCTGCCGGTCAGAAAAATAACAGGAACCTCCGACTGTTTCCTGATTTCCGTGCAGATATTAAATCCTGCAGCACCCGGCAGATTTAAATCCAACAAAACCAGATCTGGATTCTGCAGCATCACCTGCTCTGCCACCGAGTCAAACTCCTCCAGTGCAGTCACCTGATAAAGGGCATTCTCTAATAAAATTTTTAACTCTTTTCTAATAATCGGTTCGTCTTCAACAATTAAAATATGCATATTCATTTCACTCCACAGCACTATAAGCTTACTCCAAAAATTCTGACTTTAATATTGAATAATAGCAGGCATCGCATATCCCCTGATTATTCCAACCAGACTTTCTAAGAGTTCCCTCGTACATCATTCCGGCTTTTTTCATAACAGCTCCCGAATTAGTATTCTCCGGATCATGTCTTGCTTCGATTCTCTGTATATCTACAGAGTCAAATAAAAACTCAATAATTGCACTTAATGCCTCTGTAGTGATCCCTTTATGCCACCATTTGCGGCCTATACAATATCCAACCTGAGCCACGGATACCCTTTCATCTATGTGGGTTACACCAATGCTCCCAATCGGGAAATCACTTTCTTCCTTTAAGATTATCGCCCACTGATAAAAATCACACTCCTTATACGAATCAACCCACTCTTTTATAATAGCTGTGCTTATTTCAAGATCTTTGTGGGATGGCCACGTCAGGTATTTTGTTACTTCTTTATCCGAAGCCCAATTTTCGTACATACTTCTGGCATCGGACATTATAAACTTTCTCAAAAGCAGTCTTTCTGTTTCAATTTCTTGTGTTCCAAGATGCTTCATAACCTGATCTCCTCTCTCTTTTAATTTTGATTTTAACGCATATGCAAATCATTGTAAACTTATACTATGCTATAAAGATTCATTAGGTATTTTGATCTGGAAGGTGTTTAAATTTGGAATCGAACAGTACTCTATATGACAAATCGCAATCTTTTGTTTCTAAATAAGGAAAAGATTTAATATCCTTTATTCCACAGAATCCTGAGCTGCACATATTACTGGGTTGCTGATTATCATAGACTCAGAGTGATCGCACATAAATAATTTAGGAGCACGAGGTTAGATTTGTACAGTGTCAATTTGAAAAATCTCACGAAAGCAAATTTTATGCTCTCGTGAGATTTCTTTGTCAGAATTTAATTGCCACCTTAAAATCACCGTGCCCGCCGGCTGCATATTCGAATGCTTTCTCCCATTCTTCAATATCAAATACATGTGAAACAACTCCATCTGTTTTCAGTTTTCCATTCATAATATTTTCAATAACAAATGGGTAGCAATATGGACTTAGATGAGAGCCAAGTACATCCAGCTCCTTTCGGTCTCCGATGATAGACCAATCCACTGTTGTTTCCTCACCGAAAACACTGAATTCCACAAATGTGCCCAGCTTTCTGACCATATGCAATCCCTGCTTTACACTTGACGGATGTCCTGTTGCCTCTATATAGATATCACACCCGTATCCATCTGTCAGCTCCAGGATTTTTTCGACCACTTTTTCTTTTCCCGGATTCATTACAATATCTGCACCGAATTCCTTAGCCTTTTCAAGCCGCTCATCAACCATATCCAATGAAATCAGTTTAGAGGGATTCTTCATTCTCGCATAAGTAATCATACCCAGCCCCAGGGTGCCGGCCCCAGATATTACCACAACATCCTCATTGCCAATTTCAGCCCTGTCCACCGCATGTTTTGAACATCCATAAGGCTCAATAAGTAGAGCTTTTTCAAGCGACATCTCACTGGGAACTCTTGAAATCACAGCTGTCTTTGGATAGCGGACGTATTCCGCCATACCACCGTTGTTTTTCTTCTGAAAACCAAAGGTATCATGGGGCTGGCACATCCAATATCTTCCTGTTTTGCAAAATTTACATTTTCCACAGGGAACAATCTGATCTGCCGTAATACGTTCTCCCATTTTAAATTCCGTAACATTTTCTCCCAGCTCTACAATTTCTCCCAGGAACTCATGCCCCGGGATAAAAGGCGGTCTCACCCAGGCTGGCTGCTCTTCATTTCCCCAGAACATGGATGCCCCGTGAAAGCACTTTAAATCCCCTGCACAAATACCGCACGCCTCCGTTTTAATAATAATGTCATCAGGTCTGCACTCTGGGGTCGGATAATCCGGCTCCAGAATATACTCACCCTTTCCATAAGCAACCAGTGCCTTCATCCTTTTAGGTATCGACATCTTAAAACCTCCTCTAAAAATACCAGTTATTTTGCCTCATCCAATGTTAGAATAGCTCCATTTTGGAGCAAAATTTTCCTCACTTCTTCCGTATCAACTTCTCTCGGCTGTATTTTGTTCTTAGATGCCAAAGCTGCACCTACGCCTGCACCCTGTCCTATTGCCATACATAAGGTCATAATTCTCGTCGATCCAAAAGCAACAGCGTCGACACTGATACATCGTCCGGTCATCATCAACCCGTCAATATCTTTTGCAACTGTACATCCATAAGGGATTCCGTATGGTTCCTCTATAGTTTTTGTGTAGGTTTTGTCGCCTTTACCACTATGTATATCAATAAAATAAGAAAACAATCCGATTGTATCCTCCGGTATCTTTCCTAAAACAGCATCTTCCTTTGTAAATTTTTTTATACCCATGATCCGCCTGGATTCTCTGACACCAATTGTTGCATTCACTGATGTCAGATAACATTTTTCAAATCCCGGTACATGCTCCTGAAGCATTTCAATCAGTGGTATAATCTGAAGATGGCTTTCCATCTCTCCTCTGCTTAAATCATGAACATTACTTCCGTCAAAATTCAAGATTCGAATTGTATTTACGGCCACAGTACCGGGTATAGGCTGGCGTATGTAGATTACTGTATCCCTATCGATAGGACACTTTGATTCTGATCGAAGTTTTTTGATTGTATTGTTTAGTCCAAAGAATATATGTCCCGGATTGTTGCGAAAGAACTCTGCATCATATCCCGGTTGTATATGAGTAAGTCCCATATTGTAAGGCAGCTCTTCCGGATGTTCCTCTATGTAATCACAAAACCTCTCAAAATCAACTCCACTTAAGTTAAACATTAATGAGGGCGGCTGAAGTTCCCCACTCCCTGGCTGTCCTTTTTCATATTCTGCTCCAGCCATATAAGCTACATCCCCATCTCCGGTTCCGTCAATAAATACATCCGCCTCTATGTCAATTTCTGTTCCTTTGCCGGCAACAGTTATGCTGCAGAGTCTTCCATCTGTCACTTTCGTTTTAACCAGTTCGCAGTGCATCAATAGCTCTATTCCAGCTTCCTTTACCATTTCAAAACATATAATCCTGGAATAAAATGGATGAATTGTCGTAGAAGAAAGATGAAACGGGCAGTATTTATGCCCGGCTGTCCCGTCTTTTTCTTTCAGCCGTTCTACGAACTCTTCTGCCATTCCGCCCACAATTCTTCTTTGATGCATATCGAGAAAAGCTAAAAACGGCAGGCCCGAACCAAGCTGTCCCCCAAGATACCCCAGCCGCTCTACCAGTACGACTTTTGCGCCTTCTCTCGCCGCTGCCACTGCCGCCGCAAGTCCTCCGGGACCACCGCCCACAACAGCTACATCAGTTTTAATTGTTTCTTTTTTCATATCATTTTTCATATCGCACCTCCTGCTCGTCTGTGTGCATCATATACAATGTCAATGCCTTCCGGCGGCGTAAAAGGTTCTGGCAAATCCATGTGCTCCTATTTCCGAAAGGGCACGAATCCCTGATTTTCCCATTCTACGTCGGCCAACTGTCAGCCTGGGAACCATATATTGATCGGATGTCAATCCCATCGAAGAGCACTCCAGATGGTGGTAAAACTCATGCGCCAGAATTAATTCCTCTCCATATTTTAGCGACAACTTGTTTTCTGCTGCCCACATTTTTACTGATTTCAGATAAAGGGTAATTGTCTTTCTCCCTGAATAATATTCACTGAAACACCTCATACCACCAATGACATTATCTTCATCAACTTTAATTACATGCAGGCCTTCTTGTTTTATCACTTCCCAGATAGATCTTCCCGGGTATTTATCCAGAATACCTTCTGCAGCCGTGACACCTGTGTTCCAGGCTCTGTCGGCAATGCGGGAAATATCCTCCTGTGGAATCTTATGATAGTGAATATCCCGAACCAGTTCTTCCCTGGATCCTACGCGATCAGGAAACGGAAATTCCGCCTTCATGTGCCGTCCTCCTTAGCCTCTTTCATTTTCTGTAGTTTTTGTACATATCATAATCAGGTTCTCATCACTTTGCGCACCTGCCAATTCAACCTCACATAAAGAAAGAATCTGAGGCTCACTCTGCATACCCGCCATATCTACAATCCTACTGCCTGATACTACATAGATATTTGGAATCTCTGCTCCGCCATCACCATATACTGTGTGTTCCTCCAGCAGATACTTAACGTTTTTCTTCCATTCCGATACCAGGCAGGACAGTACCTGTGCATTTTTCTTTTGAAGTCGTATAACCCCATCTCGATCTACCAAACGAACCGGCCTGACTTTCTTTGTAAAAAAAAGATGAGAACGTTTCTTTATTTCACTCGTGACCGCACATATGCTGCCGTTGTCGGCTGCAATTTTAACCTGGTCATCCGAAACCTTTAGATTTTCAGCTACAAGTGATTTAATCTCCTCATTCGTCTTTCTTGCCCCTGTCAATTCTTTGGTACGGAGTTCTGTCGCACCTATGGCAATTGCACGAACCTTTTGCTGCTGCGTATCAATTTCCACCTTAACTTCTATCGTCTCCGGATTGGCGCCCGATGCAACTGCCTTTTGCTCGGCCTCCCTTCTCACCGCCAATATGTCTGTTTCCGTAGGATTCATTATTGTACGTTCCACCATATCCCGCACCATGGCCAAAGCCACCCCAATGGGAGATATTACTGCAGCATTTTTTGCAATCTTAAAGACGCATCCAAATTTCTTCCCCAAATGAGGAACCACTGTAGCAGCTCCTCCTCCGCCTCCTACAAATGTCAGCATGTTCTTATCCAATCCGTAGTCTTTGACGAAGCTTTCTACAACTTTCCCATTCTTTAAGGCTGACAGGCGGAGAACTTCTTCTGCGGTTTCTTCTACACTCATACCCATATTCTTAGCTAAAGGCATCCAGGCTTTCTTTGCCGCTGCGATATTTCCTTTGGCATAGCTGTCCTCAGGTACATAACCTGCAATATTGGCAGCTCCTGAAAGTGTAAGCGCATATTTCCTACCATTAGAACATTCAATATATGCATATTCTGGATCTGTAGATATAGGGTGTACTGCTTTGAGCACAGGTTCTATAATATCCTCATCATCTGCAAACACTTCATAATCTAAGTCAGCAATATGGGCGCTCCTGGGGCCTACGTCCTTTACTTTAGCATTATGAATTTCAATCATGCTTCCTCCGCCGATTCCCACTGTCCGCACATCCAGCGATGTAAGATAAGTCTTGTGTCCCCCTACTTCCGCATACTTAACCGCAACGTTTCCATCTTTAACGCAGGATATATCCGTGCTGGTTCCCCCTACTTCGAAAAATATTCCGTCTGTCAGTTTTTCGTACATTAATGCACCTGCCACACCAGCAGCGGGTCCGGACAAAATAGTAAGTATCGGCCTGTGGCGTACCTCATCCACAGTCATAACCCCTCCATCGCAGCGCATAACCATCAACGGCGATTTGATTCCCGCATCTTTAATACTTTTCTCTGTCATATTAGCCGCATCCAGCATTTTGGGTAAAATACTTCCATTAATTACAGCGGTCCTCGTACGGACTTTAAGGCCATACAGCTTAGATACATCATTTCCGGCCGTGGAGGGATATCCGTATCGGTTGCAAATCTCAATCGTTTTATTTTCATTTTCAGGATTGTCTACGCTAAATGCCTCCGTTGCCACCATCGCCTGAGCCCCCGAACTTTTCAATTCCTCTAGTGCTTTTTCTATGTTTTTCTCAAAACCTTCCTGATCGGCAGAATTGACAACAGCGTTGTAAGAGTGCAAATATTTACCTGGCGCCAGTTCGATATCTCCTATAGTTGTATCACTTTTTGCCTTCAGCCCCTGCACGCCGCTGCTGAGAGTGATGATGCCCACCTTAGACACATCTCCTTCCAAAAGTGCATTTGTAGCCTGTGTCGTTCCATGGGCAATAAAGGTGACATCCTCTGGAGCAATCTGATATTTTTCCATAATTTCTTTCAGCACCTTGACTATGCCGGCCGCCACACCTTCTTTAGCTGTATGAGTCGTAGGCATCTTAACGCTTCCGATCAGCTCGAAAGTGTCATTATTAATTGCTACAGCATCTGTGAATGTTCCTCCCACATCAATTCCAATTCTAACCTTCATCTTCGTCTCCTTTTACATATATATAAATGTTAGTATAATCACCGTTGCCGCCGTAACAATCCAGTTTGGAAGCTGCATGGGATTAGAGGTTGTTACAGGATCATACCCAACAAAGTTAGATGCCCAGACAACTTGTGTCGATGTTGGGCAAGACTGAGAAGGCCAACGGAAAGCCGCGTAAAATACTGCTGACAAGGCTGCTACCGGAAGTACTCCTACTGCCAGCATGCTGGCTGCCAGGCCTGCTCCAAGTCCCATCAGATTAAACGGTCCCCTATATAATCCCAGTGGGCAGAGAATACATACAAAAGCAATCAGTCCCCAGGCAGAATGAGGGGTAATTGCAACCATAAATGATTTTATTACAGCCTGTGTAGTAGGAGCAGTCATGGCATTTAAAATCATACCAATTCCAAACATCAGTGCAACTGTAGGTGCGCCTTCTTTAAATCCTTCATAACAGCTCTGTACGATTAAATTAGAGAACTTGGACCACTTTCCTCTATATGTAAATACCATTGCCCATATAATACCGATAACAAATACGGTTGTTGCCTCCAGCTTAAAAATCAGCATGACTGCAACTACAACTACAGGGGTCAGGCAGGCCAGAACTCCCCGCCATCCTTTCACATAAATACTCTTAACTTCCGTCTCTTCCTGCTCTTTTTTAACAGGAGCGGCAAATGCATACTTTATACCATTTTTTTTAAAACTATAAGTTAAATAAACAAATGTAAATAAGAGGCCTGCTGCAAAAAGAATCACGGCACAAAGGTTAATATCCTTGGCCTCCACCCCTGTTATCCCAGTAATAGCCGCTATATTAGCAGGATTCAGCGAATACCCTGCCGACATGGCAGCTAAAAATGTATTGCACGCAACTATCGGTGGAATTCCGATAGACATCATAATAGGCAATACTATAGTTCCTACCATTGCAACCGCGCCAGTGCCATATAAAACAGTAAACAAAAATGCTGTTACAGCACACAGTGCCAACGAAATAAGATAAGGCTTATCCCCACCCAGCTCGGCCGCATTTTTAATAATCACATCCGTAACCCCTGTCCGGTAAAGTATCTGAGAAAGCCAGCAGCTAAATAGAATCGCCACATACGTACCTGCAAGTTTCAAAGCTCCGTTAGATATAACATTTGTAAGTATTCCTTCTTCTCCCGTGAGTGGTAGTCCGGCTGCCACTGCTATTGCCACTGCCATTACCGGAAGTGCCAGAACTGCCGGGATTTTTCTCATCATCATTAACACTGCTATTACAATAAAAATCAATACAATAATTATCCCTGTTATCATAACAATCTCCTCTCTGCTCCTTTTACTGAATGGTTTCACTGCCTCATCTTAAAATTATTATCTCCTCCTTCCTTTATTAATACAACCCAATAAATAAAACCATTTCATATAACGGATTATATTATTTGTAATGTAAAAAGTCAATTGAATTATGTATAAATATTCTATTGTACATTTATTTTGTCGTTTTTCATTAAAATCGTGTAAGTTTTTTGTGCTTTTTAACCAAAAAAATAGGCTCAGCCATTAGACTGAGCCTATTTTTTAATATAATAATTGTTAAACAGCATCAACAAATTCTGTAATATAATCAAGTGCAGCCCCCGCAGCAATTGCATCCTTTTTGTATTTGCTGACTCTTATATACCTTTTATCATAATCGAAAGAACTTAGCGCCTGAACTCGGTTTCGAATATCTTCAATATAAGGATCCAGATATTCCCCCATATACCCCCCCAGAATAATTGTACAGTCAAATAAAGTCTGAAGTTGATTGATAGTAAGTGCCAGAGATTCCAGATATTCCTCCCATATCTGTATTGCCTGGGGATTCTTCATATTTAGTTTTTGAAAAAAGTCTTCAAGATTCCCTTCGCTCATATTTGAAAGAACCGTTGCAGAGCAGTAGGCATCCACACATCCCCTTTGCCCGCAATAGCAATCTTTCCCTCCCGGATGGATTTTGATATGCCCCACTTCGCCTCCGTGTAATGTTTCTCCTGTATAAACTGAGCCATTCACCACAACTGCGCCGCCTACATTATTACTCAGCATCAGATAAAATGCATTTTCTTCGATTCCTCCCAGCCATGTTTCCGTAACCCCCGCTGCGTTTGCATCATTAAATAAAGCTGTCCTGTATGGAATGTATTTTGAAAACTCTGAACATGTGGCTCCTGTAAAATTCAATATTTTTCCATAAAATACCTCTTGATTATCCTTAGTAATCAACCCGGGAACACTTATTCCAACTCCTAATATAGCTTTTGTACGCTTCTTTACCTTAGACACTGTCTGCTCCACCATCTTGCCGATTTCTTTATAGTATTTATCCGTTCTTTGAAAAGGTACTCTTGTTCGAGTTCTGTACACAATTGTTCCTTCCAGATTCACTGCTAAAACTGTAATATGATTCCTTGTGATATCAATCCCAATCGCAATGCGTGCGTCAGGAACTATAGCATAGGACTTTGCTCTTCTCCCACCAGTGTGACCAATAGAACCTGATTCTCTGACCAGACCTTCATCCTGCAGTTCCTCAAGATTTTGTATTACTGTAGGAAGACTTAATCGGAGTTCCCTTGCAATATCCTGTCTAGAAAGATTTTTATGGTTTCGTAAAAGGTGATAGATATTTGAACGGTTCATTTTTTTTATTTCAAGATTTGCTGATGTTTTTTGTCTTATCATTCTGCCCTCCCTCTATAGATCGGATCTTTTATTTATAAAATCGTTTTTTAAATCCGTTTTTATAATTATAATCATAAGTTACTCAAAATTCAAGTATTTTCCTCTTTTACTTAAAAAGGCCCACAGCAATGTCTTGAAACTGCTGTGGGTCTTATCGTCTGTTTGTTTCGCTATATTTTGTTTCTATATTCATTGGCGGATATTCCTGTTATTTTCTTAAATACCCGTGAAAAGTGTGCAATATCCAGAAAGCCAACTTCCTCCGCTATATCTCCGATTCTCAGTGAGGGATCCTTCAAAAGTTCCTTAGCCTTATCAATCCTGGTGTTGTTCAAAATATCAGAAAAACTTTTTCCGGTCTGCCGATTTAAGAGTTTACTCAAATGCCACTGACTTACATATGTATGCTCAGCCACATCTGAAAGCTTTAGTTTCTCCCGGTAATTTTCTTTGATATATACAAGAGCATTTTTTACAATAAAGTTATTAGCCGGAGAATTCAGAATATCCTTCTTTTTTGTTCCTTCCAGCAGTTCAGCCGGCTGGTGTTCCTTAAGGCGGCCTGTCATCACTTCCATAGCCTCTTCCAGTTCATCCATTTTGGAGGGCTTCAGCAAAAATCTGGCGACCCCAAGGCGGATAGCCTTCTGTGCATAATCAAAATCCCGGTAACCTGTCAGGATACAGACCTGCATCTGATCATACTGCGCTTTGATTCCTGCCAGCATGGTAAGTCCGTCCATCTGTGCCATTGCAATGTCTGTAAACACAATATGAGGCTTTTCTTTCTCTATTAACTCCAGGCCCTCTTTTCCGCTGCCGGCAGTTCCCACCACCTGGCAATTCCACTTTTCCCAGTTCATGCCCCTGGTCATTCCCTCCAGTATCACAGGCTCATCATCAATCAAAACCACTTTATACATCTCACACCTCTGCACCCTTTGGCTGCAGGCACAACTATCCTTTAATTGCTCCCGCTGTCATACCTTTAATTATATACTTCTGGAGAAAAATGTAAACGATTAGTATAGGAATAACTACCAGCGTAACCGCTGCAGCCATTAGTCCATAATTGGTTCCCTCTCTGGATGTCAGCTCATTTAACAGCCTGGTAATTCCATACTGGTTTCCCCGCAGCATAAATGTCTGTGTAAACAAATCATTATAGCTCCAGAGAAAGCTAAAAATTCCTACGGTTGCAAAGGAGGGCTTCGAAAGTGGCATTATAACCTTTCCAAAAATCTGAAAAATATTTGCACCCTCTATGTAAGCTGCCTCCTCCAACTCTACCGGCAGTCCTTTGATGTAGCCGCTTAAAACGACAATAGCAAAAGACATATTTCCTGCAATCTGGGGCAGTGCCGTAGCCAGCAAAGACTTCCACAAAACAGGAGTGTTCACAATTCCCCAGCGCGACATCAGCTGGAAGACCGGTATGATAGTGGCAAAGACAGGAAACATCATGCCGGCTATTACCATATTGTTTAGTAAGTTTCTTCCCAGAAATGTATACCGCACAAGTACGTAAGCCGCCATCCCCGCCAGCACAATTACCACCAGTGCTACAGTAATGGAAATAATCAGACTGTTTCGGTAAGCACCGAACACGTCCAGCCGTTCGAAAGCCAGCCGGTAGTTATCCATGGAGAATCTTTTCCCAAGAGGAAGTGAAAACGAATCTGATACAATAATTTTTTTATCCTTAAAGGAGTTCAGCACAACCCATATAATAGGATAAATTGTAGTTAGTGCCCAGAGTGAAAGTAACACAAAGATACCTGCCTGCCCGGGGTGAAGCTTTTTCTTCTTCATGACTTTTCCTCCTAGTAATCTTTTTCTTTGAAAATTGCATTGACAACTTTTGAAAGAATTACTCCCAGAACTACAATCAGAATTGCTATTGTGCTGCTGTAGTCCACGTCCGATACATTAAACACCTGATAATACATATACGTTCCGGTCAGCCATGTCCGGCCGAAAGGTATTCCCTTTGGAAACATTACCCAAGGCAGGTCAAAGACCTTAAGAGCGCCGGTTACTGCCAGCACGATACAGGTGCAGATTACGTTGTGCAGCAAAGGAAGAGTAATATAGCGGACTCTCTGTATTTTGGCTGCACCGTCAATCGCAGCCGCCTCATAAAGTTCATCAGATATATTGTTTAATCCGGTAACCAAGATAATAAAGTAGAATCCCACATACTGCCAGGTTACAGGAATCATCATCGTTATCAATGCATGTGCTTCATTTTTCCAGTCTATCAGTTCTTTAGACCCCAACGCTCCAAACAGCTGATTAATCATGCCTTTGTCATATAGGAAAATCAAATTAAAAAGTAATCCAAGTGCCGTAGCCGAAATTACAATCGGAAAGAAAAATACAATTCTAAAAAACTTGCTTCCATGTTTTACATTGTCAACCAGAACCGCCAGAAAAAGAGCAATCCCGACCTGACCTACAATCGTTACAAGAATCATAATCAGCGTGTTTTTAAGTGCAATTCTCATATTTTCATCTTCCACCATTCTGGTGAAATTCAAATACCAAGGATCATTCCATCCCTTTGCCGCCGTACCCAATCCTCTGATATTTTGAAAACTGTTAATGATATTTTTTATAAATGGGTAATACAGAAATACTATCATGAACAAAAATGCCGGAAACAGGAAAAAGAACAACGGCTTTTTATTTTTATAAATATTAGACATAATGTTTCTCCTTTTAAGTGCCAAATGACAATTATAGAAAAGGCTGTCACACCGGTTTGTGCGACAGCCAGATGTATCACCTATTGCGTCGATTCTTCAGGAGTATAATCTTTTATAAGTGTCAAAACCTCGGATACTGCATCCTTTATTTCTACTTTTCCTGTTACCAGGTTTGGCATGCCGTCGAATACCGGAACTCTGCACTCAGTAGGAATCTGATCCTGCACTGCACCTGCAATTCCGGTGATGCCGTTTACCATCTCAAGTCCCGATTTTCCCAGGCTGCTAAGCTGGCTTTCATCCACAGTAGCACCGTCTTTCAATGCCGTTGCTGATGTCTGTGCAAATTTTGATACCATCTCATTGGTTGTCATGTACTCCACAAAGCTTACTGCGGCCTCTCTCTTTTCCGGATCATCCCAGGCTTTTTTTGTTATATAATATCCAGAAGAAAGACCGCCAATAATATCCGTTGCCTTCCGATCACCTTTTGCCGGAACATAGGTGACTGTAAAGTTATCTACATCATCTGTAGCTTCCTCGATCCCGCCAAGTTTCCATGAACCATCAATCAAAAATGCTGCTTTTCCATCCAAAAATGCCTGGAATGTCTCATCATCCGTTCCTGAAAGAGTGTTGTCCGGGAAATAACCTTTTTCATACATTGTCTTGATATCACCAATGCCGGCTGCCCATGCCTTTCCATGTTCGTCATCCACGCTCTCCGGCAGTACATTATGGGTTGCCGGTGAAAGCTGGTTGTATATAGTGAATTCAAACCAGTAGTGGGGAATCTGTGCAAGTGAAGCCGCAACCGGTGTATATCCCGCATCCTTAATCTTCTGACAATCTTCCATAAATTCATCCCAGGTAGTATCCGCGTCAGGTACTTCAACATCTGCGGCCTCCAATACAGACTTATTCACATACATGCCTTCCCAGTATCCATTTACCGGAACAGAGTAATTCACACCGTCCACCGGAGATGCCCCCATAAGTTCATCCTTCATATTGTCGGCATATTCCGGATATTCTTTGCGGATCTCATCAATAGAGATCACCTTGCCTGCTTCTACAAATGAGTTAGAGTCCATACCGTTGAAATAGAACAGTACATCCGGTTCAGAACCCACCTCAAAGTCTGCAGCCACCCTGGCTTTAAAGGTCTCATCAGAAGTTGCAGATGAATCATTGACGCTGTTGCCTGTCTCCTTCTGCCAGCCATCTACGGCATCCTTAAAATTCTGAGCATTCGTATCATTTCCTGCAAAAGTGGTCGTAATATCCAGAGTTACACCATCACTCTTCTCTTTGGGTGTGGATTTTCCACTGTCATCCTTTGTATCCCCTTTGTTTCCACATGCTGCAAGAGAAAGCACCATAGCAAAGGTTAATAAAATTGCTGTCGATTTCCTCTTCATAACTAAAACCTCCCTTTCTTATTATAACTATTATACGAAAGAGTATCGTCATAGTGAATAGACAGCATTGCTATTTATTGTTTTTTCTTGTTACATTTGTCGGAATAGTGTAAGTGTGCTTACAGTATATCCTTCAGCATTTGTTTGAATATTAAGTCCACAATCCGGGCCATAGATTATTTTCAGGCGTTGATTTACATTGCGTATTCCGATATTTAAAGATTTTTCTTCCCTCTCTATCCCCCCTCCCAAAAGGTATTCGATCTTTTTTATATCATCTATAGAGAGGACACCGTGGTTTTTTATTTCAATAATCAGCTTATCTTCATCCCCAAGCCTTATGTTTATGTGGATAATAATCCGATTTTGTTCATCCACCCCGTGTTCCACAGCATTTTCTACAATGGGCTGTATTATCAGGCGGGGAACCTTGACCTGCAGGAGATCATTGTTAATATTTTTGTGAATTTCCAGCTTATCTTCAAAACGACGGGCAATAATATACAGATAGGCGTCCATATAACTGAGTTCTTCTGACAGGGGTATATAAGAATTCTTTTTACGATTCAGTGTTGCCTCCAACATGGTGGATAAGGCTTCTATCATGCCACTGGCCTTATAGTTTCCATTCATGCGTGCTTCCCAATTGATGATTTCCAGCGTATTGTTAAGAAAATGAGGGTTTATCTGGGATTGTAATGCTTTGATTTTGGCATCACGCAGAGCTAGTTCCTCAGAATATATAGTGTCAAACTGGTGCTTTAGTTCCGCAGACATCTGATTGAAGGATTCTCCCAAATAAACCAATTCCCGGCTGCTGCCGACCTGGGGCATGGCAAAACCGAGGTTACCTTTCTCTATTTCTCTGGACGCATCTACCAGCTCTGCTACAGGTCTGGTAACCTCCCTGTGAAAAAACCAGATTACAAGTAAAATCAATGGAATCATAGAAACAAGAAAGATACCAATAATGTATGTGAAATTTTGTTCATTCATTACAGAACGGGTATCTAATGACAGCATGAAATCCATGTCATGACCTTCAAAACGAATCTTATTATAAACATACGTGTTTTTCTGTCCGATATTGTATACCCTGTGATCTTTCATTCCATTTAATACGTAATAATGACGAATACCTCCCGGTTCCTCTAAATTGGTGTCTGCAACCTGCTGCCCATCCAGATAAACCTCATATCCCTGATATCCCATGATGCTCTCAAAACTCTTAAACATTGCCGATGGATCCAGTTCCATAATAATAACGGCAAATGGCCGAAACCCTGTGGTCATCATATTTCGAACCATATAAATATTTCCATCCACATTTAAAAAGATAATATCAGTATCCAGACTTTTAGACTCTTCGTGTACCTTATCTAAAACCTCATTTTCAAAATATTGTACCCGATCAAAAGTACCACTCTTGATATTGCTGTATGTATAATATATTTCATCAGGATCTGAGTTGAAGTATACCATGGTTGTCAGAAAAGAGGTATTATACCGGTACTGGTCATTTAAAAAATCTGTAACCGTATTGTAGAGCTGCCTTTTCCTCTGCCCAATACTCTCCCCACCTGCTTTATACTCAGTATAGGCATCCCGGATTACATTCAGATAAGAAGCATTTCGTGAAGCACCCACCGCATCGGAAAAATTCATCTCACAGATTTGAACCGCCTTCTCAGCAGAAACAGATATATTTTCTTCCAGATGAGCTTTAATTTTATCGGAAATATAGAAGAACATGACATACGAAGCCAATGTCAGTGGCAGAAGCCAGCCAACCACAAGCATCATTATCATGTTCCATTTCAGCGGATACTTTCTACCCACTATTTTTCTGAATTTTCTTTTTATAGTTTCCATGTAATCATTATATAATACAATCAAGCTGTAGTAAATATACCCAGGTACTTTTCGAATATATTACATATATTTGCTGCATCAGCCTGCAATTCCATTTCACAAAAGATCCGAAGCAAGGGCTCTGTCCCGGAAAAACGGGCACTGATCCAGCCTGAGTTTTTAAAATAGACCTTGCATCCATCCAAATAAGATACCCTGTCAATTTCACATGGTAATTTTGGCAATTCTTTTTCTTCCAGAAGAATTTTATAAATAAATTTCTTCTTTTCATCCGTAAATTTATAGGAACGTTCTTCCATATAAACCTTCCCAAATTCTTTTTGCACCTCCCTGTAAAGCTCAGAAAGTTTTTTACCGGTGACAGAAATCATCTCTACCAGCAAAATAGCAGCATATATTCCGTCTTTCCCGCGGATATGCCCACGAACTGTAAGCCCGCCGGAAGATTCTCCTCCTATCACTGCATTGGCAGCCTGCATTTTAGCTGAAATATGTTTGAATCCAACAGGAACCTCGTAGCAGATTTCCCCAAATGCTTCAGCCTCTCTGTCTAATATGTGCGTGGTGCAGATATTCCGTACAACAGGCCCTTTCCAGCCTTTATACCTAACAAGATAATAATATAAAAGCACCATAATATCATTGGGATGCAGAAACCTCCCTTCATCATCAATTACGCCGATTCTATCTGCATCCCCGTCTGTTGCCAGTCCAATATCACAGTGCTGTTCCATTACATAGAGCTGAAGACTTCTCATTGTATCTGCATTGGGAGCCGGAAGCTTTCCGCCAAACAAAGTGTCGTGCCGTCCATTTATCGTGAACACATCACATCTGGCTGTCAGCAGTATCGTTTTCAATGAGGTCTCGCTGACCCCGTACATTGGATCAAGAGCAATTCTTAGATGCCGCCTTCTGATTGCATCCATATTCACTGCAGTGATAATATTATCCAGATAGTCATTGAGGGGATATATTTCCTCAATCAGGCCTGCTTCCCTGGCCTGGCTGTACTCCATCTCTTCGACGGGAATATCTGTAACATCCTCGATATACATCTCAATCTCCATAGTCTGCCGTTCATCTGCATCTCTTCCTCCATATGTAAAAACTTTCATTCCATTGTAAATAGCTGGATTATGACTTGCTGTTATCATCATTCCATAATGAAGCTGATGCTTCATCACATAGAACATGACAAGAGGAGTCGGGACAGACTGGTTAATCAAGCTGGCCTTAATCCCCTGAGCAGCAAATACCTGACCGGCCCACTGCATAGCCTCCTTTGATAAAAAACGTCTGTCGTATCCAAGGACAACTCCTTCACTTTTAATACCTTCTTCTTTCATTTTGTCTGCAATGGCCCTGGATAAAATCTGAATATTCTCCTTGGTAAATTCATCGCCGATCACTGCCCGCCAGCCTCCGGTACCAAATTTAATCATCCTTTTTTCCTCCCATACATACAGTGATCTGGTGAACCGTTCCCTTCTTCATCGGCGGTATTTCTAAAACCTCTTTTCCGTCCATAAAAACAGATCTGACACCTTTCATAACACCATCCGGATTCTCCACTCTGATTTGATATTCTGCTCCTCTCCACCGGCGTTTTACAGTAAATTTTTTCCATTCCCCGGGAATACAGGGATCAATCAAAAGTTTGTCCATACCCGGACGTATTCCCAGAATATAGTGTGTGACTGCAAAATACGCCCATCCGCCGCTACCGGTCATAAACGGATGACGTGCCCTTCCATAATATGTATGGTCTCTTCCCATAATGAACTGACAATAGGAATAGGGTTCCGCCTCCCGTATCTCAATCTTATCATTTTGATAATAAGGGCAAAGTGCATCGTAAAACTTTACTGCCTTATCCCCTCTTCCCAGTACACACTCGGCCGCCCATGCCCAGGGATTGGGGTGACTGAATATGGAAGCATTCTCTTTCAACCCCGGGCATACCCTGGTGACAAAACCGATGTCATCGTCTCTTTTTGTATAGGCCGGGGCATTTAGCTGCAGACCATATGGGGTATACAGCCATTTTTCCACACTGTCCATAGCTGTTGCTCCCTTCTTCCAATTTGCAGCCCCGGAGAGCACTGCCCAGGCATTGGATTCCAGATGAATTTTTCCTTCTTCATCCCCTATAGTACCTATTAGTTTTCCATTTTTTGTAATCCCCCGGATATACCACTCATTATCCCAAAGCTGCTCACTAGCTTTCTTCACCTGTACACGCATATCTTTATACTTCTTTATGTCTTCACTAATATCCCAGTCCCCGGACTTAACTTGTAGATGTCCGGCAAGCTCCAGAAGATTAGAAATGGCCCAGTAATGCAAAAATGTGACAAGGGCACTCTCTCCGCCGCCCAGATTCAGACAATCATTCCAATCCGCACGCAGTCCTTTGCAGATACCTGTTTTGCCCACCTGTTCATAAGAAAAATCCAAGATACGCTTCATATGCTCATAAACCGTATCTTCGCCGCCATCTGCATAGGACACCTTTTCCTTTAAAAATTCCACCTCACCAGTTTCTTTTACATATTCAACTATAGACGGCACCAGCCACAGAGCATCATCCGAGCAGGCCTGTTCTATTTTATGTAAGTGGTCTTTTTTTGCTGTAGGTATAACAGTTGGGGAATCTGCATACTCCGGCTCTGCATCCGAATCAAACCATTCCGGTTCAAAAAGATGAATTCCATAGCCTCTTGTTGTCAGAGCCCTGAGCAGCTGAAGAAGCCTCCTACGGCATTTTTCAGGGTTGGAATGAGGCACACACATAGCATCCTGAGCCGTGTCCCTGTACCCTAACCCGGTCCTTCCTCCAACTTCAATAAAAGATGCAAAGCGGGAAAATATTACATTAATTTCAGCCTGGTATAAAGTCCATGTATTGGTAAGCACATTCATCCCCTTATCTGGGGTCTGAATTTGAAGACAATTTAACTTGGCCTCCCAGTAATCCCTAAGTTCACGGTAAGACTGATCTACCCTATTAAGGTTCGTATATTTCTCTCGGATTCTCACACCCTCTTTCCGGTTTCCTGAACCTAGCATAAAAATTAGCCGAACACTTGCTCCTGGTTCCAATTCCAGATTCTTCTGAAAGCTGCCACAGTGATTGTTTCCTTCCTCCGCTGAACCAGTACACTGTCCCTCAATCACTACCTTAGGATTTTGCTCCGTGTGATAAATCCCAAGAAAACTATCTCTTAATGTATCGTAGCTGTCTGGCTGGAAGGAAGCTGTAAAATACTGTTCTTTTCCCGGCTCATAGAACATCCTCTGTTCTATTACCCCATCCTGGTAATCGGCTCCGGAACAGTACATGCTCATCTGAAAGTTCTGATTATCACTTGCAACACCATGAAAAGAAAACTCGCAGAAAGAAAATAATTGCAGCAGTCTCGTCTGGCTTCCGGTATTTTTTAAAGTAAAATCCCACAGCAGCACATCTTCTCCCAGGGGAATTGTCAACCGCATCTCCGTTTCAATACCAGCATATCTGCTGAAATATCTGCTGTAAGAAAGCCCATGACAGCAGCTATAATTCACCTGATCCAGTGGTTTTCCCACAGGCTGCCAAGTGGCACTCCAATAATCCTTGGTCTGCGTATCCCTAAGGTATAAATCAAATCCCGGACGGTCCATAGGAACCGCATTCCCCCTAAATCTAGTCATCCGGTGATACTCCGGAGATTTATGAAACATATATCCCCCTGCAGTCTGATTTATTACAGCACAAGTATCTTCCACACCAAGATAATTTGTCCAGGAAACAGGAACATCTACACGCTCAATCACATATTCTCTGTTTTTCTCATCAAAAAAACCATATTCCATACAAATCATCCTCCACTCACTACATTCATGATACTTTTATTATAGATATTTCATACTTTGTATGGAATAGTCATTCCTGTTAATATTTGATTTATTTTGGCTATAATTATAACTTTCCCTTGTGAATAAAAAACTGCTGCAAAACAATAAAATATTGTTTTTACAGCAGTTCTTTTTTTAGATTAGTTTTAGAAGGATGGGACTACAGCGCCTTCATACTTGTCTTCCATAAACTTTTTCACTGTATCACTGGTCAGTGCTTTAATAAGTGCTTTTGTCTTATCACTGTCTTCATCTCCCGAACGGACTGCTACAACATTGCTGTAAGTAGTTGCCGCGATGGAATCAGCATCTTCTGCTGCCAGAGCATCGGATACTTTTAACCCTGCTTCAATTGCATAATTTCCATTGATGACTGCTAAATCCGCATCCTGTAAGGAACGTGGAATCTGAGCTGCTTCAACCTCAGTGATTTTCAAATTTTTCTCATTCTCTACAACATCCTTTTTTGTCGCATCCAGCTCAATGCCATCCTTTAAAGTAATAAGGCCGTTGTCAGCCAGCAAAAGAAGTGCTCTGGCTTCATTGGAAACATCATTGGGAACCAAAACCTCTGCACCATCTGCAAGATCGTCCAAAGACTTTGTCTTTCCTGCATAAATGCCGAAAGGTTCATAGTGGATTGCTCCTGCACTTACAAGGTCTGTTCCGTTTTCCTCATTAAACTGATCCAGATATGGCTTGTGCTGGAAGTAATTGGCATCCAAATCTTTTGAATCAAGCGCCAAATTTGGCTGTACATAATCCGTATATTCTTTGACTACCAGTTCATAGCCCTCTTCCTTCAGAATATCTTTTGCGGCATCTAAAATTTCCGCATGAGGTGCTGGAGTTGCACCTACATAAATTTTCTCTAAATCTCCTGATTTCTCCTTCGATTCTGTTGTGGTTTCTGCTTTTTTAGTATCAGATTTTTCATTGTTACCTGAGCATGCGGTAAGTACTCCTATTGAGAGAACGGCGGCTGCAAGTACATATAATGATTTCCTCATAGTCATTTCCTCCTTGATAAATTTTATATTGTAACGCCTTTGGGCGGTTACTACTTGATTCTTTTGTCACTTTTCCTGGACAATCCCATCCCCGCTTCTTGAATAATTTGGACAATAATAACCAGAATAGCCACTGTAATAAGCATCATGTTTGTCTCATATTTATAATATCCATATCGAATAGCAATATCACCAAGACCACCTCCACCTACAAAACCAGCCATGGCGGAATATCCTAAAATAGTTGTGATGGACAATGCCGCTCCTACCAATAGAGAAGGTTTTGCTTCGGGAAGATAGACTTTGCAGATAATCTGGAAGGTAGAAGCTCCCATAGATTTTGCCGCTTCAATTATTCCACTGTCCACTTCTTTAAAAGAAGACTCTACAACTCTGGCTACATAGGGTGCGGAAGCTAAAGTCAAAGGAGGAATTACCGCCGTTGACCCCAAAGTGGTGCCTACGATCATCCTTGTAAGAGGAAGCATCATAAGAAGAAAGATAATAAAAGGCACGGAACGAATCAGATTTATAATAATCCCCAAAGGTTTGTGAAGCCACGGCATCGGATGAATCCCATCCTTATCTGCAACAATAAGAATGATACCTAAAGGAATTCCTATCACATAGGCCAGCAAAGAAGATACTGCTATCATATACAGGGATTCCAAGGTTCCTGTTAAAAGCATGGAAATAGTGGTTGAATCAAATGTCATAATCTTTTACCTCCTCATGTGATATCTTTGCTGTATTCAAATAATTAAGTATTCTGGTTTGCTCTGTCTCATCTTTCGGCAGCTGAATCACCATCTGTCCCATGGCAGTTCCGTGGATATCCCTTGTCTCTGCGTGTATAATATTGACCGGCACCTTGCAGGCTAAAATTAGATTAGCAAGAACCGGCTCAAACGACGAGCGTCCATCAAAGGAAATCCTGACCTGTCTGGAATTTCCGAATCGGCTGACTTGTTCTGCCGCATCTCCCAAAATAAGCTGGCGTCCGATTTTAGATTTTGGTTCCGAAAATATTTCTGCTACAGCGCCAACCTCTGCGATATGGCTCTGGTCAATGATTGCAACCCTGTCACAGATAGCTTCTATAACAGACATCTCATGGGTAATGACAACCACTGTAACCCCCATGCTCTTGTTAATCTCCTTTAACAGTTCAAGAATAGACTTTGTAGTGTTAGGATCCAGTGCACTGGTTGCTTCATCACAAAGAAGAATCTTTGGATTGGTGGCCAGAGCTCTTGCAATAGCCACTCTCTGCTTCTGTCCTCCCGAAAGTTGTGCCGGGTAAGCCTTTGCCCTGTCACTTAAACCCACAATCTCCAGAAGCTCTTTTGCTTTGTTTACTGCTTTCTTTTTGGGCCATTTGGCAATTTCTAAAGGAAAACAGACATTCTGTAGTACATTTCTTTGTTCCAGCAGATTAAACTGCTGAAAAATCATCCCCATAGCTTGTCTTGCCATCCTCTGTTCCTTTGGACTCATGGCCGCCAGACTCTTTCTTTCAAAAAAAACATCCCCTGACGTAGGTATCTCCAGATAATTGATACATCTTACCAGGGTACTCTTCCCCGCTCCGCTGAGACCGATGATTCCAAATATCTCCCCCTGCTCAATAGACAGATTTATATCATCTAATGCCTTAATAGGGCCGTTTGCTGTCTGGAACTCCTTGGCAAGTCCAACCAGCTGGATAATAGGTTCTGATGATTCCATATCTCACTTTCCTTTCTATTACATAAAAAGCCGCAAGCCCTGCACAGACCTGCGACCTTATACCCCTGCATTTTATTGCAGCTGCCAAATTTCAATCACATCCCATACAAATGAAAACCTGATATCGTTTTTTTTGCACACTCTGACATACAACACATCATCATACACATGCTGTCCATCAGAGTCATATTCATCTGCATGGTCTTCCACTGATTCATAACGGCAACTCCCTTCACATCTCCTATAGGTGAACTAAGAATTATATTAATGCCTCTTATGAGGCGTATTTTACCTTTTCTTTATAAATTTGTCAAGACTTATTTCAGTAGTTCCTCCTTCTTTTCAAGTATCTCCAATGCGGCCGTGCATGCAGGACAATCGCAATATTTTGCTCCGTCAGCCTTGATATCTTTTGCATGTGCTGCCATATTTTTAGCATTCTCAGCACCAAAAATCTTTATTCCGGCCTCAGATTCGGTAAGATCTATTAAGCTATCAATCGTTATAACATCCTCTTCCAGCTCTTGGATATACTTCTTTGTCTCTGCAGCTTGTTCTTTTGTTCCAACAGCATCCAGCCAACTCAGTGCTGCCGCTTTAGCCTCTGCACTGCATGATGGTGCACTCATTAAATCTTGTGTCTTCTCAACAGCATAATCTAATACTTCTTTCTCCATAATTGCTCGTCCTTCTTTCTTCTGAAATTTATCTATATTTTACCATATTAAGGTATCCTTTACAATTTCTTATTTTTAACCCGATGCCAGATCAGACCAATAATAAATCCTACGAATGCCGGTAACACCCACCCCATTCCAATCGAGAAAAACGGCAAGTTTTCTTCTCCAAAATGTATCATCGCCTGTGCTGCTCCCGTCTGGCGTATAATATCAGGGCTTGCATTAATCCCATCAATTACCGAGGCAAGAAGTGTAAAATAAGTTGTCGCCTGATATACGCATGAATCGTGATGAAAAAGTGGCCCGATAATCGAAAGCAAAATCAATGTCATCGCCAGCGGATAGATAAACATCAATACCGGAATTGAAAAGTGTATAATCTTGGTTAACCCTATATTAGCAAGCAGACAAGCAAGCAGACTGACCCCTGTCGTAAAAGTTAAATACTTTAGTGACGGAAATAGTTCTACAAATGTTTTCGAAAAGGCAGTAATCAGTCCAATAGCAGTCTTTAAACATGCTACAATGACAATCAGTGCAAGAATGATGCTTCCATAAATGCCAAAATAGTAATTGGCAACCTGCGCCAGGGCGACTCCGCCATTTTCGCTTAACGGAAACTTTCCCAGACTCATTGTTCCCACATAAGCTAACAAACTATAAATAACTCCCATTGCAACAATACTGATGATACCGGATTTAATAGTGTCCACCGCAATCGACGCAGGATTTTTTATTCCCCGGCTGCGAATTGTTGACACAATGATAATACCAAATGCCAGGGATGCAAGAGCATCCAACGTATTGTAACCCTCAACAAATCCTTTGAAAAAGGCATTTGCCTGATAATCCGATTGTACCATGGTGCCTGTGATTGGTCCCATTGGCCGAACAAATGCCATGATTAAAAGAAATCCCAATAAAATCAAAAATAAGGGATTTAAAATTTTACCGATATAATCAAGCAACTTTGTTGGTTTTCGCGCCAACAGCCATGCTATAAAGAAAAAAAGACTGCTGAAAAGTGCAAGCATGAATACTGACATGTCTTTAGAAACAAAGGGAGCCAGGCCTATTTCAAATGAAGTTGTTGCCAGGCGTGGAATTGCATAAAGCGGGCCAATCACAAGGTAAAGTAGAATCGTAAAAATATATGCGTAACGTCGGTTTACATGGGTAGCTAATTGAAAAACGCCTTCACTTTGCGATATGCCAATTGCGACAACTCCAAGAAAAGGCAGGCCTATTCCCGTCACAAGAAAGCCTAAATTAGCCCAAATAACATCCATACCCGCAGCCTGTCCCAGATGAACAGGAAAAATCAGATTTCCTGCTCCAAAAAACAGTCCAAACAACATAGATCCAATCATTAAATAATCTTTAAATTTTAATTTATTTTCCGCGCCAGTTTTAGTTTGATTTAGGTTTTCTTTTTTCATTTTCTAGTATACTCCTTTGCATTTTTTAAGAAAAGGTTATAAAAAAGCTGTAAGCCTATAAATCTAAAAAGCTTACAGCATTATTTACTGGCGTTCCCGAGCGGATTCGAACCGCTGGCCTTCCGCTTAGGAGGCGGACGCTCTATCCTGCTGAGCTACGGAAACTTCTGTATATGCTCTGTTTCTACAGAACACAACTAATAATATAACATGAAATTCAGAAAATCTCAACTTATTTTGCTAAAAATTTATATATCCCTGCAGCCATATTGTAGCTTTAAATCTTCTCCCAATTTCCGGTTCGCCCATTACTTCTTTCACAGGAACACAGATATCAAACTGCATTTCATTTACATCCAGTTTCATCTGATATAAAGGTTCTCCTGTTACAATATTAATTCTTTCTCTGACCGCGAGTATTTCACCCATTATAGCATACAAATCACACTCCACGCCATAGGGCATAAAGTATGTATCTACAATAGAAAAAACGTCTTCACTGATTAATCTTCTTGATACTTTGGAATAGGTATCAATGTCATCCAGCGTCAATGTCTCAATTGCTTCCTGATCTCCGCCCCTTGCTGCTTTAAGCAATACTTTTCTGTTGTCCGATGCTTCTTTCTCGTTCTTTACCTGCTGTTCACTTTTTTTCACAGGAAACAGTACTTTCCCCGATAAAGCCAGACCTGAAAATGTGATGGAAGTAGGCATTTCATTCTCAAAACCCATCTGGCGTTCCCTCATATATTCGATGCCGTTCTGGAGATGGAAAATTAGACTGATTCCTACTCTTGGATCTTCACAAATCCCCACGTATTCCTCTTTTTCAATACGTTTCTCCACAGCGATATCTGCATATGTAGTTATACCGCTTCCTTCAAAATAAGGAAAATAATAGTCCGCATCAAACTTTTCCTCTTCATCCAATTCTCCACATAAAGTAATTCCTACTTTCTCTCCATATTCTTTTTGGAATTCGCAATAATCCGCCCAACTTTGATATGATACAATTGTCTGATGTGTAAAATTGGTTTCTACTTGTTTCAAAAGATCTTTTACTTTTTTTTTTGTGTTCAGCTCATTAAAACCGATTGCTTTTAGATATTGATGCATAATATTCTCCAAATTTTTGTTCACAGTTCAGTCATTCTGAATATAAAGGAAATCAGACGTGTGACTGAACTGCAATTAACTATTTTTATTTTTGGGGAGTAATAACGTTATTTCCTCCCATATATGGCTGAAGTGCTTCCGGTATTTTCACAGAGCCGTCTGCTTGAAGGTTATTTTCGAGGAACGCAATAAGCATTCTCGGAGGGGCTACTACTGTATTATTCAATGTATGAGCAAAATATTTGCTGTTTTCACCTTTTACACGTATGCCGAGCCTTCTTGCCTGGGCATCTCCCAGATTGGAGCAGCTTCCCACCTCAAAATATTTTTTCTGTCTTGGTGACCACGCCTCTACATCGACAGATTTTACTTTTAAATCTGCCAGATCCCCGGAGCAGCATTCCAAAGTACGAACCGGAATATCTAATGAGCGGAACAAATCCACTGTATTTTTCCACAATTTATCATACCATTCCATACTTTCTTCCGGCTTACAAACAACTATCATTTCCTGTTTTTCAAACTGGTGGATACGATATACACCACGCTCCTCTACACCGTGAGCACCTTTTTCCTTTCTGAAACATGGAGAATAACTGGTCAACGTCTGAGGCAGCTCAACTTCATCTAACTGAGTATCAATAAATTTACCAATCATTGAATGCTCACTAGTTCCGATAAGATACAAATCTTCACCTTCAATTTTATACATCATTGCATCCATTTCAGAAAAACTCATAACACCATTAACCACATTACTACGAATCATATATGGTGGAATACAATAAATAAATCCTCTATTAATCATAAAATCTCTGGCATAAGCTAAAACTGCTGAATGAAGACGTGCAATATCCCCCATTAAATAATAAAATCCACTTCCTGCTACACGCCTTGCACTGTCCAAATCAATTCCATTAAATTTTTCCATGATTTCTGTATGGTACGGTACTTCAAATTCTGGCACTATTGGTTCACCGAATCTCTCCAGTTCTACATTTTCACTATCATCTTTTCCAATGGGAACTGATGGGTCAATAATATTTGGAATTGTCATCATGATTTTCTTAATGTTCTCTTCAATTTCTTTTTCTGCCGCTGAAAGAGATTCTATTCTGTCTGCGTGTTCTGCAATCTTCTGCTTTAAGGTTTCTGCTTCTTCCTTTTTTCCCTGTGCCATCATAGCACCTATTTGTTTAGAAGATTTATTTTTTTCTGCTCTTAAGGCCTCAACTTCTTGCTTAATGTCACGATTTTTCTTATCAAATTCCAAAACCTCATCAACTAATGGCAGCTTTTCATCTTGAAATTTGTTTACGATATTCTTTTTGACTACATCTGGGTTCATTCTAACAAATTTAATATCTAACATAATTTTATCCTCCTACAATACTTTCATCCTTTAATATTTTATGTTTATTTTTTTAAATCATAGTCTTCCTGGTAAATTGCTCTTTCTAATGACTCAGTTTCTTCATCAGCCAGTTCAATATAGCTTTGGCCATTTACAATTTCTTTTATATAAGTGTAACATCCTTCACGGCTATGCATAGCATTCAAAATCCATCCATTGTTATTTTCATCCAGCATAGTCAATGCAAAACTTAGATTACCACCCATTTCATGAAATGCATCATATTTGACAATACCTATCTTTTGATAATTTGATTTTATCTTTTTATAAATGTTCTGTATATCAGCCTTATTTTCTTTAGTAGTCTCAACAAGTTCATCTATTTCTTCAAACCTTGCTAATAGGCTTTCTTCTAAATTCTTTCCATCTTTTCCCTTCATAAACGAAGCATAACTGGCCTTCATTCTGTTATACTTCATATTTATACTCACCAGCAGTACAAACAATAGTACTTGGATTAAGAATAGTAATAAGAGTAAATATGCAGGATCAATTCCAATACGTCCTAATATAGTACTATTCATTTTAAGCCTCCTTATTTTGTAACTGTTCAGAATTAAATGTTAAAGAAAACTGTTCTTCTTCGAGCTTAGTTCTGAAAAGATACTTTATTCTTTTATTCTCCCCCCATATTATATATGCTAATCGGATATACTCATAATTAAATCGAATATACGTTCGAGTTCCTCCTGAGAATAGTATTCGATTTCTATTCGTCCTTTTCCATTGGCCTTTTGATTTACATTTACTTTAGTCCCCACAATGTTTTTCATTTTTTCTTCCAAATCATCATAAATAAATTTATTTTTTGTTTTTTCTTCTTTTGCTGCCCTTTTCGTATTCTTCAGAGCTTTAACTAGTTTTTCTGTTTCTCGCACACTAAGTTTTTCATCAAAAATCTTATTTGCTATTAAATATTGCTGTTCTTCATCATCAATTGCCAGCAATGCCCTTGCGTGACCAGTTGTAATCATATCATCTACAACCATTTGTTGTACTTTGTCACATAATTTTAGAAGGCGCATAGAGTTGGTAACTGCTGTTCTACTCTTTGAAACTCTCTCCGCAACCTCATCTTGTTTAAGACTAAATTCTTCCAACAGGCGCTTATAAGCCATTGCTTCTTCTATCGGATTTAAATTTTCTCTCTGAATATTTTCTATCAGGGATATTTCTACTATTTCCTGATCTGTATATTTTTTTATAACTACAGGTATTTCTTTAAGTCCTGCCAGCTTTGCTGCACGCCATCTTCTTTCTCCGGCAATAATCTCATAATAATCGTTTTTTTTCTGTACAACTAAGGGCTGAAGTACTCCAAACTGCTTAATAGAATCTGCTAATTCCAATAATGCATCTTCATCAAAATCTTTTCTTGGCTGATCCCGGTTAGGCTCTACTTTATTAGTTTTTAATAATATTTCTCCAGTACTACTTACTTTTTCATACTTAGTCGATTGCTTGATAATTTCTGTCTTTATAGGATTTTTCGACAGCTTTTCGCTTTTGTCAGGAATTAAACTATCTAGTCCTTTACCAAGCCCGTTTCTTTTCACCGCCATTTTTTATTTTTCTCCTTTTTGAATCACTTCTTCAGCCAATAACATATAACTTTCTGATCCTGAAGATTTTGGATCATATAAATTTATAGGTATCCCATAACTTGGTGCTTCTGCCAGGCGAATATTTCTCGGTATAATGGTTTTATAAATGTTTTGGCTTAAGTTATCCTTTACATTTTCCACAACTTGTAATGAAAGATTAGTTCTTGCATCATACATTGTAAAAACAACACCTTCTATTTTTAAAGTTGGGTTTAATCTTTCCTGTACTAGTTCTATAGTATGAATCAGCTGACTTAGTCCTTCAAGAGCATAATATTCACATTGAATTGGAACAAGCACAGAGTCTGCTGTTGTCATGGCATTAATGGTGAGCATGCTCAATGCAGGAGGACAGTCAATTATTATAAAATCATAGTTTTCTTTAATCTTTTTAACTTCGCTCTTTATAATATATTCTTTGTTTTCAACTCCAATTAATTCAATCTCAGCTGCTGATAGGTCAATGTTTGACGGAAGAACATCAAGATTCTCAAATACCTCTCTTTGAAGACACTCTTCAATTTCAACATTGCCAATAATCAAATCATAAACACTATTTTCAATTTCCATTTTGTCTATACTAAGCCCACTTGTCATGTTACCCTGTGGATCCATATCCAAAGCTAAAACTTTTTTTCCAAGTGTTGCAAGCGAAGATGATAGATTAATAGCTGTCGTTGTCTTTCCTACACCACCCTTTTGGTTAGCAATTGCTATAATCCTTCCCATTTTAGTACTCCTTTCAGTGAATACTCTACTATTATATCATCTTTTCATTTTTATATCTATATAATGTTTCACGTGAAACATATTTTTTTGTAAAAATATTTACTATCTATAATGTTTCACGTGAAACATTATAAACCACGCAAAACATATTAACTCTGTATACAAATAAATATATTTTTACTTTAATTGCTTCTCTGGATGTAGTATAATAATAGATATAAATTCAGAAAGAGGTGGTATTTTGAGTTGGAAGAAAAAGCTTACTTCATGTGTTCTTCTTAGTGGTACAACAATTGGAATTATGCATGTTGTTAATCGATTGGTTCATCATATTTCTACTATAGATAACCTTCTGTTCCATAAAGATGAACAATATTATGACTGGAGATTTGGCCGTATATTCTATACAAAACAAGGGGTTGGGTCTCCTATTTTACTGGTCCATGATTTAGATGTTGCTAGTTCTGCTTATGAATGGAATAAAATAGTGGATACATTATCACAAACCAATACTGTCTACACCATAGATTTACTTGGATGTGGTCGTTCAGCTAAACCTAATTTAACTTACACCAACTTTTTATATGTTCAATTAATTACTGATTTCATTAAACATGTTATTTGTAAAAAGACAGATATTATATGTACCGGAGAATCTGGTTCATTTGTTTTGATGGCATGTGCAAACGATAACACAGTAATTAATAAAGTTATGATGGTAAATCCTCAAAGTCTTATTACTCTTGCAAAAATACCAACAAAGCGTACTAAAATGGTACGCTATATTATAAATACACCCATTATAGGTACATTTATTTATAATATGTTGGTTAATAAAAGATCAATTGATGAAAATTTCCGATTTGGTTATTACTATGACCAAAATAAAATCGATGAAAGAAGTATACTTACATATTTTGAAGCATCACATAAATACAATACTCGTTCAAAATATTTATACTCCAGTATAAAATCAAGATATACAAATGCGAACATCATACATTGCCTTAAGGAAATAAATAATAGTATTTTTATTATAGTTGGAAATTCTAATCCAGAAAATATACTGGTAGCCAGTCAATATCAGAATCAGCTTCCTTCTATTGAAATTATAGAAGTTAATAAAACAAAACACTTACCTCAAATGGAAATGCCTGATAAATTTGTAGATCAGATAAAGATATTATTTGAAATTGATGAATAATTGTAAAAAGGGGAATGCTTCTGCATCCTCCTTTTTATATCTATCTGATTAACTATATTGGTTCCTTAGCGGGTGTTCCTGCTTTTCGTGGATATTTTTTCCTTGTGTTTTCTCTTTTTTTTATCTTTATAAATGATCTGTTTATATCTGTCCCAGGTAACTGAAACTTTATATTATCTTCTAATTCACCCCCCAACACCTTTATTGCTTTTCTTGAATTCTGTAGTTCTTCCTCTATATTTCCAGATTTATAAGATATAAATGTACCTCCTACTTCAAGATATGGAATGCAATATTCAGATAAGGTAGATAAGTTTGCAACTGCTCTTGATACACATAATTCGAATTTTTCTCTATAGTCCTCTTGTTTTGCATACTCCTCAGCTCTTCCATGTAATACTTCTATATTATTTAATTCTAATTCTTTTTTTACTGTACTTAAAAATTTTATTCTTTTATTTAAAGAATCTAGTAAAACTACATTCAGCTGTGGAAAAACTATTTTAAGAGGTATTCCAGGAAAACCTGCTCCGGTACCTACGTCTATCACATTTTTTGTTTTTCTGAAGTTAATTATATTAGCAATAGCAAGACTATCAACAAAATGTTTTTCATTTACCTCATCATAATCTGTTATTGTTGTGAGATTAATAAACTTATTCCACTCGGTTAGAAGTTCATAATATCTTTTAAACTGCCATCTTTGTTTTTCATCTAATTGAATGTCCAATTTGTTTAGCTGGTTTTCGAATTTATTTTCCATTCATTTTCTCCCAAATGCTGATGCATTATCTATTTACTTTCAAGATAAACTAAAAGTACCGAAATATCTGCCGGGGACACCCCAGAAATTCTTGATGCCTGACCGATCGATGATGGACGTACCTCCGTCAGTTTTTGTTTTGCTTCAATGCGGAGACCTTTCACCTCATCATAATTGATTCCTTGTGGAATTATCTTTTTCTCTAATCTTTTAAACTGCTCCACCTGTTTTTTTTGTCTTTTAATATATCCATCATACTTTATATTAATATTTACCTGTTCCTCTACATCGGATTCAAGTTTTCTTCTTTTTATATCAATCGGTGCAAGTATTTCATATGAAAGTTCAGGTCGTCTAATCAATTCTGCCAGAGTAGTTCCTGATGAAAGTAAAGTACTCCCAAGTGATTCTAATAATTTTTGTACTGTCTCAGACGTACCTATATTTGTATGCTCAACCCTACAAATCTCCTCATCAATTGCTTCTTTCTTTTTAATTAGTTTCTGATATCGATTCTCATTTATAAGTCCAACATCATATCCTATTTTTGTCAGTCTCATATCTGCATTGTCTTGCCTTAAAAGTAATCTATATTCAGCCCTTGATGTCATCATTCGATATGGTTCATGACTTTCTTTTGTAACAAGATCATCAATCAGTACTCCTATATAACCTTGCGAACGATCAATTATTATTCCCTGTTTTCCCTGTAACTTTCTTGCCGCATTAATACCCGCTATTAATCCCTGGGCAGCTGCCTCCTCATATCCTGAACTTCCATTAAATTGACCTGCACTAAACAGTCCTTCTATTTTCTTAAATTCAAGGGTGTTTTTTAACTGTCTTGCATCTATACAATCATATTCAATTGCATATGCATTTCTTACAATCTTCGCCTGTTCTAATCCTGATACACTTCGATACATGGCATATTGAACATCTTCCGGCATTGAACTTGACATACCTCCAATGTACATTTCATTTGTATCCGTTCCTTCAGGCTCAATAAACACCTGATGTCTATCTTTATCAGAAAATTTCACAACTTTATCTTCAATTGATGGACAATATCTTGGTCCGGTTCCTTCAATTTTTCCGGAATAAAGCGGAGATCTGTCCAGATTTTTTCGTATTATTTTATGCGTTTTTTCATTTGTATAAGTAAGCCAGCAGGATACCTGATCTATCTGCACATCATCAGGATTTGTAGTAAAAGAAAATGGAACAACTCTCTCATCACCTTTTTGTTCCTGCATTTTACTAAAATCAATAGAATTTTTATCAATTCTTGCAGGTGTCCCTGTCTTAAAGCGATACATTTTAACTCCAATTGACCTTAAACTATCTGTCAGGTAATTCGCGGACTGTAGACCATTTGGTCCTGTATAGGTGCTAACATCACCAAAAATGCATCTGGACTTCAAATATGTTCCGGTGCAAAGTATAACAGCACTACATGGATAAATTGCACCCGAATAGGTCTGTACACCTGTTATTTTTTCATTTTCCACCAGTAAATCAGTTACTTCCATTTGACGTATATCCAGGTTTTTTTGATCCTGCAGTACCCTGCGCATTGTTCTGCTATAATTTGACTTATCTGCCTGTGCACGCAAAGAATGTACAGCCGGTCCTTTTGATTGGTTTAGCATCTTGGACTGTATAAAGGTTTTATCTATTACTTTTCCCATCTCTCCTCCCAGAGCATCTATTTCCCTGACCAGGTGACCTTTTGATGTTCCTCCAATATTCGGATTGCAGGGCATCAATGCAATACTTTCTATACTTACTGTAAACATAATAGTTTTAAAACCGAGTCTAGCCGCAGCAAGAGCAGCTTCGCAGCCTGCATGTCCTGCTCCTATCACGACAATATCATATTCGTCTTTACTTACCCATACAGAATTTGCTGAATATTTCATTTACTAAATCTTCTCCTAACGTTTCCCCTGTTATATTTCCCAATGATTCATAGGCATCCATCAAATCGATAGAGAAAAAGTCTTCTGGCATCTGATTTTCAATACTGTCAATTACCCTTTTCAAACTTTCCCGAGCATCTATAAGTGCTGCTTTATGTCTGATATTTGTTATATATATTTCTTCATTAAAAGATACTTTTTTCTTCAGAAACATAGAATTTAAGATATCCTCGAATTCCCGGAATCCATATTCTTCTTTTACCGATATATCAATCATTGGAATGGTTTTTGAATTTATTCTTTCATTTTTATTCGATATAAGGATTTTTTTTATCGAATTTTGCAGGATTTCTTTCGTTACAATAGTATTTAAATCGGACTTATTTAAAAGAATAATAGTATTTTTACTCTCTATCAAGCGGATAATGTCTTCATCATTTTGATCCAGGTCTCTCGAAGCATCCACAACAAAAATGATAAGATCAGCGTTTTTTACATAATCACGCGCTTTATCTACACCAATTTTCTCTATAATATTATCAGTCTCTCTTATACCGGCCGTATCAACCATATTTAATGTTAGGCCATTCAGCTGAATCTGCTCTTCCAGAGCATCGCGCGTCGTACCCTCTATATCCGTCACAATGGCTCTTTCTCTTCCTGAAAGAATATTTAAAAGAGAAGATTTTCCCACATTTGGTTTTCCGACAATAACAGTCTGTATTCCCTCTTTCATGATTCTTCCACTGTCAGAAGATTTAACTAAATGCTCCAATTCTACTAAGATATCATTAATAACAGTTTTTAGTTTCTCATCATATCCATCTATGCTAATGTGTTCAGGATCATCCAAAGCAGTTTCTATAAATGCTGTTTGATAAATTATTTTGTTTCTTATATCTTTTATTTTTTTCTTTACACTTCCTTTAAGCTGACTCATTGAACTCTGAAGTGCATATTCATTTTTCGCTGTAATCAAATCAATTACAGCTTCTGACTGTGATAAATCTATCTTTCCATTTAAAAAAGATCTTTTTGTAAATTCTCCAGGTTCTGCAGGTCTTGCGCCGTTTTTAATGACTGTCTCCAATACACGTTTTACCACATAAGTTCCTCCGTGGCAATTAATTTCTACAGTATCTTCTCCTGTAAAGGTCCTAGGAGAACGCATCAGCATAACAAGTACCTCATCTATGGTTTCTTCCCTGTCCCTGATAAATCCATAATGGATTGTATGGCTTTCAGCCTCCGAAAGCCTGCCTTTCCCCTTATATATACGATCAGCAATCTGAAATGCTTCGGAGCCGCTAATGCGTACAATACCGATACCTGAATTTGTCATTCCGGTTGAAATTGCAGCAATTGTATCTCTCTTCATTTATCTCTCCTACATAAAAGGACGTCTGCTGTTTCACGAAAGCCTCCGTGAAGCAGAAACGTCCTCTTTCGCTTCATATTTTTATCTTTTCAATGTAATAACGACTTTTCTATAAGGTTCTTCACCTTCGCTGTGTGTAGTTACATACGGGTCAGATTGAAGTGCAGCATGAATAATTCTTCTCTCATAAGGATTCATAGGTTCCAATGATACTGGTCTCCTTGAACGCTTTACTTTATAAGCAATATTTTTTGCAAGATTTTTCAGAGTTTCTTCTCTTCTTGATCTGTAGTTCTCTGTATCCAGCTTTACACGGACATAGCCCTCTTGATTTTTATTAGCTACCCTGTTTGCCAGATACTGCAGAGCATCCAAAGTTTGTCCACGTTTTCCAATGAGGATGCCCATATTATCTCCGCTCATTTCCACGCCAAAGGCACCGTCTGAATCAACCTCAGATTTTAGCTTCACTGTCATTCCCATTGCTTTCAATGTATCTCCTAGAAAGGATACAACCGCTTCTCTTGTTCCATCTTTCACTTCAGCTAGTTCTGTTTCATGTTTTACGGGTGCAGTATTTTCACTCTTTTTAATCTCTTTAACAGGTTCTTGATTCTTCTTGTAATCATCTTCTTTTTTCTGGGTTTCAGGTTCATCTTTTACAGGTTCCGGTTTCCTTCTAGCTTCAATTACTGCCTGCTTCATACCAATTCCAAGAAAACCAGAACTTCCTTTTTCAATTACCTCGTATTCCAGTCTGTCACTAGTAACACTTAACTGAATCATTGCCTCTGTAATTGCATCATCCACTGTTTTTGCTGATACTCTGATACTGCCGTTCATCCTGAATCCTCCCTTTCTATGCTTACTCTTCTCCACTGATCCTTTTATTCTTTATCAGATATTTTCTGACCATTGTTATATCTGCTGACCAAATTAGCTTTCGAAGCAAGACTTCCTGATTTTGCATTCTTTGTCTTTTGTCTGGCACTTTGAAGCCTCTCTTCTCTTTCAGCGTCCGACATCTTTGTTTTTTTCTTATCTTCTACATTTCTTGTGCTGGTTGTAGCCATTTTATTGATAGTTTTCGCTGATGTTCCTTTTTTCTCACGCTTCTTAGCAGCTTTTTTTTGATTTTCTTCTATTAAGTCATCAACTGATTTCTTATTCAGATATTTATTAATCGCCAGTTGCTGCACTGATCTTACAACAGCACTGATTGCCCAGTAAAGACCAAGACCTGCAGGAAGTGTAAATCCCATAAATACAGATATCAAAGGCATTGTATATGTCATCGTCTTCATCGAATTTGCCATAGGATTACTATCTGTATCAACTTCCGGCTGTGGCTGCAGCTTTACACTTAAAAACTGTGTAAGTCCTGCCAAAACAGGAATAATAACAGCTGCAATAATTCCTGCAATTGAAAAATTCTTAACTGCAGCCGACAGCATTGTAAATGGAGCTTCACCTATATTGATGCCAATAAAGCTATTCAAATGCCCCATTGTCTGCGTTGTCGTAGTTACAATACTCTCCAGAGAAGGCATTTTATCTACCAGTGTATTCCATGTGGAATCCTGGAATTTATATAACACCTGAACCAATGTATCTGCTTTTGAATAATCATAGTTTCCTGGGTTCATAAGAACGGGTTTTGCTTCCCCGATCTTCTCCATAATCTTCTGGAAGCCATTAACAGACATAATCTGATTTACAACAGGCATATATACTGCTTTTACACTATCTACATATTTTGGTATATTTTGAATTACCGGATACAGTGCAAAAAGAATGGGCATCTGAATCAGCATTGGAAGACATCCACCCGTAGGCGAAGTTCCATATTTTTCATAAATAATCTGCATCTCTTCCTGCTGTTTTAGCATGGTTGCCTGGTCTTTTTTATTCGCATACTTCTTCTGAATTTTCTGAATTTCAGGATTCATAATAGAGGACATTTTTGACCACTTTTGTTGTTTAATTGTAAGTGGAATCATTAATGTGTATATAATAATCGTAAATATAATAATACAAACGCCTATGTTCTGCACATTAAATACGTTGTCCATTACAACATAGATTCCATTCATCAGTTTTCCCATAAGCCAGGAAATCTGTCTGATAATCGGCCAGTCTCCATAACCTGCCGCTAAAATTCCATACATTTTTTATCCTCCTTAAGGTACCGGATCATATCCACCCTTTGCAAATGGATTGCAGCGCAGAATTCTCCAGACTGTAAGAGCACCGCCCTTTAAAACACCATATTTTTCAATCGCCTCAATACCATACTGTGAACATGTTGGCGAATAAATACAATGATATTGTGTTTTCAATCCGGACAAATACTTCTGGTAGAATCTGATTAGCCATATAAAAATGCGCTTCAACTGCATCACTCCTTTTATTCCCCGTCAGCTTGCTGCGGGCTCTTTGACTTAAAGAACGTCACGGTATTTACATACTACACCGAAACTGAAAACTTATCATGACTGCTGATAAGTTTTATATATTTCATGAAGTTTTCCCAAATGGATAAGTGCACTCTCAATTTCATGATAATCTTTTTCTTTTGCACTTACTCTTGCAATCACAATAATATCAAAACCACATTGGAAATGTTCTTCTTGAAGCCGATAGCTTTCTCTAATTAGTCTCGTCAGATGATGTCTGACCACACTATTTCCTACTTTCTTACTTACGGAAATACCAAGTCTGTTTTTTCCAAGAATGTTCTTTTTCACATACATTACAAGATACCTGTTTGCATAGGATTTTCCGTTTTTGTAGATAACCTGAAAATCTTTATTTTGTTTTAAAGATTCGGAAAATTTCATTGATAACCTCTTTGCTTTTAATAGAAGAAAAGGCCACATAGATGCGGCCTAAGCTGATAACTGTTTTCTTCCTTTTGCTCTCCTGGCAGCTAATACTTTTCTTCCGCCCGGTGTGCTCATTCTTGCCCTAAAACCATGAACTTTAGATCTTTGTCTTTTCTTTGGCTGAAATGTCATTTTCATTACAAATACACCTCCCTTTGATTGAGATACTTATAATAAAGTATTTACAATTATTTTCATTTAAAAGTTGTCCTTTTCCTACAAAGACACTGCGTCTAATTATATTCAAAAAATAACGGTAAGTCAAGATATTAGGGGCATTTTTAAAAAATTATTATAATTAATGCAAAATCCTTATGTTAATAACCTGTGGATAAAGTGTTAATAACTATGGGATAACGTGTAGATAAATTTTATTTTTTTACTTTTTGGGTTTAATCACATGAGGTTAACTTGTGCATAAAGTTATACACACCTTTTTCCATTGCTTATCAGGCCTTTTTGATGTAAACTGTAGTGGAGAGATTGCATATATCTCTCTATTATATTGATTAGGGGTATTATGAATGAACGTTGTAGAAAAAAGTTGGGATCAAATCTTAAATAAGATGAAATCTGAATATTGCTCATCAAATATTGCATACAATACATGGATTGCGCCGTTGACCGTATATGAAGTTACAGAGGATACTGTCTATATTCTTGTGAAACTTAAAGCAAGCCTGGAACATATAGAGGACAAGTATCTTCTCCCTTTTAAAGTATGTGTTGCAGAGGTAACCGGTAAAGAATATGAAATTTCCTTTGTAATAGAAGATAATCTTATTATTAAGAAGAAGAAAGAGAAAGCTGTTAAAAAGAAAAAGTCAAATGCAATATTTGCAAACGCAAATTTAAATTCCAAATATACATTTGATACTTTTGTGGTGGGTAGTAATAACAGTTTTGCGCATGCAGCTTCCCTGGCTGTGTCTGAGTCCCCCGGTGAAATTTACAATCCCCTTTTCATATATGGTGGAGTAGGGTTGGGAAAAACACACCTTATGCATTCTATAGCGCATTTCATTTTAGAGAATGACCCTACAAAGAAAGTTCTTTATGTGACAAGTGAAACCTTTACTAATGAATTGATTGATTCATTAAAAATAGGTAAAACTGGAAATGAACTTGCAATGACTACGTTCCGTGAAAAATATAGAAACAATGATGTACTTCTCATTGATGATATACAATTTATTATTGGAAAAGAAAGTACCCAGGAAGAGTTCTTCCATACTTTTAATCATCTTCATGTATCCGGAAAACAGATTATCATATCCAGTGATAAGCCTCCTAAAGATATTGAGACACTAGAAGCAAGACTTCGTACCCGTTTCGAATGGGGATTGATAGCTGATATCTCTTCTCCTGACTATGAAACCAGAATGGCTATTCTCCGAAAGAAGGAAGAATTGGATGGATTAGAACGTTATCATATTCCGGACGATGTGCTTCAGTACATAGCAAATAATATTAAATCAAACATCAGGGAACTGGAAGGTTCTTTAAATAAATTGATAGCATTGGCTAACCTTGAGAACAAGCCAATTGATATACCACTTGCAGCGGAAGCTTTAAAAGATATGGTTTCCCCCGATTCAAACAGAGAAGTTACACCTGAATTAATTATAGATGTTGTTTCTGAACATTTTAATGTACCTATCCCTGAACTTAAAGGTAAAAAACGAAGTGCCGAAATAGTCCTTCCCCGTCAGATTATTATGTATCTCTGCCGGACTATGACAGAGACCCCTCTTAAAACAATAGGTATTATTCTGGGAGGAAAAGATCATGCTTCTGTCAGTCACGGTGTTAAAAAAATTGCCCATGAAATAACAGTAGATGAGGCACTTAACAACACTGTCAATATTATAAAGAAGAAAATTAACCCTGTTTAACACTTAGAAAACATTTAAAACCGCATTTGAGGATGTTCATAATTCACATTTCTTTTAAAAAGATGTGGGTAACTATGTTAAAACAATGTGGATTATGAAGTTCATAAAAAGCAGGCGGGATGAACCCTTAAAATTATCCCCACCTTATCCCATCAATTTTAAATATCTTTCTACAGAGTTTTCATTATGGACATTCCCTTTATTTTAAGGGCTTTGAAGCAGTTATCAACATATCTACAGCCCCTATTACTAAGAAGGCTAAATTGATTTATATATTTATCTATAAAAAAGCGGCGGAAAATTTAATCCACCATGACATTTGAAAGGAGTTACCACATATGAAAATTATTTGTTCAAAATCAAATCTTGTAAAAGGAGTTAGTATTGTATCCAAAGCAGTTCCGACTAAAACAACAATGCCTATTCTAGAATGTATCCTAATTGATGCTTCCACCGATAACATAAAACTGACTGCAAATGATATGGAACTTGGTATTGAGACACAAATTGAAGGTGAAATTGCCGACAGAGGAATTATTGCTTTAAATGCAAGGATATTTTCAGAAATCGTTCGAAAGCTTCCCGATAATGATGTAACTATAAGAACGGATGAATCTAACCAGGCTATTATAACCTGTGAAAAGGCAAAGTTTAATATTGCAGCTCAGTCGGGAGAAGATTTTTCTTATCTTCCGGTAATTGAAAAAGAAAATTACATTACAGTTTCCGAATTTACACTGAAGGAAATCATCCGTCAGACAATTTTTTCTATCGCTGATAATGATACAAATAAAATGATGACAGGCGAATTGTTTGAGATAGAGAATAATATTTTAAAAGTTGTTTCTCTGGACGGACACAGAATTTCAATCCGCAAAATTGAACTGAAAGAAGAATATTCCACGAGAAAAGTAATTGTTCCTGGAAAAACTCTTCAGGAGATCAGCAAGATTATAGGCGGAGAAGCTGATGTTAATGTAGATATCTCATTTACAAAAAATCATATTGTTTTTGAGTTTGATAAAACGGTTGTTGTATCCAGGCTGATAGAGGGAGATTATTTTAAAATAAATCAGATGTTATCCAGTGATTATGAGACAAAGGTAAGGATTAATAAAAGGGAACTTTTAGATTGTATTGACAGGGCTACTTTACTGACCAAAGAAGGGGATAAAAAACCAATTATCATTGATATCAGGGATGAAGCTATGGAACTAAAGATTAAGTCTCAGATTGGTTCTATGGATGAGGAGATTTTTATAACAAAAGAAGGAAGAGACCTGTTGATAGGTTTTAATCCTAAGTTTTTGATTGATGCACTTCGGGTAATTGACGATGAGGAAGTTGATTTATATTTTATGAATGCCAAGGCACCATGTTTTATTAAGAACGATGATGAAAGTTATATTTATTTAATTCTTCCAGTTAATTTTAATGCGGTTGCATAAGAGAGGATTTTAAGTATGGAAATTATTAAATTGCGTGAAGGTGAAAAATTTATCAAACTGGGTCAGACACTGAAAGCTGCCGGTATGGCTGATTCAGGTGTGGAGGCGAAGGAAATTATCCAGGATGGACAAGTATATGTAAATGGTGAGAAAGAGACAAGAAGAGGCCGAAAATTATACGACAAAGACAGTGTTGAATTTGGCGGTCAGAAAATAAAAATTGAAAAATAGTCTGAAAAAGTGTAGAATAATTACACACTGATGGAGAAATTATGGTAATCAAATCTTTAAAACTAAAGAATTACAGAAATTATGATTTGTTAGATTTGACTCTTGATACTCAGACAAATATTTTTTATGGTGATAATGCACAGGGAAAGACAAATATCCTGGAAGCCCTGTATCTGTCCGGTACAACTAAATCGCACAGGGGCACAAAAGACAGAGATTTAATTAAGTTTGAACATGATGAAGCACATTTGGAGACCATCGTTATTAAAAAAGGAATGGAATACCAGATTGACATGCATTTGAAGAAGAATAGTCCCAAAGGAATTGCAGTGAATAAAATTCCAATTCGAAAAGCAAGCGAATTATTTGGGATTATTCATTTTGTATTTTTTTCTCCGGAAGATTTGAATATTATCAAAGAAGGGCCTTCAGGCCGAAGGAGATTTATTGATCTGGAATTATCTCAGCTCGATAAAATTTATCTCAGCAATCTTTCCAGTTATAATCGAATCATAAATCAGAGGAATTCTCTGCTTAAAGATATTGACAGGCAGCATAATCTCATAGAAACGCTTGATATATGGGATACACAGTTGGCTGAATATGGAACAAAAGTAACAGAGTGCAGGAAAACTTTTATAAAACAGCTAAATGATATAATCTCTGATATCCATTATCGACTGACAGGAGGAAAAGAACATATATTTCTGGAATACGAAAGCAGTGTAGGAAATTTAACTTTTGAGCAGGCGCTGAAGAAAAACAGAGAAAGAGATATGAGGTTGAAGAGTACCTCTGTAGGCCCCCACAGAGATGATTTATCTTTTAAGGAAGGCAATCTTGATATCAGAAAATTTGGTTCCCAGGGACAGCAGCGTACGGCTGCGCTGTCCCTGAAACTCTCAGAAATACAACTGGTCAGAATGTTAATTAAAGAGACACCGGTATTATTGTTGGATGATGTATTGTCTGAATTGGATAAACACAGGCAAAACTACTTATTGGATAGTATTCATGATATACAAACTGTAATTACATGTACTGGTTTAGATGAGTTTGTGAATCATCGATTTTCTATTAATAAAATATTCCATGTGAAAAATGGACAGGTAGCAGAAGAGAATTAGGAGGTTTTTAAATGGGCGCAACAGGTACAGAATTTGATGCTGAATATGGGGCTGATCAAATCCAAATATTAGAGGGATTGGAAGCGGTAAGAAAAAGACCGGGGATGTATATCGGCAGCACTTCTGCAAGAGGACTCCATCATCTGGTATATGAAATTGTTGACAATGCCGTAGATGAGGCACTGGCTGGATATTGTGATAAAATTCTTATAAATATAAATAAAGAAAATTCAATTACAGTTATTGATAACGGACGTGGAATTCCTGTGGGAGTAAATCATAAATCAGGACTTCCTGCAGTGGAAGTTGTCTTTACCATTCTGCATGCCGGTGGAAAGTTCGGTGGTGGGGGATATAAGGTATCAGGAGGTCTGCACGGAGTCGGTGCGTCTGTTGTAAATGCTCTTTCACAATGGCTGGAAGTAGAAATTTACAATGAAGGAAGTATATATAAACAGCGCTACGAACGTGGAAAAGTTGTTGATAAATTAAAAGTTGTGGGAAAATGTGACTCAGAAAAGACAGGTACGAAGGTAACTTTTTTACCGGATGATGAGATCTTTGAAGAAACCACATTTGATTTTGATACTTTGAAACAGCGTTTCAGAGAAATGGCATTCCTGACAAAAGGACTTAAAATTGTTCTCAGAGATGAAAGAGAAGATGAAATAATAGAAAAGTCATTTCACTATGAAGGTGGAATCAAGGAATTTGTCAGTTATCTGAATCGCAGCAAAACACCTCTTTATGAAAGCATTATTTATTGCGAGGGAATGAAAGATAATGTTGCGGTGGAAGTTGCCATGCAGCATAATGATTCCTATAGTGACAATACTTACGGATTTGTAAATAATATTACAACACCTGAAGGAGGCACACATATAGTAGGATTCCGCAATGCCCTGACAAAGACATTTAATGACTACGCAAGGAAAAATAAATTGCTGAAAGATAATGAGGCAAACTTATCCGGTGAGGATATCCGGGAAGGTCTGACTGCTATTATCAGTGTGAAACTTGAAGATCCTCAGTTTGAGGGACAGACAAAGCAGAAACTTGGAAACAGTGAGGCAAGAGGGGCAGTAGACAATATTATCAGCACACAGCTTGAAATTTTCCTTGAGCAGAATCCAAGTGTGGCTAAGATGATAGTTGACAAATCTGTGATGGCGCAGCGAGCAAGAGAGGCTGCAAGAAAGGCAAGAGATTTAACCAGACGTAAATCTGCTCTGGAAAGTATGTCCCTGCCTGGAAAACTTGCGGATTGTTCTGATAAGGATCCTAAAAACTGTGAAATTTATATTGTCGAGGGTGATTCTGCCGGTGGATCAGCAAAGACAGCCAGAGACAGAGCTACCCAGGCTATCCTTCCTCTAAGGGGTAAGATACTTAATGTGGAGAAAGCAAGACTTGACAAAATATATGCAAATGCAGAAATTAAAGCTATGATCACCGCATTTGGAACAGGAATACATGATGATTTTGATATCACCAAACTTCGTTATCATAAGATCATCATTATGACAGATGCTGATGTGGACGGGGCACATATAAGTACCTTGCTGCTGACATTTTTATATCGTTTTATGCCTGATTTAATTAAGGACGGACATGTTTATCTGGCACAGCCTCCTCTTTATAAACTTGAAAAGAATAAAAAGGAATGGTATGCATACAGTGATGATGAGTTAAGTAAGATACTGACAGAAGTGGGAAGGGATGGAAACAACAAAATCCAGCGTTATAAAGGTCTTGGAGAGATGGATGCGGAACAGCTATGGGAGACGACCATGGCTCCAGAACACAGAGTTCTTTTAAGAGTTACAATGGATGAAGAGACCTCTTCCGAATTAGATTTGACCTTTACTACACTTATGGGAGATAAAGTAGAGCCAAGAAGAGAATTCATTGAAGAAAATGCCAAGTACGTGAAGAACTTAGACATTTAAGAAAATATTGAAGTGGAAGACAGTTACTTTTGAGTATTTTGCCTATCCGCTCAACATAAAAGAAAGGATATAAAAATGGAAGATAATATTTTTGATAAAGTCCATGAAGTTGATCTGAAGAAAACAATGGAAAACTCTTATATTGATTATGCCATGAGTGTAATTGCTGCCCGTGCTCTGCCTGATGTAAGGGATGGATTAAAGCCTGTGCAGAGAAGAATTCTGTATTCTATGATAGAATTGAATAATGGACCTGACAAACCTCACCGTAAATGTGCACGTATTGTCGGAGATACAATGGGTAAATATCACCCTCATGGTGACAGTTCTATTTATGGTGCACTGGTAAATCTGGCTCAGGAATGGTCAACCAGATATCCTCTGGTTGACGGACATGGTAACTTTGGTTCAGTGGACGGAGACGGTGCAGCTGCCATGCGTTATACAGAGGCACGCCTCAGCAAGATTTCTATGGAAATGACTGCAGACATCAATAAAGATACCGTTGATTTTGTACCTAACTTTGATGAGACAGAAAAGGAACCGATTGTTCTTCCGGCCAGATTTCCTAATCTGTTGGTAAATGGAACTTCTGGCATTGCAGTTGGAATGGCTACAAATATACCTCCTCATAATCTGAGAGAAGTTATAGGAGCTGTCGTCAAAATTATTGATGATATGATTGATGAAAGTGGAGAAACTACAATTGAGGATATACTTCATATTGTAAAAGGACCAGATTTTCCGACAGGTGCTGAAATTTTGGGAACAAGGGGAATTGAGGAAGCTTACAGAACGGGACGTGGAAAAATAAGGGTGCGGGCTATCACCAATATAGAACCCATGGGTAATGGAAAAAATCGGATTATTGTAACAGAGCTTCCCTACATGGTCAATAAGGCAAGACTGATAGAAAAAATAGCAGAATTAGTAAGAGACAAAAGAATTGACGGTATCACAGATTTATCAGATCAGTCTAACCGTGAAGGTATGAGAATTTGTATAGAACTACGGCGGGATGTTAATCCAAATGTTGTGCTGAATCAGCTTTACAAACATACACAGCTTCAGGACACCTTTGGTGTTATTATGCTTGCGCTTGTGGATAACGAACCAAAAGTAATGAACATTTTGGATATGCTTAAATGTTATCTGAAACATCAGGAAGATGTAGTGACCAGAAGAACAAAATATGAGCTCAACAAAGCAAAGGAAAGAGCACATATTTTACAGGGATTACTTATTGCCTTAGATAATATTGACGAAGTCATAAGAATTATCCGAGGTTCACAGAACGTACAGGCTGCAAAAGACGAATTAATGTTAAAGTTTGATTTATCGGATGTGCAGGCTCAGGCAATTGTGGATATGCGTCTCCGTGCATTGACTGGTTTGGAAAGAGAAAAACTGGAAAATGAATACAAAGAATTGATGCAGAAAATTGGTGAATTAGAAGCTATTCTTGCAGATAAGAAATTGCTGCTTGGGGTTATAAGAAAAGAAATTCTCGTTATATCCGACAAATATGGAGATGATAGACGAACTTCAATAGGATTTGATGAGTTCGATATTTCCATGGAAGATTTAATTCCTCGCGAAAATATAATTATTGCGATGACCAGACTTGGATATATTAAGCGTATGACTGTTAATACTTTTAAAAGTCAGAATCGTGGTGGTAAAGGTATCAAGGGGATGCAGACACTAGATGAAGATTATATCGAAGAATTGTTTATCACATCGACACACCACTATATTATGTTCTTTACCAATACAGGGCGTGTCTATAGATTAAAGGGATATGAGATTCCGGAAGCCAGCCGCACGGCAAGAGGAACAGCAATTATTAATCTACTGCAGCTCATGCCCGATGAAAAAATAACAGCCATGATTCCAATCAAAGAATATGTGGATGGTAAATATCTGTTCATGGCTACAGAAAAGGGACTTGTTAAGAAAACACCGATAAAGGATTATGCCAACGTAAGAAAAACGGGTCTAGCGGCAATTACGCTCCGCGAAGATGATAAACTTATAGAAGTTAAGGTTACCGACAATAATGAGGATATAATCCTTGTAACTATGTACGGTCAGTGTATTCGCTTCAGTGAAAAAGATGTCCGGGCAACAGGAAGAACCTCCATGGGAGTGCGCGGCATGAATTTAAGTGACAGAGACGAAGTTATAGCAATGCAGATGAGCACCCAGGGGTCAGAACTATTAATCGTATCCGAAAAAGGAATGGGCAAGCGTACCAGTCTAGATGAGTTTACAAAACAAAACCGCGGCGGTAAAGGAGTAAAATGTTATAAGATTACCGAAAAAACCGGAAACGTAGTTGGAATGAAATCCGTAGAGGAAGACAGCGAGATAATGATTATCAACACAGAAGGAATCATAATCCGTATGCAGTGTTTTGACATTTCATTGCTTGGTCGTATCACATCAGGTGTGAAGCTGATCAACCTTCCCGAAGGTGAAAAAGTAGCAAGTGTAGCAAAAGTAAGAAAAGCCTCTGCTGAAATTGACGGGGAACAAGTAGAAATATCCGAAGATGAAGAGGAAAAAGGGAACTGACCCTTTTGAGTTCCACTTTCAGAATACTTTGTGAATAATAAATAGGAAATTAATCATAAAAAGATGCAAGGTTTTATGGTCCACAGTTGTAAATTCAAATGCAGTTTTTACGATTCACCCCCAGACCGGGATTAAGTTAAATTTCATATATAAGCCATGAGTTGTATCCTGGTAAACAAAGAAGATTGTTACTTTTACAGTAGCAATCTTTTTTGTTTCCTTATTGGGACCTTTAAGGTTAATCCACGTATCAAATTAAAAAACAATAAAAATTTATCGAAAGTCAATAATAATATATTGAAAAACACAACTAATCGTGATACTATAAAAATAAAAAAGATAACAAAAATATTTCGGGGAGGGTTTTTCTATGGGTAAGGAAAAATTAATCAGGTTTACAAATTTATTGTTAGGGTTCATGTTTTATTCAGGTATTATTGTTATTTTAGGGCTACCTTTGATTTTAAAGATTGCGGGAAAACAATTTTTCCCGGATGTTACAGAAAAGTTCTGGCCCATGCTTATTATTTATGGATTGGCCGGTATATGTGGTGTTACAATTTTGAATCAGCTTCGAAAAATGATTAAAACAGTAATCGATCAGAATTGTTTTGTGGATAACAATGTGAAAAGTTTAAAATTAATGGGAAAAGTAAGTTTAATTATTTCAATACTATTTATTATAGAACTACTTTTTCTTCCTACACCAGTAACCTTTGTGATTATTCTTACTTTCTTTATAGCAGGAATATTCAGTTGTGTTTTGGCCTGTGTATTCGAAGAGGCTGTAAGGTATAAGAAAGAGAACGATTTGACAATTTAGGAGGAATGGTATGTCTATTATAGTTAATCTGGATGTTATGATGGCAAAAAGAAAAATGAGCATGACGAAACTGTCACATGAGGTAGATATTACAATGGCTAATCTATCAATTCTTAAAAATAATAAGGCAAAGGCAGTTAGATTCTCAACACTAGAAGTGATTTGTAAAACTTTGGACTGTCAGCCGGGTGATATTTTAGAGTATATAAATGATGAAGAAGACAAAAAAAAGGATTTATAATATAGGAGCGAGCATTTTATGGAGAAAATATCTGTCAGTAAAATAGAAGAAGATTATCTTTATCTAATAAGCCTATGTGGAATATACGGGATTATATTCACAATTTGCCTTTATAAAAACTTGTCAGGAATTACCTTTCCTTTTTGTATAGCAGCTACAGTTTTTGCAGCTTTTTTATTTTTGAAAAGAACAGGAGTAATTATACACAAAGATTTTTACCTGTATGCTTTAGGTATGATACTTTTAGGAATATCTACTGTCATGACTGGTAATGCATTTTTTCATTTTTTTAATTTGGCAGGTATTTTATTACTTCTAATGACATCAATGATTCAACAGATAGATGAACCTAAAGACTGGGATATTGTTAAATATGTTAAAAACATTTTGATATTGTGTGGAAAAACCATTGCTTCTGTTCTTACTCCGATTACACATGGAATAAAATACAAAAGAAGCAGGACCCAAAAAGAAAAAAATAGAATAATAAAATCTATTATAATAGGTATGTTAGCTGCAATAGCGTTTTTATTACTTGTGCTGCCACTTCTTGTTTACTCAGATAAGATTTTTGCTCAGTATTTTGGAAGGGTTCTTGAGCTTTTTAAATTTACCAGAGAATTTGGAATTCTATTTACATTCCTCTTCGGTTGCTCTATATTATATTCATTTTTTACAGCATTATCAGGAATGAATTTTGCTTATTCTAAGGAAAAAGAAAAAGCAAATAAAAATCCGGTAGCAGGAATTACATTTTCTGGAATTCTTGCTGCAATATATATATTTTATTCTATTATCCAAATATGTTTTTTATTTCTAAGAGTCGGCAGTTCATTACCCAAAGGAATAACATATTCAGAATATGCACATTCCGGGTTTTGGCAGCTGATAGTGGTAAGCATCATTAATATTGTAACAGTGATTGTCTGCAAGAATATTTTTAAAGAAAACAAGATTTTAAAAGCTATTTTGCTAATTATATCAATATGCACATGCATTATGACATTATCAGCTGCGTACAGAATGGCTTTATATATAAGAATCTATTATTTTACATTTCTAAGAATACTTGTACTTTGGTTCCTTGGAGTAATGATATTGGTCATGTTTGGTGTTATGTTAAGTATTTTTAGAGTAAAATTTAATTTATTCAAATATATAACAATTGTAGCTGCTGTTTCTTATATCATTTTATCTTTTGCAAAAGTGGATAAAATTATTGCAGAGTATAATATAAAACACTGGGATAATATAAAATATGAGGATGTTATGTATTTGATATATGGCATATCCTTGGATGCGGCCCCTGTGATAGAAAATATAAATGAGGAAGAAATAGTGAATAATGATTCATATCTGAGTTCAGAGATAGAAAAATATTTTACAGAAATAAGGAATAAAGAAAGTTCATGGAGAAAATGGAATTATTCAACAGAAGCAGCAAAAAAAGCAGCAGACAAATATTTTGATAAAAAACGGAAATCATGATAAGCTTTATATCTTTGGCACATTAGATTAGTATATGGAAAATACTTATGGAAAGAACTTTGGATTTTCCATATACTAATCAGCATCATGAAATGAGCATTTCTCTCAGTATAATCTCCGATGTTTTTTTCACTGTCTCAGAAACAAAAGATGTACATTGTGACTTTCTTTCAGGAGAGATTTTATCCATCCCTCTTGTCAAAATCCGGCAGCATGTTCCGCCGCAGGATTTCTTAAAATAATCATGCAGCTCATTTGTAAGTTCAAAACACTTTGTAATTTTTGGGTCTCCGGGAGTTGTGCGTCCAAAAAAATATCCCAGAATCATAGTTCCGCCTGCCAGGGCACCGCAAACACATCCTCCGCCTCCCAGTCCCCAGGGAAAACCAGAACTCATGGCAATTGCATCATCCGATAAATTAAGATGAAAATGTTTGCGGATCGCAAAAACAATTGACTCTGAACAGGCAAAACCAGAGTTAAAAATTTCAACAGCATCCTTTTGAAGTTCTTCCATATTAATCTCTGAACAATATGTTATATTCCTATCAGCCATTATCACAAACCTCCAAAAAAAATTATTACAGCTCAGGTGACTTTTATAAACCAACTGTGAATGCTTCTATGATAACACAAAAAGAAAAAAAGGGGGACTGCCCCTTTTACTGACCATTTTCAGAATATTCACAAACTTTCCAGCATAAAAAAAAGGCATTTTTATAAATCTATCACAAAACAGCAAAATAATGGAAAAGTTACAAATTAAGCGTTGACATTGAAGAATCTGTTTAGTATAATAAGTTTTGCGCTGTTGCGTGGATAAATTTAAATAGCCCTGTATCAGTAAAATACAGGTATAATTCAGAATCAGGAGAAATACTCAAGAGGCTGAAGAGGCGCCCCTGCTAAGGGTGTAGGTCGGGAAACCGGCGCGAGGGTTCAAATCCCTCTTTCTCCGTTTTGACGTTTCTAGAACTTCTGGTTACAAAGAGAAGTTCTTATATATTATTTTTGTTGTAAATAGGACAAAAAAGCGTCAATAATTAGACCAAATATAGTATATGACAGTGTTAATTAAAAAATGTCAAAAAAGTTCAAAAAAGCTATTGACAAATGTATATGACAAATGATACTATAGTTAAGCTGACTCGCAAGAACAACAGCGACAAGCACTAAAGAACCTTGATAATTAAACAATAGACAACAAACCCTTGAAAATTTCTAAATGAGAAAATTTTTAAGAACAGCATCTTTTAAGATGCACCCATCACTGGAAGAGATTCCAGTGATATGAACAGTAA
>NZ_FBWL01000154.1 GCF_001517425.1 Clostridium sp. C105KSO13 | reverse complement strand
AGGTGGTGACGGAGCAGATCCCCGGAATCGAGATCATGGATCTGGAGGAGGGCGTGAAAGCGCTGTGGAAAGAAGGCATCTATGCGGACAGCGGAATGGGCTGTACGGGCCCTGTGATACTGGTATCTGATGCAAACCTAGAAAAGGCAAAAGAGATATTGAAAAAGGCAGGATATATTAATTAAAAGATACGAGGGTCAAAAGGTAATAAAAAACATAAAGGAGGGAAAACTAGTTGGCAGCATTGATTGGATGGACACGCCAGGTGCCCCAGGTGTGGGGGGAGATAGAACAAACCGGGTGCTACAAGGTGAAAGAGAAGTACATCCGGGCTAAAAATGACACAATTGCTGATTACTACTTAAAACTTTATGAATGGTACACTCGAAAAAGCAGGGATTATATCAACATTCCAGAAGACACAAAGTATCCAATATGGTTTTCCATGTCAGAAGATTTCAGACTGCAGAAGATTCCGAATACCGTTACTCTGAGAGTTGAAATTCCGGAAGATAAGGCCTTGATTATTGATATGGAAAAATGGGATTATCGAGGGAATCTCATGTATGTGCCGAAGGACCGGAAGGATCGGGAGAATTTTGAGAAGGAGCTTGAGAAGTATGGTATTGCGGATGAAACTGCGCTGGCAGGATCTGCAAAAGGAAACCACTACCCCTTATTAAAAAAGAAGGTTATAGACAGCTGGGAGCGTTTATTTACGATGCGGCCGGAATCTTTGGAAAAGGGGTTTGCAACCACCTGGGAGATTAAGAAGGAATGGGTGAAGGAGGTGGAGCATTGTGAAAGTTGATAAAACGGTCACAATGTGGAGCGGACAGCAGGAGATCGTAATGGATACTCTGAATAAAACCGGCCGGTATGTGGTAAAAAAAAGCTATGTGGAAGATAAGTACAAAGAGACTGCATGGATTTTCCGGGAAGCATATCAGTACCTTGCACAATGTGCCAAAGAGCTGATACCAAAGCCTGCGGACGCAGAAAGTCCTATCTGGAACTATAAATACGCGCATCATATTTATGGAAGTGAGGGCATGTATTATTTAGAACTGGGGATACCCAAAGAAAAGCTTATCATCTTTGACACCCGTAAATGGAACCGAATTCTGAATCTAAACTATGTCGGAAAATCAGAGCAGGAAGAAGAGGAATTTCAAAAGTGGATCGAAAAAAGGGGAATCCGGGATAATCTGGACATATTCTCTACTTCCTTTTATCCAATTGAAAAACAGGAAATTAAAAAAAGCTGGAGCAATCTACTTGAGGTTCCTGTGGAGGACGATGAGTATATACAGGGAATGACATGGGAACTCAAAAAAGAATGGATACAGAAAATAGAAAAAGCCCAGGCTTTGTAGAATTAACAAAATTCCAGGCATAAAAACAGATATGCTTTTCAGTTATTTACTGGAAAGCATATCTGTTCTCTAATCAAATCTAGAACGAGTATATTAGCGTGCATTATCGTATGATACAAAGGCATCCACCTTGGGCTGAGAAGAACAGCCTTCCTGGAACTCATTTGTTAGAAATGCATCTATTAATTCTTCTCTAAGCTTATTACCGGTAGTGAAAGCCCCCATGCAGGCAATGTTTGCATCGTTGCTGAGCCGTGCTCTTTTGGCCGAATATATGTCAGAAAGCAACGCTGCATATGCCCCTTTTACTTTATTTGCCGAAATGGAAACACCAATGCCTGTTCCGCAAATTAGGATTCCGCGGTCATATTTTTTCGAGGCTACAGCCTCTGCAACTTTCACTGCCACATTTGCATAAATCGGGTCTTCACTCCCAAAATCAGTAATTTCTCCATAGCCTTTGGCCTCCATAAATTTTATGAGTTCTTCCTTTGCCTCCTGCGCATTAGGATCACACCCGATCACAATCTTCATCTCAAATTCCTCCTAAATAAAATATCTGATTTTTGTAAATTCCCTGTGTTAGGACAGCTCTTTGCAAATCCCGTCTGCCATTGCTGTAAGAATGATACAGCAAGACACGGCACCTGCATCCAACACGCCCCTGGATCGCTCGCCAAGACGGCTGGAGCGTCCGAATTTAGCAACAAGGTCCTTCGTGGATTCTTTGCCGGCTACTGCCGCTGCCTTCATTTTTCCCAGAGCAGTACTGTAATCTTCTCCGGCATCGGAGGATGCTTTCAGGCTGTCGACTGCAGGAGATAAAGTATCGACAAGAGTTTTGTCCCCTACCTGTGCCTCTACAATTTCCTGAAGCCCGTTTAATCCCGCTTCCAGCATAGTGCTCAGGTCAGAAACGGTGATATCGTCCAAATCTTCGCCGGCCTCGGAGACATCCATAAAAATTGTTCCGTAGATAGGTCCCATGGAGCCACCGATTTCCGAAAACAGGATGTTTCCTAGTTCATTCATTCCCTCTGTGAATGTGAAATCCATGTCTTTAAAACGATTTTCAAAAAGTGTAAATCCTTTGTTCATATTCATGCCGTGGTCGCCGTCACCAATCAGACCATCTATGTCTCCCAGATAGGTTTTGTTGTCCTGAATGGCTTTTACTATATTAAGCAAAACCGGCTTTCCATCTGTATTTTTAAATACAGTCATTGTCATTCCCCCCCCTATATCTGTTTCATTCCCATCGTATTAACAGGCAGGTCTATCAGTTCTTTCAGCTCATCATCCAGCTTCATGACAGTCAGTGTGGCTCCCATCATATCTAAAGATGTAAAATAATTTCCCACATAGGGTTTATAAATATGTATACCTTTTTCTTTCAAAAGTTTTTCGATTTCATTGTAAAGAACATATAACTCCATGACCGGAGTGGCACCGAGACCGGAAACAAGGACCGCAACTTCATCACCCTCTGCAAAAGGATAATCGGGAAGAACAATATCAACCATGCGTTTTGCCATCTGGGCGGCATCTTCCAGCTTACAGACTTCAATGCCAGGTTCGCCGTGATGTCCGATACCTACCTCCATTGTTCCTTCTTTAATTTCAAAATTGGGGTGTCCTACTGCGGGGAGAGTACAGGGAGTCAGGCCAATGCCCACACTCCTAGTGCTGTCAATTGCCTTCTGGGCTGCGGCAATAACCTCGTCCAAGCTGCCGCCCAGAGCAGCCTTTGCACCTCCGGCTTTCCACATAAAGATTTCACCGGCAACTCCACGCCTTTTTTCTCTCTGATCTTTGGGTGCCGATGCTACATCATCGTTGGCAACTACTGTTTTCACGTTAATACCGGCTTTTTTGGCCATTTTCACTGCCATTTTCACATTCATGTTATCTCCGGAGTAATTTCCGTAAAGGCAGGCCACACCTTTATCCTGGGATACGGCTTTGCAGGCATCCAGAAATGCAGCTGCGGTGGGGGAGGAACAAATCTCCCCTACCGCTGCGGCATCACACATATTTTTACCCACATATCCTATAAAAGCTGGTTTATGGCCGGAACCGCCGCCGGTTATAACACCGACTTTGCCTTCCGGTATATTTTTTGCTTTAACAACCCGGGAGTTCCCGGTAGGTTCTACCATATCAGAATGAGTTTTTAAGAAACCTTCCAACATTTCATCTACAATATCATCTGGGTTGTTTAAAATTCTTTGCATGGCTGACTCCTCCTGTCTGTAAAGTTTTGTTTCTATTGTATTGGTTCCGGTACCAGTACGACTTTAAAGGTTCCTTCAGCGCCGGCAGCTGCTGCATCAAACCCTTCTTTCCAGCTGGTAAGTGGAAGTTTGTGGGACACAACACCATCTGTGGGAAGTTTGCCGCTTTCAATCCAGTCGATAACAGTGTCATAACAATAAGGGCTGAGGTGGACTCCAAGCAGGTCCAGTTCTTTTCTGTCACTGATGATACTCCAATCTACGGATACTTTCTCGGCAAAGACAGAAAATTCTACGAATCGCCCCATCTTGCGTATACACTGAAGCCCCTGCTCCACGCTGGAGGGGTGACCGGTTGCCTCTATGTAAATATCGCATCCATAACCTTCGGTTAAATCTTTGATGGCACTGACCACGTCTGTTTTTCCCGGATTCATGATAATGTCCGCACCAAATTCCTTTGCTTTTTTCAGACGGGCATCGTTCATGTCCAGAACGACTAATGTTTTGGGATTTCTCTGTCTGATGGCGCCTACCATCCCAAGGCCAAGAGTGCCTACACCGGATAAGACCACAATGTCCGTATTTCCGATCTGCGCTCTGTCAACACAGTGCCAGGAGCAGGCATAGGGTTCTGTCAATATAGCTTTTTCTAAAGCCAGTGATTCGGGGATCAGATAAGGAATAGCTTCTTTTGTCAGTCGCACGTATTCAGCCATACCCCCGTTTACATTATTCTGGAATCCAAAAAGATCATGCTTTTCGCACATCCAGTAGCGCCCTGTTTTGCAGAACATACACTCACCGCAGGGGACAATCTGTTCAGGACAGATTCTGTCACCTATTTTCCAGTCGCCCTTTACATTTGGACCCATTTCCACTACATGGCCTACAAATTCGTGGCCCGGAATCATGGGAGCCTTAATATATGGTGGATTCCCGTCGCCTCCCCAAAAGCTTTTTGCTCCGTGGTAGGCCTTTACATCTCCGGCACAGATCCCACAGGCTTCAACCTTAAGAATCATTTCCCCTTCTCCAGCTCTGGGAGTTTCTACCTGCTCATACCGATAATCTCCCGGGGCATAGGCAACCAATGCATTCATTTTCTCCGGTATATTGTTCATCATTCATTCCATCCTTTCATGTAGCTGATTTGTGTATTCCCGCGAGAAACGAGCCAAGCGGAAATGTAAAAAAATTAAATCACGTGATTTTAAAACTTATGAAAACAATGTTTACATAAGATTACAATGAATTCGTTTTTGTGTCAATCGATAAAAATAACCAAAATAATAACAAAAAATTTGGGTATAATTTTAATTGATTTTATGATTAATAATAATTTCACAAACAAATATAAGATGTTATACAGGATCTCTTGAAATATGACAAAAAATACTTTTGATGTACTGATAATTTTTGTATATGCAGTGATATTTTCTGATTGAAATAAAAACAAGTGATAAAAATGTAACGACTATATTTATGTATTTTTCCCAATATTATTACAAAAAATATATCAAATAGACACAAATAAAAACAGAAAAAATGGAACTATGTGCATATATAACAAAATTACGAATTGAAAAACATACAAATAGTATAATTGACACAAAACGAGTTAGAAGGTATTCTTATGTAAAGTTGATTTACATAAATGCGGACGAATGGGAGGAATACATGTGTGTGGTGAAAATATTTTAGAAATGAAAAAAATTGTTAAAATATTTCCGGGTGTAAAAGCTCTGGACCATGTTGATTTTGTTGCCAGGCGGGGAGAAGTACATTGTCTGATAGGTGCCAATGGGGCAGGAAAATCTACATTAATGAAGGTTTTATCAGGAGCTTACACCGAAGATGAGGGGGAGATCTATTTTGACAATAAACTTCTTAAGTCACATAGTACGGAAAAAAGAAGAAAAGAAGGTATTGCGGTTATTTATCAGGAGCTGTCCCTGTTTAATGAATTGACCGTAGGAGAAAATGTCTACATAAATAACTATCCACGGACTGCACTGGGAGCAGTAGACTGGAAAAAGGTTTACAGTATGACCCAGGACCTCGCAGACGGACTTAACATACGAATCGATGCCAAAGCTAAAGTATCCTCCCTAAATATGGGACAGAAGCAGCTGACGGAAATTATGAAGGCCCTGGCATGCAATGCCAAATTAATTGTAATGGATGAGCCCTCCTCTACCCTGTCAAGGTCAGAATTTGAAATATTAGTAAAGGTAATTCATGATTTAAAGGAGAAGGGAATCACAATTATTTATATATCACATCATCTGGAAGAGCTTTTTGTTGTCGGTGACCGGATTACAGTATTACGTGACGGAAAATTTGTGGTCTGCAAAGATACGGTGGACCTGACAGAAGACAGTCTTGTGGAATATATGACTGGAATTACCATATGCCAAATCGAACATGAGGAAGCAGAAGTCCACAAAGTATCCAGTGAAGTTGTCCTGGAATTAAATAATATGTGTAATTATAAGGTATCTGATATTAGCTTCAAATTGCATAAAGGAGAAGTGCTTGGTCTTTATGGCCTGGTGGGTGCAGGCAGAACAGAAATTCTGCAGTCTGTTTTTGGACTTAAGCCGGTTCTGCAAGGGGAAATACGAATTCACGGAGAAAAAGTGAACTTTAAAAGTTCCCAGGAAGCAGTGCAGCATAAAATCGGTCTGGCACCGGAGAGTAGAAAGACTCAGGGTCTGGTACTTCTTCTGCCGGTCTGGGAAAATGTAACCATGGTATCTCTGCCCCAATTTAAAAGGAAAGCAAGAATCAATTATCAGGCTATAAATGAAGAATGCCGTGACTATATCAAAAAACTAAATATTAAGACTCCTTCCATCCAGACTGCGGCGGGCAGCCTTTCCGGTGGAAATCAGCAGAAGGTAATATTGGCTAAATGGCTGATGAAGGACTGTGATATATTGCTGCTGGATGAACCGACGCAGGGGATAGATGTAGTCGCAAAGGAAGAGATTTATAAGTTAATCCGAGAAATGACAGAAATGGGAAAAAGCGTTATTATGGTTTCCTCGGAATTGCAGGAGCTGCTGCGTGTCAGTGACAATATCCATGTAATATATGATGGGAAACAAGTGTTGGAAACTAACAAAGCAAACTTTAATGCGGATCAGATTATGCATGCATCAGTAATTGGGAGGAGTACGAAATGAAACAAAAAATGAATTTTAATGAGATTGTCAGGAAGTATAATTTAGCTATATTACTCATTGTTTTTATACTAATATCTACGATTTTATCTCCTAACTTTCTGACCATGGGGAATTTTCTGAATCTGCTTCAGCAAGCCTCCATTCCTGGAATTGTCGCAATCGGCATGACACTTGTTATACTTTTAGGTGGGATCGATCTTTCCGTAGGTTCTGTTCTGGCATTTTCTGGGATGATTGCTTCTATCATTGTGGAGAAAATGAATGGAAGCGGCGTATCCATCCTGCTTGGCTGCCTTGCCGGTATTGCCGTAGGCACAGCTATGGGACTGTTGACAGGTGTTTTAATCGCAAGGTTTAATCTCCCTGATTTTATTGCCTCTCTTGCCATGATGGAGATCGGAAGGGGCGCCGCACTGCTGACTACAAGCGGAAATCCTGTGTTTGGACTCGGTGATGCTTTTCACATTCTGGGCGGAGGTTTCTTGTTCGGCAGAGTTGCCATCAGCGGCTTATTCTGGATTGTCCTGACGATTATATTTGCTTTTATGCTGAAATATTCTATTTTCGGAAGAAGTCTGTTTGCCATAGGCGGAAATCGTGAAGCTGCTATGCTCTCGGGAATTAAGACAAAAAGAAATTATGCCATTACCTATATGATAAGTGGCCTGCTTTCAGGGTTTGCAGGTGTACTGACAGCATCCTGGATGTCCACAGGTCAGCCTACGGCTGGTAATGGCTATGAACTGGATGCCATTGCCGCAAGTGTTATCGGCGGAGCCAGCTTAAGCGGCGGAATCGGTTCTATAGGGGGGACCTTTGGGGGCGTCTTTTTACTCCAGATTATCACCAACATTTTCAACCTAGTTGGGCTGCCTTCTTATTATCAAAGAATTGCAAAGGGCGCCATTATTATATTTGCATTGTTACTAAATCAATTTGTTTCTAAAGGAAAAGATAGAAAGGAGTAGAGATATTTCTACTGTGCTCAAGAATGAACAGCCACGGCTTTTCAGATATTATCGGGGCCCCGATAAGTTAATTATCAAATCATTTTTAGGAGGAAAAAACATGAAGTTGAAAAAGTTAACAGCATTAACAATGGCAGCTGCACTGGTGCTTGCTACAGCAGGCTGTGGTGCCGTTACAACAGAGAATGAAAACAAAAGTGACAGTACAGACAAAAGTAAGGAAACAACAAGTAAAGAAGTGAAAAAGGATGATGAACTTAAAATCGGTTTTTCTAATTGTTCACAGGATACGCCCTTTTTCGCAAATATGACTCCCATTATCGAAGATTATGCCAAGGGAAAAGATATCAGCGTTGTTTCACTTAATGCAGATAATGATATTGCAAAACAAAATAAGGATATCCAGGATCTAATTTCTCAGGGAATTAATATGCTTATTATTAATCCGGTAAATGAAGATGGTCCTTCTGCTGGCATTGAAGCTTGTAAAAACGCAGGTATCCCTGTTGTAACTGTTGATAAAAATGTAAAGAAGGACTATACTGCTTGGGTTGGCCGTGATAACGTAGAAATGGGTCGTCTTGTCGGCGAAAAACTGATTGAGTTGCTGGGCGGTGAAAGCGCTGCAGGAACCATTCTTGAAATTCAGGGAACAGCCGGTTCCACAACTATGATGAACAGAAGAGATGGATTCCATGAAGCAATAGATAAGGTGCCCGGTTTGAAGGTTGTACAGTCCTCCTATTGCGACTATGATCGATCCAAGGCAATTCCTGCCACCCAGGATTTACTCCAGGCTAATAAAGATGTAGTCGCTATTTTCGGACACAATGATGACATGGCACTGGGAGCAGCACAGGTATGTGCTGAGCAGGGACTTTCGGATATAATGGTATGTGGTGTGGATGGCCTGATGGAAGCAGTTCTTCAGATTCAGGACGGCAAATATGAATGTACAGCCTCTAATGATCCGGTACTTCTGGGACAGACGGCGGTGGATACGGCAATTAAAATCTTTGATGGGGAGAGCGTGGAGGAATTCGTAGATGCGGGTACCGTTGTAATCGATTCTTCTAATGTAAAAGAATATGCGGATAAAGAATTAGATTTTGCAACTATGGTAAAGTAAAAAAGTTAAAACAAAAGGCTGCTGCTCCATGGATGAAGTGTTCATCTGTGAAGCAGCAGCCTCTTTTTATCATTACATAATTTTGTTTTTGTATTTTTCTATGAAAGGCAATGCGGCTCCTATACATAGAGGAATATTGAAGCAGGAGCTGATACTGATGTATGAATCTGCGGCGGGAAATGCTGTCCGTTTATTCACCAGGTCATGAAGTCTTTCAATGTCGCTGTTAACCAAGTAGCGGGAAAGGTTTCCTCCAAGGATAACATCACAGTTAATCGCCATGTGCAGGTTGTCCACGGCGATGGCCAGATATTCCAGATACTTATCCCAGCGTTTCTGATAGGAAACAGTGCCTTTGCGCAGCATATAGAAAAAGTGCTGAATATCTTCCCGGGGCCCCAAAAGGGCTGCCAGTGAGCAATAGGAATTCACACATCCCCGTTTTCCGCAGTAACAGGGTTCTCCGCCCGGAACAATAGTCATGTGTTCAAACACGCCGCTCTTATATTCACCACCTTTAAAAAACTTGCGGTCAATAATGATGGCACCGCTCACGTCCGAACGAATATTAAAATAAACAGCGTTTTTTAGAAGAGGATTCCTCCATAATTCTACATTCGCACTGGACTCTGCATCGTGATTAAAAGTGCACGGATAAGGAATCCGGCTGTTGAATTCCTCAATATCCATTCCGGTGCAGTTTAAAACCTTTCCGTAAATAATATGCCTCCCATCGGCAGAAATCAACGCCTGGAGTGCAATGCCTACGCCGAGTATCTGGCCGTGGCTAATATTTAAACTGTCAATAAAGTGATTAACAGAACTGCAGACTTCATTGAAGTAGGCTTCGCTGTCAGAAAATATCAGGTTAAATTTCTCGAATTTTATAATTTCTGCATACAAATCAATTGCTACTATCTCATAATGGTCAATTAGCAGTTCAACCCCGATGGTGACTTTAATACCCGGATTAAATTCGTATAACATCGCTTTCCGTCCTCCGGTAGAGTCAGCAAGTCCACCCGGAAAAATGAGATGATCTTCCTGAAGTTCCCTGAGAATCTGTGCTATAGTGGGCCGGCTGAGCAAAGTAGCTTCCTGCAGCATCTGAGGGGTAGCCCGTTTTTGGGTGTAAATATAATTTAGCACATTCTTTGCATTATTTATTTTTAATGTAGATACTGTAAAATTCTTCTTCATAGAAAACGTCCCTGATATATTTTTACATAATTATAACAAAACATAGTGAAAATAACCAGTCATAAGTCTTCTTCTGTTTATAAAAGGACAGCTATTTTTTTATCAAGAGCCGCAGGATTTCCTGAAACTGGGAAACTATTGACAAGCAGAAAGAAATAGGGTTATATTTATCTTATATTGTAACCGGTTACATGCCAAGAATATTTAGTGACTTACAAAATTAGTATGTCGAATGTGGCAGTTTTGTTATTCGTAGGAAATATAACCGAGTAAGGAGGAAAAAGTGAAGAAGATATCCCCATCAATGATGTGTGTTGAAATTGACAAATTGAAAGAATATCTGCAGATATTTGAAAAAGAGGGAATTGAGTACCTGCATATTGATATAATGGACGGTGAGTATGTTCCCAACTATACTCTGGGAACAGATTATGTTAAACAGCTGCGCAAATTAACAAATATCCCCCTGGATGTACATTTGATGGTTAATAACCCGGAAAGGAAAATTGAGTGGTTTGATTTTCAGGAGGGAGAATATGTGTCTGTACATCCGGAAAGCACCCAGCATTTACAAAAGACCTTGCAGGCAATAAAGGCGGCCGAAGCCAAAACGATGGTTGCTATTAATCCGGCCACAAGGGTGGAAAGCCTCCGGTACGTTTTAGATGACATGGACGGCCTGCTGGTGATGACCGTTAATCCGGGGTTTGCCGGGCAGAAGGCAATTCCTCAGACCATCCGGAAGATAGAAGACTGTCGGAATTATCTGGATGCACAAGGGTACTCCAATATCGAGATTGAGGTGGACGGCAATGTAAGCTATGACTTGGCAGGAGAAATGTCGAAAAAACACGCAGATATCTTTGTGGCAGGAACCTCAAGTTTTCTGCGCGGACTTGATCAGGTACAGCCGGGAATCCGTAAACTGAGGAGTATCATAGGATAAGGAGAAAAGTCCATGCCCAAGGAATTTACGATTAATGACATTGCAAGAGAAGCCGGTGTTTCGAAAGCTACAGTATCGCGTGTGCTCAATGGATCAGCTTCCGTTAAACCGGAAACAAAGGAACGTATTCTCAATATTATGAAAGAACAGAATTTTTCACCATCGGCAGCGGCGCGGAATTTGTCTGGACGGCAGTCTGATACGATTGGTGTAATCGTGCCCGAAGTAGATAACCCTTTTTTCGGAGATATATTAAGAGGGATTACAGAAATCGCAGATAAGAGTAACTATATGATGATTTGCTGTAACTCGGATGACAGTGCAGAAAAGGATAAAAAGGCTTTACTGATGCTGAAAGGGCACAGGGTGAGGGGGCTGATTTACACTCCTGCGGTGGACTACACTACAAAGGAACAGCAGATATCAATTAATAAGCTTTTAAAAGATTTGAATGTGCCAATTGTAATTATGGACCGGCAGACAGACAGTATGGAAGAATACGATGGTGTATTTTTTGATGACGAGAAAGCCATGTGTGAGGCTGCAAAGGCACTGATACATGCAGGACATACCAAAATAGGTCTTTTAAATGCCACCATGGATAGAGTACTGGCCAGAGGACGCTACAGAGGATATGAAAAGGCAATGAGGGAAGCCGGCCTTCCTATGAACAGGAAATATATATTTGAGGGTGACTACCGAATGACCACAGCGTATAATTTTTCAAAAAAGCTTCTTGCCATGGAAAACAGACCAACGGCGGTATTGACCTGTAATAACAGGACAAGTCTGGGTTTTTTGAAAGCATTGTACGAACGCGGAGAACGCTTATCGAAAGATATTGCATGCATAGGGCTGGATCGAATAGAGGCGTTTGACATTATTAATAATAACTTCAGTTATATTGAACGGGACGGCAATCAAATGGGACGTCATGCAATGAATCTGCTGAGTGACAGAGTAGCATATCCCCAGATGCCGTTGAAACAGATTATTTTGACACCGGTTCTTAAAATTCATGACTTATGAGTTATTGTTCTGTTTATGCAAGAGGCTAGTAAGGGAGGATATTTATGGAGAAACCGAGGATATTAGTAGTGGGAAGTATGAATATGGATCTTTTTATGGAGGGAGCGAATACGCTTCCGAAGTTCGGAGAGTCCGTGTTATGCGGAAATTACGGCTATGCTACAGGTGGAAAAGGCTCCAACCAGGCAATTGCGTCAGCTCTGCAGGGGGCGGATGTAACAATGGTGGGACGCCTGGGAGATGATACAAATGGAGAATCACTTCGAAAAGAGCTGAAAAAAGCCGGGGTGCACACCGACTGTATCGTGACAGATCCCGACAGGCAGACGGGGTTTGCCCTGATGCTGCTTCATGAGGACGGGCGTTATGTTTCCTATGTTGCCATGGGGGCAAATGGCGGTATCTGTGAGGCGGATGTCAAAGCTGCAATGGATGTGCGACGGTTTGATATGGTAATTATGCAGCTGGAAATGCCGTTGGAAACAGTGTACCGGACTTATGAGCTGGCAAAGGAAAGAGAAGTTCCGGTGTTTTTAGATGCAGGTCCGGCAATGCACATTCCGCTGAAAAGACTGGAGGGGCTTTATATTCTATCTCCAAATGAAGTGGAGACAGAGGCCCTCACCGGTATCAGTCCCGAGACAACGGATAAAGCAATAGAAGCAGCAAAGGTTCTGTATGAAGAAGCTAAGCCGGAGTATGTGGTATTAAAACTTGGCTCCCGGGGGGCATTGCTGTACGATGGGAAAACCGCGGAACTAATTCCTTGTTTTAAGGTGAAAGCAGTAGATTCCACAGCGGCGGGAGATACTTTCGGAGCAGCTCTTGCCATACGTCTTTGCAAGGGGGATAAAATGCGGGACGCAATTCGGTTTGCCCACGCTGCGGCAGGAATTTGTGTATCCAGAATGGGAGCACAGGTGTCGATTCCTAAAGCAGGAGAAGTAGAAGAGTTCCTCAGAAGTGAACACTAAAATTTCTAATGAAGGAGAAGGATATGAAATTACAACTGGCACTGGATGACTTAACTTTTGATGATGCACTTGAATTGACAGAGAAGGTGCAGGATTATATTGATATTATCGAGATTGGAACTCCTTTTATTTACCAGGAGGGAATGAGAGCGGTGAAGATGTTTAAGCAGCACTTCTTTGCAAAGGAAATACTGGCGGATATGAAAATTATGGATGCAGGCTATTACGAAGCTGAGGAGGCTCTGAAGGCGGGTGCTGATTATGTGACAGTACTGGGAATTACAGACAACCTGACAATAAAGGGCTGCATCGAGGCAGCAGAGAAGTACGATAAAGAAATTGTTGTGGATATGATTTGTGTCCCGGATATGCCCAAGCGTATTAGAGAGCTGGAGAATCTTGGAGCTCACGGTCTGGCAGTCCATGTAGGTACGGATCAGCAGGCGGCAGGACGTAAACCTATAGATGATCTGCGGGTGATGGCCGAGTATTGCAAAACTGCCAGGATATCGGTTGCGGGAGGTATCAGTGCCGACACAACACCGAAATATGCAGCTTTGAAACCAGAAGTGCTGATTGTGGGAAGCGGCATAACACATGCGAAAAATCCTCTAAAGGCCGCAAAAGAGATAAAGAAAAGCATGGAGGAGTGTTAATAAAATGGCAGAGGCAGTAGTCTTAAAGAAAATATTGGAGGAGCTGGAAGAAAATGCAGAACAAATTCGTCAGGAGGATCTGGAAAAATTTGCGGATAAAATCCAGACAGCAAAAAGAGTTTTTGTGGCCGGAGCAGGACGTTCCGGATTTGTAGCAAGAGCATTTTCCAATCGGCTGATGCACTTGGGGCTCACGGTTTATTTTGTGGGGGAACCTACCACACCCTCCATACAGAAAGCTGATTTACTGATTATTGTGTCCGGATCCGGTGAGACCGGCAGTCTGAAGGTCATGGCTGTAAAAGCAAAAAAACAGGGTGCTTCAGTGGCTACAATTACCATCTTCCCGGAAGCGTCGATTGGAAGCATGGCAGATGCGGTGGTACATGTTCCGGGCAGTACACCGAAGAGTGAATTTAAGAGCAATGTTACATCCGTGCAGCCTATGGGAAATGCTTTCGAGCAGATGACCTGGCTTATATGTGATAATGTAATCATGATACTGATGGACAAACTGGCAAAGACAGAAGAAGAAATGTTTAAGCTGCATGCAAATCTTGAATAGACATATCGGGTTTACCTGCCGTTAAACGAGAGCGTATGCAAAGTGGAGGGAGTTTATGATAAAGGTTTTTCTCGTAGAGGATGAAATTGTAATAAGAAGTGCCATTAAAAGCAGTATTGACTGGGAGAAAGAGGGTTATGAATTTGTGGGGGAGGCCAGTGACGGAGAATTGGCATATCCTATGATTATGTCGGAGAAGCCGGATATATTAATTACGGACATTAGGATGCCTTTTATGGACGGGCTGGAGTTAAGCCGACTTGTCCGCGAGGAACTGCCGGATATTAAAATTTTGATTCTAAGCGGATATAATGAATTTGACTATGCAAAGGAGGCCATCCATCTGGGAGTGGCGGAATATCTGCTGAAGCCGGTTTCTTCTGTGAAGCTTTTGGAGGCGCTGGGAAATATCAGGGGGGAATTGGAACAGGAACGCCAGGAGCAGGCTCTGAAGGAGCAGTTTCAAAAGGATAACCAGGAAAATGTGGAAAATGAAAAGATGAAATTGTTCACATCTCTGGCAGCAGGAAATATATCCATGGGAGATGCTGTAGGGTGGGCAAAAGATCTGGGTATGGATTTAAGCGCACGGGTTTACAGTGTGATGCTCTTTAAAGTGTCAGTAAAAATAGACGATTACGAAACACCAAAGCAGGCTATGCAGGCGTACGCTAAAGTGGAAGAGGCACAGAATGTGATACAGGGAGTATACTGTTTCCGGAAAGGTGTGGAAGGCTGGGCCTTTCTGTCAATGGCGGAGTCCGGGACTGATCTTCAGAAAGTCGTACAAAGACTGAAACAATATTTAAAGGAGATTATGGAGCAATATCCGGATGTTGAGTATTTTGGTGGTGTTGGAGGTCCTGTGTCACGCATTCGGGAACTGGGGGATTCCTACGAAGAGGCGGGAAGAGTGTTTGCCACCCGTTTTATTAACGACTCCAGACAGATATTAACGAGCAGAGACATTAAGCTTCTTCATGAAAAGGAAACATTCAATGTACAGAATCTGGATGTGATGGAAAGAAACCGAACATTGATGGAGAAGTTTCTGAAAAAAGGAACATTGGAGGAGGTGGAGAGTTTCGTCGCAGCGTATTTTGAGGAAATACCGAAGGAAAATCTGCAGTCTTCTCTGATGCGGCAGTATATTACTATGGATATGTATGTTGTGGCAAGCTCTTTCTGCGGAAAGCTGGGAATATCTAGGGAAGAACGTGCCGGGGAGGCTGAAGATCTGGAGGAAGCTCTGCAGCGGGTGACAACAGCAGCCGAGGTGAAGAAATATGTGGGAGATCTGCTGAAGATTACCATTGAGCGGCGGGATACGGTGAGCGGCAGCAGGTATTTAGATGTAATTAAAACAGCGAAAGCATATATTGAGGCCAATTATATGTCAGATGATGTATCTTTAAATACGGCCGCCGCAGCTGTAAATATGAGCCCCAGTTATTTCAGCTCCGTGTTTGGCAGAGAAGTGGGCAGGACTTTTGTGGAATATCTGACGGATGTTCGCATGGACAAGGCGAAAGAACTCTTGATGTGCTCTGCACTGAAGACATCGGAAATAGGCTACGAGGTAGGATACAAGGATCCTCATTATTTCAGTTACATATTTAAAAAAACACAGGATTGCTCACCGAAAGAGTACCGGTACAGGGGAAAGCGAGAGCGGGAATGAAGAGGGGAAGAATATCTTTAACATTAAATAAAAGAATTGCATTGATTCCCTGTGCAGTATTTATACCGATGATTTTTGTGATTATTTACCTTGTGACGACTCTCTTAAGATCAGCAGGTGCATACAGCGCTATAACAGAGAGTGCCACTTATGCGAACTTTTATTCTAAGGAATTTAAAGAGCGGGTTGATTATAGCATGTATCTGTCGGTGATAGGAAATAAAACTACAGAAGAGCTGGGGGATGGGGAGACTACAATCAATGGAATCGTGACGGTGGATCCCTATGAATACAGCGATGAACTGTCAAAGGTATGTGATGAATTGTCTCAGATGGCTACAGCTTCTATTAATGAACGGAAAATTATTCTTGTGAAGAACAGTTTGGAATCTTTGAAGAAAAACGTGGCAGAGCTGGAGAAAATGATCGCAGACGAAAAACCCTATGATGAGAAGATTGAATATCTGGATCTGAATATACGGGGAAGCAGCGGTCTCACTACGGTAATTCAAGGGGCACTACAGGAGTATGTTTACAACGAAACAAGGAATTTTGACGAGGCAAAGGCAGACCTGGAAAGACAGACCAGGCATGCAATAGAATTCAGTGTGGGAGCCCTGTGTGTGACAGTTGTAATATCCATCGGTCTGTCTATACTGACAGTACAAAGTGTCACCCGTCCCATAAAAAAACTCTGTACCCAGGCCAGAAAGGTTGCAAAAGGGGATTTTACGGCGACGACGAAGATTGAGACTGTGGATGAAATTGCTGTACTCACGGATAGCTTTAATAATATGACAGCTGAGATAGGGGTGCTCATCGAAAACATAAAGAACCAGGAAAAAAATTTAAGAATTACAGAATCAAAACTTCTGCAGGCTCAGATTAATCCACACTTTCTCTACAATACACTGGATACGATTATGTGGCTTGCGGAGGCAAAGAAGACGGAGGAGGTAGTTTCTATGGTGGGTTCGCTGTCGGAATTCTTCCGCACCACTTTAAGTAAAGGGAAGGATTATATTACTGTGAAAGAGGAAAAGTCACATATAGAAAGTTACCTGAAAATACAGCAGTTCCGCTATCAGGACATTATGGATTATAAGATAGAAATCGGAGAAGATCTTTATCAGTTCAGTATTCCCAAACTTACTTTGCAGCCGCTGGTGGAAAATGCGCTGTACCATGGTATTAAGAACAAAAGAGGGCGCGGCATGATCCGGATTACAGGAAGAAAAGAAGGACAGAAGATTTATTTTAGGGTGGAGGACAATGGTATCGGTATGAGCCCGGATAATCTTAAGCAGCTTCAAAAAATCATCTGCGGAAAGGACAAAGAGGTGGACAACAGTGGTTTCGGCCTGGCGAATGTAAATCAGCGTCTTCAATATTATTATGGAGAGGAATACGGTGTTTTCTTTGAGAGCGAAGAAAATAAAGGGACAGTGGCAACGGTCATAATAAAAACAAAAAATAACGAACCCTTTTTATAAAAAAACCCCTTTTATGTAAGTTGAGCATAAAAAAACATAAAAAAGTATAAAAACTTAAAATGATAGTCTGTTTCTTATTTGGCAGATATCCGCTAAGATATGTATAGATGATTAAAGTATAGAGCATCAATAATAAGGAGGATTATGAAATGAAAAGGAAAGTTTTGGCGGCAACACTTTGTATGGCAATGACGGCAGCTTTGCTGGCGGGATGCGGTGGAAAGGGTGACAGTAAGAGCACAGCTTCCGACGACACAAAAAAGAGTGAGAGCGGCAGCGATGTACTGACAATAGGTTTTTCCCAGGTCGGTGCTGAATCAGACTGGCGTACTGCAAACTCTGAGTCAATGAAGGATACCTTCAGCAGTGAAAATGGATATGAGCTGATTTTTGATGATGCACAGCAGAAACAGGAGAATCAGATTACAGCGATTCGTAATTTCATTCAGCAGGAAGTAGATTACATACTATTAGCTCCGGTAACAGAGACAGGGTGGGATACAGTACTCCAGGAAGCAAAGGATGCGGATATCCCGATTATCATTGTCGATCGTATGGTTGATGTGTCAGACGATGATCTTTATACTACATGGATCGGAACAGACGCTCTGCAGGAAGGAAGAAAAGCGGCGGACTGGCTGAATCAGTATGCCCAGGCGAAAGAAGTTAAGCCGGAAGAGCTAAACATCGTTAATATACAGGGAACTATCGGGTCCACAGCGCAGATCGGACGAACCAAAGGTCTTGAAGAAGGTGTGGAGAAATACGGATGGAACCTGCTGGCACAGCAGACCGGTGAGTTTACACAGGCGAAGGGACAGGAAGTTATGGAGTCCATGCTGAAACAATATGATAATATCAATGTAGTTTACTGCGAAAATGATAATGAAGCATTTGGCGCTATCGATGCAATCGAGGCAGCAGGCAAGACTGTAGGCGGCGATATTAAGAACGGTGAAATTGCTGTCATCTCTTTCGACACAACGAACGCAGGTCTTACAGACACACTCTCAGGCAAGATTGCATGTGATGTTGAGTGTAACCCATTACATGGTCCCCGTGCAGAAGAACTGATCAAGAAATTAGAAGCAGGGGAAGAAGTAGAAAAGCTGAATTATGTAGCTGAAGAAATATTTACTCATGGCGATGATGTAGCCAAGGTTAAAGCAGTAAACAGTCTGGATGCTGAAGAAGAATTCGATGTAACCCAGATTACACAGGAAATCCTTGACGGACGTGCATACTAATCCGTAGGTATCATGGGGCGAAAAGCTTCTGCCCCAATATTATAAATTAACGGCGTGGCAGGCAACAGGAGGCATACATACCTGATATGCTGCCACGCCATTTTTATGTAATAGGAAACATAGTAAGAAAGAGGTGAGCCCCGAATGGAAAATAATATTGTATTGACAATGAAAGATATCTCGAAAACGTTTCCCGGAGTGAAAGCACTGCAGCATGTAGATTTTACACTGAAAAAGGGAGAGATACATGCACTGATGGGGGAAAACGGTGCCGGAAAATCTACATTGATTAAGGTGCTGACGGGGGTGCATGATTTTGAATCCGGCGAAATACACATGGCGGGAATGGAAAAGCCAGTTGTGAACCGTTCGCCCCAGGAAGCCCAGAATATAGGCATAAGTACAGTTTATCAGGAGATTAATCTATGCCCGAACCTGACCGTAGCAGAGAATCTTTTTATCGGAAGGGAACCGAGAAAGGCAGGTATGATTGACTGGAAAACCATGAATAAAAGGTCTGGAGAGATATTGCGGAATTTAAATATAGACGTTCCTGAGACACAGAACCTGGAAGAGTGCTCCATTGCAAATCAACAGATGATTGCTATTGCCCGCGCAGTGGACATGAAATGTAAAGTGCTGATACTGGATGAACCTACATCATCTCTGGATGACGAGGAAGTAGAAAAGCTGTTCATGCTTATGAGAAAACTGAAAAATGAAGGTGTAGGAATTATATTTGTAACACACTTTCTGGAGCAGGTCTATGCAGTATGCGACAGAATTACAGTACTTCGAAACGGAGAACTGGTGGGAGAGTATGAGGTGAAGGAACTTCCCAGAGTCATGCTTGTTGCAAAGATGATGGGTAAGGACTTTGACGACCTGGCAGATATAAAGAGTGCCCACGGCGAAAAGAATTATAAAAATGCGGAAACTATTGTAGAGGCAAAAGAGCTGGGGAGAAAAGGAACCATTAAACCTTTTAACCTGAAAGTACGCAGAGGAGAAGTTATAGGGCTGTCCGGTCTGCTCGGCTCCGGCCGCTCAGAGCTTGTGAGGGCCATCTACGGTGCAGATAAGCCAGATACGGGAGCAGTGGAGATTAAGGGGAAACCCGAAAAGATCACCACTCCTTTGGATGCAATGAAAAAGGGAATGGCCTATCTTCCTGAGGACAGAAAAAGGGATGGAATTATTCAGGATTTGTCTGTGCGTGAAAATATCATTCTTGCGCTTCAGGCAAAACGAGGTATTTTTAAACCCATGAGCCGAAAAGAAATGGAGGAAGCTGCAGACAAATATATTAATCTTCTACAGATTAAAACTGCCAGCCGTGAGACTCCGGTCAAGAGTCTCTCAGGAGGTAATCAACAAAAAGTGATTATTGGCAGATGGCTATTAACGAATCCGGAATATTTGATACTGGATGAACCTACGAGAGGAATTGATATTGGAACGAAGACGGAGATTCAGAAGTTAGTGCTGGATCTGGCAGATCAGGGTATGGCAGTAACATTTATTTCTTCGGAAATTGAAGAAATGCTGCGTACCTGTTCCAGAATGGCAGTTCTGCGCGACGGCAGGAAGGTAGGAGAACTGGAAGGCAATGAATTGTCTCAGGATGGAATTATGAAAGCAATTGCCGGAGGTGAAGAATAAGATGGAAAAGAAATGGAATATAAAGAAAATAACGGGTATGCGCCTGTTTATGCCTTTGGTATGTCTTCTGGTTGTGCTTCTGGTCAATGTGATTACTACACCGGGATTCTTTAAAATCTCTGTAAATAATGGGGTGCTGTATGGTTACATCATAGATGTGATCAACCGTGCCTCTGAGCTTGTTGTTCTTGCGGTAGGTATGACCCTTGTGACAGCAGCCTCCGGAGGACAGGACATCAGCGTGGGTGCTGTGATGACAGTTGCGGCCGCTCTGTGCTGTCAGATACTTTCTGGTGGTGCAGCTTCCACCACCGCATTTCAGAATTCCTTTGTTCTGGCAATTATTGTCGGCCTGCTGGGTGCAGCACTGTGTGGTGCTTTCAATGGATTTCTTGTTGCAAAGCTAAATATACAGCCTATGGTTGCAACTCTGATTCTCTTTACGGCAGGCCGGGGGATTGCACAGTTAATTACAAAGGGACAGATTACCTATGTAAGGGTAGGTAGCTATAAAATACTTGGAGGCTATATTGGGAAATGCCCGATTCCCACACCTATTTTCGCAGCAGTGCTTGTCATTCTTGTTGTACATTTGATATTGAAAAGGACAACACTGGGATTGTACATAGAAAGTGTCGGAATTAATTCAACAGCCTCCCGGCTGGTAGGCTTGAATTCCACAATGATAAAATTTCTGACTTATGTTATCTGTGGTTTACTGGCAGGGGCAGCAGGCCTGATTGCCTCAAGCCGTATCTATTCCGCAGATGCCAACAATATTGGACTGAACCTGGAAATGGACGCTATTCTTGCTGTAGCTCTGGGCGGCAATGTTCTAGGCGGCGGTAAGTTCAGCCTGATGGGCTCTGTAATCGGGGCATATACAATACAGGCACTAACGACCACCCTTTATGCGATGAACGTGTCCGCAGATCAGCTTCCGGTATATAAAGCAATAGTTGTTGTCATCATTGTTACATTACAAAGCCCTGTATTTAAAAAGGCACTGTCATCTTTAAAAGCCGGGCACAAGGAAAAAACAGCAGCGGAAGGGGGGAATCAATAATGAAGAGATTAACCAACAGAAGAAAAATAAACGGCAGCACTTACCTGCTGATGATTACGGTCCTCCTGTTTATAGTGATGTATGGAGCCGGCATGATTGTCTTTGCCTCCAAGGGGTTTGCAAAACCTCAGATGTTCCTGAATCTGTTTATATCCAATGCAGGCCTTTTGGTTATTGCAATGGGGCAGACAATTGTTATGATTACAGCCGGAATTGATATTTCCGTAGGTTCCGTGACTGCTCTGGTATGTATGGTGGTGGCAAATCAGATGGAGAACCATGGGACCAGTGCTTACATGGCAGTTGTAATCGCTCTGGCCATCGGCCTTGCGTTTGGACTTGTGCAGGGAGTACTGGTAGCCTATCTGGATATCCAGCCATTTATTGTAACTTTGGCAGGACTGTTTTTCGGAAGAGGGATGACCTCCGTTGTCAGTACAGATATGATTTCTATTAAAAATGAGACCTTCCTGAAATGGGCAAATTATAAGATATATCTACCTATAGGATCCTATAGTAAACGAGGTAATTTTCTACCAGCTTATATTTACCCCACCGTTGTAATTGCACTGCTTGTGCTTGTAGTTATCATCATTATTATGAAATATACAAAATTCGGCCGTTCAGTGTATGCAATCGGAGGAAATGAGCAGAGTGCTATGATGATGGGGCTGAATGTGAGAAAAACAAAATTGAAAGCGTATCTGCTGGATGGTTTTCTGGCTGGCCTCGGTGGATTCTTATTCTGTCTCAATAGTACCGCAGGGTTCGTTGAACAGGCAAAAGGACTCGAGATGGACGCTATTTCTTCGGCTGTTATCGGTGGAACTCTGCTGAGCGGCGGTGTGGGCACCCCCTTTGGAACCCTGTTCGGGGTCCTGATAAAGGGAACAATTTCCAGCCTGATTACAACCCAGGGTACGTTGTCAAGCTGGTGGGTAAGAATTACGCTGTCTGCCCTCTTATGCTTCTTCATAGTACTGCAGTCAATCTTTGCAAGCGTAAAAAAGAAAAAATAATGATACGTTATCATTATTTCATTATACTTTGATAGAGCGCCGCCTATAGGCTAATTCTATAGGCGGTGCCTTTTTATGGGAATTATTAATAAGACAACAGATGAGTAAAATGTTATGATTATAGCAGTATAAACAAAAGACTGGAGGAAATATGGAAATGAATGTAAAACAGGAAATCAGCCTTAGTAAGGTACAAAAAGATGCGGAGGAGAATTTCAAAGGAGGATATTTTTGCTGTGAGGCACTGATGGCATCTATCCGGGATAATTTTGAACTTGATGTGCCAAGGGAAGTGATTGCCATGGCTTCAGGCATGGCAGTCGGAGCAGGAAAGTCAGGATGTATGTGCGGAGCTTTAAACGGCGGGATTCTGGCTCTGGGAATGTTTTTTGGACGGACTGAACAAGGAGGTCCTCAGGACCCGAAAGTGGTGAAGTGTATGGAACTCACTAATGAACTGCATACATGGTTTAAGCAGGCTACAGGTAAAAACAGTGTCTGTTGCCGCGTACTGACTAAGGAATTTGATATGAGCAAAGGTGAGCATAAGAAACAATGTATACGCTATACAGGCCTTTGTGCATGGAAAGTGGCAGATATTATAGTGCGGGAACTGGGCTTGACTAACCAGGATGCAAAGACAGCGTAGATCGGAGGTATGAAAAATGAGCGCTATTATAAAAAAAGTACCGGTGCCTCTTAGCGGTGTTATGCTGGGAACAGCAGCACTTGGAAATTTGCTGCAGAGCTATTCGGAAGGAATTCGCAGTATATGCGGAATTGTGGCAGGGCTTCTTTTGATCCTGCTTCTTCTGAAGCTGATTATGTTCCCGAATATGATAAAAGAAGATATGAAGAACCCGATTATGGCAAGTGTGTCAGGAACCTTTCCTATGGCTTTGATGCTTCTCAGTGTATACGTGAAGCCATTTATCGGAAATGTAGCATTGGCTATCTGGTTTCTGGCAATATTGCTCCACATTGCATTGATTATTTACTTTACTGTGAAGTTTATTTTCAAGCTGCAGATGCCGAAAGTATTTGCCAGCTATTACATTGTATATGTGGGTATAGTCACTGCGGCTGTCACAGCTCCTGCTTATGAACAGCTTTCCATCGGAACGGCGGCGTTCTGGTTTGGTTTAATAGTGCTGATTATACTGCTTATGCTGGTTACAATGCGTTACATCAAATATAAAGATGTTATGGAGCCGGCAAAACCATTGATCTGCATTTATGCGGCACCTGTAAGTCTTTGTGCTGCAGGATATGTTCAGTCTGTAAATCCCAAGTCATATGGTCTTTTAATGGGAATGTTTATAGTGTCAGGTATTTTGTACATATTTGCCCTGATAAAAGCTGTAGGATATTTGAGGCTTCCATTTTATCCCAGTTACTCAGCTTTTACGTTTCCGTTTGTAATCAGTGCCATTGCATCTAAGCAGACAGCTGCCTGTCTGGTAAACATGGGTCGCCCGATTCCGGCGCTAAAGTATGTAGCGCTTATTGAAACCATCATTGCGGTCATACTGGTAGTGTATACACTTGTAAGATTTTTAGGTTTTATTTTTGTCGGGACACCTGCAGAGAAATCCGGCAAAGTACCAGCTCTACGCTAGTATATCAGGTTCACTCTTGACAATTTTCTTATCCTGGTAGAGAATAATACTGTATTACTGATTTTGAAAGGTACTCTAAAAGGAGAGGAATAAGATGACAATAGGTATAGGAAATGATCACTCAGCTCTGGAAATGAAGGCTGCGATTATTAAACTTTTGAAAGAAAGAGGACATGAGGTTGTGGATTACGGTACGGATAGCGCCGAAAGCACGGATTATCCTATATATGGCGAGATTGTCGGACGTGCTGTCGTCAATCACGAGGTGGATCAGGGGATATTAATCTGTGGTACCGGACTTGGAATTTCATTATCTGCAAACAAGGTCAAGGGTGTGCGTGCCGCGGTATGCAGCGAGCCCTTTACAGCCCGCATGGCAAGGATGCACAATAATTGCAATATACTGGCCTTTGGTTCCAGGGTAATCGGAATAGAGCTTGCAAAGATGATTGTGGAAGTATGGCTGGACACCGGCTTTGAAGAGGGCGGACGGCACCAGCGAAGAGTGGATATGATTACTGAAATCGAGGAGAGATGGGAGTAAAAAAGTCCGTGCGGCCCCATGTATCTGGGTCATGAAAAAGGCTACGGCAGGTATCATAACAGAATAGGGAGCCATAAAGGCTCCCTATGAGATGTCTCTTAATAATCTTGCTCAGCAGCCAGGTCTTCAAGGACTTCCTCCACAGAATCCGTAACATAAGTAGAATAGTAGGCAATCCCCGGCGCCGCATTTGACATCGCATAGCTGGTGCCGGCGAGCTGAAGCATTTCCACATCGTTGTACTGGTCTCCAAAGGCCATGCATTCTTCCGGCTTTACATTAAAAAGATTCAATAGATTCTGCAGAGCGGTTCCTTTGTTGGTGCCCGGTGCGATGAAGTCAATCCAGAGATTCCCCGAAGTTACAACTTTTATCTCATCACCGAACATATCCTGAAGGTATTTAAGATACTTATCTACGATATGGGGACCTTCTGTCATATTACAGATGGCAATTTTTAAAATAGGACCTTCAACCTTTGAGACATCCTCCACAACCTGTGTAGTATTTTTCATTACATTTACGATGTGGTTGACAAATGCCGGGTCATTATTCTCTATAAAGCAGGCATCTTGTCTGGACAGAAGGATCTCAAAATCCTCCTGTTTTTTAATTTCCGCAATGATTCTTGCCGTCAGATCCCTGGTAATTGTAGCCCGGGATATGACCTTTCCCTGATGTAAACAGATGGAACCGTTCTCTGCTACATAAGAAATGTCATCTTTAACCTCATCGAATAACCTTCTCAGGTTGTCATACTGCCTTCCGCTGGCAGCCACAAAATGTATGCCCTTTTGTATAAGTTCATGTATCAGTTCTATGGCACGGGGAGTGAGTTTCTGCGCGTCACCCTGAAGGAGTGTGCCGTCCAAATCACTTGCCACTAATTTAATCATAAAAACCTCCAATAATATAATACCAGGTATCAAGGGTCAAAATACCTTTTGACTCTTACATTATAATATCCTATCTTTGCAGAAAGGTTGTACTTCTTATATATTACCCTAAAAATGGCGGATTGTATAGCCTTGTTCTCCGGGAAAATGTATGGTACTATCCTATAGTAGGAAAAAAGAAAGCAGAGGGATAACATGAATCAATATGATGTAGTGATAATAGGTGCCGGTCCATCCGGTATTTTCTGTGCATATGAATTAAAACGTCAGAATCCGGATATAAAGGTACTGATGATTGAGAAGGGCCGCTCCATCGAGGAGAGAAACTGTCCCAAGCGAAAAACAAAGGTCTGTGTGGGCTGCCAGCCCTGTTCCATTACAACGGGATTCGCAGGGGCCGGTGCATTTTCGGATGGAAAACTGTCCCTGTCACCGGATGTAGGCGGAACCCTGCCGGAAATCCTGGGCTATGAAAAAGCAACGGAACTGATCAATGAGGCGGACAACATTTATCTACAGTTTGGTGCAGATAAGAAGGTGTATGGCATCGAGGATCAGCAGGCAATCACAGATATCCGTACAAAAGCAATACGGGCAAATTTAAAGTTAATTGAGTGTCCAATCCGTCATCTGGGAACGGAAGAGGGTTACAAGATATACACCCGTCTGCAGCATCATCTCCTGGATGCAGGTGTGGAGATTCTGTTTAGAACTATGGTGACAGATATTATTATAGAAGATGGTGCAGCCAGGGGAGTTATTACAGATAAGGGTGAGACTTATTATGCACCGGAGATTGTTTCCGGAGTAGGCCGTGAGGGATCTGAATGGTTTTCTCATGTGTGCAAGGGACATAATATTGAGACAAAAAATGGAACCGTGGATGTAGGTGTCCGTGTAGAAGTCCGGGATGAAATCATGAAAGAATTAAATGACAAGTTGTATGAGGCAAAGCTGGTATACTACACACCGACCTTTGATGACAAGGTAAGAGTGTTCTGTACAAACCCATCCGGAGAAGTAGCCACAGAGTATTATGAAAACGGGCTGGCAGTTGTAAACGGGCATGCCTATAAGTCGCAGGACATGAAGACCCACAACACGAACTTTGCCCTTCTGGTGTCCAAGAATTTTACGGAACCGTTCAAATCTCCTATTGAATATGGCAAGCAGATTGCCCAGTTGGGAAATATGCTCAGCGGGGGCCGTATTTTGCTTCAGAGATATGGGGACTTCAGAAGAGGAAGACGGACTACGGGAGAAAGACTGGTGCGCAACAATATCACGCCGACCTTGAAAGACGCAGTGCCTGGCGATCTCTCCCTTGTATTTCCTCACCGAATTATGGTAGCCATCGATGAGATGATAAAAGCGCTGGACAATGTCACACCGGGAATCGCCAGTGATGAGACACTTTTGTATGGTGTAGAGGTGAAATTCTATTCAAATAAAGTTCTTGTGAATGAAAAATTTGAGACAAATATTAAGGGACTTCGCGCAATGGGAGACGGTGCTTCCGTGACAAGAGGGCTGCAGCAGGCATCAGCCAACGGACTGTGTGTAGCAAGAGCAATCTTAGAAAAAGGTTGTATATCACAGGGGAATTAAATATAATGTTAGTGATAACAGTTCATCCATTCGAATCGAGCTTATGGCTGAACTGTAATGACATACTTAGCAACCGTATTTTGGTTGTTTAACAAGAATGGTATCCTTGGAGTGCAATAGAGCTGCCCTCCTGAAGTGCTGATGACGGTATCAAAAACAATATATAAGAAGGTAAAACATATGGGAAAATATTTTGGAACAGACGGTTTTAGAGGCGAAGCTAATGTAGTACTTACTGTAGAGCATGCTTTTTTGGCAGGCCGATACCTGGGCTGGTATTTCGGACGTGAGCATAAGGCCAGAATTGTAATTGGAAAAGATACAAGAAGGAGCAGCTATATGTTTGAATATGCGCTGGCTTCCGGCCTTACGGCATCGGGTGCAGACGCTTATCTGCTCCATGTGACCACGACTCCTAGTGTGTCTTATGTAGTGCGTACCGAAGATTTTGACTGTGGAATTATGATTTCTGCAAGCCACAATCCGTTTTATGATAACGGCATTAAGATTATTAACGGACAGGGCCATAAGATGGAAGCAGAGGTAGAAGAGAAGATTGAAGATTATATCGACGGGAAGATTGAAGAACTGCCTCTTGCGACAAAAGAGAACATAGGCCGCACAATCGATTACGCCGCCGGAAGGAACCGCTATATCGGACACTTGATTTCCCTTGCAACCCGATCCTTTAAGGATATGAGGATTGGTTTGGACTGTGCAAACGGAAGTGCTTTCAGTATTGCCAAGAGCGTTTATGATGCATTGGGTGCCAAAACCTATGTTATAAGCAACGACCCGGATGGGACAAATATTAACACAAACTGTGGTTCTACCCATATAGAGGAGCTGCAGCAGTTTGTGAAAGACAATAAGCTGGATGTAGGATTTGCATTTGACGGCGATGCGGACAGATGTATTGCTGTAGACGAAAATGGAAATGTGGTAAACGGAGATCTAATTCTGTACATCTGTGGAAAATATCTTATGGAGCAGGGGCGTCTTGCGGACAATACCATTGTCACTACCGTAATGTCGAATCTTGGACTTTATAAAGCCTGCGACAATATTGGAATGAAATATGAGCAGACCGCTGTGGGGGACAAATATGTGTATGAAAATATGCTGCAGAACGGTTATGTGCTTGGAGGCGAACAGTCTGGTCATATTATCTTCAGCAAATATGCAAAAACAGGAGACGGCATCCTGACTTCGCTGATGCTCATGGAAGTCATTATGGAAAAGAAACAGACTCTGGCACACTTGTCTGAGGAAGTAAAGATTTATCCCCAGCTGCTGCAGAATGTACGGGTGACAGATAAGAAAACCGCAAGGGAAAATCCGGCAGTGATCAAGGCGGTGGAAGAAGTGACAGAAGCACTGGGAAGTGACGGCAGGATACTTGTACGTGAAAGTGGAACGGAGCCGGTTCTCAGGGTTATGGTAGAAGCGCCTTCTGATGATATCTGTGAAGAGTATGTAAAGAAGGTAGTAAAAGTATTGGCAAAAGAGAAGCTGATCGAAGAGGCTTAACACAGAAGAACACTAATATATATAAGATAGTAGACACATAAAGAGCTGCCATAGTTATTGCAGCTATGACAGCTCTTTGTCAGTGCAAATTAGTTTCTGCTCCAAAATATCTGAATAGATTTCTCCCCCATCGTCACCCAGATCTGCCACATGTATCACATCGGAATAAATCACTTCTTCCTTGGTATCCTTCAACAGGTTCTCCAATACGTTTTCTTTTGCAAGTATTTTAGCCTCATTAAAATAGACCTTTGGATCTTTTTGAAACAGTGCAGCATAAAAAATATCGGATTCTACAATATCCTGAAAAAAATGGCTTCCGTAGGATAATTCCGGCATCAGGCCCAGACTGTCATAGGAAATCTCACATAGGACATCCATATTGCAGAGATCTGTAAAGCGGACGGGTACACCCAGTGACGGCGTGGTAGTGCCCCAGCGACCGGGACCCAGCAGGATGGCGTGCTTATTTTTTAACAGATGATTTAGTCTTCCTATCTGATTGGCTATAGCATATTTCTGTGAATCATTTAATTTCAGGTAGGGCTTGATTTTGACGAAGACAATGTATTGCACCGGGAGCCGCACATTCCCTCCCATAAAATTTCCGGCAGAAGTAAAATAATAATGGGATTTGTCCAGATCTTTGGGGAACTCGATTGTTTTTTCCAGTCCTCTGGTTTGGAGCGGGCGGCATTGGAGCAGGTTAATCCGGTAACGCTCCTTATCTTTAAAATTGCAGGTAAATTCAATGTCCACAGGGTAATCGTAGACTGTAGACAATATAGTTAAAATATCTTCCATAACTTTTGCGAAATCTGTGTGCCGCAACAGATGGGAAAAGCTGGCAATATACGGAATCTTCCGGCCCTTCTGCCCGGTTTCTCTGAATTGTCTTGCGAGTGCATGGTCCGGTTCCAGAAAAAGGCGGATATTGGTTTTCAGGGCAAGCCCTGCGGCTTCTTCCAGAGAAATAGTTTGAAACGTATTTTCTGACAGGTTGATTACGTCCACATAATGCTGGGAAAACTTGCCCTCGTCCCCGTAGGTAAGCAGGGGTGTCCTCTCTGGGTTATCAAGCGCAATAATCCTGGGGTAATCGGTATTCACCCTGTCTACGGCTCTGGTGCCCATTCCAAATACGAGGCGGAGCATGCCTTTGGAAGGATCAGTGTTTTTATCCCAGACAAACAGATTTGAGGAATTTCCAACGCCTGCACAATGAGGGAAAAAGTAATTTCCGTGGTAATCCCCCGATACTCTCTGCACCAGCAGGGCCATCTGCTCATCCTTTTGTGCCAGACCTCTGTTAAGTCGGTATTCCAGCGCATCTCGGTTCATAGTGCTGGCATACACTATACGGACGGCCTCCATGAAAGCATTGTAACGTTCCTGGGGTGTTCCCTGATTGGGACAGAAAACACTTTCATACTTTCCGGCAAATGCATTCCCAAAATTATCCTCCTGGAGGGAACTGGAGCGAACGATGATGGGAGACTGCCCGAAATATTCCAGCATCAGCATAATCTGCTCTTTAATGGTAGTCGGGAAATTTCCGGCCATTAACCTTTCCTGAAGACTGGGGGCTGCCGAAAAATATTTATCCTTTTTTTTCTGTTCCATGCGGAGATGCCAGCAGCCATTCTGTACGATATAAGTGTAGAAGACATCGGAGCCTATATAATAAGAGTCGTGCATTTCCAGATAGTCTTTACATATGTAAGGCGTCCTTGTCTCCAGAATTTTCCGCGCAAGCAGCATACCTATTGACTTTCCGCCAATATATCCTGTTCCGATTTCACGGCCTTCGACTTCAATCAGATCCTTTAAAGTAAAATATTCCTGGCACAGAGAAGCAATACGGGATTTCTTTCCAATCAGGAGATTAAGAAGCCTATCTTTTACAGGAGTCTGTTCTGACAAGGGGGCGTCCAGATAGGGCTTCGCTTCCTCAAAAAGAATATCCCAGTAGTCCAGTTTCTTCGTCTGAATCTGCAGTGTGGAAAAGAGCTCAGCAGTGCTGGCACTGTCGGTAATACATTCTGCCCCGGACTCTGTCACCAGGTGGGGAAGAAACATAACCGGGGAATAGCGTTCCCATACTTTTAAAGGGTGAAGGTAATATTGTTGGTCGATGGTATATAGATTTAGAAGGACCTGGGTGACTTCCCTGATACGCGCAACAGTGTCCTGTGCATGGGCACTTCTATAAAGGGCAAAATATGCAACTGTATCCAGTTCAAACAGATAAGGACAGGTGACCTGAAAGAAGTTCCCTGTCATGAGATCAGAGCACCAATTCTTCTGAAGTTCACTCAGACAGTCAAACACATAAAAAACCTGCCGTCCTTCAAAGGTAATTATCCGGTAAACTGCGCTGGTGAAGGACTCGAACCCCACCCCTGCATTGAGTGTATATATTTGAAAATCAGCTTCGGCGCTTCGGAGGGCAGATTCGTCCACCAGCCGGGGATGATCTCCGAAATGTATGTAAACAAGGCGTCTGTTATCCTTCACTGCCTGATGCACAAACCTATTTACGGCAAAGGTATAAGCCTCTAAAGAATCCACCTGCCAGACTACATTGTCACCGAGACGGAGAAAATCAATTACGATATCTGCTCCCTGAAGACCTGTACTTACACGATTCATAGGCACCTCCCAATCTATTGAAAAACTTTAATCAATATCAGTGTACCATAAATAAAAATAAGCCGGTAGCCCAATTTTTAAGGACTATCGGCTTTTAAGGGATCATTCACTGATAATGATTGTGGGATATCCAGCTCTTTTCAGACGCTGCTCCATTGCTGTTGCGTCTTCCAGTGTATTAAAGTGTCCTACCCGAACTCGCATAAGACCGTTGGATGTATCAATGTAAGCGGGGAAGTCCTGTTCCAGCAGTTCGTTTAAAAAACGATTTGCATAGGTAGGATTGCGAAAAGCGGCTGTCTGAACACTATATTCCATAGAAACAGTAGTGCTGCCGGCGTTTAGCGTATCGGAGATTCCGTCAGCGATTGCCTGAGCAATTTCGTCAAAGGAATCGTCGAACAGCTGATTGTCTGTATTAGAGTTGATAAAGCCAACCTCTACCAGCACAGCTGGCATCCGTGTGCGCCGGAGGACAACGAGGTTAGGGCGGGCTGTGATTCCCAGGTTTTCGAATCCTACATCCGCAAGCCGTGCATTGATATTTTCTGCCATCTGTAGTTTGATTCCCTCTTCATTGTAAACGAGAGATTCCACCCCCGATACTACATTATCGGTAGGAAATGAATTGCGGTGAATAGAAACAAAATAGTCCGCTCCGGCATTGTTGGCCTGCATGGCTTTTTCATAAGGTGATTCATAAACATCTGTGGTTCTTGTGTAATCCACGTCAAACCCCTGGCTTTCCAGGATTGGACCAAGAGCAAGTACAAGACGCAGTGTGTCGTCCTTTTCCTGCCGTCCGTTGTATACGGCTCCAGGGTCACGGCCGCCGTGACCGGCATCTAACATGATTGAAGGCATAGACAAAAAGTCCTTTCATAATTGTTCTATTTTATGTTATGTAGAAATATGAAAGAAGTTCCTTTATTTTTTGATATTGCTATTTCCTGGCTGGATGGTGTAAATCTTTAATTCAAAAGAAGAATACGACCTCAAGTTAAGAATTCAGCTGTGCTATAGCATAAAAAGAGCAGGACCCCAAAACGGCCCTGCTCTTTAGACATCCTCTGCTGTCCTGTCTTGCGGCAGATATACATGGACCCCTTCTATACTATTCTTATCGAGACATTCTACAACCAGCCGGATTTTGTTTTCTGTTACAACCTCATCTCCGACTTCGGGAAGCCTGTCCAGATACTCGATGATTAATCCGCCCAGTGAATCATAATCTTCGGATTCCAATTCAAGGTCCGGTTCCAGACCTAACCGTTCATTCACATCGTCCAGGCTCAGAGAACCTTCCACTATATATTCGCTTGCACCAAGTTTCTTTACAAACTCTTCCTCATGGGCATCGTATTCATCACGAATCTCACCCACAATTTCCTCCAGTATATCTTCCAGTGTAATCAGTCCGGCTGTCTCGCCGTATTCATCAAGAACAATCGCAATACTAAAAGAAGCATTTCTCATCTCTACCAAAAGCTCAGAGACATTTTTATATTCATAAGTGAAGTATGCTTCACGCACTATGTCTCGCACACAGAAGTTCTCTTTACTTTCGAATAACAGCAGATCCTTCATGTTGATGGTACCGATGATATTATCTGTGGTTTCTTCATATATGGGAAGCCGCGTGTGTTTATCTTCTTTGAAAATAGCAATCAGTTCTTTGTAGGTGCTGCTTATATCTGCAAATGTCACATGAATACGCGGAACCATAATATCTTTAGCACAAACATCTCCCAGATCAAATACATTGTTGATTATTTCTTTTTCCTCGGGTTCAATGACCCCGTCTTCATGCCCCACATCTACTATAGTACGCAGCTCTGCCTCTGTTATTGCAGTGCCCTTTGTGTCAGGATCAACCCTGAATAAGAATAATATTCCCCGGGAGATAATATGGATAGTAAAAACAAAAGGTGTCATTAACAGCATAAAAACTTTTATTATACGTGCGTAAGACAACGAAAGTCTTTCTGAATTTGAAAATGCAATGTTTTTAGGTGCAATTTCACCAAATACAAGAATTGCAACAGTAATGACTGCGGTTGCAATACCGACCATGTAGCCGCCAAAATCATAAGCCAGTGTAGCCGATAAAGTGGAGGCGGTAATATTGACAATATTATTGCCGATCAGTATAGTACTTAACATCTTGCGTGATTGGTTGTCTAGTATATCCAACACCATTTCTGCCCGTCTATTTCCATCGTCGGCCAGGGAGCGCAGGCGGATTTTGCTGACAGTCGTAAGTGCTGTTTCTGCAGATGAAAAAAAGGCAGACAACATCAGTAAAAAAATTAAAATGATAAATCGTATGGCATCACCCGAGTCCAATTATATATTCACTCCTTCATTTCTCTATTTATCTTTACTCAAAGCATGTATACACAGTAAATATACATCATTTGTTAGTCTTTTGCAAGCTGCGGATTCCTGAGCTTTTGCAGTAAATGTGAACCGGCAGATGAACAGTTTAGTTGAATTTCCAAAGGGTTTGTTGTATGATTGGAAAAAGAAGAGTTCAAAGGAAATGAGGAACATCTATGATTTTATATGAAGAGCTGTGTAATATACTGGGAGAGAAAAAAGTAATCGCAGACGAACCTATGAGCAGGCACACTACATTTCAGGTAGGCGGGTCTGCGGACTATTTCGTGATGCCGGAGAACCCGGAGGAAATAAAAGAATTGATTATTTTTCTAAGGCGCGAGGACATTCCATATTATATTTTAGGCAATGGAAGCAACCTGCTGGTTGGAGATAAGGGATACAGAGGAGTTATCATATACTTGTACAAGAATCTGAACAGGGTCAGAACACAGGGAAATCGTATTTATGCACAGGCCGGAGCGCTGCTTTCTAAAATTGCGGCAGAGGCACTGGACAAAAGCCTGGCGGGCTTTGAGTTTGCTTCAGGTATCCCTGGGACTATGGGTGGAGCCGTTATGATGAACGCGGGAGCTTATGGCGGTGCAATGAGTCACGTTCTGGAAAGTGCCACCATTTTGACTCAGGAGGGAGAAATGAAGACACTGTCAATGGACGAACTGGAACTGGGGTACAGGACCAGCATTATTGCAAAGAACGATTATTTGGTCCTTGAGGCAGTTATTGGCCTGAAGCCGGGAAATGTGGAGGAGATTCGTGCTCTTATGGAAGAGCTGAAAGAGAGACGCCGGACGAAGCAGCCCCTGGAGTACCCAAGCGCAGGAAGTACATTTAAACGCCCGGAAGGATATTTTGCAGGGAAGCTGATTGACGATGCAGGCCTGAGAGGTTTCCGTGTGGGGAATGCGCAGGTTTCGACGAAGCACTGCGGATTTGTGATAAACTTAGGAGGGGCAACGGCAAAAGAGGTTGTTGAGTTAATCAATCAGGTCATAGACAGAGTAGAGGCTGCATCAGGTGTAAGATTGGATCCTGAAGTGAAGCGCATAGGAGAGTTTTGACATGAGATTTGTAATTGTTACTGGCATGTCAGGAGCGGGGAAATCCACAGCCTTAAAGGTTCTGGAGGATAAAGGATATTTTTGCGTGGATAATCTTCCCATACCTCTGATGATCAAATTTGCAGAAATGTTTTCCACTCCGGATACCGAAATTGATAAGGTCGCATTGGGTATAGATATCCGGGGCAGTCAGGCTTTTAAAGGGCTGGAAGAAAAGCTCGCTCAAATTGACAAAATGGGAATACACTACGAAATTCTATTTTTGGATGCGGCAGATGATGTTCTTGTAAAAAGATACAAAGAAACCAGACGTCAGCATCCTCTGGGCTGTATGGGGCATATTGATGTGGGTATCGCAAAAGAAAGAGAGAAGATTGCGTTCTTAAAAATGCGGGCTGCGTATATACTTGATACAAGTAAGATGCTGACAAAGGAGCTGAGGCTTGAACTTGAAAAAATTTTTGTAGAAGGAAAGGACTTCAAGAATCTATATATCACAGTGATGTCTTTTGGGTTTAAATATGGAATTCCCAGAGATGCTGATTTGGTATTTGATGTTCGTTTTCTGCCAAATCCGTATTATATTGAAGAGTTGCGTCCGAAAACCGGAAACGACCCTGAGGTTCAGGGTTATGTCATGGATAATGATAAATCCAGGGAATTTTTGGATAAGCTGACAGAGATGATTGATTTTCTTATTCCGAATTATATCCTGGAGGGTAAAAATCAGCTGGTAATTGCTGTGGGATGCACCGGCGGCAAGCACCGTTCGGTAACTCTGTCGAACGTTTTATACCAATATCTGGAGCCCAAGGGAAGTTATGGGGTGCGTATCGAACACCGTGACATTGGGAAAGATGTAATAACAAAGGCGAAATAGGGAGAACAAGATGTCATTTTCAGGGAAGGTGAAAGAAGAACTTTCAAGACAGTTAAACACGGCAAGGCATTGTCAGATTGCGGAACTGGCAGCATTGATCAGCCTGTGTGGTTTAGTATTTACTGATGATTATGGCCGTCACAGCGTAAGAGTTCATTCGGAAAATCTCTCTGTTGCAAGAAAGTGCTTTACATTAATAGAAAAAACATTTAATATAGAAGCTGATATCTCTATCCGAAGAAACATATCGAAGCAAAGTGTTTCATATGCTGTGATTGTAAAGGGGCATAAAGATGCACTTCGTATCCTTCAGGCGGTAAAGCTGGCAGATGGACACCAGGCGGATGTTGTAAGGGTTCACAGTATAAATCCACTGGTCATACAGCAGACTTGCTGCAGACGCTCTTTTATCAGAGGCGCTTTTCTTGCCGCAGGCTCGATGAGTGATCCAAACAAGTCATATCATTTTGAGATTGTCTGCGCTTCTGAAGAACTTGCATATCAGATTCAGGAATTAATATGCGGATTCGCTATGGATGCAAAAGTTATCCAAAGAAAAAGGTCGTATGTTGTGTACCTGAAGGAAGGTTCTCAGATAGTAGATATATTGAATATAATGGAAGCGCACATCTCTTTGATGGAATTGGAAAATGTCAGGATTCTGAAAGAAATGCGCAACACAGTAAATCGTAAGGTAAATTGTGAGACTGCCAACATCAACAAAACGGTATCAGCCTCTGTGAAGCAGATGGAGGATATTACATATCTGAGAGATACGATAGGTTTTGGAAAATTGACGGAGGGACTTGAGCAGGTAGCGCTTGCCCGTCTTGCTCACCCTGACGCGACCCTGAAAGAGCTGGGGGAACTTTTATCACCGCCCGTTGGAAAGTCTGGCGTAAACCACAGACTTCGCAAACTGAGCGAAATGGCAGAACAGGCAAGGCAAAAGCAAGGAGGATTATTATGATTGAAACACCGGTTGTTGTAAAACATGAAGAAGCACTGGACGGAAGACCAATCGCATTGTTAGTACAGGAGGCAAGCCAGTACGCAAGTAAAATATTTATCCAGGTGAATGGAAAGAAAATCAATGCAAAGAGCATTATGGGGATGATGAGTTTAAGCATTACAGACGGCGAAAAGCTCACAGTAGTGACAGACGGAGAAGATGAACAGAAAGCTGCAGAAGGAATCAAGACATTCCTGTGCAAGGAATAGCAGTTGGAAGAACTGTTACTTTGAAAATATAATAAAGAGTGAAAAGAGGTTGTGCTTTTGTACAGCCTCTTTTATAATGATGTCATACAAGGAAGATGAACGGTGAACCATTTCCCTCTTCAGGGAATTCGCAGTACCTGTTTTGTCATAGTGGAGGACTTACAATATATGAAGAGAATGCTGTTTATTTACAACATCAATGCGGGCTTAGGCCTGCTGAAACCTAAATTATCCGAGGTATTGGATATTTTTGTTAAAGGGGGGTATGAGATCACTGTATACCCTACTCAGCGTTACCATGACGCACTTGCGAAAACATTTTCGTATGAAGAAGACTATGATGTAGTGGTCTGCAGCGGCGGTGACGGGACTCTGGGTGAGGTGGTGACCGGCATGCTGAAAAGAGAGAAAAAGGTTCCCATAGGCTATATTCCGGCGGGTACAACGAACGACTTTGCGAACAGCCTTCATATTTCGAAGAATTTGCTGGAGGCAGCAGATACCGCAGCGAACGGAGTCCCCTTTTCCTGCGATGTGGGTGTATTTAACGATGATTTTTTTGTCTACATTGCAGCTTTCGGCCTTTTTACAGATGTGTCATATGAGACAAAACAGAGCATGAAGAATGTACTGGGGCATTTGGCTTATGTACTGGAGGGAACAAAGCGAATTTTTAATATTCCTTCTTATCACATTAAAGTGATCCATGATGGCGAGACAATCGAGGACGAATTTGTGTATGGCATGGTGACCAATTCACGGTCTGTCGGCGGCTTTAAGGGCATTATCGGCAAGGATGTGGTGTTCGATGACGGGCAGTTTGAAGTCACATTGATCAAGACACCAAAGAATCCAATAGAATTAAATGAAACTATTGGTGCACTTGTACTCAAACAAATTGACTCTAAGCACATGTATTCGTTCCGCTCCGGCGAGATCCATTTTGAGTCAGTGGAAGAGATCCCATGGACACTGGATGGCGAGTTTGGCGGTGAGCATGATGAAGTGGTGGTAAAGAATATGAAACAAGGTCTGCAGATTATGGTAACAAAGAAAAGTATTCAAAGACTTTCTGGAAATGGTGAAATATCATAATAAAAATTTTTTTAAAATAGTGCTTGCATAAGCGGACAAGGTATAGTATAATTAAATTCGCTTGTGAAAGCGCTATAGATTAAGGCTCCGTGGTCAAGCGGTTAAGACGCTAGCCTCTCACGCTGGAATCAGGGGTTCGATTCCCCTCGGAGTCACTGAACCAATTACCGGGAATGTCCATTTCATTGGATATCTCGGTTTTTTAATTTTCAGATTGTCTTTTTTCCTTTGATAAGCTATAATAAGAAAAGATTTGACAGAGAAGTGGAGGATATAATATGTTAGTATCAGCAAAAGAAATGCTTCAAAAGGCAAAGGCCGGCCACTATGCAGTAGGTCAGTTTAACATTAACAACCTGGAATGGACAAAAGCTATCCTGGCAACAGCTCAGGAATGTAACTCCCCGGTAATTCTGGGTGTGTCCGAAGGGGCCGGAAAATATATGACAGGATACAAGACGGTTACAGCTATGGTGAAAGCTATGCTGGAAGAGATGAACATTACTGTTCCAGTAGCACTTCATTTGGATCATGGCAGTTATGAAGGATGTCTGAAGTGTGTGGAAGCAGGGTTTTCCTCCATTATGTTTGACGGGTCCCATTACCCGATTGAAGAGAATGTGGCTAAGACTAAGGAACTTGTGGACATTGTAAAAGAACATGGAATGTCTCTGGAGGCAGAGGTCGGCTCTATCGGAGGCGAAGAAGACGGAGTGATCGGAAGAGGTGAGTGTGCCGATCCCCAGGAGTGCAAGATGATAGCAGACCTTGGAATTGATTTCCTGGCAGCGGGAATCGGCAATATCCACGGCAAATACCCTGAAAATTGGGAGGGATTAAGCTTTGAGACTCTGGATGCTATTCAAAAGCTGACAAAAGATATGCCTCTGGTGCTTCATGGCGGAACAGGTATTCCGGATGATATGATTAAAAAAGCTATTGACTTAGGAGTCGCAAAAATTAATGTAAATACTGAATGTCAGTTAACTTTTGCAGCAGCAACACGTAAATATATCGAGGCAGGAAAAGATTTGGAAGGAAAGGGCTTTGACCCACGCAAACTGTTGAAACCAGGTACGGATGCAATTATTGCAACTGTAAAGGAAAAGATGGAATTATTCGGCTCAGTCGGAAAAGCTGAATAAAATTTAAGATTTTACTTGCCTTTTTTTGACGGTTGAGGTATACTAACACACGTAGATATGAACGAAGGCGTTCCAAGATGACTTGGAGTGCCTTTTTATTTTCGCGAGTGACGAGCCCGATGCACATATGTGTATATTCCTTGGCAGCCACCGTGATAACAAGCGAAACTCGATAATCGTGTTTCGGCTTTTATAGAAAACAGGATTCACATATAGCGAAGAGGAAGGAAGGAATTATGAGCGCAGAATTGATCAACGTTGCGGATATTTTTGGGGAAAACGTGTTTAATGATACTGTAATGCAGGAACGTTTGCCAAAGAAGGTCTACAAAAACCTGAGAGAAACAATTGAGGAAGGGAATGAACTGGATCTTGCGACTGCTGATGTGATCGCACACGAGATGAAGGAATGGGCGATTGAAAAGGGGGCAACCCACTACACACACTGGTTTCAGCCCATGACAGGAGTGACTGCCGAAAAGCATGATTCTTTCATTTCTGCGCCTCTTCCAAGTGGCAAAGTGCTGATGAGCTTTTCTGGGAAAGAATTAATTAAGGGAGAACCGGATGCGTCATCATTTCCGTCAGGCGGGCTTAGGGCAACGTTTGAAGCAAGAGGATATACAGCCTGGGATTGTACATCACCCGCATTTATAAGGAAGGATGCGGGAGGGGCAACGCTTTGCATACCCACAGCGTTTTGCTCATACAAAGGTGAGGCATTGGATCAGAAAACACCTCTTTTGAGATCTATGGAGGCGATTTCCGTTCAGGCATTAAGGCTTCTCTGTCTTTTTGGAAACACTACTTCAAAAAGAGTTACACCTTCTGTCGGTCCTGAACAGGAATATTTCCTCGTGGATGCAGAGAAGTTTTTACAGAGAAAGGACTTAATTTACACAGGCCGTACTTTGTTCGGGGCAATGCCGCCGAAGGGACAGGAGATGGATGATCATTACTTTGGCACCATCCGCCAGAGAGTGGCCTCCTACATGAAGGATATAAACCAGGAGTTGTGGAAGGTAGGGGTTCCCGCAAAGACTCAGCACAATGAGGTGGCTCCGGCACAGCATGAGCTGGCTTCTATTTATTCGCCGGCTAATATAGCGGTAGATCATAATCAGCTGATTATGCAGACTATGAAGAGAGTAGCCTGCCAGCATGGTATGAAATGCCTGCTCCACGAAAAACCTTTTGCAGGTGTGAATGGTTCCGGCAAGCATAATAACTGGTCCCTGATTACAGATGATGGAATCAATATGCTGGATCCCGGTGTGACCCCTCATGAAAACACACAATTTCTGTTAGTTTTGATGTGTATTTTGAAGGCGGTCAATAAACATGCAGATCTGCTGCGCGAATCTGCCGCTGATCCGGGAAATGATCACAGACTGGGAGCAAATGAGGCACCTCCGGCAATCATTTCTGTTTTCCTTGGAGAGCAGCTTGCAGATGTGATGGAACAGTTGGTCAGCACAGGAGAGGCCACCCACAGTATAAAGGGCGAGAGGCTGAGGACCGGAGTCAGGACATTGCCCGGTCTTATCAAAGACGCCACAGACAGGAACAGAACATCACCATTTGCATTTACAGGGAATAAATTTGAATTCCGTATGGTTGGATCCAGGGATTCCATAGCGGCTCCCAACATTGTTTTAAATACTATTGTTGCAGAGGCATTTTCTGAGGCATGTGATGTGCTGGAGAAAGCAGATGACTTTGAGCTGGCACTTCATGATTTGATTAAGGAATATGCAACAGAGAACCAGGCAATTGTATTTAACGGCGACGGATATTCAGAGGCGTGGGTGGAAGAAGCCGAAAGACGGGGACTTCCAAACATTAAATCTATGGTGGAGGCTATACCTTCCATGACAACCAGGAAAGCTGTAAACTTATTTGAGAAGTTTAGTGTATTCACAAGGGCTGAACTGGAATCCCGTGCAGAGATTCAGTACGAAACATATGCGAAGGCTATTAACATTGAAGCACGTACTATGATTGATATGACGAGCAAACAAATTATCCCTGCAGTTATGAAGTATACAAAGACACTGGCAGATACAATTCTTGCCGTAAAGGAAGCGGGAGCAGATACATCTGTACAGTCGGAACTTTTGGAGAACGTTTCTGCGTTGCTGACCGAGACGAGAGATGCTTTGGAATCGCTGGTTAAAGTTACGGACGAAGCGGCACATAAAGAGGAAGGAGCTGTTCGGGCCAACTTCTATCACACAGATGTATTTCCGGCTATGGATGTTCTCCGCACACCGGTTGACAAGCTGGAGATGATAGTAGACAAAGAAGTGTGGCCGATGCCATCCTATGGTGATTTGATTTTTGAAGTGTAGGATTTACTTAAAAAGTTTATACTTTTACAACATTGCCGCAGGATGTCCTGCGGCTTTTTCTGCAATTAGGGAACAGGTTTATGGGAGCAATAAGGTTTGCATGGTCTGTAAAAAGAGGTATAATAGGACAGATAAAAAAGTATACGGAAACAGTATTCAGAATATTCTGAATATGGAGCGCAAAGGGGACTGACCCCTTTGAGGGAAGGAGTTTATAATATGCAGACATCTGCGGAGTTAAGAAATTTGCTGAACAGGATTGACCACAAGGGCTACCCTGCTTATAAAGATACAAGGGGGGTATATCGGTTTTCGGGATATGAGCTTTCTATTGATCATGTGCAGGGAGATCCGTTTGCGTCACCCTCTAAGCTGAGTATTCATATTGAGGGAAAGACAGCGGGCTTTCCGACAGAATTGTTTGAGACTGAGCACCGCAGGGCTGCGCTGCAGGATTACCTGACGCGGCAGTTTGGACACGCTGTGGAGCAATATGCTTTTAAGGCAAAGGGATCGGGAAAGAGCGGCTTGATCGCGGTGAGCCGCTGCGGACAGGAAATTTTGGAACGCACTGCATGTGTAATTGAGCCCAAGAGTGGAAATATGATTTTCAGGCTGGAAGTGGGCTTCCCGGCGAATGGAAGAACGATTCATGCAAGGGAACTGATGAAGATATTGTTTGATTTTCTTCCGGAAAGCGTAGAAAGGGCACTCTATTATAAGAATAGTGACAAGAAAAGGATTCAGCAGATGATATTTCTCGCGGATGATCAACAATTTATCAGGAAACAGCTGTCAAAGATGGGGCTGATTGCTTTCGTGGCAAATGGTTCAGTGCTGCCCAGAGAATCGGGAATTTCCTCAAAGCCTATGAAAGGGGCAGTTGTCTTTGAGTCTCCGGAGGAGCTGAAAGTGACAATGGATCTTCCACACAGGGGAAAGATTACCGGGATGGGAATACGTCGGGGTATCACTTTGATCGTGGGCGGAGGCTATCATGGCAAGTCGACTCTTTTAAAGGCACTGGAGCTGGGAGTTTACAATCATATTGCGGGTGACGGAAGAGAATATGTTATCACAGATGACTCCGCTGTAAAAATCCGGGCTGAAGATGGCAGGAGCATTAAGAAAACAGATATTTCCATGTTTATCAACGACCTTCCCAACGGAAAGGATACAATAAGATTTTGTACGGAAGATGCCAGTGGAAGTACCTCCCAGGCTGCAAATGTGATAGAGGCCATGGAGACAGGAGCAAAACTACTTCTGATTGATGAAGACACAAGTGCAACGAATTTTATGATTCGGGATGAACTGATGCAGAGGGTGATTCACAGGGACATGGAACCGATCACTCCGTTTATTGAAAGGATAACAGAACTATACGAGGAATATGGCATTTCGACGGTGATTGTAGCCGGAAGTTCAGGAGCATATTTCCACATTGCGGACTGTATCGTTCAGATGGATAGATATGTACCTAGAGACATTACATTGCCCGCAAAAAAAGAAGCAGAAAATTTTCCCATGCTTATGGGGCCGGAGGGAAAAGCTGGCAGACCTGTATTCTCCAGATGCCCGAGAGCTAACAACGTCTTACGCAAAGACAGCAGAATAAAAATGAAGACTATGGGAAAAGAGTCTGTGCAGATTAACCGGGAAACCATAGATCTGCGCTATGTGGAGCAGATCGTGGATAGTGAACAGGTGTCAGCTCTTGGGTATTGTGTGAGGTATGCGGAGAAACACCTGCTGGATGGAAAAAAGAATCTGCAGAAGATAGCAGAAGAACTGGAAGAGAAGATTAGGCGGGACGGACTGGCAGCGATATGCGAGAGCAATTCAAACATTGCAAATCTTGCTTTGCCCAGAAGGCAGGAAATTCATGCCTGCCTGAACAGATACCGAGGTTTGAAGCTGTAGAGAAAACTTATACAGAATAAATGACCCTGAAAATTCCACATTTACAACACAAATATTTCACAAAGTTCTGCTAACGTTAATGCCATGTGAAGGCTGAACCAGTGTGCCGTCTCCTTAATAATTCATGGGACAGTGCGCCAGGGCCCTAAATTATATCACAGGGAGGTAAAGACTTGATACAGGTAAAGAATTTAGTGAAAAAATATGGGGATCATCTGGCCGTAGATAACCTAAGTTTCAAGATAGAAAAAGGGAAAATCTATGGCTTTTTGGGGCCCAACGGGGCAGGGAAATCCACCACCATGAACATTATGACGGGATATCTGGGAGCTACAGAAGGGGAAGTGCTCATTGACGGGCATGACATACTCAAGGAGCCTACAGAAGCTAAAAAGTACATAGGGTATCTTCCAGAGATTCCTCCTCTGTATATGGAGATGACGGTTTGGGAGTACCTGGATTTTGTGGCAGAGCTGAAGGGAATATCAAAGGAAAAACGAGAATCTTCTGTGGAAGAGGTTTTAAAGCTTGTAAAGCTTCAGGACGTCAGGGAACGTCTTATCCGCAATCTGTCCAAAGGATATCGGCAGAGGACCGGGCTGGCGCAGGCCATAATGGGGTTTCCGGATATCATTATTTTGGATGAGCCAACAGTGGGACTGGACCCAAAGCAGATTATTGAAATCAGAGAACTGATTCGTAACCTATCGAAAAAACATACGGTTATCTTGAGTTCTCACATTCTGGCAGAGGTGAAAGAGGTCTGTGATTATATTATGATTATATCAAAAGGCAGGCTTGTTGCCAGTGACACTCCTGACAATCTGGAACATTTGCTGGATGATGCCGAGTCGGTGGAGATTCAGACGAAAACCGATCCCTCACGAGTCAGAAAAATATTGGAGCCGATTCATGAAATTTTATCTATAAAGATGGAAAAAAGATCGGATGGAACTACATTTGCATCATTGAATGTAAAAAAAAATGCGGATATAAGAGAAAAGATATTTTTTGCATTCGCGGATCAAAAATGTCCACTTCTTATGCTGAAAACAAATCGTGCGAGTCTGGAAGAAATCTTTCTGGAGCTGACACAAAAAGAAGAGGAGCCTAAATTAGAAATCCCAGAAGAGAAGGAGGCGAAAGCAGATGCTGGCCGTTTATAAAAGGGAACTGAAGGGATATTTTCAATCCATGATTGGATGCGTGTTTGTTGCATTTCTGGTAGGTTTTACGGGAATTTATTTTGTGGCGTATAATCTGAATGCGGGATACCCGTACTTTTCATATACTTTGTCAGGTTCGCTGATTGTATTTCTGGTAGGTATACCACTGCTCACGATGAGAAGCTTTGCGGAGGAACGAAAAAATAAGACAGATCAGCTGCTTTTAACTGCACCGGTAAGTCTGACTAAAATAGTATTGGGAAAATACCTGGCCATGGTTTCAGTTCTGGCTGTTCCGAATATTATTTTTTGTCTCTTCCCACTGATTATTAAACTACAGGGAATATCCTATCTGAAGGTGGACTACATATCAATCGGTGTATTCTTCCTGCTGGGTTGTGTATACATTGCTATCGGAATGTTTTTGTCTTCTCTGACAGAAAGTCAGATCATTGCTTTCGTGACGACCTTTGGCGTGCTGCTGGCCCTTTACCTGTGGGATGGAATCTTGTCATTCCTGCCAAGGTCGGCTTCCGGCGGAGTCATTGGAATTATCCTTATTTTGACAATTGCGGCAGCTTATATACAGCATATGACTGGAAACTGGCTGATAAGCGGTGCTGTGGAACTGACAGGAGCTGCTGTCTGCGTTATTACCTATATCATGAAATCCAGTCTATTTGAAAATATACTAACGAAAGTTCTTGGCAATCTTGCGCTGGCAAAATTTTTTACAGATATTACTTCAAATAACATTGTAAATGTAAGCGGAATCGTCCTGTATCTGTCTATTATCGCAGCATTTGTTTTTCTTACGATACAGACAATACAGAGAAGACGCTGGAGTTAGGAGGGGTGAAAGGTGAAAAAGCTTAAAAAACTATTTCGGTCAGCGGGAACTAAAAATGGAGTTTTCAGCGTAGGGCTGACTATTATGGTAATTGCTGTCATAGTAGTGATAAATCTCATTTTCGGACAACTGCCTGAAAAATACAGGAACATTGATGTTAGCAGTACAAAGATATATGAAATATCAGATACGAGCCGTAAACTTTTAAAGAAGATGAATTCAAAAGTGACGCTTACAGTACTGGCAGAAAAAGAAAATACAGATGACAGAATAAAAACATTTTTGAGTAAGTATGATGCTTTGTCCAAAAATGTTTCAGTAAAATGGATTGACCCGGTCCTTCATCCTTCTGTATTGAAAGAGTATAATGCGGATAAAAATACAATTGTTGTAGCAAATGAAGCTTCAGGGAAGACTACAAATGTATCGTTTGACAGCATTATCGTAAAGGATGAATCGTCATATTATTATACAGGGACTGCATCAGAATCTCAATTCGATGCTGACGGGCAGCTGACAAGTGCTGTAAATTATGTGACCAGTGATGCAGACAAGACAATTTTCCGGACAACCGGGCATGGAGAAGCAACTTTGTCAGGTTCCGTTTCGGATATGATGCATAAGAACAATTACAGCACAAAAGAGCTGAATCTAGTAATGGATGCATCCATACCGGATGACTGCGATTTATTATTGATGTATGCGCCTGCCACAGATTTAACGGCGGATGAATTGAAAGCTGTAAAAGACTACCTTTCCGGAGGCGGCAAGATGATCGTACTGCTGGGAGAAACTGAAGCTTCAGATTTACCGAATCTGTCCCAGATACTGAAGGAATATGGGATGCAGGAGGCCGACGGATATATTGCGGATCCACAGAGATGTTATCAGAATAATTATTACTATATATTCCCGAATCTTTCGTTGTCCGGTGATATGACAAAAGGAGTTTCATCTCAGATGGTACTTTTGACGAATGCGAAGGGCATGACTATGGTGGATGCAGCAAGAGACACTATAACGGCAGAACCTTTTATGACAACTTCTGAGCAAGCCTATGCAGTGACAGAAGATAAGCAGACTAATGGAACCTATACACTGGGAGCGGTGGCGACAGAAAAGAGGGGTAAAGCAGAAAGCCGTCTGACGGTTATCTCGGCGGCCAGCCTGATTGATTCTCAGATTACAGATACATTTTCTCAGCTTGAGAATACGACTGTGTTTATGAACGCAGTGGGCAGCAATTTTGATGATGTGCAAAGCATTACAATTGAGCCCAAAAGCCTTGTACCTGAGTATAATACAGTGCAGCATGCGGGCCTGTTTAGTCTCCTGGTGGTATTTGGAGTTCCAATCCTGGTGCTGGGCTTGGGATTTACAGTCTGGTTCAGAAGAAGAAAAGCTTAGGAGGAGAAATATGGAACAGAAAAGAAAAAGGTTATTCATATTGCTGTTCTGTGTTCTACTAATTCTCCTGGCAGTTTATTTTGGTTTACAGAAACATAATAAGAGCCAGGAAAAAAAGAAAAAAGCAAAAGCAGAGGCAGAAACAATTTATGTAACGGATATTAATAGTCTAAAAGAAATTAAATATAATGTTGGAAATGGTGATTTTGACTTCAAGAAGGAAGATGATAAATGGTATGACGCAAAGGATAAGGACTTTCCGCTTGCGCAGAGTTATCTCCGGCAGATGGAAGATACTTTCAGTAAATTAAAAGCCAGGCGGGCGCTTAAAAACGGTGACTCCTTGGAGGACTACGGGTTGAAAGAGCCGGATTATACCGTGGTATTGACGGATGGGGATGGAAAAGAGACCACATTGTATTATGGGAATATAACCGGAGACGATTATTATATTACCGTTGATGATACAAATAAAGTCTACACAGTGAGCAGTACATCTATATCTGACCTTCAAAACAAACTGGAGGATATGGCACAATTGGATGCTTATCCAAGTATTGGAAGTGGAAATCTGAAAAAAGTGGTCATCACTCAAAATGGCAGTTCTAATACCTATGATTCAAAAAACGATGATGACTCCAAGAATATTGCGGCGGCTGCAGGAGGACTGGGAGCTGTTAAATTAGAGACTGCAGCGGACTATTCTGTTGATGACAAAGACCTTCCGAAATTTGGATTGGATGAGGCGTCCAGAATTACAGTAGAAGCAACCTATACGAAAGACAAAAAAGACGAAGTCCTCATATTATACCTGGGCAGCACAGACACCAAGGGGAGCAGGTATGTAATGATAAAGAATTCAAGGATTGTATACCTGATATCAGAAGATATTTGTAACAACATTTTAAATTTACACTAATTTAATAGGTATTTTATTGACAATTGATGTATGATGGAGGAAAATATTCTATAGGTTGTTACAGGATGAATAAAAGTTAGGATGGTAAATCATGAGAGAAAAGATGATGCGGTTTATGCAGGGAAGATATGGAGTAGATGCATTTTCCAAATTTCTGCTTGTTATCGGTCTTATAGTTGTATTTCTTTCCTCCGTTTTTAGAGGGAGAGTTGTCGGTACAATTTGCTATGCACTTGGCTGGATTTTAATTATCTATTGCTATTTCAGGATGTTTTCAAGAAACGTCACAAAACGATATACTGAAAATCAGACATTTTTGACAAGAACATATAAGATACGCAGTTTCTTTTACAAACAGAAGAGTATGTGGAGGCAGCGAAAGACACACCACATATATAAATGTCCCACATGTAGTCAAAAAATACGTGTCCCAAGAGGGAAAGGAAAGATAGAAATCCGCTGCCCCAAATGCAGCACCACATTCATTAAAAAAAGCTGAGACAGAACTAAGTTTGGAAACCTGCGGTTTCCGAGCAGTTCCGAAATATTACTGAGACAGGCTGAGTAGTCTGTCTCTTTTTTTGGTTCACAATCAAGTAAACAAGTCTATCCAAAATAACTTACGAGAAATGCAAGAAAAGATAAAATTGTTGATTATATATAATATTGAAGGTCGTAATTCGTGTATTTGGTAGATTGACTTAAATTGTCCAAAAATATATAATATCAGCAATGGGCGAAGGTGAGTATAGATGTTGATTCCTATGGATGAATCCATATGTGGAGAAGGCAAGGAAAAAAGAAATGACGAAAAACACAATTGGGCGCAATATAAAAGCGTTGAGAGGGCAACGGAATATGACGCAGGAACAGTTGGCACAAAAAATGTATATGAAGAGGCAGACACTTTCAAATTATGAGGTGGGGAAACGAACACCGGATATTTACGAGTTATCAGCTATGGCAGATATTTTTGGAGTATCACTTGATGAAATGGTGGGAAGAGAAACAATGAACGTAAAGAAGAATGATTCGTCTTGCTGACGGTACACCGGAAATAAGTGAATATGGCAAAGCAAGTAAATGCAAGGAAAAACAAAAAAGGCTGTAATCCGTAAGGATTACAGCCTTTATGCGGAAGAAGAGACTTGAACTCTCACAGGATAAACTCCCACTAGAACCTGAATCTAGCGCGTCTGCCATTCCGCCACTTCCGCTCGACAAGTGATATAATATCATAGAATACCCGTCTTTGTAAACCCCTAATTTTATCTTTTTTGTAAAAGTGTAACAGTTTATCCATATGTATTTTTCTATTTCATCTTGACAAACAAGAACAATGTGATATATACTTTGATAATCAAAATATTTTAAATAAAAGATATTTGAAGTCAAAATAAAACATGGAGACAAAATATGGTTGGAAAGATATGTGGAACTGGCTCATATGTGCCAGCTCATTTTCTGGATAATGACGATTTGGCTAAGCTTGTGGATACAAATGATGAATGGATCAGGGAACGGACGGGGGTTATAAGGAGGCACATAATACAGGAGGAGACGGTAGTATCTATGGCGGTGGCTGCCTCCAGAAGAGCTTTAGAAAATGGCGGTGTTGCCCCTGAAGAGCTGGATTTGATTCTGGTCTCTACGTTTAGCTCCGAGACAATGCTGCCCTGTGCTGCCTGTGAAGTACAGAGGGAAATCGGTGCAGTGAATGCCACCGGATTTGACTTGAATGCTGCCTGTACGGGATTCGTATTTGCCTATAATACAGCCCAGGCTTACATTACATCCGGCATGTGCCGGACTGTACTGGTGATAGGTTCTGAGAGTTTATCTAACCTGCTGAACTGGAAGGACAGAAGCACCTGCATCCTTTTTGGTGATGGAGCCGGAGCCACAGTGCTTAAGTCAGTAAAGGGAACTTTGTACCGGCCGGTGACTCACTCCGATGGAAACAGAGGGAATGCTCTTAGTTGTATGAGCAGACACCGCAAAGGCTGGATTCCCGAGGAGGATGTGGATTCTTATATAAAGATGGACGGCCGGGAAGTATTTAAGTTTGCAGTAAGAAAGGTGCCCGAGGTAATACTGGAGGTCCTAAAAGAGGCGGATATATCATTGGATGAAGTTAATTATTTTGTTCTTCATCAGGCAAATAAAAGAATTATTGAAGGAGTGGCAAGGCGGCTGGAACAGGATATTGACAAATTCCCAGTGAATCTGGATGAATATGGAAACACATCTTCAGCCAGTATTCCCATCTTGTTGGATGAGATGAACCATAAGGGGATGCTGAAGACAGGGCAAAAACTGGTAATAGCAGGCTTCGGAGGCGGACTTTCCTGGGGAGCAGCCTGCCTTGAGTGGTAAGAAAGTAAGTAATTCCCGGTTTTACCGGATTACATAAAAAGCAACTATTCAGAACCAGTCTCGAAAACCTGGGGGTTCACACGGTTTGGCTCTGAGCAGGTAAAAAAATAAGAAGGGAAATTTAAAATTATGTTAGAAAAAGTTAAAGAAATTGTAGCGGAGTCCTTAGGAGCAGATATTGAAACACTTACGGGGGCAACTTCGTTCAAGGAAGATCTGGCGGCAGATTCGCTGGATTTGTTTGAAGTGGCTATGGCATTTGAGGAAGAGTTTGACGTAGAGATTCCTTCGGAAGACCTGGAGCAGATTGCTACGATTGGGGATGTAATAAAATACCTGGAAAGACATAAATAGAAATATTATAACAGAAAGGTTGTTCGTATGAAGACAAAAGTAACCGAAATTTTAGAAATTGAATATCCAATTATCCAGGGTGGAATGGCTTGGGTTGCTGAATATCATCTTGCAGCCGCCGTATCAGAAGCAGGCGGGCTTGGGCTGATCGGAGCTGCAAGCGCCCCTGCCGATTGGGTACGTGAACAGATTAGGTCGGCGAAAAAGCTGACAGAAAAACCCTTTGGCGTAAACATTATGCTAATGAGTCCTTATGCGGATGAGGTCGCGAAAATTATAGTCGAGGAAGGCGTAAAGGTAGTCACTACCGGTGCGGGTTCTCCCGAAAAATATATGAAGATGTGGAAAGAAGCAGGAGTGAAAGTGATTCCGGTTGTTGCTTCTGTGGCACTTGCAAAACGCATGGAGCGCTGCGGTGCAGACGCCCTTGTGGCGGAAGGCACAGAGGCCGGAGGACATATCGGTGAAAACACAACCTTTGTTTTGGTACCCCAGATTGTGGATGGAGTAAATGTTCCGGTTATAGCAGCCGGAGGAATTGCCGACGGCAGAGGAATTGCGGCGGCATTTATGCTTGGCGCACAGGCAGTGCAAATGGGGACTCATTTTGTGGTGACGAAAGAATCTATGGTTCATGAAAATTATAAGCAGTGCATTCTGAAAGCAAGAGATATTGATTCCAGAGTAACCGGACGTTCCACAGGACATCCGGTACGGGCTCTTCGCAATCAGATGACAAAGACCTACCTGCAGAAAGAGCAGGAGGGCGCCGGCTTTGAGGAACTGGAGCTCTTGACACTGGGAGGACTTAGGAAAGCCGTTGTAGAAGGTGACGTTGTAAACGGCAGCGTGATGGCAGGGCAGATAGCCGGAATGGTGAAGGAAGAACTAGCGTGTCGGGATCTGATTCAGAAGCTGGCAAGAGAAACAGACAGCCTGATTGGAGGAAAAGGATTCTATGAGTAAGACTGCATTTATATTTCCCGGACAGGGTGCTCAAAAGCCCGGGATGGGAAAAGATTTTTATGAAAATAGTCAGGCGGCAGCGGGGATTTTTAACAGGGCCTCCAGGCTGCTGAATATAGATATGAAAGCGCTGTGCTTTGAAGAAAACAATTTGCTGGACCAGACAGAGTATACCCAGGCTGCCCTTGTGACAACCTGCCTGGCAATGACAGCGGTTCTGGAGGAAAAGGGACTCAAACCAGATGTGACGGCGGGGTTAAGCCTGGGCGAATACTGTGCCATAGCTGTGAGCAAAGGAATGAGTGAAGACGATGCCATCCGGGCGGTCAGACAGCGGGGAATTCTGATGCAGACGGCAGTTCCCGATGGAAAGGGGGCTATGGCGGCAGTTCTTGGTATGAATGCTGACCAGATTAAGGCTGTACTTGCTGAGATAGAAGGTGTCAGCATTGCAAATTATAACTGCCCGGGACAGATTGTGATTACCGGGTGGAAGGAAAGAGTGGAGTGTGCCTCAGCAGCTTTGAAGGAGGCAGGAGCAAAGAGAGTGCTGCCTTTGCATGTAAGCGGACCTTTTCATTCTCCTCTTTTGAAGGAAGCAGGGAGAAAACTGGCGGCAGTTTTAGAACCAATAGAATTGCATAGTCTGCAGGTTCCTTATGTTACAAATGTGACTGCGGGTTATGTAGATGATGTCAGAGAAATAAAGCCTCTGCTTGAAAAGCAGGTAACATCTTCTGTGCGCTGGCAGCAGAGCATGGAGAATATGATAAAAGACGGCGTGGAGGTCTTCGTGGAAGTGGGACCCGGAAAAACCCTTGGGGGATTTATGAGAAAGATTAAAAGAGATGCGAAAGTTTACAACGTGGAAACCTGGAGAGATGCAGATAAGGTGGTTGGTGAATTATGTTAGAAGGAAAAGTGGCAGTTGTCACAGGGGCCTCCCGGGGGATCGGGAGAGCTGTTGCACTGAAACTGGCAAAAGATGGCGCTGCCATTGCAATTAATTACAATGGCTCCCGGGAGAAGGCAGAAGAAGTAAAAACAGAAATCGTACAGGGAGGAGGTAAGGCGGAAATATTCCAGTGTGATGTTTCTGACTTTCACGCCTGTGAAAACTTCCTGGGAGAAATCCTTTCGAAGTTTGGCCGGATTGATATTTTAGTCAACAATGCAGGAATAACCAGGGACGGGTTGCTGATGAGAATGTCTGAGGAGGATTTTGACGCCGTTATGAATACGAACTTGAAAGGCACGTTTCACTGTATCCGGTTTGCCGCCAGACAGATGATAAAGCAGAGGAGCGGACGGATTATCAACCTCTCTTCCGTATCGGGAGTTATGGGAAATGCAGGGCAGGCCAATTATTCGGCTTCTAAAGCAGGCGTTATCGGCCTTACAAAATCCGTGGCTAGAGAGTTTTCATCCAGGGGGGTGACTGTGAATGCAGTTGCACCGGGATTTATCTGCACAGAGATGACAGAGGGGCTTCCTAGGAAGACTAAGGAAGAAGCTGCAGCCGGAATTCCCCTGGGCCATTTTGGCAAGCCGGAGGATATTGCGGGGGCGGTTGCATTTCTGGCTTCGGAAGAGGCCGGTTATATCACAGGTCAGGTGCTCTGTGTAGACGGCGGAATGGCAATGTAAAATAGCAATATAGGAGATCAATATGAAAAGACGAGTTGTAGTAACCGGAATGGGGGCAGTGACTCCAATCGGTAATTCAGTAGAGGAATTCTGGAACGGAATCCGTGAGGGGAAAGTTGGTATCGGACCGATAACCAGATTTGATGCATCTGAATACAAAGTGCAGGTTGCAGCAGAAGTAAAAGGCTTTGTGGCAAAAGAGAGAATGGACTTTAAATCGGCAAAGCGCATGGAACCATTTTCCCAATATGCGGTTGCTGCGGCGAAGGAAGCATTTTCGGATGCGGGAATCGATATGATGCAGGAGGATCCTTACCGGGCCGGTGTGATTGTGGGTTCTGGAATCGGGAGTCTTCAAGTGATAGAAGAAAATTATACAAAAATTGTGGAGAAGGGTCCCAGCAGGGTGAATCCATTGATGGTTCCGCTGATGATATCTAATATGGCTGCCGGGAATGTATCTATCCAACTTGGGCTAAAAGGAAAGTGTTCAAATGTGGTAACAGCCTGTGCTTCGGGAACCAACTGTATCGGGGATGCATTTCGTGCAATCCAGTATGACGATGCGGATATCATGGTGGCGGGGGGAACGGAAAGCGCCATTTGCCCCACCGGAATTGCAGGTTTTTCGGGCTTGACAGCACTTTCCGCATGTCCGGATCCCATGCGGGCATCCATACCGTTTGACAAGGATAGAGATGGGTTTGTACTTGGCGAAGGCGCTGGGGTTGTTGTGCTGGAGGAACTGGAACATGCAAAGGCCAGAGGGGCCCATATTTACGCAGAACTGGTCGGGTATGGATCTACAGGGGATGCATATCACATCACTTCACCCGAGGAGAATGGTGAAGGGGCACAAAAGGCTATGGAGCTGGCTATAAAGGAGGCCGGGATATCACCGGACCAGGTGGATTATATCAATGCACACGGTACCAGTACGCAGAAAAATGATCTCTTTGAGACGAGGGCAATTAAGCAGGCTCTGGGAAATGCAGCCAAAAATGTTGTCGTAAACTCTACCAAGTCTATGATAGGCCACCTTCTGGGAGCAGCGGGAGGCGTGGAATTTGTTGTATGCGTGAAAAGTATTCAGGATGGATACATCCACCAGACTATGGGAACCAGAGAAACCGGTGAGGGATGTGATTTGAACTATGCGGTGGGTGCACCGATAGAAAAAGAAATAAACTATGTGCTTACCAACTCTCTCGGGTTTGGCGGACATAATGCAACCTTATTAGTAAAAAAGTATGAAGGATAGGGAAAATCCATGAAAACAGAGCAAATATTAGAACTGGTAGAAGCAGTATCCAATTCCACATTGACAGAATTCAAATACGAAGAAGGCGGTGTAAAACTTTCTCTAAAAAAAACAGCAGACTTCTTAGAAGCAGCAGTGCCTGTGGGACAGGACAGACCTGCTTTGAGGGATGTGCCGGAAATCCCGGAAGCTAAGATGGTTCCCGGAAAAGAAGAGACCGGGACTGTTGATGGAAATATAGTAAAGTCCCCACTGATTGGGACGTTTTATACGTCTCCTTCGGAAGATGCATCCCCCTTTGTAAAGATAGGGGATGATGTAAAAGAAGGGCAGGTGCTCGCCATCGTGGAAGCTATGAAACTGATGAATGAAATAGAAAGTGATTTTGCAGGAACCATAACAGATATACTGGTAGAAAATGGTGATGCCGTAGAATATGGGCAGCCATTATTTGTTATTAATTAGAGCAGCATGAAAAAGGGAACAGTCCCTTTTTTAAGTTTTGAGAAAGCGGGTTGAAAATGAATAAATTGGATATAAAACAAATTCAGGAGATTATCCCTCACAGACACCCATTTCTTCTGGTAGATTATATTGAAGATTACGAACCGGGGCAGTATGCGGTAGGGTACAAATGTGTGACATACAGAGAAGACTTTTTTAAAGGACATTTTCCGGAACATCCTGTTATGCCGGGCGTCCTGACAGTGGAGGCACTTGCCCAGGTAGGAGCGGTCGCTATTTTGAGTCAGGAACAAAATAAAGGTAAGACTGCTTATTTTGGCGGTATCCAGAAATGCAAATTTAAAGGAATGGTGGTTCCGGGGGACAAAATCAAGCTGGAAACAAAAATCATTAAGACCAAAGGACCCGTCGGTGTAGGCCAGGCGACTGCCTCTGTGGATGGTAAAGTTGTAGTCACTGCAGAGCTGACATTTATGGTAGGAGATTAAGGAGATGTACAGGGTATGATTGAAAAAGTATTGATTGCAAACCGGGGAGAAATCGCTGTGCGCATTATCCGTGCCTGCAGAGAGATGGGGATAGAGACAGTGGCTGTTTATTCAGAGGCTGACCGGGAAGCTCTGCATACACAGCTTGCAGATGAGGCAATCTGTATTGGTCCTGCATCCTCATCAGAGAGCTATCTAAACATGGAGCGTATTGTAAGCGCTACACTGGTATCCGGTGCAGATGCCATTCATCCTGGATTTGGATTTTTGTCAGAGAACAGTAGATTTGCAGAATTATGTGAGCAGTGCAATATTACATTTATTGGCCCTAATTCCAGCGTAATCCGTAAAATGGGGAATAAACAGGAAGCCAGGAATACTATGGTGGCAGCGGATGTACCTGTAATCCCAGGCAGTCAGGAACCTATCTTTGATGCAAAAAAAGGTGCTGCTGCTGCCAAAGCAATCGGATATCCTGTCATTGTAAAAGCGGCTCTTGGAGGCGGGGGTAAAGGAATGCGTGTGGCTGAAACCTCAGATGAATTTGAAAGCAGTTTTAATACAGCCCAAAAAGAAGCACAGATGGCCTTCGGGGACAAAACGATGTATATAGAGCATTTTGTTCGGCATCCCAGGCACATAGAATTCCAGATTCTTGCAGATAAACACGGCAATGTAGTGCATCTTGGGGAGCGGGACTGTTCTATCCAGAGAAATCACCAGAAAATGATAGAGGAATCTCCTTCCATAGCTATCTCTCCCGAAATGAGGTATAAAATGGGGCAGGCTGCCGTAAAGGCCGCAAAAGCAGCAAACTATTCGAGTGCCGGGACTATAGAATTCCTTTTGGAGAAGAATGGTAACTTTTTCTTTATGGAAATGAACACGAGAATTCAAGTGGAGCATCCGGTGACAGAGTGGGTGACCGGGATTGATTTGATTAAAGAGCAAATCCGCATAGCGGACGGAGAAATTCTAAATTATACCCAGGACGACATCAAAATGACGGGCCACGCTATAGAGTGCCGAATCAATGCTGAAAATCCTGAAAAAAACTTCCGCCCCTCCCCCGGAACCATCACAGATATGTACCTTCCCGGAGGAAAGGGCGTGCGCATCGATTCTGCCATTTACAGTGGCTATACAGTAACACCCTACTACGATTCCATGCTCGCCAAATTGATTGTACACGCAGAGACCCGTGAAGAAGCAATTCGGAAAATGCAGAGTGCACTTGGGGAGATTATCATAGAGGGGATAGAGACAAATGTAGACTACCAATATGAAATACTACATCATCCTAACTTTGAGTCGGGAGACATAGATATAGAATTTATAGAAACGTTGTAAGAATATTCTGAAAACGGGCCTCAAAAGGGTCAGTCCCCTTTGCGAGTCCCCTTTGCGGTTATTGGAGATGAGGAGCTGTCGTATGAAGTTACAGAATATGTTTAAGAAGACAAGAAAGAAGAATTATATTTCTCTAAGAGATTCCAAACCTGAAGTTCCTGACGGGCTTCTCAGCAAATGTAATAAATGTGGATCGGCTATTATGACAGAGGATGTGAGAAATGGTTTCTATATCTGTCCCAAATGCCACGGTTACTTTCGTGTGCATGCCTGCCGCCGGATTGAAATGCTGGCGGATAAAGGCTCCTTTGAGGAATGGGATAAAGGTCTTGTCACTGCAAATCCTCTGAAGTTTAAAGGATATGAAGAAAAAATTGAGGCGCTGCAGAAAAAGACAGGGCTGGAAGAAGCCATTGTTACGGGAAAGATTAAGGTTAATGGCTGGGAAGCTGTAATCGGTGTGTGTGACGGTCGCTTTATGATGGCAAGCATGGGGGAGGTGGTAGGTGAAAAAATCACTCTCGCCGTAGAGCGCGCCACTAAAGAGCGGCTTCCTGTTATATTGTTTGCCTGCTCTGGCGGAGCTAGAATGCAGGAAGGAATCATATCTTTGATGCAGATGGCAAAGACTTCTGCTGCATTAAAACGCCACAGTGATGCAGGACTTCTTTATATCTCCATTTTGACCGATCCAACAACAGGAGGGGTTACTGCAAGTTTTGCAATGCTGGGTGATATTATTCTGGCGGAACCAAATGCTCTCATTGGATTCGCGGGGCCCCGGGTCATAGAGCAGACAATCGGGGAAAAGCTGCCCAAAGGATTTCAACGTTCTGAGTTCTTACTGGAGCATGGTTTTGTCGACAAAATCGTAGAGCGTGAGAATATGAAAGAGACACTGTCAGAGATACTAAAGCTGCACAGTAAGGGCGGAAGAGCAGAAGGTTTAAAAGGAAACTTCGCAGAAGCTTTTAAAAAGATGTCAGAGGAAGATACTCCCATAAATGCCTGGGATCGGGTTTTGCTATCCCGGAGAAAAGATCGTCCTGTGGCGGACGATTACATTGAAAGCTTATTCGATGATTTTATGGAATTTCACGGAGACCGTTATTTTAAAGATGATAAGGCAATTATAGGTGGCACAGCATATTTTCACGGCTGCCCGGTAACCGTTATTGCCCAGGCAAAGGGAAGGACCACCAAAGAAAACATAGAACGAAACTTCGGCATGCCATCTCCTGATGGATACAGGAAAGCATTGCGTCTGATGAGGCAGGCGGAGAAATTTGGGCGCCCTGTTATCTGCTTCGTAGATACTCCCGGTGCATTTTGTGGTCTGGAAGCGGAAGAAAGAGGGCAGGGGGAGGCCATTGCGAGAAATTTATATGAAATGTCGGGTTTAAAGGTGCCTGTACTTTCAATTGTGATTGGAGAAGGCGGCAGCGGCGGTGCACTGGCTATGGCTGTTGCCAATGAAGTATGGATGCTTGAAAATTCTGTGTATTCCGTGCTTTCTCCCGAGGGGTTTGCAAGTATTCTGTGGAAGGACAGCAAAAGAGCCGGCGAGGCAGCCGAAGTAATGCATCTGACAGCAGGAGATTTACTGGAACTGGAAGTGATTGAACAGGTAATTGCAGAGCCGGAGAATTATACCCGGGAGAACCTTGGAAAGGTCTGTAACCGGCTGGAAGTCGCCTTAAGTGATTTTTTGAGAGTGTATACAGGCTTTTCCAACGATGAACTTGTAGAAAAGCGTTATCAGAGATTCCGGAGAATATAGAGTTAAGGAGAGGTTTTTAAAATATGGGTCCATTTAAAGTAGGAGAAAAAACAACCAGAATTCCTCTCATTCAGGGGGGAATGGGAGTTGGAATCAGTCTGGGAAATTTGGCCGGGTCTGTAGCGGCAGAAGGCGGCGTCGGCATTATTTCCACTGCCCAGATTGGATTTGGGGAGCCGGATTTTGAAAAGAGTCCTGTCAAGGCAAATGAAAGAGCCATTCAAAAAGAAATGAATAAAGCGAGGGAAATCTCTCCTGAAGGTATTATTGGGTACAATATCATGACAGCTCTTAAAGAATTTAAGAACCATGTTGCCGCGGCCGTAAAAGCCGGTGCTGATATTATCATTTCGGGGGCCGGGCTGCCCACAGAACTCCCGGGACTGACGGCAGGGAGCAGAACTCAGATTGCGCCCATTGTATCTACGGAGAGATCGGCAAAGGTTATTTTAAAATATTGGGACAGGAAATACCGAAGAACGGCGGATCTGGTCGTAATTGAAGGCCCAAAGGCCGGGGGACATTTAGGATTCAGGCAGGATGAACTGCAGCAGTACTCACCGAAGGTTTATGACGAAGAGGTCAGAAAGATTATAGAAATCATCCGGGGATATGAAACAAAATACCAGAAAAAGATTCCGGTCATACTTGCGGGGGGCATCTTTGACAGCGATGACGTGAAACATGCCGCCGGGCTGGGGGCGGACGGAGTGCAGGTTGCGACGAGATTTGTTACGACGAAAGAATGCGACGCTCCGACAGAATTTAAAGGCGCATATTTGAAGGCAGAAAAAGAAGACATTGTTATTGTAAAAAGTCCTGTGGGTATGCCGGGACGCGCAATCTTGAATCCGTTTATGAAACGTGTTATGCTAGAAGAAAAGATACCCCATACCCCATGTCATGGCTGTCTCGCGAAATGTAGCCCGAATGATATCCCATATTGTATTACGGACAGTCTGATAAATGCTGCAAAGGGCAAGGCGGATCAGGCACTATTATTCTGTGGAGCTTATGCATATAAAGCTAAGCGCATAGAGACGGTAAAGGAAGTAGTAGATTCTCTGTTTGATAACAAATAGTGTTCTGACATTGTCCTGACAGTAGAAGAGGAATAAAAAAAGGAGCACCCCATCTGTGAACGCATATGAGACGATTAACGACATCCTCGTTCATTTATTTAATGAAATCTGGGAGCTGGAAGAGAAAGCAATTATCACTGAGGAATTTAAGGATATCAGCAACAATGACATGCACATCATAGAGGCTGTCGGGCTCGGAAACGACAGTACGATGTCTATGGTAGCCAGGAAACTCGGCATTACTGCCGGGTCTCTTACTACGTCTGTCAACAGTCTTGTGAACAAAAAATATTTAGTGCGGGAAAGAAGTGAATCTGACCGCCGTGTCGTCTATGTCCGTCTTACCGAGAAGGGAAGAAAGGCATTTTCTCATCACAAGGACTACCACATGCAGATGACAGACGCGGTGGTTAAAAGCCTGGATGCAGAGGAAATACCGGTTCTTTTGAAGACACTAAACAGTCTGTCAGAGTTTTTTCGAGGCTATGAGGCCAAAAAGTAAATCTTCAGCAGACGCTTTGACGTTTGGAAAGAAATGGAGTACAATACGGCTTATAACAGACCGAAGGGAAAGGTGATGACATGACACGTTTGGACCAGCAGCTTGAATTTATCAAAGAGATTGACAAGGTAAAGAATATTTACAGACAGACCTATCTGGCAGATGGGAAGAGAAAGGAAAATGATGCGGAACATTCCTGGCATATTGCATTGATGGCGGTTCTTCTGAAGGAATACGTACCCGGAGCGGACCTGACGAAGGTTATGATTATGGTGCTGATTCATGATTTGGTTGAAATTGATGCGGGGGATACATATGCATATGATTCTGACGGAGCAGAGACAAAAAGAGCGAGGGAAGTGCAGGCAGCAGAACGCATTTTTGGCATTCTCCCGGAAGATCAGGGGAAACTTTTCCGCGATTTGTGGGAGGAGTTTGAGAAATACGAAAGTGCAGAGGCAAAATATGCTCATCTGCTTGATAATTTTCAGCCTTTGCTGCTCAATGATGCGACAGATGGTATAAGCTGGGCAGAGCATAAGGTTAAAAGGTCCCAGATTTATAAGAGAAATGAAAAAATAGAAGAGACTTCTAAGGACATCTGGAAGTGTATGAAAGCTATTGTGGATAAACACATTCAAAAAGGAAATGTGCAGGACTGCTAGTGCTAATTTACTAAAACATAATCATTTATGCAATGTCATTTAGTTAAGCCTTTTCTAGATGAAAGCAGTATATCATATACTGTAAATCATTGAAACACTGTTTAGTTAAGAAAGCCCGCACGAATATCTTTGAAATTTGAACAAAAAGAACAGACTCTGAATTACAAAAAATAATTTTGCGTATACCAAAAAGACAGATTGTCAACCTGCCTAAAATAGAAGTATAATAGTGACGAGATTTAAGCGGCTCGATACATGAAAT
>NZ_FBWL01000153.1 GCF_001517425.1 Clostridium sp. C105KSO13 | reverse complement strand
GCCTTTTGGAACGCCATATTCGTTAGATAATTCTGTGATACCTTTACCAGCTTTATTACGCAGATCTACAATCTGCTGCTTGAATTCAGGGGTATAGGATTTTTGATTTTTTGCCATGATTGAACACTCCTTTATTATATTATAGAATGTTCAACTTTCCGTGTCCATAGTTATATACTAACACCAATCTATCGGCTTGACATGCAGCCGGAACTGCCAACACGGAAGCAGAGGCTTCCCCGCAACAAGGAGCCAAAATCAAAGAAACAAAAACGTACAAAGCGGAAAACAGAAACACCACCGGATTCCCCAAAAACGGTTTCGAAGCTGGAATCCTCCGCACCCGGAACCCCGGTTTCTGTTTCTCCGCCCGCTTCCAACCACGGTATAGATAAAAAAAAAGAGCGGCGGCAGTTTGACGTTACTACAAAACGCGGAATCCGAAAGCAGGCCAGAGAGGATATCCGGATACTCAAGCTGGAACACCGGCAGGCCCGGATGCAGGCAGAACAGCTCAGACGGGAAGCCGGACTTGCACAAAAAGAAAGCCGCCGCCAGAGAAAGGAGGAGAAAAAAGAGGCCATCCGTCAGGAAAAAGCCGTCCGTAAAGAAGCCGTTTCTGCAAAAAAACAGCTTGCGGCCAATAAGGCTGCAAATTCCCGGAAGCGCAAACGAAAAGTGCAGTCCCTGGAAGACTACCTGCCCATTGAGCGGATTGCCAATGGTGTCATTTACACCAACGACCATCGCTACGTTAAGATTCTGGAAATTGAACCTATCAATTTTCTGCTTCGCAGCGCCCGGGAACAGCAGGGTATTATTTACAGCTTTATTTCTTACCTGAAAATCAGCCCTGTCAAACTTCAGATTAAGATGATCAGCAAGAAAGCGGACATCAACAAACATCTGGAGCAGGCCGCACTGGAACTGGAACGGGAGACAGACCCCCATTGCCGGGAACTTCAAAAAGACTATATCCAGTTCGTGAAAAAACTCAGTTCCCGGGAAGCCGTCTCCAGACGGTTTTTCTTAATTTTTGAATATGAACCATTCAACATCAACCGGAAGGAGGAGGAAAAAGACATTTTGGCAGCTCTTGAGACCGCTGTCCAAACTGCCAGGACATTCCTGTACCAATGTGGGAATGACGTGCAGGTCCATGATAACGAGGATGAATTTGCAACAGATGTCCTTTATACACTGCTGAACCGTACTTTATGTACCGAAAAGCCACTCCCTGCACGTATCAACGAAGTGCTGAGCCGCTATATGTCAGAAAACCGTATGGAAGAGCTGGACCACATCCGTACCAATGAATTCATCGCTCCAAGAGATTTGAATTTCAAACATTCAAATTATGTTTTGGTCAATGGCGTATATCACACTTATCTGATTGTGCCCAGCGATGGTTATAAAAACAAGGTGGTTCCCGGATGGCTCTCGCTTCTGATCAATGCTGGGGAAGGAATAGACATTGACCTGTACCTCCACAAGCAGCCGAAAGACAAAATCCAGCAGCGGCTGGGACAGCAGATTCGGATTAACCGCTCCAAGTTAAAGGACGCCAGCGACACCAACGCCGATTTCGATGGTCTGGATTCCGCCATCCGATCCGGCTATTTCCTCAAGCAGGGGATTTCAAATAATGAGGATTTCTACTATATGAACCTGCTGATTACCATTACGGCCACTACAAAAGAAGAACTGGAGTGGCGGGTACAGGAAATGAAGAAACTGTTAATCTCACAGGATATGGATCTGCGCTCCTGCTATTTTTTACAGGAACAGGCATTTTTATCTTCGCTTCCGCTTGCAAACCTGGACAAGAAACTCTTTGACCTCTCTAAGCGGAATGTACTGACAACCGGCGCTGCAAGCTGTTATCCATTCACCAGCTACAGCATCTGTGACGATAACGGTATCTTGTTCGGCGTAAACAAGCACAACAATTCCTTAGTCATCGCAGATATCTACGACAGCAAACAGTACAAGAACAGTAACATCTGCATCCTCGGCTGCTCCGGTGCCGGAAAGACCTTTACCATGCAGACGATGGCTCTTCGGATGCGCCGGAAAGGAATCCAGGTCTTCATCATAGCCCCTTTAAAGGGCCATGAATTTTACCGGGCCTGCCGGAACGTAGGCGGAGAATTCATCCAGATTTCTCCAGTCTCAAAGAACTGCATCAATATCATGGAAATCCGGAAGGTGGATAATTCCGTCAATGAACTGTTAGACGGGCCAACCTTAGACGCTTCCGCCCTGGCTGGAAAGATACAGAAGCTGCATATTTTCTTTTCACTGCTCATTCCGGATATGACCCATGAGGAAAAGCAGCTTCTGGACGAAGCCTTGATTAAAACCTATGCACGCAAAGGAATCACGCATAAAAACGAGTCCCTGCTTGACCCACAGTACCCGGAACAATACAAGGCGATGCCAATTCTGGGCGATGTCTATGATGTCCTGATGGAAAGCGACGACACCAAGCGGCTGGCACATATCCTGAACCGTCTGGTACATGGTTCCGCCAGTTCCTTTAACCAGCAGACCAACGTGGATTTAACGAACCGGTACATTGTCTTAGATATCTCGGAGCTGTCAGGCACAAGTGATCTTTTGACTGTCGGCATGTTCGTTGCTTTGGATTATGTCTGGGACAAGACCAAAGAAAACAGAACTGAGGAAAAAGCAGTCTTTGTCGATGAGGTCTGGCAGTTGATCGGCGCTTCCAGTAACCGGTTAGCCGCAGAGTATGTACTCGAAGTCGCAAAAATAATCCGTGCTTACTCAGGCGCCGGCATTTTTGCCAGCCAGGACTTAAATGATTTCTTCGCGCTGGATGACGGAAAATACGGAAAAGGCATCATCAACAACTGTAAAACCAAGATTGTCCTCAATATGGAGGATGAAGAGGCACAGCGGGTAAAGAACATCCTGCGCCTCTCAGAGACAGAGGTCATGAACATTACTCATTTTCAACGGGGCAATGGTCTGATCTCTACGAACAACAACAATATCACGGTGGAATTCAAAGCTTCCAATCTGGAAAAGGAACTGATTACTACCGATCGGCAGGAACTCCTGGAGATTTTGGAACGCCAGAAGAAACATGCCGTATAACCTGCAGCAAAGAAGTGCTGCATAACCCCAAGACTCACAAGGAGGAAGATTATGATAGTAAAAACAACACAGCAAAAAAAACGGCTGCTGGCTTTCGTGCTGGCGGCCGTCCTTATAATTAGTGCCGTTTTGGCAAACCATACTGCAGTCTTTGCAGCTGACGGGACGCTGACATTCAACTCCGGTGAAACCATCTCCTATGGGGACTACTTCACCACACGAATAACCTTTGACGGCTCCAATACCGCCTATTGCGTGGAACCCATGAAAACCACACCTGCGGCAGGCTCATATGAGTATAACCTGCTCGGAAAAGATTCCCCCGTCCGGAAGGCTCTTTATTATCTGCCGGGCGGATATGCATATGACAAACAAGTCAAAAATCAGTATTTAAGCGGCTGGTCCGAAGACAATGCCTATGTCATCGGCCATCTGGTCGTTGCCTATATCTATGCCGGGTACACCGCAGACACCGGTGCATTCTATGGGGCGCCACAGTCCTATATTGATAAGGCTTTAGAAATCACCAATGCAATCAACGCCCTTCCGGCGCCTCCAGAAAGCTTTCGTGCCTTCCTTATTCCCGGAAGCTATGACCAGAGTATTGCCGGAAGCTGGTATCAGAAACCATATGGCTGGGTTCAGCTGGAGAAATCTTCTGCCAACCCGTCCCTCACGGACGGCAATGGAAATTACAGCTTAGAAGGGGCACAGTATGGCATCTATCATGGCAACAAGCTGATTGAAACTCTGACCACCAATCAGAAGGGACATGCAAAATCCGGTGACCTGGAAGCTGATATTCCATATACGATCCGGGAGATAAAAGCAAGCCCCGGGTTTATTTTGGATGTGAATAGTTACGACATCACTGTTAAAAGCGATGTTACCAATACCTTGAAGGTAAAAGAACTCCCGCAGAACAACCCGTTGGATCTTGTACTGCAAAAGCTCGATAAAGAAACCGGAACGAATGCACCCCAAGGCAGTGCTGCTTTAAAGGACGCAGAATTTACGGTCAAGTTCTATGCAAGCCAGTCAGATACTGACCCCGGCGCTTCCGGCGAGAAGCCTCTTCGTACCTGGATATTTAAGACAGATACTGCCGGAGAAATCCATTTTACAAACAATTATCTTGTGTCCGGTGATGCGCTCTATTTTACCTCGGGCGGCAAGACCCCATGTCTTCCGTTAGGAACCGTGACCCTTCAGGAAAGTAAAGCACCGGTCGGCTATTTTCCATCGGAAACTGTCTTTATCCAGAAAATCACAGGTGACGGCAAGAATGAAACCGTATCCGTTTACAATGCCCCCAATGTGGAAGAACAGATTTACCGGGGCGGTGTCAAAGTCCAGAAACGTGATTTGGAAACAGGGGAAGCGAAACCACAAGGCGACGCTTCTTTAAAGGACGCAGAGTTTACCATTACTACACTGAATGAGAACCCAGTGCTTGTAGATGGAACCTCCTATTCCAAAGACCAGGTTGTCATGACTCTGAAGACAGATGCTTCCGGAATCGCTTCTACCGCAAAGGATGCCCTGCCCTATGGCCGCTATCGCATTGATGAGATTACCCCGCCGGAAGGCTACCTGCATTCCGGAAAACTTTCCGTTGAATTTGATATTGTGGAGGACGGGAAAATTGTTGATTTAACCGCAAAGGAAGATTCCATCCTGAATCAGGTTATCCGCGGTGACCTGGAATTTGTTAAAGTCTCCGACGGTGACTTAAACCGTCTGGCCAATGTTCCTTTTGCCATCACATCAAAGACAACCGGTGAGAGCCATGTCCTTGTAACGGATAAAAACGGCTATGCCAGCACCTCTGCCGCGTGGAATAAGCATACCGCAAATACTAACCGCGGGGAAACATCAAAAGACGGCATCTGGTTTGGCAGTTCTGAGCCGGATGACAGCAAAGGAGCCCTCATCTACGACACCTATACGATTGAAGAACAGCGCTGTGAAACCAACGAAGGCATGAATCTGCTGAAGTTTGATGCTACCGTATACAAGGATTCTGTAACCATTGATCTGGGCACCCTGACCAATGACCGGATTGTTCTCGCAACTACCGCTCTTGACAAAGACACCGATTCTCATTTCAGCCAGCCAAAGGAAAAAGTGACCCTGGTGGACACGGTAGAATACGAAGGGCTGAAAAAAGGGCAGGAATACCGGCTCATAGGCACGCTCATGGACAAGGAAACCGGAAAGGCCATTGAGATAGATGGCAAGCCGGTAACTGCGGAAACTACTTTTACACCGAAAAAATCCACAGGAAAAACGGAGGTGATTTTTACATTTGATGCTACTTCCTTCGCAGGAAAGACCGTTGTTGTCTTTGAAGAACTCTATCAGGAGGGCGTAAAGCTTGCAGTTCATACGGATATCAACGACGAAGACCAGACCATCTTCTTCCCGGTGATTAAAACCATGGCCAAGGATTTTGATACAGGCATGAACCTTTCCAATGCAGATAAAGAAGTCACACTGATTGACACGGTTTCCTTTACGAATTTAATGCCAGACAAGGAATATCAGTTATCCGGAAGCCTCATGGATCAAGAATCAGGTGAACCAATTACACTTGATGACAAACCGGTTACTGCACAGACTACCTTCACCCCGGAAGAATCTTCCGGTACGGTCGATGTGACATTTACGTTTGACGCAGCTTCCCTGAAGGGGAAAACAACGGTAATATTTGAGTCCCTGTCCTATGAAGGAAAAGAAATCGCAGTACATGCGGACCTTGCAGATGAGGGGCAGACAATCCAATTCCCTAAGATAAAGACCACAGCTTCCGATTCCGCAACCGGCAGCCATACATCCGCACCGGATAAGGAAGTGACACTGATTGATACGGTTACTTATGAAAATCTGATTCCGGGAAAGGAATACCGTCTGTCTGGAACCCTGATGGATAAGGAAACAAAGAAGGCCCTTGAAATTGATGGTAAACCGATAACTTCCGAAATCACCTTCACTCCTGAAGAACCTTCTGGCACCGTGGAGCTGTCTTTTACATTCGATGGCAGTAATCTGCTGGGAAAGACTATCGTTGTTTTTGAATCTGTGTCACTGGAAGGAAAAGAGGTCGCTATTCACGCTGACCTTGAGGATAAAGAACAGAGCATTTATTTCCCGGAAATCAGCACCTCCGCTAAGGATGGCAAAGATGGAGATCAGGAAATTCTGGCTGAAACTAACGTCACCATCATCGATACCGTAACATACAAGAACCTGACGCCGGATAGCAAGTACAAAGTCTCAGGTACGCTGATGGATAAAGAAACTGGCAAGGAACTGATTATCAATGGAACGCCGGTAACCGCTGAGACAGAATTTACTGCTAAGGAATCCAATGGCACAGTCGAAGTCAAATTCACCTTTGACGGAAGCACTCTGGACGGCCATGCAGTCGTCGTATTTGAAAAGCTTTATGATGTCACCGGAGAAAAAGAAGTACTCATCGCAGTTCACGAGGATATCACAGATGAAGGACAGACCGTCAAATTCACAAAGATCCCTGAAAAGGAGACCCCGCCGGAGAAACCTTCTACCTCCGCCCCTGTAAAAACCGGAGATGAGACCAATCTCCTTCTGTATGCCGGGTTAGCGGTAGCGGCTTTGCTCCTTGCTTCTGGTCTTGGTCTTTTCATCCGGAAAAAACACCGTGCAGCGAAGAAACATGATAACCCGTAAACCATAATTTTTTGCAGGCAGCGCTCATGCTGCCTGCTATTTAGGTGATGAATATGGAAACAACACACTGCAGCGCGGATGCCAAACACATCCGCCGCTTTCTAAATACCTGTGACGGCAACTGGCATTCCTGTATCTATGTCAGTTGTACGTTCTGCCAAACCCCAGGGCTTTGTAAGGAGCGTGATTTCCTGTTCCTTCCAGATGAAGAGGGAATTCCAAGCATCCTCCCCATATCCGATGCGAAGTTCCTATTCTCCCGGATTCCTGAACCCATGGAATGCTTAAGCGTCCTCACCGTTGCTCAGTTTCTCTCCATGTATCAGCAGTTTTTTAAGCAGCGGCAATTTTCCTCAAATGGTTGCCCTTGTATGTCTCTGCTGCATGCTCAGGAAGAGGCCTGCTATGACTGGTAAGGTTGCACTTTCCTTCTCCTTTACGTACAGAATAGAAAAAGGAGGTGTCAGACCATGAAGTATGCAGCTACAATCCTTCAGATGCTTGACGGAATTTTCACCAATTTAATATGCATCCCCATACTCTTTATTCTGTACTGCAAGTTTTCTCCGTTCAAGAAGCGAGGAAAAAAGTGGAAACTCGTTTACCGGATCTGTCTCGGATTAGTGATGCTTTATCTCATCCGCTGCTTCTTTGCCGGTTTTATCTTTACGGAGATAAATTATCCTCGCTTTACAGACAGCCCGTTCCTGCCGGTTTACGAAGCCCTGTTCTATCCGAACCATGGGTAATCTGGCAAATTCTGGTATTTGGTCCGAATCTGGGAGCAGTTTCGGCACCGGTTGTATAGGAATTCATCACCCGCTTCTCTAAAATATAAGTATACGATACGTATGTTTGTAAGCAAAAGGCAATACGCATTGCATACCAAAAGCGAGGTGACACATATGAAAAAGCAAACTATATACTGTCCGTATTGTGGCAGCAAAGCTGTGTTAAGGGACGCCTCCTTCATCTATGGGTCTAAATCCAGTGGCGGACTGGTCTATGTATGCAGCCATTACCCCACATGTGATTCATATGTGGGTGTCCATCCCGGAACGACTACTCCGAAGGGTACTTTGGCCAACAAAGAACTGCGCCGGAAACGGATTGAGGCCCATCGGATGTTTGACCAAATCTGGAAACTGGGAATACGGTCAAGGTCCGGCGCTTACCGCTGGATGGCACACGTCTTCCGTCTGGAAAGCCAGCAGGCTCACATCGGGCAACTGGATGACTCCGGATGCAGCCAACTGATTTTGGAAGCCGCCAAGATGCTGCACAAGCATCAGGCACACCAACAGGCAGTGGGGTGAAAGGAGGGTGCCTTATGATGACGGATGAACAGCGCCACCTTGTGGAACAATACCTGTATCTGGCTCCCCGGATGGTGTCCGCCCTTACCAGAACCTGCCCCGGTCGGGCTTATCAGGAGCTGGATGACTTAGAACAAATCGGATATCTTGCACTATGCAGGGCCGCAATGTCCTATGACGGGACACGCTCATTTAAAACCTATGCCCAGGTGGTAATCAAACATGCCATTTTTGATCACTGGCGGCACATGAGCTACCAAAAGGAACGGTTCTGCTCTCTGGATGCCATGTCCAGTTCAGACCGGCTCACATATGAGCAGTTGTCCGCTGAGGAATCCGCTGATACGGCCACACCCGAGCAGGATACCATGCACCGCATGGCTGAGGACTATTTAAAACTACTGGAGACCCAGAGCTGCGATATGATTCAGAAAGGAATCGCATCCCTGTGCCTGCAAGGAAAGGGATATACAAGCTCTGACCTTGCCAAGCTCTATGGCGTTCCATCAAACCGGGTCCGTGCCTGGCAGAGCAAAGCCAGGAAACTGCTTCGGCAAGACAAGGAACTTTATGCCCTGCTAACATAATTTGAGGAGGAACCACTATGTTGACGCTATATACTGCAATCGGATATTTGAAATTCAAAAAAGGTGCAAACGGAAACTCCGTTCCTATGGTGATAAATCGCGAACAGGAATATGGGTTATCTGAACATGAGCTGCTTCTGTGGAGCTGCCTGGCTTTCCAGATCCACCAGTTCCACGAACTGGAGACTGAATATGAAACCAGGAGAAAACGTGCCGGATTAACGGAAGCACTGCCGCTTTCCCACTACTTAAACCGTCTGCTCCTTCGCAGGCTTATCGCCAAAGGCGACGGCTTGACCGGAGTAGATGCGCTGTACCGGCTTTTAGGTGAATTGTACATCACTCCCGTACACAATCCTTTTTCGGCACGACTTTTCACCTGTATCCAACTATATACAGAGGGAAAAATCACGCGGAAGGATTTCGGCAAGTATCTGAAGAAAGAAAGGCAGAATGCGATTGAAAAAACAATCCTGAAGCTGGCACAGGCGGTTCCTCTTTCCACAGCTGAACTAGTTACCTGCGTGGATCAGGGAAAGGAAGTCCATTCATCAAAAGATGTCATGGACACCCTATATCATACCCCGGATGTCACCTGCCAGACACTGGCTGATGATGCGCAGCTCCATCATGTGCAGTATCCGGTCTTGCAGGCCATCGGGAACCTATATCTGAATAAACAAATCTCATTCCAGAGACTCTAAGAAAGGAGACTTATGCCAAAACCGTTATTTACAAAGCTGGTTGCCCAAGGGGCAATCGGCTTTTTTTGTGTACTGATTGGGTGCATCTATAGTATCCACACGCACGACAGAATCTTCCTGATGTTAAGCCTGCTTATCGGCCTGTGCAGCATCATCCGGTTCTTCAGCCTATATCGAATGATTCGCCGTGGGCATTTCATCACCATAGAAGGAAAGTGCCAGAAGCGGGAACCCTCCATGTTCAAGAAGAATCAGCAGATTCTATTGCTGACGGAGGATGGACAGGAATTCCGTTTTTCACTGGATAAAAGTGTTAAGATTCTGCAAGGGCATCATTACCGACTGTATTTTCAATCCGATAAATCGAATGGTAAAGACCAAGCTGAGAATCTCTCAAATGCACTTCAGGATTTTCTGGGGTTTGAGGAGCTTACTTCCGTTGACTCAAAGAAACCTACCAGGATTCCATAATTGAGTACAGTCATTCTTACATATATATCTTGATGTGCTCCATGATTCTTATTTATTTTGCAAAGACTATTTCGATTGAACATCCTGTCAAATTGAATTATACTATGAATAAGTGAAAGCGGAAAATCGAAATTTATTTTTGAATAAGAAATAATACGAAGGAGATACAGATATGGATTCAAATACTATTTTAAGTAATATATTACAAGAAGAAGTGCAATACTTTTATAATTGTATACGAGATTATGATAAAAAACGAATTATAGACATTGCTATGGTTGACGATGTTTATGCAAAAGTATTTGAATATGATATGTGTGATGTGCAGAAAGAAGCGGTAATGAAGGCTGGTACTGCACTCAATAATTCAAACGGAACAGTGATTTTTGCGCCATCAAGAGATAAAACAACACTAGTAGTTTTATCTAAGAAGGTATTGCCTCAAAAAGATCCTGACGAAGTACATGGAACTGTATTACATGAGCTGACTCATGCACATGATTATTACGATTATGCAGATTATTTGCAAATCAGTGATTATAATGCACTTTTTGATTCGCAATACTATAACGCATTTTTCTTTTGGACAGAGTTTCATGCTCGGCGAATCGGTTACAAGAGATTTATAGAATATAAATTTAGAAAAGGGTGGAAACAGTTTAAAAAACACAGATATGAGTTCCTTGAAGGAATTAAGGCGAGCTTTTCGATTTATAGCAGCAAAGGACGATTATATGATCTTATGCAAGCTGCTGGTAGATACTATACATTTATAGAGTTGTGTTCATCACATACAGAAAATTTTAAAGGAGATGTCTTAGATGGTAATGTTGAATCGGATTTGATTAATATATTAAATGAAGTATACCGCTTCTTGACTGAGAACAGTGAGTTTAAACAGTTTGTAAATAATATTGCAATATTTGACGAGTTATTGCAAAAAATAGACTCCAGCAGTATTTGAGGTTAGATAAAATAGTCTGATTCTAGCTTTGTACCAGTTAGAAGCGTACTCCACCAGATGTACAGCAAACCCCAGTGAATTTCTGCAATAGGTACAGGAATTCGCTGGGTTATATGCGAACTATAGGCTTTTCTTATTATTTTCAAATAGCTCTGCAATGTCTATGCATCTAAGAGCCGTACCGCTTCGACCAAATAGCCATATGCTTCTAATTTCTGCTTTCTTATGTAGGCAAGCTTTTTGTATTTTGTCTTTGCGATACTTGCATCTATATATGCTTCTGGATGTTCGATTCTCTGGTATTCCTGTCCTGTCAGTAAGCAGGCCGCCAAATACATGACCTTACATGCATGATGCGCTGCTATCTCCCCACTGTATTTTGCCCCGAGAACATGACTGTCCAGAGAACGAATCCCTTTTATGTACAACGGATATTCTTCCGACTGCAATGCCCCTTTTCCAATAATACAAGCAGCGCTGCTGATTGTATCATTAAGCACCTCTTCCCATGTACTGGATATTCCTCTGTAAGCAGTCTCTTCTTTCACTGCCTTACAATATGTCTGGAATGTATTTTCCTGATTTGTCATGACGTCAGTAAGCATTGCAACATCATAAAGCTGTTTCATAATCTCCAATTCTTTATTGATGCCAAAATGGATTCCCGTTGTATGGGGTGCAAAAGCAGTCAGTTTATCCCCCAAGATGCAGTCTGCTGTCGGTACAGTAACCAGTACTTTTTCGTTTTCAACTATAAGAAGTTCATTTTTTATTTCTGTCTGTATGGTCTGTATATATGGACTTTTGGCAAATACTACATCCAGAAGAATATAAAATTCTCCCCTCTGGATTGGTGAGTCATATATAAATTTGAAATGTCTTTTCTCAATACGATTTTTTCCAATTCTTGTCTGCTCCTCATATCTGCGAAACGGAAATATCTTTGACGCTTCCGCTATATAGAATTCGATATCTGTCCCCGGCTCAACAAGAATATCTATATCTGTCGAAAGCCTTTTGGGCTGTTCCGTTAACAGCATCAGGCAGGTTCCTCCCTTAAATATGAAAGGCATACCTACCTTTGCAATCGCCTCCAATAATCCAAAAGCATACATCACCCGTTCCAACAAACTGGGATCTTTTCTATTATTTTCGCGTAATCGCATGATGTGTTCCAACGTATAATTTTCTTTTGATAGCATATGTTTTCCCCTTTTGTAATTTTCTCTATCATATCAGACAGATAGTCTGATACCAGTATTCTCCTTTATATAATTTCGTATATCATCTTCCACATGTCTCCTTCTTGCATACCGGAATAGTTTTGTCTCATCAATGACGTATTTTTCAAACATATCTTCACAGATTGCTTTGTATTCATAGCGCTCTATCAGGTTTCCTGTCAATTTGGAAGTAAAAAGGTCTACCAACAGTTTTTCCAGTGGGCTGGAATGTGCTTCCTCCGGTCTTGGGGCTTCTGAAACCAGTCTTTGCACGACCACAGTATCCTCTGCCCCTCTGTGCCTGTAAAATTGTTCCTCTGTTGGCATAAAAAGCGTATAAGGGTAACGCATATGAAGCAGGTCAAATACCGACTCTTCCAACATATTTTCCACATCCACAAAAATAATGTTCTTTGCAATCTGATGATTCACGAACTCATTTAGTTGTATCAATTCCCACATCTGAAAGACTACCAACGGATAATTCTCTTCGATGTGCCTCTCAATCTCATAATATTCCCGACTATGCTGGTAAGTATAATGTATCTTCCTTTTCCCCTCCTCTATACGGATGTATTTTCCTTTTCCAACTGTCATGATTTTATTTTCATTTTTTAATTTCCCTAACAGCCAGTTAATCGAGCACTCCGTATAATCAGGATTCAACTGGCGGACAACCTCTCGGAACAACTGCTTCCCAAACACCTCTCCCACAGGAATCTTATTGATTGCTGTTTTCATATCCATTTAATCACCTTCTTTATCAAACCGGCACTTTTTTATTTTTTTGCCAAACTTCTAATAACAGTATATCTCATTTTATGGATAAAATCAACGCAATTATAAAATCGGCACTTTTTTTAATTATTGCCGATTTTATAGTTTATTTTGTTTCTCAAAACCTTTGCACACCCTTTATCATAATTCCTCTTTCATCCACGCATCGTGCCAAGTAAACTATATGTAGTGTGTTTTTATTTGACTATAACCATATCTTGTGGTAATATAATATTGTATTTGAGTTTTTGTGCAATTCCCGAACCGGGAGTCTGGACCATTCATCCAGGATGCACATGCTGTTTAAGTTGGAAATTAGTGTCATTATGATAGCCGTATTATGCGGTTTCGTAATGGCACTTTTTTTATTTATCACTATTTATCATGTTTCAGCCCAAAGAGGCAGAAAGGAGTTTTTATGTCAGCAATTGTTCATGTGTTTGGAAGACCAACTCAAGAACCAGCTATGCAGAAAGCACAGAATTCGGGGACCGAGTACTGTAATCTAAGCATAGCAACCAGCCAGAGAGGCCAGAATGGAGACGAGCCCCTGTACTTTGAATGTCATTTCAATAAGTTCTTAGCACAGCGTCTTGTCAAAGCCAAGGTAACTACCAAGAGTTGCCTGCATGTATATGGAGACTTAGAACTTCACCCCTTCATTCACCAGAATGGGGCAAATGCAGGAAAACCAGGTATCAACGCAAAATTAAATGTCAAGGACTGGCAGTTCCTGCCTTCCAGCAGACCGGAGAATGCTTCGGGTGCAAATGGCGGGTATGCCCAGAACGGGAATGCCCAGCAGTACAATCAAGGAGGCGCAGCTCCACAGGGTGGCGGTTACCCGAATCAGGGAATGCCAAACGGCGGCTATTCCGGCGCACCAAATGGCGGTTATCCCAATATGCCTGCAGCAAATATGGGCGCAGGGGTACCGGCACAGCCAGGTTACCAGACCCCAAACCAGGCGCCGCCAAACTATAATGGTATGCCCGCCGGAAATGGTTATGGGAACAACGGATTTACCAATGTTCCGGAAAATCAGGCAGGCCAGCTTCCATTTTCCTAATACCCAAGCACCATATGTACTTAAGTAAAAACTTACCGTTGAGGAATTGCATCCTATCAAATATTTGATTATGCAATTCCTCTTTTTTGTTTCAGAAAGGATGGATCAAATGAATATGCAAAAGAATGGCATGAAATTTTTAAGATTTATCGTGGCTTTGCTGTTTGTAGCAGCACTTTTTCTTCCGAAAAGCACGAACCGATATCTGATTGCTGCAATCGCTGCCATCGGGATTATCGTAACCGTATGGATGTTCCTTCTCCCTCTACTCTCCCGCCTGCCAAAGGTGTGGAAGCGGCGGAAGATAACACCTTGCTCTGGCTCTGACGAAGCAGAGCCTGTGACCGACATGGAAACCCTGCTCTGGAGGCAGATCAGTTACCAGATTACCGGGAAACTGAAATCTGCTTATCCGGAAGCCACCTGGGACTTCTCAAAGCGTCCAAGTGTAGACCGGCTACTGGCAGGAAAACCCCTGCGAATACGGACAACCGACACAAAGGATTACAATTTTGCCGAAGTACGGATGGACCAGTTTGGTAATCTTGTCATCCAGATGATGACCATCGAAGCCTTAAAAGGCAGGGCAGCAAAAACAGGGGAATCACAGACACCACAGGTGGATCCCGAATCCTGGTATACCTTAATCGGACGTCCGCTCTTAACCAATCTGGTAGGCGAACTGCAGGCCAGAGGACATCAGAAGCTGTATATCAATGAAAAAGGGGAAATTTATATCCAGAACGGAAATACTCAGGAAGTCAAAGGAACCTTTGAACACTTTCCTCCCAGAAATTACTGGGCAGCGCTTAGCGATATCTTTATCCATGACGAACTGGATGTCAAGGAAACCGAACAGGCGCTGGAATTATCCTGGAATTCATAAGGAGGAAATGGATATGGCCAACTATAAATTAGTAGATAACTGGACATTCCGCAGAAAGCTGCCGGAGCCATTTGAGGATTACACCGATGATCCGGTCTTTAAGGATGTCTATTCCAAGTATTGCAACCAGCCACAGAAGAAATCCACCCTCCACGCGTCAACACTGAGGGCACTGCTTGCCTATATGGAACTCGAAGCACCGTCCGGTGCCAAAACGCCGGAGGAACTCGGTGCCATCGGCAGCCAGAACAACAACTTCACCATTGCAGAATATCCCAGTAAGACCGGGGAACTACATGTGGTGGTTTATAACCGGATGAATGGTAAATTTACTGCCGGACGCTATACCATGCCGCCGGATGTAGACAGTACCCCTGAAAAGTATGTGTTGAAAGAGAACGAGAACAGCGGCGCAGCACTTCTGTTTACGCTGCTCCCTATCGCAATGGCGGATGATGAATTTAATGAGTATTACCAGAAATTAAAGGAATACCGGGATGATGGATTTACAGACACGGAAGAGGCCGCAAAAACAGCCGCTGTACTCTGTGACAATCTGTACCGGCGGATCCGGTATGGGGACAGCCTCCCTGTAGGCGGAATCAAGACAGATCTCCCTGCAAACGGCGTAATCCCTGTACTAAAGCCCTTTAATATCCAAAAAGGTATTTATGCGCCAACCAACGTCATCCATGGTGACCTGCAGGTGGTTAAGCCTGGGGCTGCATTGAAAAAAGCAGCCGTCACCATTGCATCTGAAGATTTTGTCAGCAAATACATCCTGTCTGATACCCGGACATTAACTCCAGAAGAAGAACTCACGGTCCCGCCGCTTCCCCCCTGGTATGTAATTCCAGAGGAGATTAAGCGTATCTGTGAACATGCAAAATTGACAACCGCTTCCGTGCAGCCGATGCGAAACTTCCTCCTGCGTGGTCCCTCCGGGACAGGCAAGACGGAAGGTTCCAAAGCCATTGCTGCCGGATTACACCTTCCCTACCGGTGCATCACCTGCTCTGCAAACACGGAGATTTTCGACCTGCTGGGGCAGATTTTACCGGATGTGGACGGAAAAATGACACAGCTGCGGCATACATATCCTACATTCCAGGACATTGCATTGGATCCCTCTACTGCTTATCAGAAACTTACCGGCATTTATGAGGAAACTGTCTCTGAAGATGACGTATACCAGAAGCTGATTGATGTGATTGCTGCGGAAATGCATACACATTATGCCAACGAAACCTCGCGGCAGAACTTCAAATATGTGGATACACCCCTGGTGGAAGCCATCCGAAACGGATACGTGATAGAAATCCAGGAACCCACCGTCATTGCAAACCCGGGCGTGCTTGTAGGTCTGAATTCTTTGCTGGACCGGTGTAACAGCGTGTTTCTTCCCAATGGGGAAATCGTAACGCGTCATCCAGATACTATGATTGTGGTGACGACCAACAATGATTATGCAGGCTGCAAGCAGATGAACCAGTCTGTCATCTCCAGAATGAACCTTGTCATTGATTTGGAAGAACCGGATGAGGAGACCCTGATAGAACGGGTGCTTGGTGTTACCGGATGTTCAGATAAGGCAACGGTACGAACTATGGCACGGATTGTCAAATCCATCTCCAGTTACTGTAAGGAGAATCTGATTACCGATGGGTGCTGTGGAGTCCGGGAACTTACTTCCTGGGTCCAATCGTTTATGATTTGCGGTGATATCCACGAAGCTGCACGCTATACCATCCTCTCCTCGGTTTCCGCTGACCCGGACAGCCGCAGTGAGGTGGAAGGAAGCTGTCTGGATACCGTACTCGCCGCCTGATGGAGGTATTTGTATGTGCCACTACCGAATTACGGAGGCGGACATGTGCCAAACGCTTGCAGGCAACCTTCGTTACCTGCGTAAATCCCGCAGTAAACGGATTTCCCAGAAGGCGCTGGCGCGAATCCTAAACCTCCCCGCGAAAACAATTCTAAATTACGAATCCGGTCACACTTCCCCTTCCGCCTATGCGGTTTTTATGCTTGCAGGCTATTTTGAATGTACGGTAGAGGAATTACTGACCAAACACTTATATGAAAGGACAAATAATCCATGAAAAGCAACCAGCAGACATTAAAACGAATGATCCGGGAGCAGGAAGCGTCTATTACAGATGAAGAACTTTTTATGTCTTCAGCATTTCAAAGATACCAGACTGCCTTAGCAAAGTCAGCAACCGGCCGTTACCGCAACGGGCTGCAGGTGATTATGGACTGGGAACCTTCCGAACATGCACATGTTGCATATACCGATAATTACAAGATTCACAGCAATGCTGCGAATTCAATCACCCAAAGCTTCCCGTCGCGTTATCTGCGTGCCCAGAGCCTGACCGGCCTGACCGGGCATGAGGTGGGGCATCTGTTATACACAGACTTCACTTCTCTTGGGTTGTACCTGAATAATATGGCGCATGGGGTATTCTATCCCGACATGCCATCCCTTGCACAAGTACAGTACCAGAAAAACATCGAGGAAATTACGGAAGCCGTAGAAAGTAAGGATAAGGCTACTTGTCTGACTCTTTCCCACTGCGCATCCACAATCAGCAACATCGTGGAGGATATCTACATCGAAGCGCGTATGTGTGAGGCTTTCCCGGGTATCTTTAAGCAGGGAATCCAGCTGAATAATTTAAGGTTTTCTGAACAGATTCCGTCTATCCAGGAACAACTCGACGAGAATTACAATGATTTTTCTATTGTGGCGAACCTTATCATTGCCTATTGCAAAGCCGGAACGATCAATAACATCTCCGGCTACAGAGGTCCGTATCTGGACTATTTAGAGGAATGTATCCCTTATCTGGAAGACTCCCTGTATTCCGATGACATCAAGGACCGTTTCCATGCAACCAACCATGTACTGGTGATTCTTTGGCAGTACTTAAAACCTCTCATTGAAAAAACGAAGGAAGAGTTGGAACGAGCGAGTGAAACACAAGCAGGAGAATCTCTGGCTGAAACATTGGAAAAAGAAATCAAAGGAGGTCTGCCCCTTCCAACCGGAAAAGGCGGAAACCTGCCCACCAATGCAAAGAAAGGGAAATGCGATGCCGGCCAGACCGCGCCTATGGATGCAAAGACGCCTGACACCCGGCAAGAGGACTTAAACGAAGCTTCAGAAGTCCTGCGGGAAGAGGGCGGACGGATTGCCCTGGCAAAGACGACGACTATTTTAGATGAGAATAATCCGGGAATTACTTTCAATTCCCAGTATGCCGGATCAGGGTATGAAAATGCCGCAAAGGATTTGTTTGACATCCTAAATGGTATTGCCACTGAAAAAGCAGAGACACAATACCAACAGGAGCTGACGGAAGAATTGCAAAAGGCTGCGGATGACATTCACTATGGGAACGCTCATCAGGGCATCCATGTCACCGTCAACCGGATGCCAAGTGTATCCAATGAAATGATTTCCCAATACCAGTCCGTAGCGCCGGCACTCTTACGTGCTTCCAGGCGTCTTCAGAGTTCCCTTCTTCCCTTATTGCAAGATGAGGCAAACGGAGGAAAGCAGAAGAATCTTCTGATGGGGAAACGACTGGACATGCATACACTGCACCGGGAAGATGGTACGATTTTTACAAGAACGCGCCTGCCATCGGATGAACAGAAATTAGCGGTCGGGCTTTTAGTCGATGAGAGCGGCTCCATGGGTTGGAGTGACCGCATCACACATGCAAGGAAGACCGCCATCGTGCTCTACGATTTTTGCAGGCGCTTACAGATTCCTATCACCATCTACGGCCATTCTACCGGGCACCGTGGTGTAGAACTATATTCTTATGCAGAATTTGATTCCGTAGACACAGAGGATTGTTACCGCCTTATGGATATGAGTGCCAGAGGCGGAAACCGGGACGGCGCTGCCCTGCGTTTTGTAGCAGAGCATTTGGAAAAACGTCCGGAGAAGAAGAAACTACTGATCATCATTTCTGATGGACAGCCGGCAGACTGTGGTTATTCCGGGACAGAAGCGGAAGCAGACCTGCGTGGAATAAAAAAGGAATATGAAAAGAAAGGTGTCATTACCTTCGCTGCCGCGATTGGGGAAGACAAAGAGCAGATTAAGCGTATCTATCAAGATGGATTTCTGGATATTACGAATCTGGAGAATTTGCCCAAGAACATGACCCTATTGGTCAAGCAGCATCTGGTATGACCGCATAGTAAATGGACTTACACAAAATGGAAGGAAAGAGGCAGAAAACTGCTTCTTTTCTTTCTTCAGACAGAAAGGAGCTTTTATGAAAATTGCAATGATACGAAACATAGACCCACAGGGACGAATCGTAATACCCGCTGAAATCCGGCGGACTATGGACCTCGCTGATGGCGAACCAATTGAAATAGAAACCAATGGCGCAGATATCCTTCTTCGGAAGTACAACGCATATGTCTCTAAGGATGAACAGATTCAGAAATTCCTCGGCATCTTATACAGTGTTATACGCTGCAGCGCCATGGTCTGCACACCGGAAAAGGTCATTGCCACAAAAGGGATTTTCATCCCGGAAGGCAGTCTTATATCTCCGGAACTGCATGAGTATCTTCAGCGGGATGAGGAGTTCTTATTCTCCTCAGAGCAAACCTTAGATGCACTTGAGAATCTGAAAGAACCGGTATCTGCCATCTTCCCCATAAAAACGGGGACACATCAAAGTCCGACTCTGGCGCTGGTCTTATTTTGCAGACGCAAAGAACCATTGTCTGATATGGATCTCGGCAGCGCCAGATTGGTCGCAGCCACGTTGGCACACCATTTGCCCTAGAAAATGCAAACAAAAGTACAAAATAAAGGAGAATGACTCATGAAAAAATTACATACATTGACCACCGAGCAACGCCATTTTGCTGACCTTCATCACAATCTGGTGTACAGCTTCTTAAATGAAAATAAATTAGAGGAATCCGAGTTCTATGACGTAGCCGTTTTTGGCTATTTGCTTGCTGTACAGGAATACCTGGAACGTCCGGAATTGGCACGTCTTAAGTTCAGCACCATCGCCTGGACCCGGATGAAGAACTGTGTTGCCGGTGAATTTCAGTATCGGAACCGCCAAAAGCGCAGAGCTATTTTTGAGGATTATAATGAGGAGGTTTCTTCCATGACGCTGGATGACCTGCTTCCGAACCGAATGGATGCCATAGCTGAGACTCTGGATAACCAGGAACAGCTCCTACGGCTTTTGTGCCATCTGACACCAAAGGAGAAGGAGGCAGTCTATCTCAAAGCAGATGGCTATACCTACCGTGAAATTGGGGAACTCTGTTGCATCACCGTCTACGGTGTTGGCAGTCGCTTCTCCCGGCTTCGCAGAAGGCTCCGGGAACTTTCCCTGATATAAGGAGGCGCATGATATGGATGAACTCGCACTCAGACGTGCAGCACAGATTCTAGAAGCAGAATTTGGTCCGGACTGGCAAACCATTGCAGGAATGCTGGGGACAGAAGGACTTCGGAAACGTGTCGGCAAAGAACTGACCTCATTCATGGCCTACCCGGAACGCGGCACAGGCGGCAATAACCAATGGCGGGGCAACTGCTCTCCAGAGGTGATAGCTGCCGTACTGCGGTATGTTCTGGACTGTAAGAGCTACGAGGGGAAAGATACCAGTCAGTTCACGTTTTTGGACCCTATGTCCGGATCCGGAACTGCCAAAGCCGCTGCGGACCGGCACCATGTCCGGTCACTCCTTTACGATTTGAATCCAGCGCCGGCTGTAGGCAAAGGAAACTGGAATGCCCTGAAAGATGATGTGGAGGATTCTGCGGATTTGATTTTTTTCCATCCGCCTTACCATGATATCATCAAATACAGCGGAAACATGTGGGGTTCTCCACACCCGGATGATTTATCCCTATGTGAAAACTACCAGGAGTTTCTGGAGAAACTAAATTTCTGTATCCGGAAATTCTTCCTGGCACTGCGGAAAGACGGCAGGCTTGCCATCCTTGTGGGAGACATCCGCAGCAATGGGCATTTTTACAGTATGCAGCATGACCTTATGCGGATGGGTGACTTTGAATCCTTTCTTGTCAAAGCCCAGTTCAACTGCGCCTCGGACAACCGCAGATACAAAAAGCCATTCATCCCTGTTGTCACGGAATACATGCTGATGCTGAAAAAAGCAGATGCGCTTATGATTCCATTCAGCTGCAGGCAGGAAGGCTGGTTCTCTGTAAAGGATACAGACATCACGGCTCTTACCTGGCATCACCTCATCCGTATGACTATGGAAAGCATCGGCGGCTCCGCAGCACTAAGCGATCTGTATGAATTATTGAAAGACCACCCAAAGGCAGCCAAAAACCCTCATTATCAGGAACGGATTCGTGCCACACTATACGAACACAGAGAACAATACCTCTGTGTATCCCGGGGCTGTTTCCGCCTGAATTACGAGGTAGCATAGGAGGTAGTTTATGAAGAACAATAATAAAATCTGTAAACTCAATGATACCAAGAAGCAAATAGCATTAACCGGCACACTTGCCCTTCCACTCCGTGTAGGGGAACGGGCATTGATTTCCTATCAGAACCAGAGCATCATAACTTCATCTGTCAAACAAATTTTGGAGGTTTCAGACCATGGCGTCATTTTTGAAACCCGCAACACACTGTATGACCTTAGATTCATTTGGATGCCAATAGAAACCGGGGTGTTATGCGCTTGAGTATGACAATCTATGAACTGGGAGGCAGCTTAGAAGAGCTGCTTTCCACTTTAAAAAGAAACCGGGAAGGTGTGGGAGTCCAGACTCTGAAGACTAAGTATCAGCATCCCTACAGGGCACTGTTGAATCAGATTGAACAAACGGCCAGTTCCTTCGTCAGTTCAGTCGCACTCAGAGGACTGGTTCTCAATCCCGATGTCCCCCTGCAGGAACAGCTTGACGTAATCACCAAAACCATTGATGATTCCGGTCTGCTAATTGAAATGGGCCGGGATATCTCCAGACACTATGATGTAAGCCGACTGCATTCGCTGGCTTTGAAAATGCGTAAACAAATAGAACTGGCACTTTGGCCATACATCAACCTGAAGACTTGCCTTGTAGCAGATCTGTCTGACCTGGAAAAGGAGCCTGTCATCTATAATACGCTAACAGAAGAGATTTACGAGCATAATACATGGGTGACACACCCCCTGAGCTTGCAAGGGAAACTGCTGGTGTATCTGAAGCCAAATGCTGAAGATGAAACTGCCGGCTCTACACCGGAAAAGGAAAGGAAAAATTATGACATTACAAGAACGAACTAAAAAATTGGAGGTGGATGGATAATGGCAAATATCTGCTGCGATGACATTTACTTTTACACAGAATCCAACACGGAAGGACTTCAAAATCTCTGGGATGACCTGGAGGCTTGCATTATTATGAGTATAAAGCCGGATGACTCCTGGATAGGTAATTTATTCAACTACAAAGGCATTTCCACATCTGATATCTGCCTGCGGGGCAATGTCACTTATATGGAGCGGGACAAAGAAGGTATTCTTCTTGATTTATCCACTGCCTGGTCGCCGCTTTACGATGCATATCAAGCCATAGCAGCCCACTACGGTGTGTCCTTTGTATGCAAGAGCATTGAGCCTGGTGAAGAAATTTATTATAATACCGACACTACCGGAACCTTTTTCCCGGAAAAGTACATCATCTCCATCTACGATGAGGATGCTGTGACACCTTCCGGCGACAAAGTATCCAACGTATTGGAGGATTGGGACCTTTTCGAATCAGAGCAGGAACTTTTGGATAAATTTCGTAATCTGGGATATGCCGCCAACTCTTTCACTGAGCTGGAGGCGCTTCTGGATGATGAGGAAATCACTGTCCACACATTTGAAAATCCCTGGGCCCCTGAAGATGACTTGGAGCTTTAAAAATGACTTTGGACCGTCCGTGTTGGGCGGTCCTTTTTATAGTGATAATCACTTACTCTGTATTCATTACCAGTTTTTAGCCAAAAGGGTCTATTCCGGAATCAACATGAGTGGCAAGATATGTAATCAGCTCTTCCGGCGTTGGAATCTCATCTTCGCAGGGGATTTTTTTCCAACGCGCTTGGATATCAGGGTCTTGGTTACATAGCCCTGCAAGCATAGCCATGTTCATCTGTGACCGTATGTATTCCACGGTTTTTCCCTCTTTCATGGCAATTGTCCTTATCGCACGTTCTGCGTCAACTTTCTTTTTCATCTGCATAACCACCTATCCTAAAAATATTTATTTGACACATAGTGAATGTCAATACAGGTCTGATTTTAACATATACTTTCCTATATGACAATCAGTAGATGTCAATTTAGGAGGGCAATATGTATAAAAATAAAGCGATCGATGGATCAAACAATCTATGTGGACGGAAGATAAAACAGTTTCGGGAACGTATGCCCTTAAAACCTTCACAAAAGCAGTTTTCAGATATGCTGCAAATTGCAGGACTTGATGTGGATAAAAACGCCATACAGCGGATTGAGAGCGGTAAAAGATTTGTAACAGATATTGAGTTAAAAACAATCGCAAGAGTGCTGAATGTAAGCTACAGCGATTTATTAGATGAATAGAGAAGAACCGGACAGCGCAGCCAACGAATAATTGCTGCCATCAGCTCTGCATGGAGGTCATCACACAACAATATATAGCATTTTTATATTGAATCACACTACATATTGTGTTGTGTTAAAGTTGTATCAATTGTTTTGTGTTAATCCAACAGGATTTTACATGTTGTTTAGGTTTGTATAAAGTCAGTGGAATTTTTCTGCCCGTGGCAGTCCACTGACTTTTTTTATTTTGCATAATTGCAGCAATAAGAGAATGAATACTTCTGTGTCCATTCTCTTTTTTTGCGCCTGAACACAGGAAAGGAGGAGTGGCGAAATTCCAAGGAAGAACACAAAATGCAATGTTTCTGCAAGAAAGGAAAAATTTATATGAATGAACTAATTGAAAAAAACAAAGAGCTTGTACGTGTCCTAAACCATCATCGAAACGCATATTACAATTTGAATGCACCAAGCATCTCAGATAGGGAGTATGACTGTCTGTTCGACCAGTTGAAAAGGTTGGAGGAACAAAGCGGAATGATACTCTCTGATTCTCCCACACAGACTGTCGGCTATATTCCTATCAGTGAACTGAAAAAAGTAGAACTTGCAACGCCCTTATTGTCTCTTGATAAGACAAAGCAGGCACAAGAATTGTTTTCTTTCATAGGAAGCCGCGATGTGCTGCTTATGTTGAAGCTGGATGGTCTGACTGTGGAACTGGACTACGAGGGCGGCAAACTGATACGTGCCTGCACAAGAGGAGACGGAGTAATTGGAGAAGAAATCACTCATAATATACCCGCCTTTACAAATGTGCCCCTGACCATTCCTTATCAAAAACGGTTACGCATATCTGGCGAAGCGCTGATTTGCAAGGATGATTTTGAACGGCTGAAGCTTAGCCTTGTAGACAGCAATGGATAACCTTATCGGAATTCACGAAATCTATCATCTGGTTCGGTGCGATGCCTGAATCCGGGAACCTGTTCCAAGCGGCAGGTTCGCTTTTTGGCATTCAAAGTATTGGAAGGCTTAGATGAAAATCCAAGCTACGAAGATTCCAAAAGATACCGTCTGTATCAATTATGTAAGCAAGGTTTTCAAATATGCCCTTATATATTTAAGGATAATGCGGACTATACCTTGGAAGAACTGAAACATGATATTGACCAGCTTCAGGAACATGCAGAGCAAAGCCACCTTCCCATTGACGGGATTGTTGTATCCTATGACAGCATTTCCTATTCGGAAAGCTGCGGGCGCACTGGACGTTTTTACAAAGACGGACTGGCGTATAAGTTCGAGGACGAAACCTTTGAAAGCGTATTACGCGAAATCGAATGGACGCCGTCGCGTACCGGAGAGATAGCTCCTGTTGCCATCTTTGATACCGTAGAGATTGACGGATGTGAAGTATCAAGAGCCACGCTGCACAACCTGACCTTCATTAAAGATTTGGAATTAGTGCCGGGATGCCGCATTTTAGTGTCAAAGCGCAACATGATTATCCCACACATAGAAGATAATCTGGATCGGGGTTCTTATCAGGATTTTACCCCGCCCACCTGTCCCTGCTGTGGTGCAAAGACGCGGGTTTACTCCCGCGCTTCCAGCGATGGGCGTTTGATTGAAACACTGCACTGCGACAATCCGGACTGTGAGAGCCAGCTGCTACGACGCTTCGTGCATTTTGTAAGCAAAAAGGCCATGGATATCCGGGGACTGTCTTCTTCAACACTGGAGAAGTTTCTGGCAAACGGTTGGGTAACGTCTTTTCAAGATCTGTACCATCTGGAGCGACATAAGGAAGATATCTTAAAGCTGGATGGATTTGGCGAGGCCTCTTACCAGAACCTGCAAAATTCCATCTATGAGAGCCGGAAGACAACCTTTGTCCGTTACCTTGTAGCCATGGATATTCCGCTCATCGGGCGCACGATCAGCAGCCTGTTAGACACTGTATTTAATGGCAGTCTGGAGGACTTTGAAACTGCCGCCCTAAGTGGTTATGATTTTACAGCCATTGAAGGTATTGGGCCGGTCTTCAGCAACCATATACACAGCTGGTTTGCTGATGAAGAGAACCTTCGGTTATTCAGGACACTACAGACAGAAATGACATTTGAAGAAAGAAAGGAAAACACGATTATGAAAGAAAACATTTTTACAGGACGTACCATCGTAGCAACAGGCAAATTGGAGCATTTCACAAGAGATGAAATCAACACAAAGATTCTGGAACTGGGGGCAAAGCCTGGCAGTTCTGTGTCGAAGAAAACAGATTTCCTGATTGCCGGCGAAAAAGCGGGAAGCAAGCTTGCTAAGGCACAAACTCTCGGCATCCGCATTCTCTCAGAAGCGGAATTCCTGGAAATGATTGCTTAGGTGATATGTACTACAAAATGATAAGGATTCGTAGGGAGCGGCTTTTATATGCCGCTTCCTTTACAAATAACTGAAGGAGGTATCATTATGCTTTATACAAATACCGTAAAGTTCTATACTTATTCACAAATTGCTGAGTTCCGGGGGAATTATGCATTCCTCAGCAACTTCTATCATGCTCCAATCATCTATCGGGGACATAAATATGCGAACAATGAAGCCGCATTTCAGGCACAGAAAACAGTATTCGTAAGAGAACAGCAGCAATTTTATATGCCGCGCCTTACGGAGCCGGCTCTTGCCAAAAGACTTGGGCGAAGCGTCACTCTGCGCCCGGATTGGAATCAAGTAAAAATACCGATTATGTATGAAGTCTGCTTTGCCAAATTCCTACAGCATCCTGAACTGATGCAGGCATTGCTGGCAACAGGCGATACCTTGTTGATAGAAGGAAATACTTGGGGCGACCGTTTCTGGGGCTGCGTAGATGGCTTTGGTGAAAACCATCTGGGCAATATACTTATGGACATCCGCGGTAAATTAAACGCGGAATTAAGATGATTCTCTAAGAAGGCGGCATATGGCCTTCCGGATATCTCAAAATCGAAAAATCAAAAATGAATGGAGGACAACCATGAATCGTTTAGAAGAATACATGGATTTAAAAATTGGAATAGACACACCTTTTCGGTTTCACTGTACCCAATGCGGGGACTGTTGCATCAATCGGGATGATATTATTTTGACTGCAAAGGATTTATTTTTTATCGCGCAAAAATTAGGCAATACCCCTTATGAAACAGCCGCACAGAACGGTGAAGTTTATATCGGCAATACATCTCGGATTCCTATTATCAGACTTGCGCCGAAAGGACTGCTCCGGCATTGCCCTTTCTTGAAGGATAACAAATGCGCTGTTCACGATGTTAAGCCGACAGTATGCGCCACGTTTCCGATTGGACGAATGATAGAGCTGTCACCGGGTAAGTGCGGCGATGCTGCTTCCGAAGGCAGCCGGATTGAATATGTTTTTGTGAATCCCAGTTGCGGTGATCATTCAGAAACCCATACAGTCCGTGAATGGCTGGGACGTTTTGGCATGGACTTAGAAGATCCTTTCTTTATCACATGGTATGAGACAATCTCTGAATTGAGCATGCTTTTGCGAAAAGCTGAAGAATGCACTGACACAGAACGTATGGAGAAGTTAAGAGCAACCGTGTTTTATTACCTGTATCTCGATTATGATGTGACTCAGGATTTTTATGTGCAATTCCAATCGAATACCACTGTATTTATGAATGTCTTGAAGATGTATCTTCAGGAAGCAGATACAGACAAACTTTCCTGCAAAACTACATCTAAATAGTGAAACAGAGCCATCTTTTTGTGGATGGCTCTGTTTGTGTTACATTCCTCCATTACTGCCTCCTATATTCTGACCTGCAATCCGCTAAGAGCAACATTTGACAGACCTACCAGATACCAGTCTTTCGGGTACCTTAATTCGATACGGACCGGAATCCATTTTTCTTCTACTTTTACTTCAAAGCACTCTCCGCAGCAGAGTCCGCCATAGTACTCTTCTAATCCAAAACGAATATCATACCGTTTACTTGCCGTGTCAAAAATTAAGATGCCGTTTCTTGTTTCTCTCATCAAATTCCTCCTCCTTGCAAGATCTATTCCTTCTATAAAGAGTAATAGGCACATTATTGTTCCGATTGAAAATCTTCTGCATGTTCCTTGAGATACTGTGTGCGGTAGCGATAAAAGGTGGCAGACGACATCCCTAATTCTTTGCGTAGCGCTGTGGGCGTAAGCGTTCCTGCCACGACTCGTTCAAATGCCTGGGCAAAAGCCGCCTTATCCATGATATGTGGGCGTCCGTAGTCATCCCATTCTCCACGCAGCTTTTTTGCTTCAATGCCTTCCCTTTGCCGTTTTTCTTTTTTCTCTATTTCCGTCTCAGCAAATACGGCATAGACCTCAATCAGAAGGTTATTGATCGTTTCCATTATTAGAGCTGCCAATTTATTGTCCCAGTTGGAAAAATCCATGAGCGTCGTTGGAATTTCCAATATCATCACCCGCACCTTCCGGTCGCGGTAATATTCCAGCTCCTTTAATATCTGCCGCTTATTTCGCCCCAGCCGATCCAGCTCCGTAATGATTAATACATCTCCCGGCTGTATTCTTTTTTTCAGAAACTGATATTCTGGTCGGTCAAACTTCTTTCCGGTAAGCTGGTCTGTAAATATATCCAGAAGATTTATTTGGTTTTCCTCGCAGAATTTACTGATTTCCAATAGTCCCCGATCCAGGTGCTGCTCCTTTGTACTTGTCCTGTGGTATCCATAAACTGGCATGGTCAAATTCCCTTTCCTCTCCCAAAATGTATACACTTTTTTTGAGATATCTCAAAAATAGAAATGTGTACTTTTTGAGAGCAAAAAGCATATCGTTTATAGTAGCTTTAAAAAGTACACTTTTTGAGAGATATCCTTTTACTATTTCTGTACGTACCATGCCAAAAAAGTGCAACAAAAACTCCCAGAGAATGTTACTTCCCTGAGAGCGCTTCAAACTTATATCCAACACCGCGAACCGTATGAATATATCTTGGATGTCGCGGATCCGGCTCCATCTTCTTACGCAGGCTTCGGATAAGGCAGTAGATAAGATTGTCAATGTCCACGGCAAGTTCATCCTGATAGAGATGCTGAAACAGCTGTGTCTTCGTAAATACCTGTCCAGGCTGCTGTGCCAGATAGAGCAGTATATCAAATTCTGAACAAGAAAGTGAAATTTCCATATCATTTCGTAACACTTGCCGATGATGTGTTAGGATAACTAAACCATGAAAAAATAAGACTGGCGTAGTTTTAGCGGGAATCATAGTAATCTTCTTTTGCATCTAATCATAATCTTTCCAAAACTCTTCTACAGCCTGTTCGTCCCCCTCCTTATTGACTAGATAACTTATGCCATACCATCATCCGGAACAGTAGGCGAAGGTTCGGAACAATACAGACCTTATTTTCTCCTCGTAATTCAAAACCTTTTTAATTTAAAATCCAAAATAACATTTTGCATTTTTGTACGCAATTCCCGCCACAATCATCTCCAACATCTTTTCATCCTGTGGATACTCGCCATTTTCTACCCAGCCGCCAATCAGATCGCACATAATCCTGCGGAAGTATTCGTGTCTGGTATAAGATAAAAAGCTGCGGGAGTCTGTAAGCATTCCGATAAAGTTACCAAGCAACCCCTGATTGGCCAAAGACACCATCTGCTGAATCATCCCTGCCTTATTGTCGTTGAACCACCATGCAGAGCCCTGCTGGATTTTGCCAATCGCTGTGGCATCTTGAAAGCAGCCGATTACTGTGCCGATTACTGCATTGTCGTTTGGATTAAGCGAATATAATATTGTTTTTGGCAATGCGTCCTGCTCTGCCAATAGATTTAGATATTTTCCCATCTCAATGGCTGGGGCGTAGTTGTTAATGGCATCAATACCTGCATCTGGCCCAAGCTTCTGAAAGATTTTATGATTTAAATCTCTCTGCACTCCATAATGCAGCTGCATTACCCAGTTTTTCTCAGCATATGCTTTTCCCATCTCTATTAGAAATGCCGTCTTGTACTGCCTAATCTCACATCCTGTCAGTGACTCTCCACGCATGATTTTTTCGAATATACAGTCAATCTGCCACCGCGTGGCCGGCTCATACATGACATACTCCAGCCCATGATCCGATATACAGCATCCTGCGCTGTCAAAAAAGTCCATACGTTTTTTTAGTGCTTGAATTAAACTTTCAAAACTTTGAATCTTAATTCCACTTGTCTCTTCCAGCTTTTTCAGATAAAGTGCAAAATCATTTTTCTCAATATTCATGGCTTTATCAGGTCTCCATGTCGGGAGTACCTTTGCAGAAAATCCTTCTTCACTTAATTTTCTATGCCATTCTAAGGAATCTACAGGGTCATCCGTTGTACAGATAATTTCAACGTCTGACATCTCGATCATCTTGCGTGCTGTCAGGCCATTTTGAAGTTTTTCATTACACAGATTCCATACGTCTTCTGCAGTATCGCCACATAGGTATCCTTCATAGCCGAAATATTTTTTTAGCTCCATATGACTCCAGTGATATAGTGGATTTCCAATTGCTTTCTCCAAGGTTTCTGCCCATTTCTGGAATTTCTCCCGGTCAGATGCGTTACCTGTTATGTATTTTTCTTCCACACCATTGGAACGCATCTGACGCCACTTGTAGTGATCTCCTCCCAGCCATACCTGCGTAATGTTATTATATTTAACATCTTCATAGATTTCTCTTGGATTTAGATGACAATGATAATCTATAATCGGTTCTTTCTCCGCATAGTCATGGTACAGATGCTGTGCTGTTTCTGTTGTCAATAAAAACTCGTTATCCATGAATTTTTTCATATCTGCCTTCTTTCTTTTGAAAGTGTTTGTACACGAATAGAATTACCTTTGTACCCGTGCACCGGCACCACCCATGACTGCTTCTACTTCTCTTTTACTTGCCATAGTCGTATCGCCTGGTGTAGTCATTGCAAGAGCGCCGTGAGCCGCACCATAATTTACTGCAAGTTCTGCGTCCCCAGTTGTGATAAGTCCATAAATCAATCCCGAAGCGAAAGAGTCTCCGCCCCCTACTCGATCCATAATTTCTAACCCCTTATAATCCTTTGCCTTGTATATTTCTCCTCCTGCCCAGCAAAGAGCGCTCCAATCATTTACGGTAGCGGTCTTCACTTCACGAAGCGTAGTTGCCACTGCTATAAAATTCGGGTAAGTTTTCACTGCTTCGTTAATCATCTTTTTATAGCCGTCGATATTCAGTTCTTTAAGGTCCGCATCATTCCCTTCAACCTCAAATCCCAGACACGCCGTAAAATCTTCTTCATTGCCTATCATAACATCAACGTATTCTGCAATTTCTTTATTCACTTCCTGTGCTTTTTCCAAACCTCCGATAGCACTCCACATGGATGGACGGTAATTCAAGTCATATGATACAATCGTACCATATTTTTTGGCAGTTTTTATCGCTTCAAGAACAGTTTCGCATGCTTGTTCAGATAATGCTGCATAGATACCTCCTGTATGCAGCCAGCGGACACCAAGCGTCCCAAAGATATACTCAAAATCGAAATCTTTTGATGTCGCTTTGGAAATTGCAGTATTTGCCCGGTCAGAGCACCCTACTGCTCCACGTATTCCAAAACCTCTTTCTGTAAAATTAATTCCATTTCTGCACAGCCTTCCGATTCCATCTGACTGCATCCAGTGTATTAAAGATGTATCCACACCCCCTTGTAAAATGAAATCTTCCATGAGTCTGCCCACTTCATTTTCTGCAAATGCTGTTATAACCGCTGTTTTCATTCCAAAGCATCTGCGAAGGCCACGAACAACATTGTATTCTCCGCCGCCCTCCCATGCCCGAAAATTTCTTGCAGTCCGGATACGTCCTTCGCCTGGGTCTAATCGAAGCATAACTTCACCTAAAGAAACGGCGTCAAATGCACATTCCTCTTGGGGTCTTATTTGTAATTTCATGTCAACTTACCATCTCCTTATTTTGTTATTGCGAGTATATCCCATCATCCGCGGATTTCTTTTACAATATCAGCAGCTTGCCGTGTCAATTCCCTGATTTTTTCAAAATCATGGTTTTTAATTAAATTACTTTTTACCATCCAGCTTCCGCCACAGGCAAGGATTCTGTCATACGCCAGATATTCCCGTACATTTTCCGCATTGATTCCACCTGTCGGCATGAATTTTATCCCTGTATATGGAGCTGCTATTGCCTTGATCATCTTCAGTCCCCCAAGCTGCTCCGCCGGGAAAAATTTCACTACATCCAATCCATTTTCTATTGCTGCTTCTATCTCACTTGGCGTAGCAGTTCCTGGTGTTATGGCGATTTTTTTATCTATACAATATTTTACTATTTTGGGATTTAATCCCGGACTGACAATAAATTCAGCTCCGGCGCTTACAGCCCGTTCCACTTGCTCGGTTGTCAGAACTGTGCCTGCACCAATCAGCATATCTGGATATTTCTTACGCATAATACGAATACTTTCTTCTGCTGCCTCTGTCCGGAACGTAACCTCCGCGCATGGCAAACCTCCTTCACATAAAGCATCTGCCAGACTCTCTGCATCCTTGGAATCATCCAATACAACCACCGGTATAATACCGATTTTTTCAATTCGTTTTAAAATCTGATTCATATCCTTCCCCTTCGTTTTTTATATGGTGTATTTTTTCAATGTTGCACGTACAGCGCCTGTTCCGGCAGTTAATTCTTTAAAATACCGGCAAATCTTGTCCGCCATGCCCAATTCATACAAATCCACCCCAAAGATTTCCTGCTTTTCTAATATCGGGCGGAGTACTGCTTCCCCGTCAAATTCCTGCCCCAGCCTGATCTCTGATAAATACGGGCAAAGTGTTTCTGATAACGGATCCGGGCTTAACTCAAAGGCTGTCCCATTGTCATCCACCGCCATAAGATAGCGAAGCCATCCGGCGAAGACCAGCGGTATCATTTTTAAATCATTAATATCTTTCCCGGTCATCTGATAGTTCTTAATTGTTTCGCCAAAACGGATTGCTAATTTCTGTGAGGTATCGGTAGCAATACGCTGCGGCGTATCCGGCATAAAGGGATTCGGAATTCGTATATTTAACACCGTATCAATAAATTCTTTCGGATTAAGTATGCCCGGATTGATTACAACCGGAAGTCCTTCTTTGTATCCGATGATTTCCACCATCTTCTTTAACTCGGGGTCTTTCATCTCCTCTGATATCTTGGTGTATCCAAGCAGACACCCATAAACAGCCAGCGCCGTATGAAGAGGATTCAGACAAGTACATACTTTCATGCGTTCTACTTTATCTACTGTTTCTCTGTCTGTGAACATGACGCCGCCTTCGTCAAGCCTTGGCCTGCCATTTGGAAACAGGTCTTCAATGACGAGATACTCGCACTCCTCTGCATTTACAAATGGAGCAGCGTAAGTGTTCTTCGAGGTGATGACAGGTTCTAATCCTTCCAGACCATCCTCCCGAAGGATTTTCTCAACAGATGCGTCCGGTCTTGGTGTAATCTTATCAATCATGCTCCAGGGGAACGCCACTTTATCTTTGTTCTGAATATAGTCTGCAAATTCGCTCTCTACCAGTCCATTTACTGCCCACTGCTCCGCAAAGGCATTGACTGCTGCATACAGCTTGTCGCCATTATGGGAGCAGTTATCCGTACTTACCATTGCAATCGGCTTTTTCCCGGCAAGGTATCTTGTATATAAAAGGGATGCCACTTTTCCGATATAGCTTACCGGTTTCTCCGGTCCAGTCTTATAGTCACTTGCAACACCGGAAAGCACTTCTCCTTTGCCATCAACCAGACTATATCCTTTCTCGGTAATTGTAAATGTGGCAAGCTTCAAAGAATCCTTCTTGAAAATCTCTCTTAATCTTCCAAATTCTTCTGCGTTGTCTGAATCCAGAATACAAGATTCTGCAATACTTCCCACAACTGTTTTCTCAATACTTCCATCTGCCTTTAATGTTACAAGAATAGAATACTCTGCATGCGGGCGGTACATTTTTTCTACGATTTCGTAATCAAATCCTTCCGCCACGATAATTCCTGTATTCATCACCCCACGGTTCAAAAGGTTTTGCGCAATATTTGCCTGAAAAGCACGGAAGATATTCCCTGCACCAAAATGTATCCACTCTGGATTTTCTTTCGTTTTTTGAATCATCGCTTCTCTGTCATATGCCGGAAGCCGATACCCCTTTGATTGCCATTCTTCTCTATTTTCCATTATATTTTTATCTAATCTCATCTCACGCACCCTGCCTTCCAAGACGTTCTTCTGACTTCTCGATTGCTTCCCACAGACCATTCAGGTATGTTGCCCCAAGTGCACGGTCATAGAGTCCATAGCCCGGCATTGCGACTTCATCCCATATCATGCGTCCGTGATCAGGGCGTATGGGCCCGTCAAATCCAGTCTCATATAAGGCCCGCATAATCTCATACATATCAAAGGTACCGTCAGAAGAAAGATGCGCTGCTTCTTCAAAGTTTGTCGGTGAATGGAATTTTAAATTTCTCACATGTGCAAAATGGATTCTTCCTTTTAGGGAACGAATCATATCCGGAAGATTATTTTCTAAATTCGTTCCGTATGAACCAGAACAGAATGTCACTCCGTTGTGGGGATTATCCACCATTTTCATCATTCGTAAAATGTTTGCTTTATTAATAATGATACGAGGAAGTCCAAATACGCTCCATGCAGGGTCATCCGGATGAATGGCCATATTGATATCATACTGGTCGCAAACCGGCATGATTTTCTCAAGAAAATATTTTAAATTCTCAAAAAGCTTCTCATCATCAATGTCCTTGTACATATCAAACAAGTCTTTTACTTTCGCCATTCGTTCCGGCTCCCAGCCCGGCATAATTGTTCCATTCATATCGCCCGCGATAGAATCAAACATCTTTGTCGGATCCAATGCATCAACAGCTTCCTGCGTATATGCAAGTACAGTTGACCCATCTTCGCGTTCTCTTGCCAGTTCTGTACGTGTCCAGTCAAACACCGGCATAAAATTGTAACATACCAGGTGAATATCCTCTTTTCCAAGATTTTCTAATGTCTGAATGTAATTGTCTATATAGCGGTCTCTGTCTGCCGCGCCCGTCTTAATTGCATCGTGGATATTGACGCTTTCGATCCCTGATATATGAAGACCTGCTGCCTCTACTTCATCAATCATTGCTCGAATTCTTTCTCTGCTCCAGACCTCTCCCGGCTCCGTATCATATAAGGTAGTGATTACTCCCGTCACCCCCGGAATCTGACGGATTTGCTTTAATGTGACTGTGTCAAATTCTGCTCCGTACCATCTCAGTGTCATCTCCATATCTTATTTTCTCCTCGCGATTTCTTTTATTTTTTAAATTGACAGTGTATGATTTCCGGCACAAAGAATCTCTGTTTTTCCGTTTGGCAAAACTACTCTGGCCTCTGTATTTGGCGGAATCCGAATATGGAAAATCAGTGTCTCTCCTTCGTATCTCCAGCCGCTTGCAATCTCTCCTACCGGTGATTGATAAGATGCTTTTGCATACTGCATCAGTTTGTGCGGCATTGGATGAATGGTAATTTTATTTTCTTCCAGATGAATTCCGCACACACCCTGAAACAGCCAGCCACAGATGGCTCCATAAGAATAGTGATTCAAAGAAGCCTTCGGTTTGCCGCTTTCGTCAATTCCATCCCATCTTTCCCAGATGGTCGTTGCCTCTTTTTTTACTGCATACAGCCAGCTTGGCATCGTATCCTGCAACAGTAGTTTGTATGCGGTTTCGAGATATCCATACTCCGCCAATATGGGGCAGAGCAAGGGGGTAGACAAAAATCCCGTGTTCAGATGATATCCGTTATGGACAACCAACTGATTCAGCTCTGCTGCCGCCTGTTCTTTCTCCTCTTCACTCAATAAATCAAATGCGATGGCCCGCACATACTCTGCCTGCCTATCCGAATGGATTTTTCCGTCCTCTGTGGCAATATGCTTGAATGCTCTCTTTGCATTTGCTGCAATTTCGCGGTAATTTTCTGCATCCTCTTTTTTCCCGATTATCTCAGCTATTTCAGAAAGAAGTTTTCCTGAATATGCAAAATAAGCCGTTGCAACTTTCCCCTGCGGGGTGCGCATAGCCATGGTGCTCTCCACATCCGGCTCACACCATTCCCCATAGTCTACACCTGTCTCAATAGTATAGTTTCTGTGCGGATTCTTTTTTAACCGTTTAACCGGATTCAGCGGCTTCTGTTTTGCCCGGCTCTCCAGAAACCGATACCACTTCTGCATCATGTCATAATTTTCTTCCAATATGCGGATATCTCCTGTCCGTTTATACATCATATAAGGAACAATAATGGAGGCATCTCCCCAGCCCACAGAACCTGCCAGCATCCTGGAAAAGAAACTTGGTCTGTTGTTTTTCGGCGCAATATTGGAGACTTTTCCGTCCTCATACTGATTCAGCCGGCATTCCCCAAGCCATCTGCGAATCACCGGATAGCAGTCCGCAAGGAATAACCCGGTCTCTGCAAATACTCCCATATCTCCCGTCCACGCTGCCCGCTCTCTCGTGGGGCAGTCTGTTGGCACATCGCAGAAGTTGGATTTCTGACTCCAGATACTGTTCTGCACCAGTTGATTTACAGCCGCATCCGAACACTCAAAGGTACCCGTCTGCTCCATATCCGAATAAACTGCGATAGAAGTAAAACTGGCGTCTATCAAATCTATCTCTGTCTCAACTTTGGCATACCGAAAGCCCCAGATTGTAAAGCGGGACTTATAATGATTCCTACCCTCTTTGCAAATGCATGTTACTTTCTGCTCTGTTCCGCCTTCTTTATGCCGCTTGCGGTCCTGAAAGTTCTCTGCTGTAAAGTTGCCGTTTTCATCCAGCGTCTCCCCGTGTGTCAGGACGATTTTCGCTCCTTTGTGAGCCTGAACCGTAAATTCCACATATCCGGCCAGATTCTGTCCGTAATCAATAATCGTTTCTCCGTTTGGCGTCTGTATAATCTTCCCTTCGAATCTCTCCTGTTCTACAATGGGAAGGCTGTTAGAACATACAAAATTTTTCACACCGAATGTTTCTGTTTTCACCGGATGAAATTCCGTTAAATCTTCCATCCGCGCATCATAAGTCTCTCCCTGCTGCATATCGTTTTCCCGGAGAGGACCCTTCTGTGAGGCCAGCCAGTTCTCATCTGAAATACAGATAACCTCACCATCGGCCTCCAGCTGAAAGTAAAGTGCAATGTCCTCCCCGTATAGATTTCGGTCGCCATCCACACCGGAACAGCTTCGATACCAGCCATCCCCGAGGATTACCATAACCTCATTCTTTCCTTCTTTTAAAAGCCCTGTCACATCGTATGTCTGATAGGGCAGCGATTTATCATAGGAGCTTGTTCCCGGTGCAAGGACAAAGTTTCCCACCCTTTCTCCATTTATATATGCCTCATAAAGACCATGGCAGGTAATATAAAGTCTTGCATCAGACACTTTGCCTGCTTCAAAGGATGTTTTTAAATAACTCGCCGGTTTATGAACGGCCGGATCACACTCTAATTCCGGATTAATCCATTTTGCATGAAAATCAGCTTCCTCAAGAAGTCCCATCTCAAACATCGCCGGTTCGCTCCACGCGCCTGCCTCATCGTTTTCATCCCAGAGACGCACCTTCCATATGACATTTTGCCTGCTTTTCAAAACAGCTCCATATGTGGCGTGCATCTGGTTCGTACACACTTTTCCGCTTTTCCACACAGAGACTCCGCCGCTTGACGCCTCAACTTCATATGCGCTTTGTTTTTGTCCATCCGCACATATCCATGACAGATGTGGTTCTGTAATGTCTATGCCCATAGGATTTTTCATGTGCTCCGTCTTCAAATTAACTGCTTTCATAATCTGATAACCTTTCCTTTTGTGATTCCGTTTTCATTGTATGCGTCAACGCGGATAAAGTAATTCCGACCCTTTACCAGCGCCCCGATTCGCTTGTTTATCCTGGCATCACATCCCGTTTCCACGTCCCTGACACTGCGGTATATCTGGTAACTGTGATAGAGTTTCTCTTTCTCATGACCCCAGCAAATGTTATAACCAATGGCATCTCTCACCCCCTCGACAACCACCAGCAAATCCAGTTCATCCTCGCTTCTGCTCACCTCAAACACAGGCACATCCGGTTTTTCTCCCGTCCCAATTCCAAAGATACGAAGGCCGGAAATACAGGGCTCCACTCCATATGGAATCTCAATGACAGTAAGCCGCACATAACGAACCTGCAGGCCATTTTCACGCACGATAAAATCATGGGGCAAGTCTGTCTCAACCTTTGATTTGTCTTCTATTACGAAATACTCTTTTCCATCCAGTGAACCCTCCAGTTTCCATCTGGTCCGCAGATTTCTTTCCTCGATGTACCGGGGCTGTGTGGCAGTGCCTTTGATCTCTCCCGGTGATGAAATGGGAAGGTCATCATCTGCAAAGTTAATCTGCACTGCTCTCACATCCATCACCTTTTCCAAATCAACTTCTATCCATTCCCCGGGTTTAGAGCCTGCGGCTCTCCACCAGTTTTGTGCGTCTTCATTTACTGCTTTGTCTGCCCCCTTTCCTTCTGCTGTGGAAGATGCTCTGGCTGGTTTTGCATAACTCAGAAGATACCATTTTGGTTCGCTCCATGGGTCCATCTTTCCTTCCTCTACTGCTATGGGCCAGTCTCCATAATTCTGATTACAGAACAGTTCACCGTCTTTGTCAAATCCAGACGGCCAGATTCCCACCCGGCGTTCAAACTGATGGTTCACGCTGATTCTCATTGTGGAAGTGTGCCACAGATTTTCTTCTTTATCCCACATGGTGGAGCCGTGACCTGCTCCCGGCATAAATCCACCCGGATGATAGGAAAATGGATTGTTTGCTGCCAGCACGAATGGGCCAAGGGGTGAATCAGACACATATACACCGTCAGCGTAAGTATTATACTCGGTTCCCGGACATGCATACTGAAGATAATATCTTCCCTCATACTTATCCATCCACGGTCCTTCAATAAAAGGCATTCTTGTAAACATCCCTCTGATCTGCGGTGCATACACTTTCGGAAGCTGTTCCTCTGTCATATTACTTTGTTTCAGGAATCCCTGAAACATCATCTCCACCTCTTCCTCACTGCGGGGAAACTCACAATGGTCAATCCCCATCCGCTCATATCCTCTCTCATAGGGATTCCCCTCTATTACAACTTTCCTCTCAGTCTTTGGAAGCATAGTCTCAGATTCCAGCTCCACGCCCCATACCGGGGTAACATTGGAACAGCCCCAGTAAAAATAGATTTTTCCGTCTTCATCAAAAAACAAATTAGGATCCCAAAAATCAAAACTCCCCTGAATCTCCTCATAGGGTCCCCTGATAATATCTTTGGTCCGGTAATAATTGCAGATTTCTCCCTTTCTTGATGCGCTGAAATACACATAGTCTCCGCATACTCTTACATCAGGCGCATAATCATAAAGAGGAAGATTCTCTGGAAGGGCATATGATTCCCAGTTCACCATATCTTCCGACATCCAGACGCTCAGATTCATGGATGCAAAAATGTAATATTTCCCTTTAAACTGAATCATGGATGGATCGGCTGCCTCCCGGTCGATTTGAAGCCTCCCCTGAGAGCGCGGATCCATATTAAATTGATAACGGTATGGTACATTAATTGGATTACAATAATATTTCATATGTGGCTTCCTTTCTATGTAAAATTAGTCTCTTTTGCTTATAACAGACTCCCCAAATATTTCAGACTTGGTTTTGCAGTTCTCTTCTGCGTAGTTCTGTCAACGGCAATCAGACCAAAGGTCATGGAATACCCTTTCTGCCACTCAAAGTTATCCATCAGTGACCAGTACATATATCCGGTTACCGGAATACCGTCTGCGATACAATTCGCCACGCCGTCTGTGGCCTTATTAATAAAATCCACACGCACGGTATCATCATCGACTGCAATACCGTTTTCCGTTACCATAATCGGCATCTTCAATTCTTTGTAAACTCTACGGATACACGCTTCCAATGCCTGGGGATAGATTTCGTAGTCCATCTGTGTCAGTTTTGCATTCTCCGGCGTGGCACAAATTCCATTCTCATCGATGATGGAACGTGTATAGTTCTGAAGTCCAAAGAAATCATCTTCTTTTATGTAAGGCAGATAGTGTAAAAACTCTTCGTTCCATTCCTCTTCCGCCCGTTTTTCACCGCCCTCTTTCGCCTGGATATCATGAAGGGAAAGTGTGACTCCCACCTGAAGTTCAGGATGAATCTCCTTGATTGCTTTTTTTGCGGCCTGATGGGCTTTCATTACTAGAATATCACCTTCCGGGGTTCTGCCGCTTACAAATACCTGTGGTGTTGCTGTACCGAATACTTCCGTATTTTCCTGTGCCTGTTTCTGCATGTTTTCCATCATCTTCTGCATATTCAGGCCAACCTGCACGGTTCCTTCTGTACTCTTAGCCGCCTCTTCGCCGGCGCTTGATGCTGCCCCCTGCTGCATCTTCGCCATCATCTGTGCTTGATACCTTGCAGAAATGGCCGCAATCTGGAGCCCCATATTTGCTTCATTGATTGTACATACATAATGCATATAGGAACCCAATTTTTCTACCACATATTTACAGTAATTTGCAAATAATCCGATTGTCTCTTCATTTTCCCAGCCGCCCTCATCAATCAGCCATTTTGGCGAAGTGAAATGCAGTAACGTAACAACCGGCTCAATTCCATGATTCTTACAGCATTCCAATACTTTACGGTAATGTTCGACCTCATTCTCGTCAAATTCACCTTTTCTGGGCTCAATTCTTGCCCATTCAATAGAAAAACGATATGCATTCAGTCCTGCTTCTGCCATCATTTTAATATCTTCTTCATAGCGGTTATAATGATCCACTGCATCCAGTGAGGGTTCTGCAAAAGAAGTATATTTCATATGCTCCATTGTCCAGTAGTCACTGTTCTTATTGTTTCCTTCCACCTGATGTGCGGCAGTTGCGGCCCCCATTAAAAATCCATTTCCAAATTTACCCATAATCCGTCTCCTTTTTCTACTGATAAATTAATTGCTGTCTTTTATGCTGTTACATATATTTTTTTAAAAATTCTGCGCTAAGCTGCAGTGATTTCACCGGTGATTTCTCCGCCCAGTTCTTATGGCTTTCAAGGATGACTGCATCCACGTCCACATCCAATGCCTGTTTTATCAACTCTTCCAGATTCATATTCCCGTATCCCAGTTCCATACTGTCGGATTTGAGAATCGGTGTCATGGACGGCCCGCTTACCTTTGTTCCCCGGTCATTAATATGATAGAGCTTCATCCGCCCTCCCAGTTTTTTCATAAGAGTGATTGCCGATACTCCCGCTTCCGTGGGCCAGTAAGAATCCAGCTCAAAGTTCACATATTTCGGATTTGTCTCTTCTATTATCATATCGTATGCTGTTTTCCCCGGTGCCACTTTTCGGAATTCGCAGTTGTGGTTATGGTATAAAAGCTGTATTCCTGAATTCTTAAGTAGTTCCCCGGAATGATTCAAATCCTCTGTCAGTTTCCCAACTGCCGCTTTGTCCGAATAATCAAAACGATACATTCCTGTAATCACAATTTTGTCTGTTCCAAATTTTTCTGCTTCTGCAATGACCGTCTCCGGTTCTCTCTGAATCGTGCCCAAATCTTCATGAATGCTTACGCAGCAAAGACCAGCCTCATCAAGTAATTTCTTCCAGTCAAAGCGTCCGCCTTTTCCAACCGGCATTCCGCCCGCTTTGGTCATGATTCTGACAAGGAATGAAGTGGGGCGTATCATAAACCCATTCAATTCAATTCCATCATAACCTGCCGCCTTTATTTGTTTTAATGTCTCCAGCGCCTGTGCCTCATTTTTCGTGACTGTTCCAAGCATAATCTGCTGAACTGCTTTTTTTGCCATACGATTCCATCCTCTTTCTTTCAGATACATTCTGCCTATACTGCCCGAATCATAACTCTGGCTTCCTCTCCACCATCGGTTGTGAGTATAACCGTTATACTTCCTTCACCTGTTGCACGGATTGCCGCCAGTAATCTGCCTTCATAAGTGGCAGCCACCCTGTCGAAAAAGTTTTCCTCACTGCTTGGCGCTGCACTGCCGAAACCTGCTATCTCCCCAGGCCCTTCTATAGATATATGTACCTGCTGGCTTCCGTCCGGGTTCAGATTGCCTTCCTTGTCCCGGATGGAAACCTCTACAAAGCTAATATCACTTCCATCTGCCGGAAGTTCGGTGCAGTCGGCCTCTGCCGTAAGGATTCTGCCGTTTGCAGTGACAATACTGTCTGATTCTGCTTCTCTGCCGCTGTTATATGTGATTACCCTAATCTCTCCGGGCTCATAAACTGCCTCAAATGTAACTACTGCTTTTTTCTCTTCCCCAACCTTTTTGCGTGCAATAAGTTTCCCGTTTACATATAATGCCGCCTCTTCTGCCAGTGTATATACCTCTACTGTCACAGGCTGCTGTTCATATCCTTCCCAAGTCCAGCTCCGTATAGAATCTGTCATACTCCACTGGGAAAGATTACGCTTCTCACCGTGGTGTTTTGGCGGACAAACTGCAATATATGGCTTTGTTCTCAATCCCCAGATAATCTCTCTCCAATAAGACGTAGGTCTGCGGATTCCAATCAGGTTGATATCACCGCAATAGGCTGCACGATAAGGGTAGGGAGCATACATCATTTTCCCCCCTGCTTCACCATAAGAAACACCGCCTATTCCATTCTCTCCCAGATAATCCCATGCTGCCCAGCCAAAATCTCCGATGACATAGGGCAGTTTTTCTACAAGCTCCCAGTTTGTATCCAAATCTCCCGGGTTCGTCTCCGAACCCACAATGATGCGGTTGGGACACAACTCACCGTCCATTTCATAACGGCCTGCGGCGTAATTATATCCCACAATGTCTACCTGAGCAGCCGCTTCTGCAATCACCTGCCCAATCTGAGGACTTTTGATAATCATCTTCATCATCTGGCTGTAGTCATTCATCATGGTATTAATCTCGCCGCCGGTCTCTGGCTGACTGCCCTGTGACTGTCCTGCCATCTGCATCAGCATATCCATTCCACTTAAAAGCAGGTTCATACAGTTTATGACATAACGGGTATCATCCATGGAACGAATCTTATCCGCCAGCTTCTTACCAAATTGGGCATTGAACTTATTCCCCGTTTCCGGAATCTCATTTCCAATGGAATACATGATGACAGACGGATGGTTATAATCTTTATTTACCAGACTGGTCAAATCCTGCTCCCACCATTCTGTAATATGAACGCCGTAATCAAAGGTTACTTTTGTGGATGTCCAGCTGTCGGTATATTCATCTATCACATATATGCCATAGCGGTCACAGGCATCCAGAAGCCTTTTACTGATTGGATTATGGGCGCTCCGGATTGCATTGTATCCCGCCGCCTTCAACGCAGCTATCCGCCTTTCTGCTGCATGCCTGAATTCTTTTGAACCAAGGATTCCATTATCGTGGTGAATGCATCCGCCTCGAAGTTTTATTTTTTTTCCGTTGATGCGCAGACCATGCTTTGGATCCAGCTGCATCGTACGTATACCAAAAGTTCCCTCTTCTTCATCCAGCACTTGTTCATTTTCTTTTAAATATGCATGATACCTGTAAAGTACGGGATTCGTATCGTCCCATAATTGGGGGTTCTCCAGATATAATCTTTGCTGATAGCTCTTACGGCTTTGTTCCGTAACAGTAATGGGCATACTGGCTGTTGCTGCCCTGTTCCCGCCGGCATCAATAATGTCAACACAATACTGTATTTCTCTCACACCGCATCCATGGTATTCAATATCTGCCTGTACCCGGATTACTGCCAGTTCCTCGTCCGCCTGTACCGTTGCAAGACGCATCCCCTCCGGCGCAAAATGCATCTTATCCGCAACCATTAAGTTCACATCCCGATAGATTCCACCGCCGGTGTACCATCTTGCACTTGGAATCCCATTGCGCACCAGAACCTTGATGACATTCTCCGCTCCAAAGCGAATATAATTTGTGATATTTAAAAAGAAATCGGTATATCCATAAGGACATTTCCCTGCATACGCTTCATTTACATAGACAAAAGCATTGCAGTACACGCCTTCGAACTCAATAAAAATATCTTTCTCCTTCTCTGATTCATCGAAAAAAACGGATTTCTTATATATATAATTATCCTCATGAAAAAAACCGTTACCCGGTCCATTTGGTTCTTCAGGGTTTCTCTCCATCTCAATAGATGCATCATGGGGAAGATTCACTGTTTTCAGCGTTGTGTGTTCCCCTGTCACTCTGCTGAGACTTCCGCCATCTCCCACCTCAAAGCTCCATGTTTCATTCAAACTCTGTTTTTTCATAATCCGGCAACCTCCTGTGCGTTGACTTCCTTCATTGTTTGTACTAGTATAAAATAAATTTCTTTTTAATGCGTGTCCATTTTCGTTAATATGTTTTTTATTTCGTGTTTTTAAAAATCATGCGGAAAATTTATACTTTTTCCCGAATAGTTTATTGTCCAGCGTCTGCCCCGTATGTTATGATATGAAAATCAAACGAAAGGCGGAATTTTCTATGCAGTTAAAAGAGCATTGTAATCTTGAAGATTTCTTAAAAAAAACAAAAGAATGTAACTCCAAAGTCACTTTTGAAACTTCGGAAGGAGATATACTGGCGATGCAAAGCACCTTATGCCAGTTTATCTTCGTCTCCCTCAGGCATCAGCCAGCGCTCCTCTATGGCGGTAAGATACAGTGTGAAGATGAAAATGACTATGAAGTACTGAAGGAGTTCTTACATTAGCTGCGGCTCCTTAATATAGCCTGCAGAACTTGTCCGGCTGCTATCTGAAGTTCTGATTTTGTCAGGGTTCCCTCCTCCTTTGAGTGCAGCGCGTTCATGATATCCTCTCTGTCACTTTCTGCTCCCGGCATTGTAAGTGCATTTCCTGCCTTAACACATCCCGATGCTGATGCCCTGTCATATTTGTTCTTTCTACTGTTCGTCATTTGATGCATATCTTTGCTCGTAACATACCAGTCTGTCATTACAAGTCCTTCATACTTCCATTCATCACGCAGTACATGCGTCAGCAGGTCTTTGCTGCTGCAAGTGTGCTCGCCATTAACTAGATTGTATGAACTCATCACCGCGTATGGTGGACATTTCTTTATAGCCACCTCAAATGCTTTCAGATAAATTTCTCTCAGCGCACGTTCACTGACAACACTATTTGAGGCATATCGATTTGTCTCCTGATTATTACATACAAAATGCTTAATTGTTGTTCCACATCCCGGATGCTTCTGAACTCCTTCTATTACTCCGGCTCCAATGCATCCACTGAGAAACGGGTCTTCCGAATAATATTCAAAATTGCGTCCGCACAAGGGGGAGCGCATAATATTCACCGCCGGCGCCAGCCATAGGTTAACCCCAAACAACTCCATCTCTTCTCCTACCATATCTCCATACTGTCTGCACACCTCTGTATTCCAGCTCTGCGCAAGTGCTGTCCCAATTGGGATTGCAATACAGTATTGATAGTACGTCGGAGCTTCTTTTTCCTCCGTTGTTACTTTAGGCATCAATGCCGCCATCGCTTTCATTTCCTCCGGCTCCATAAAATCCATATATCCGGTAAAAGAATTATTTTTACTTATGACTTTATTTTCAAGCACCTGATATGCTGTACTCAGCCGGATACCTGCCGGGCCATCAGCCATCGTCATGGTATCAACCCCCAGATGCTGCAGCCGCTTGGTTGTCTCGCCTGCTGCACCTGCAATAGAGAAGGATGCATTTCCGATTATGGACATGCCATTAGCCGCCGGCTCGTATGCCCCCAGACATAAATAGACCAATTCTTCTTCACTTAATCCGGCGACAAATTCCTCTATTCTTTTCCTGCCAGTCACAACATCTTCCCAACTGCAGCTCTCCCCTTTTGCAAGTTCCTGCGGTTCTGAGGAATAAGAAACCTTTTTCAGCTCCATCTTTTCGGAAGAAATCACAACTCTGGGTATATTTTCACTTATTTTCTCCTCCGATACACAGGCAGCCTCCCTGTCTCTGTCATATTCCGATTCATCGCCCGGACAGATGTTTTTCACCCGAAGCGTCATGATCTCATCATCCAGACTGATGATTCCGCATACTTCTGTGTCCCTTGAACTGCTGCCAACGCGGATTACATACTCTCCCGCCTCCAGTTTATATGCCGCAGACTTTGTATCATACGAAGCCATGTCTATCGTCGGAAATGTGATAGTCAGCTCCTGTTCTTCCTGCGGTTTTAACTCTTTTGTCTTCGCAAAACCTGCCAATTCCTGATATGCTTTCCCCAGCTTTCCCTGTGGGGCACAATAATAGACCTGGACTACTTCTTTTCCAACATAATTTCCTACATTTTTCACTGCAACGGTGACGGAAACCTGCTTCTCATCTGCTGTGAAATTCTTCGTCTCTATTCGAAATGTTGTATATCCCAGACCATATCCAAAGGCATACACAGGCTCCACACCCTCTGTATCAAAAAAGCGATATCCAACATAAATCCCTTCTCTATAACAAGTGGCGTCCATTTCGCCAAATCCGTCCGTGGAAGGATAATCTGTGACCGGCGCCCATGTCATGGTCAATTTACCGGACGGGTAGCTTTTCCCCAGCAGCAAATCAGCCAGCACATCTCCGGTAACGGTTCCCAACTGCCCCAGCAGCAATACATTTTTCACATCTGCTATCTCGGAAAGGTCCACCATACCGCCAACATTTAAAACCAAGACGAAATGCGCATACCTTTCATTCAGAATCTCTATGTCTCTCTTTTCCGTCTCTGTTAATTTGACATCTCCCCGCTCATTCTTTCTGTCTGCCCCTTCACCGGAATTCCTTGCCAGAACATAAATCGCGGTATCTCCCTCTGCTGTGAGCGGAAGTTCATACTCCGGTTCTTCCATCACTTTACCCATGGAATATATCAATGGACTCGCCCCTATTTCCTTTGCTCTGTCCTTAATCTCCTGTATAAACTTTGTTCTTGCATCTGCCATTATCTGATCATAGCCATCCAGCCATGATTTGGAGGTAATTGCAAATCCGGCATTCTCCAATCCTTCTTCCACCGTCACAAAATGTCGGACATTCACATCACCTGAGCCGGTTCCGCCCTTTATCGTCCTCCTTACCCCGCTCCCAAATGCGGCTATTTTTCCTGTTTTTGTAAGCGGCAGCGTACCGTCACTTTTTAACAGCACCACGCATTCTGCGGCCATCTCTCGTGACTGTTTTATGTGTTCTTCTTCAAATTTCTGCTTTTCCTGTGTCTGGATTCTTCTCATAATTTTTCTCCTCACGTTTTATTATAGTTGTTTTTAATACTTTGTATTGTCTGTACATTACCGCGACTGCAGCAGCCGTCGCTATGCCGTCTGCCAAAGGATGTGCCAATGCAATCCCCAGAAATCCCATTAGATGATTCATGAGAAATAAAAACGGAATTAACAGCAATCCTTGTCTGAGCAGGGAAATGACGGTTGCTGCCACTGCGTTCCCCGCAGCCTGCAGAAAATTTGTTCCAAGATAATAAAATCCAATGACCGGGCTTGCCAGGACAAGATAAATTACCAACTGTTTTCCCATCCCGGCCGCAGCAGCGTCCTTTAAAAACATCCCTATCAATGTATTTCTCGCCAGAATACATCCGGCTGCCGCCACAAATCCAATAATGACCGTCAAAATGCTCAAATCCTTTAACACTTCTTTCAGCCTTGATACATTGCGTGCACCGTAATTATAAGCCAGCATGGGCTGCACTCCCATACAGATTCCCATCTGAATCATGGATATAATCATGGTTGTTTTTCCGGCTGCCGCCATGGATGCAACAGCGTTGGTTCCATATAAAACCAGAAGATTATTGGAAAAAGTTGCTGCAAATCCACTCAAAATACTGGAGATTCCATTTGGCATACCCACCGCGATAATGTGCAGTAAGGATTTTGGTTTACGAATTGCATACAACGGTTTCAGACTTAGGGTCTGTCCTTTTTTCAGTATGTAAATCACATAATAGATGGTGCTGACGGCATTTCCAAGAAGTGTCGCAACAGCAGCTCCCTTTACTCCCCATCCAAGAGCCAGTATAAAGATGGGGTCTAATATGATATTGAGTATGGTGCCGGTCATATTTCCGATTAAGCCTTCTTTGATTGCGCCGTCCGCCCTTAGTAAAGATGCAAGTGTCGTAGACAGAAGCATCATCGGTGCACCAAACGCAAGAATCTGCATGTAATTTTTTGCATATACAAAAATCTCCGCATTGGCTCCAAGCAGTCCCAGAACTGAATTGGATGCAGCCAGCATTACAATCGTACAAATACCCCCTAATATGGCTGCTGCATAAAAGCATAAGCTGGCATATGTTTTAGCATCCTCGATTTCTCCTGCTCCTGCCGCTTTCGCGATTACAGAGCATCCGCCGATTCCAAGCATTGTGGCCGCCGCTGTTGCCAGAGAGAACACCGGACTTACAATAGATATTGCAGCAACCTGTGCGGTATCTCCCAACTGTCCGATAAAGAACATATCCGCCATATTGTAAAAAAACATCACCAGAATGGTAATACAAGACGGTATTGCCATAGAGAAAATGGCTGTCCACACCGGTTTGTTTTGAAATAATTCCTGACTCTTCAATGTTTTGTCGTTCATGCTGGCTCCTCTTTATTGTCTTCGTTTTATGATATATATTCTATTTGAAAACATTTTAAAATGCGTTCAAAAATTCAATAAAGTGTGTTATAATTACAGTAAATAATCTTTTCCAGTGATTTTTTAACATTTTAGCGAATTTTAAAACCACAGCATAAAACTGTTCATCGACAGAGGAGGGCTTCTATGAACACACCTGATAAAATATCATTTTTTATGGAATTAATTAATTGCAGCTATGACCTGTACATATGGTCCTATGATAAGGATATGAATATGGTACATACAAATTGGACTGAAAGTATCTTTTCCGGTAATTTCCTGTCATACACAGGTCTTTCTAAATTAGTGGAGGAACATATTGCTTCGGGCAAAAAGACGCCCCTCATTTTGGAAGCCACCGGGAATCTGTTATGGATTGCAGGATTTGTTTACAATGGCTCTCTTTTGGAAAATTTTTATTTAATTGGCCCAATCTACAGTGGCCGCGATTCACAGATGCTTCTTCGCAAGCATCTGGACGAGTATGACCTGACTGTAAAACTCCGTTCCATGGTTTTTAAGTTATTTGAGCGTATCCCAACCGTCCCAACCAATATTATCAATCAGTATGCGGTCATGCTGCACTACTGTTTAACGAATGCGAAGATATCTACCAATGACATAACATATCAAAGCATTGTTCCTGCAACGCAGAAAAAGGATTCCCCCGCCTCTTCTTTTGAACATGCAGGCATCTGGTATGCGGAAGAGCGGCTGTTTAAGATGATAGCTGACGGTGATCCAAACTACAAAGAAGCTCTGGCAAAGTCTGCCTCCTTAAGTTCCGGTATGAAAACCGATTCAAGGGATTCTTTGCGCCGTCATAAAAATAATACCCTTGTATTGCTGACGCTCTGCTCAAGAGCCTGCATCCGGGGCGGTCTTGCGCCCTCAATCTCCTATGACCTGAACGATTTCTACGCATCCAAAATAGAAGAATGTAACTCTATGTCTGAAATGCAGAAACTAAACGAGTCCATGCTCGCGGATTATGTATACCGTGTACGGAAATCAAAAGAAGAATCGCAAACTTCCGCACCTATACGAAACGCATGCGCCTATATCAAATCTCATATAACAGAATCCCTGTCAATTGCCGTCCTTGCCAAACAAAGCGGATACTCCGAGTATTATTTTTCTCACAAATTCAAACAAGAGACGGGCACAAGCATTAACGATTACATATTGAAGGAAAAAATCGATCAGGCAAAATTGCTTTTGTCGGGAACGACGGAAAATATCCAGACCATTAGCGACAACCTTTCTTTTAGCAACCGGAGTTACTTTTATACCTGTTTTCAAAAACTTGTGGGTATGTCTCCAAGTGAATACCGTTCACAAAATCACAGAATATAATTGTTCTGTTTTTCTTTATGATGTTTTGTTTTTTTATATTTCCCTCTATTCTCACGAATTTTTGTACATTTTTATGAATTACTATACCACCTGTAAATAAAACTTCCGATATAGTGATTTCATTAACTGCTTTATGCAAATATACACAAAGAAAACGGAGGATTTATTTATCATGGCAAAAAAACAAAAGCTCACGCAGAGCGAAATCGATGGTGTACAATATCGCCGCGCAAAACTTTGGCAGATTATCCTGATTGCATGTAACGCCTTTGTCGGGATGGGCGTCTACTCGCTTATCGGACTGGCAAGTTACAGCGCCAGTCTTGGATTCGGCGTTGCCACAGCAGTCGTAGGCGTTGTTCTCACCTGGACGCGGATTTTGGACGGTATTACGGATCCAATTCTTGCATTTATTTATGACAGAGTAAATACACGATTTGGGAAAATCCGTATCCTGCTCGTCACAGGTTTTATCATCGAGGCTCTGGCTCTCATGGCAATGTTCGTCTGGGGACCTGGAAAAGGTCTTGGCATTATTGGCTTTACTTTATTCTACATAATCTATGTTATTGGTTATACAATCGCCAACATGACAGCGATGACTATTAGTCCGCTGATCAGTAATGACCCGAAACAGCGCCCGACTATCAGCGTATGGTCCACAGCATTAAACTATGTCATTCCCATGGTTCTCAGTATTGTATTAAATACTGTCCTTCTCCCCAGATTCGGCGGAGACTACAATCTGGAATTCCTGGGCGCTGCCTGCAAGGTATGTCTGCTTATCGCTGCAATCGGTGTTCTTCTTGTATGTATCGGTGTATCAGAATATGATAAGCCGGAAAACTTCCGCGGAGTGGCAGCTAAGAAAGAAAAGCTAAAGGTCAAAGATATGGCTGAGATTCTAAAACATAACCGTCCTCTGCAGTGCTACGTCATCTCTGCCGCATCTGACAAGATTGCACAGCAGACAACATCCCAGGCAGTTATCGTGACCATGATGAATGGTATACTGATAGGCAACATGGGACTTGCAACGATTCTCAGTGTTATCGGCATGCTGCCCTCTATTCTCTTTGCGATTGCAGGTGCAAAATATGCAGGAAAATTCGGAAGCCAAAGTACAATTATAACCTGGAGTCGTATCTGTATCGTTATCAGTGTGGTCATGTGGGGATTTTTAATCGTGATTGATCCGAAAAAAATCGCAAGTGCCGGTATCTGTATGATTCTTTATGTTGTTTTGACCTTGGCGAAAAACGGCGCCAATATGTGCGTAACCACCGCGGGTTCCGCTTTTATGGCAGATATCATCGACTATGAGCAGGACCGCAGCGGCCGTTATGTTCCGGCAGTGGTTACGGGCATATACAGTTTTATCGATAAAATTGTATCCTCTTTCTCCGCTTTGATTGCCACAGGCGCTGTTGCATTGATTGGCTATACTTCTACGATGCCCCAGCCAACAGATGCTTCTACCCCGGCTATTTTCTGGACTACAACGATTATTATGTTCGGTCTTCCAATTCTTGGCTGGATTTGTACTCTGGCAGCCATGCATTTCTGTCATTTAAGCAAGGAAGATATGGTAGAAGTTCAGAGACGTATCGAAGAAAAGAAAAATGCAGTACCGGCAGAAAGTGAGGCAGAATAATCATGGCCAGACAAATAACACATCTGAAAGACGATTGGACTTTTGTAAAATCGGCAAATGATGCACTTGCCGCCGCTTCTATTCCCGGAGATACAATAGCGCTTCCTCATACCTGGAATGCCGTTGACGGCCAGGATGGAGGAAACGACTACCATAGAGGCACCTGCTATTATGTAAAAAAATTACGCAAACCTGAATTAAGCGCAGGTGAACAGGTTTATCTGGAGTTTTTAGGCGCTGCCATGATTGCTGATATCTATGTAAACGGTCAATTGCTTGCACATCACGAGGGAGGATATTCCACCTTTCGTGTGAATATCACGGATGTTTTATCAGAGGAAAACACCGTGGTTGCCGCACTGAATAACGAAGACAACACCACCTGTTACCCACAGAAAGCAGATTTTACCTTTTATGGCGGACTTTACCGCATGGTAAACCTGATCGTTGTTCCGACAGTACATTTTGAATTAGACTACTGGGGTACGCCGGGAATTAAGGTGACTCCACAAGTCGATTTGGATAATCACAGGGCTGTTGTTACTGCTGAAGCATGGGTTTCAGCCGAGGCTCCGGTAACATTCACTGTGGCTGGCCAGACACAAACGGTATCCTCCGCTTGGAAGCATGCACAGGCGGTATTTGTAATTGAGAATGTGCATTTATGGGACGGATTAAATGACCCATATCTTTACACTGCCGAAGCTTCTTTAGAAAGTGGCGATAAAGTTCATACACGCTTTGGATGCCGTGAGTTTCATATAGACCCGCAGGAAGGATTTTTCTTAAACGGACGCTCCTATCCCCTGCGCGGTGTTTCCCGCCATCAGGATTTTAAAGATGCCGGGAATGCCCTTACAATGGAGCATCACAAAAAAGACATGGATATCATTCTGGAGCTGGGAGCAACGACTCTGCGGCTTGCCCATTACCAGCATACACAGGAATTTTATGACCTCTGTGATGAGAACGGGTTGATTCTCTGGGCTGAAATTCCCTACATTACTAAGCACATGGCAGATGCCCGGGCAAATACTTTGTCACAGATGAAAGAATTGGTGATACAAAATTATAACCACCCTTCTATCGTAACCTGGGGCTTGTCCAACGAGATTACAGCTGCAAGCCCTGTAAATGACGATTTATTGGAAAATCACAAACTGTTAAATGACTTATGCCATAAACTTGATTCTACCCGTCCTACTACCATGGCTAATGTATTTATGCTGGAAACAGACAGCCCCATCCTAGGGATTCCGGATATCAACAGTTATAACTTATATTTTGGCTGGTATTTAGGCGAATTGGAACAAAATGATGAATTCTTTGATGAGTATCACGAGAAATATCCAGACAGGGTAATCGGCTTTTCTGAATATGGCGCAGATGCAAACCCGCAGTATCAATCCAGCGCCCCTGAAAAGGGAGATTACACAGAAAGTTATCAGGCTGTATATCATGAGCACATGCTTCAGATGATTGAGAAACGCCCTTATCTGTGGGCAACCCACGTGTGGAATCTCTTCGATTTCGCAGCCGATGGGCGCGACGAGGGCGGCAAACATGGGGAAAACCAGAAAGGTCTTGTTACCATAGACAGAAAGGTGAAAAAAGATGCCTTCTATCTGTACAAAGCCGCATGGAATAAGACAGAAAACTTTGTTCACATATGTGGCAGCCGCTACGTGGACCGGACCGAAGATACAACGGAGATTAAAGTATATTCAAACCAGCCGGAGGTCACTCTTTTTGTAGATGGAACCGAATTTGCCACTGTTTCCGGCAAAACCATCTTTAACTTTCAAGTGCCTATTACAGGAAATCATACCATCAAAGCGACTGCTGATTCCTGTGAAGACAGTATCCATATCCGAAAAGTTGCAGAAGCGAATCCCGACTACATGTTTGTCCAACGTGCTCCTGTCACAAACTGGTTTGACGCAGATGACCTTGATCCCGACTGCTTTTCCATCAATGACCGACTGGCAGATATCCGTGAAAATCCCCAGGCAGGCGCAATCATCGACCGGATGATGGCACAGGGCGCTTCCGAGCGCGGCGATGTTGCCGATGCTGTAAAAGATAACCCGGCGCTCCAGAGAATGATGGGACGCATGACGTTAATCAATCTCCTGAAACAAGGCGGCGCCGATGATGAAAGCATCAAACAGCTCAACCGAGTTTTGCAAGGAATAAAAAAATAGCAGATATTATAAAAACTCCCGTCAAAGCATCAAGTAAATGTGAATATATTTGATACTTTGATGGGATTTTTTGGAGGAGAAAACGAATGAAAACGGATGCCCGCTCCCGATACACGATACATATCATCCAGAGTGTATTTTTAGATTTATTAAAAGAAAAACCAATCAGCAAAATCACTGTTAAGGAAATCTGTGAAAAGGCAGATATTAACCGTGGAACTTTCTATAAGCACTATGAAGATATCTATGATCTTATGAAAAAGCTGGAAGAGGCCGCTTTGAACCAACTGGAATTATTGTTACTGGATTCTATGAAGAAAGGAAATGTTCCTGTACTTATTACATTGCTGACCTCCCTCCTGAGTTATCAGGACCTGATTGAATCACTTGCGACAAATTCTTTGAATAAAGATTTTCTTAGCAAACTGGCTGAATGCTGTTCTCAGTATGCTATTTCGCATCTTCCTTCCGATGATGCAAACTATATCAATAATCCAAACAAACAATATGCATATAGTTATCTGGCAGGCGGTACAACGATGTTAATCGAACACTGGCTGAAAACAGGTGCTAAAGAAGCACCTGCAGTCATTGCCGAAAAAATAGACTTTTTGAATAAACTTATATTATCTGCAAAACTATAATTATCATTCCAGAATTTCAGGATGTTTCCACTGCGAAACATTTTTACTGCCGGCTGAAAGCGCTCCGTCAACAGGAATGGCGGCACCGGTAATATAACGTGCCATATCGCTTGCCAAAAACAGTGCAAGATATGCACACTCCTCCGGTTCTCCCATCCGGCCTGAAGGGCAGTCCTTCGCAAAGAACGCCATTGCCTGTTCCGGCGCGTCTCCAAATATACTTGTTTTGGTGTATCCCGGACAAATTGCATTTACAGTGATATGATACGGTGCATAATCAAGTGCTGCCACTTTTGTCATTCCCACTACACCAAATTTCGTGGCCGTATACAGAGACTGACCCCGCTGCGGCATTATTCCTGCAATAGAAGCAACATTAATCAAGAATCCCCTGTCACTGTGAGAGCGAAGAATCGCCTCTGCCGCATATTTCATCCCTGCAAATACTCCTCTGCTGTTCAGGTCAAAGATATTCTCATAATCTTCTACCTCATATTCATGTAACGGGGTACCACCCTGACCAATTCCCGCATTATTTACAATACCATCTAATCTCCTATAGTGAGATACTGTCGTAGCGACGAGGTTTTCCATCTGTTTTGCATCGCTGCAGTCTGTCTGTACAAAAATGGCTTCGCCGCCATTTTCACAGATTTTGTCTGCTACTGCCTGTCCTTGCTTCTCATTTCTTGCTGCACATACCACCTTCATTCCGTTGGCTCCGTAAATCTCGGCGATAGATTTTCCAATTCCCCGGCTTGCGCCTGTTACAATTGCAACTTTTCCTTTTACTGATTCAAACGTAGTTGTCATCGTATTCATTTCTTCTCCTCACTCTGTCGTAATGATTGTTTCTTGTCTCCATCATCATTATATGGTGGGGCGAAAAATATCTCAATCATCAAAATATCAGCATATGTTATATAATCAACACATGGTGATATTTTGGTGAATAAAATACGGTATCACTCCCCTTTCTTACAGGAAGCAACACCGTATCTGATTTCGTTTCTAATCATAAAGAAATCTTTCTGGAAGTGAAACATGAAAGTCCTTGGCAAGACTTCTAAAATTTTGAGATGTAATGGTCTGCAGTTTGTCTGCTCTTATGGATAACATCTTTACAAGAATCTCTGCTGATTTTTCCACCGTATGCATTAATCCAAAGGTCAGATCAAAATCTTCCCCGGAACAGAACATGCCATGATGTGCCCAGATTACAACGTCATACTGTCTCATCAGCTTGCTTGTAGCCACTGCAATGTCTCGACCACCCGGAACCATCCAAGGCACAACCCCGATACCTGCGGGGAATACGACCGGACATTCCGTTGCCATTTCCCAAAGTTCTCTTGTAAATACTTCATCCTTAAGAGGTAGTACAAACGTAAGTACAATAGTATTCGTTGTGTGCGCATGATAAATTACCCTGTGTGTGCCACCGGATACCTCTTTTTTTATCTCATGATTCATCAAATGACTGGGCAGCTCGCTTGTGGGTCTTCCCCCATTTTCCAATCCCCAGAGAATACGATAATGTTCTCCCTTCTCATCAACTTCAATAATGCAAATGCTGTCTTTGGGTTCAAGAATAACATTACGGAAATATTTCCCGCTTCCTGTCACCATGAAATATTCATTTGCCACCCCCGGAACCTTTGTTCCAATTTCAATCCATTCTCCTGTGTAAGAAAATTCATCCTTTAAAGACAAGATTTCTTCATTTTTGATACGGTAAGACAAATTTCCTCCGTTTCTTTCATGCCATCCTTGTTCCCATCCGTCATTGCACATACGAATGAAACTCTGCACAAATTTTGCATCTAATACCTGCATCTCTGATTCTCCTCTTCTACTACTTTCTTTCTAAAAGAACTTTTTGTTCATATTTCACTATTTCGTCAAACCAGGTTCCGTCTGTCTGCACTCCACATTCTTCGCAATATCGATCCCAAACGCTTCCAAATGGTAGTGTTTTTACTTCCTCCTGCCTCACCATAAGCTCTGTCATACGGTTTTCATCCTGAAGTTTTTTAAACTTTTTGTTGGGAATCAACAATGCAAACAACAAGGCCTTCTGAAAATTCCGAAATCCAACTGCCCATGCAGAAATTCTATTAATACTCGCATCAAAATAATCCAATGCCAGTTTAATTCTTCCATCCAGACCACCACATTTCACAATCTCTTTTGCAATTTCCCTTGTTTCATCATCAAATAGAACCACATGGTCGGAATCCCACCGAATCGGACGGGTCACATGAAGTGCGATTTCCGGAAAAAATGTCAACAGGGCAGGAATCTTATCCGATACCATTTCTGTAGGATGGTAATGTCCGTTATCCATAAGCGGAATGCATTTATCTTTATTCATAGCGGCATAACATAGTGCAAATTCTGCACTTCCTGATGTATAGGCCTCTACTCCGATTCCGAAAACCTTAGATTCAACACATGGTTTTACAAGATTAAAATCATATTTTTCGGAAAGAATCTGGTCTATGGAATCCTTATATCGCATTCTCGGCCCCATACGGTCAGCAGGGATATCCTTAAATCCATCCCCCGTCCAGATATTCATGATACAGGGATATCCTGTTTGCTCGGCAAAATATTGAGAAATCCGAACACATGCCTTTCCATGTTCAACCCAAAATTTTCTTATTTCCTCATCCGGACTTGAAAGTGTCAGTCCATCTTTCACCTTTTCATGGGAAAAGAAGGTGGGATTAAAGTCCAAACCCATTCCCCGCTCCTTTGCAAAGTCCACCCATTTTCGAAAATGTTTCGGTTCCAATTTATTGCGATCTGCAAATTCCCCATCTTCAAAGATTGCATAGCACGCATGTACATTAATCTTCTTCTTTCCGGGCATTAGGCTGAGAGCTTTGTCTATATCTGCCAAAAGCTCTTCCGGTGTTCTTGCCTTCCCCGGGTAATTTCCTGTCGTCTGGATTCCTCCGGTCAGCGGACCTTCATGATCAAAACCGGTCACATCGTCTCCCTGCCAGCAGTGCAGGGAAACCGGAATCTCTTTCAATTTCTTTATCGCAGCGTCCGTGTCTACCCCTATTTCTGCATAATTTTTTTTAGCTGATTCATATCTTTCCTGGGTCATCATATGAATGAACTCCTTTCTTTGAATAAAATTTTTTTAGTGCAAAAGATTTTGCAATTGTTTTTCTTGCTTCTTGAATATCCACAAATATTCTGTTCTCCAACATTTGCGCTACAATATTCCCCAATGCCGTTGCTTCTGCAGGTCCGGCAATCACTGTCTTTCCCGTATGGTCGGCGGTCAGCTGATTAAGATAGTCCGCATTTGCACCTCCGCCAATCACATATAGAGTTTCAAATCTCTCTCCGGTAAGTTCCTCGATTTCTTCCGCCGTCTTTCCATAACATACTGCCAGACTCTGATAAACTACTGCGGCAAGTTCTCCCAGATCGTGCGGAACTTGCTGTCCCGTCCTGCGGCAATACTCCTTTACTGCTTCTGTCATATTCTTTGGTGCCAGAAATTCTGCCGCATCGACATTTACTCTGGATGGAAAGGTCTTTTTATCTTCCGCCATACTGCAGATTTGGGCAAAGGAATAGCAATCCTGATATTCGTGTCGAATGGACTGAATCATCCAAAGACCCATGATATTTTTCAGGAAACGATAACGATATTCATAACCGCCTTCGCTGGTAAAATTTAACTTCCTGCTTTGCTCGCTGCACATTGCTTCCTTTCGTTCACATCCCATCAACGACCATGTGCCGGAACTGATATACATTGCTCTTTCTTCCTGACAAGGTAGCGCTAACACGGCCGAACCAGTGTCATGAGTTGCCGGTAACACAACACGACATGTAAATCCAACTTTTTCTGCAATTTTTGTTTTCAACATTCCTAAAACTGTTCCTGGCTTTCTGATGCTTTGGAATATCCTTTCCGGATACTCAAGCTTCCGGATTATCTCCCAATTCCATTCTTTCGTAATTGGGTTTATAAGCTGTGTCGTAGTTGCATTGGTATATTCATTTGCCAGTTCTCCGGTCAACATATAATGGAAATAGTCCGGAATCATCAGGAAACTTTCCGCTTGTTCTAACACTTCCGGTTGTTTTTCTTTCAGCGCCATCAATTGATAGATTGTGTTAAACTTTTGTTTTTGTATTCCTGTCCTTTGGTATAACTCCACCTCAGATATCCTCTGATAGACCAGCTGATCCATCTTATCGGTACGAGTGTCCCGGTACGCTACAGCTTCTCCTATACGTTCTCCTTTTTTATTTAGGAGTATAAAATCCACTCCCCATGTATCGATTCCCATACTCTCTGGCTGAAATCCTGCTTCTTTACAAGCGGCCATTCCATTTATAATTTCTTCAAACAGCTTATCGACATCCCAGTATAAAAAAGCGTCCTTATTTTCATGTTTCATTCCATTTTCAAAACGGTACACTTCCTGTAGTCTAAGCTTGCCGTCCCTCAAAAAGCCAATGATATGTCTCCCGCTTGAAGCCCCGATATCTATGGCAAGAAAGCATTTCATATTCTCAACTCCTCTCCAGTTCTTATATCCATACTATCATTTATATCTTATATTTTTTAGGACGTATCAAACTAAAAATCAGGACGTTATTTGCAGATCTATGATATAATAACTAAAAGCAGGTGAAAGGGGAAAGACAAAATGAATCAGGAACTGCTCCAACAATTAAGAGTTATTACAGATGAAGAACAAAAAATACTGATAGGAAAAGATAGCGTTCAGAAAAGTCTTTATACATCAGAAGATCGGTTTATCGTTGACAGTAATAAGCTTTTAAAAAAAGGAAAACTCATCGAGATACGCCCCCATACCCGCTTTATACATTTTCCAAGGCATCGGCATAACTATGTAGAAATGGTGTATATGTGCAAGGGGCAGACACGGCATATTATCAATGGTTCGAAAGAGTTGCCGCTAAAGACCGGAGATTTACTTTTTATGAACCAGAACGCTTATCATGAGATTTTTCCTGCTTCTGAACATGATATTGCTGTTAATTTTATTATTTTGCCTGAATTTTTTCAGTATGTGATGAAATTCATGGATAACCAAAATATTTTATTTGAGTTTTTGATATCCACACTTTCTTCCTCCAGCAATGATTGTGATTATTTATATTTTAGAACTGAAAACATTTTACCTATACAAAATTTACTGGAGAATATGATTTGGACAATTATAAACAAAGATACATACCAAAATACCATAAACCAAGTCACCATGGGACTCTTGTTTCTCAATTTATTGGAATATGCAGATGTGTTGTATCAAAATACTACTGAAACTTATGAACAGAAGATTATATTTTCTTCATTAAAATATGTAAGAAGCAACTACAAAACCGGAACTCTCGAAGAACTATCTTCTACTCTCAATTTGCCAACCTATACTTTAAGCCGTCTCTTAAAAAAATATACCGGTTTTAATTTTAAAGAATTACTTATCCGGCAGAAAATGGAACAGGCTGCTTATCTTCTTTCAAAAACATCCTTATCCACTGAATCTATCCTTCATTCGATAGGTTATGAAAATAGCAGTTTTTTTCATATTAAGTTTAGGGAAATTTATGGGAAAACTCCAAAAGAATTTCGCAAGGAACAAGCTTTCACTTCTTTTTAGGAAATGGCAAGCCGTCGGGTACCATCTAAACTCCTTATTTGTACTCCGTTCCAACAATAAAAGTAATAACAATCTGAGTACAAATTAAATAAAAAATTACGAATTAATCAGGGGACAGCTATGAGTCAGCTATCCCCACTTGTAAATCTTACTTTCTTTCCCTGTAGTACTGTATGCATTTCAGGGTTTCAACCACCAGTTCCTGAAATAGGTCTTCATCGAATCTGCCATTCACCAAAGCGCTTTTAATCAGCAAAGGGCGATACATCTCCACGATCTGATTAATAGCCGTCTCATCACCTTGCTGCGCACGGTATAAAATCTCTTCAAAATTCATCCCTTTTTTCTCCCATCACTTTACGTATTTTACGGATTGCATAGTAATATATTCCCTTTGCACGATCCACAGAAAGGTTGTTCATCCGGCTCATTTCCTCAAATGACCTTTCTTCAAACACATGTTGATAGATGAAACGCAGTTCCTCTTCCCGAAGTATCATCATTGCTTTTACAAGGCGCTGGTCTGTCATTTCTTCCCATCTGGGGAATGTCCCATCCGCTTCCTTCATCAACATTGTTTCCTTTGCCTGCATTTCAATAAGTTCATCAAAGGATATGCCTGAATCAAGCAAATTCATATCTTCAACCGCATGTTCTGCTTCGCTTTGCTTGATTTTTTTATCCAGATAGCTCCTTCTTCTTCCACGGATGAATTCCAATAGGTATGCCGTGAAGTGATTCTGTACTTTTGACCCTGTATATGTATTTTTTTCGCTCATTTTATCCTCCAGTATTTCAAATTTTCCGGTGTCTGAAATACTGTGATGGAGGTGAGCGGCAACAAGTTATAACAGGATTTGCTATTTTTCGACAAAAAAGAAAGCCGAACCAGTTTTGAACCAGTTCGACTAAACCAATTAATAATATTTCTTTATTACATATATGAGGTATAGGTAACGCATATAACGCATATTGTTTAGGGCACTTTATCCTTAAAATGAAAAAGATTTTTTTAACAGGTTTGTCATTTGCCCAATCCTTTTTTTCCTAATCAAGTACTGGCCCTCATCATTTCTGTTATAGTAAAAAAAGAACATGTATTATCTTACATATCATCACGCGCCTTAACACATTTCACTTAATGCAAATCTAAGGTAAAATATAGGCATTAAGTGAGGTGATACGAATGATAGCCAAAAAACTTCTGGGCGATATAGTCAAAACTGAACGGCAGCGCCGAAACCTATCCCAAAACGCATTAGCGGAGCAGGCTAAGATATCCCTGCGGACGGTCTGCGATATTGAAAATTACAAAGGAAATCCCCAATTTGATACTTTATGTGCCCTTGCCACCTTCTTGAATATCTCCATTGATGCGATTATCAAGGAGGAGCCTCTGGATGATGATGCCACAATGCATCAGATTATGTCAGAACTCAGTCAATGCTCTCCTGAATCAAAACACGTAGCATTATGTACGCTGCGCGGGCTATTGTCCGCTTTGGTAGTGTCATAAATTTTGTGTCTTTGGTAATAAATGGTTCCAATCTGGTAAGAATTAAATATGAATATTCTTATCAGAGAGGAGCCTATTATTATGGCTATTGCAAAGGAGCAATTAAGACAAATT
>NZ_FBWL01000152.1 GCF_001517425.1 Clostridium sp. C105KSO13 | reverse complement strand
ATCAGTGTTGTAGTACGCAAATATAAGTATCAAAATAATCAGGGTAAGGTTCCTGATGATAAGGAAAACATACTAAATCGTGATTTTAATGCTACAACAATAAATCAAAAATGGGTTACTGACATAACGTATATACATGTTCAAGATGGAGGCTGGACTTATCTAGCATCAGTGATGGACTTATATAATAGAAAGATCATTGGTTATTCATACGGCAAAAACCCAACCGCCGAATTAGCTAAAAAGGCGGTAGAAAATGCATGTCTCAATGTAGAAGATACTACAGATATTATTCTTCACAGTGATTTGGGCAGCCAATATACAAGCACCGTATTTGAAGATATGATCATAGAAAAAAATATGAAACATTCCTTTAGTAGAAAAGGAAATCCCTATGATAACGCTTGTATAGAGTCCTTCCATTCAGTATTGAAGAAGGAAGAAGTATATCTAAATACATATCATACATTTGAAGAGGCTGAAGCAGCTCTCTTTGAATATATTGAGTCTTGGTATAACCGCAGAAGGAGACATAGCGCACTGGATTATAAAACCCCACAGCAGGTTGAAGATGAGGTTCTTGTAGCTTAAAATCTTTCTCTACGTATTAATTTTATACAGAGAGAAAAAGTTCAACTTTTTGTGTCCAAGGTATTGACATAGGTCCAACTATGACTGCCTCAATTCGTTTAAGATAAGCTGGCAATAAAAAGACAGAACCTGTCCACTGTGATAGGCTTTTTGTTGTACTTATTTATACGATATAGGCATTCATTAGTTACAGTAAGTTGCTTTAGATTCTTTCTTATGCTTTTCTTTAACTATATATTTTCAGAATGTTTTCTATTGTATATATACAGACCAAAGCCATGTTGTGGATCCGGGACTGTGTTTTTTATTGCCGGAAATTTTATTGTTTACAAATACTTAAACACAGGAGACAACAAAATGGAAAAACAAAATTGGAAATTTAAATTTTTTGCAATATGGGCGGGGCAGGCAGTATCTTTGATTACAAGTGCTATCCTGCAAATGGCGATTATTTTTTACCTTACAGAAAAAACAGGTTCTGCGATGATATTGTCTATGGCTTCACTGGTTGGTTTTCTTCCCTATGCGGTTTTAGGACCGGCCATTGGAGTGCTGGTAGACCGGCATGACCGGAAAAAGATAATGATCAGCGCTGATTTAATGATTGCAGCAGCGGGAGCAGTGCTGGTTGTTATTGCACTGTATATGGAAATCCCTGTTTGGACAGTTATGACAGTATTATTTATACGCAGCATTGGAACGGCTTTTCATTCTCCGGCACTCAATGCGGTTACACCACTTTTAGTGCCGGAAGAACAGTTGACTAAATGCGCCGGTTACAGTCAGGCTCTGCAGTCTGTAAGCTACATTCTCAGCCCTGCGGCTGCGGCATTTTTATACTCTGTCTGGAAACTAAACGAGATCATACTGATTGATGTGCTGGGCGCTGTAATTGCCAGTATCACAGTTGCATTTGTGAAAATTCCGAAGCTTACAGCGGCGCAGCAGAGCTTAAGACGGAATTTCATAAAAGAAATGCAGGAAGGCTTTCGTGTTTTGAAAGAGAATAAAGGGTTGTTTTCGTTGCTGCTAATAGGTACATTATACATGTTTGTTTATATGCCTATCAATGCACTTTATCCCCTAATCAGTATGGACTATTTTAATGGGACACCGATGCATGTTTCTATTACAGAAATTGCATATGCATCGGGCATGCTGATAGGTGGTGTGGTACTGGGGACACTCGGCAGGTGCAAAAAGCGAGTCCTATTAATGTCGGTGTCGATTTTCATAATGGGAGCCAGTTTGGCCGTTTCGGGGCTGCTTCCGCCAAGTGGGTTTGTGATATTTGCAATCTGCTGTGCGGTTATGGGCCTTTCGGTACCTTTTTACAGTGGTGTACAAACGGCACTTTTCCAGGAAAAAATCAAGCCTGAATTTTTAGGCCGTGTATTTTCTCTGACAGGAAGCATCATGTCACTGGCTATGCCCGCAGGATTAATTCTTTCGGGAGGTTTTGCTGACAAAATTGGTGTAAACCGTTGGTTTTTGATATCCGGTGTCTTAATCATGGGTATTGCTATCGTTTGCCCGAGAGTAGCGGAGGTGAGAAAATTAGATACAATACCTTATGTTAACGAGAAAGAATCATGTATTAAATAAATAGTTAAGCTCTACAAGAAAGAGACAGGTGCTTGTGGAGCTTTTTCTGATCCTATAACAAAAATCCAATGCCAATGATTATAAATGCACCTACGAGAATAGATATATATTTCTTCCGCCACAATGATAAATAAGCAATCCATTCACGTATCAATGCATTTACAGAAAAGTACAGTTTTGTTTTGGCTCCTCTGCCATCACACAAAATCCCTAAATTTTTCGCCAGCAGTAATGCCCGGAGTACATGATACCGATTTATTTTCAACTAAAACAGCGGCTTCCAGCACACCTTTTTGCAAAGATTAACATAGCGGATGATTTTTGGAGAATATTGACATTGGAAATTGTCAATGCTAGAATAAGTGTAATAAATAGGAGGAGGTAATTTAAATGGCAGTAAAAAATGCAATGACTTCAGATTTTCTTCATTCCGCATACGGCGGGGAAAGTATGGCACATATGCGCTACCTCATCTGGTCCGACGTGGCGGACAAGGAAGGTTTCCCAAATGTTGGAAGACTTTTCCGTGCGATCTCTTATGCAGAGAGAGTACATGCCAGCAACCACTTCAAGGAGATTGACGGTTCTGAACCGGCAGATGCAACAGTACCGGCGGGTGGAGTATTCTGTTATGGGAAAACAGCTGAGAATCTTCAGGGTGCAATTAACGGAGAGCTTCATGAGGTAGAGCAGATGTATCCTGTTTATCTGAATGCAGCTGAATTCCAGAATGAAAGCGGCGCCAAACGTTCTTTCCACTTTGCTCTGGAAGCGGAGAAGATTCACGCAGATCTGTTCCAGAAAGCACTGGATGCAGTAAAAGCAGGTAAGGATATCGAGTTGAAGAAGATTTATATCTGCCCTGTCTGTGGACATACTGTTCTTGATGAAGCTCCGGAGAAATGTCCAGTCTGCGGTGCAAAACGCGAGATGTATAAGGAGTTTTAAATTTATCTAAGAGAAAACCCTCTGAACTGATGTAGATAAACTACAATAGTTCAGAGGGTTTTTTGTATACATCGGGGAAAATTTTGGCTGAAATAAGAATGTAAGTCTGTTTTGATGTGAATACTTAAATATTGACGGCATCAAACTGGAGTGGAGGTTTTTTTAATGCGAAAGAAAAGGCAGAAAGCGCAGATACTTTATTACCAGTCTTTTACGGATGATTTCATAGAAAGCCGCAATCAATTTTTTCAATTGCCAAAAGACTACTCCTGGATTCATGAAAGTGTATTATACCGGGGCATTTCCCATATTATTTATCTGTTGGGAGAGACGTTTGCATTTTTTTACTGCCGGTTTGCTCTGCATGTGAAGGTAAAGAACCGTTCTATACTCCGGCAATATAGACATAACGGCTTTTTCCTCTACGGAAATCACACCCAGCCCGTGGGGGATGCATTTATCCCGATTCGGGTAACTGCTCCGAAGAGAGGGTATGCGGTAGTCAGTTCTGCTAATTTAGGAATTCCGGTATTGGGGGCATTTCTGCCGGCTCTGGGTGCTCTGCCCCTTCCGGAAACATTTAGCGGAATGAAAAGACTCAACGAAGCTATCCGGCAGCGCATTCGGGAGGGCTGCTGCGTGGTGTTATATCCGGAGGCCCATGTCTGGCCCTGGTATACAGGAATCCGTCCTTTTCCGGCGTCTGCTTTCGGATATCCGGTTGAATGCAGTGCCCCGTCTTTTTGCATGACAACCACCTACCAGAAAAGAAAGCACAGGAAAAAACCGGGTATTACAGTATATCTGGATGGGCCGTTTTATCCGGATGTCCAACTTTCCAATAAGGAACAAAAAGGCAGACTCAGGGATAAGGTTTACAACTGTATGATGAAAAGGAGCCGGGAGAGCACATACAGGTACATCATATATGAAGAGGAGAAAAATTAAAGTGGATATTCTTTACTGCGGAGACGATAATATCGAAGATGGGTTAATTCTGTCTGTTCTGTCGTTACTCAAAAATGTGAAAGAGCCTTTGCATATTTTTGTACTGACTATATATTTTTGCGCCGGGGAAAAGGTGTATTACCCGATATCCGGGGCTTTTGCAGACACTTTAGATAAAATAGTAAAAGAGGTTAATTTAGATAATTTTGTCTTTCTGACTGACATTACGGAAGTATTTTCTGCCGAGGTGCCAAAGGCTAATCTTGATACACGATTCACACCTTGTTGTATGTTAAGGCTGTTTGCAGATAAAATCCCGGGACTTCCGGAAAAAATACTTTATCTGGACAACGATGTGATTTGCCGGAAAGATTGTTCCGATTTTTTCCATCAGGATATTTCAGAGTATGAATATGCAGGGGCTCTTGATTATTATGGCCGCTGGTTTTTTCGCAAGAATCTTCTTAAGGCGGATTACCAGAATTCAGGTGTGCTTCTGATGAACATGGGTATGATCCGCGAATCAGGGTTGCTGCAAAAATGCCGGAAACTGTGTACGGAAAAAAGAATGTTTATGCCGGATCAGTCGGCATTGAACAAGCTGGCTGTTTCAAAGAAAATAGTACCACGGCGGTTTAATGAGCAGCACAGGGTGCAAAGAGATACGGTTTTGCAGCATTTTACAACAGGCTTTCGCTTTTTTCCGTGGTTCCATACAGTGACAGTAAAACCCTGGGAGGCGGAGAAACTGCACAGTGAGCTTGGAATGTATGAATATGATAAATTGCTTCATACATACAGGCGGCTGTGTCCTATAATCAAAGAAGGGCTGCCAGGAGGGTGTTCATGAAGAAAAACAAAAAAATTATACCCATATTCTTTACAATTGATAATGACTATGCCCCGTTTTTAGGGGTCGCATTGTCTTCAATGCTGAAAAATGCTTCAAAAGTGTATCAATATAAAGTGTTTGTGCTGTTCCAGGGGTTAAGCATAAAAAATAAAAAGAAGCTTTACGGGCTGGCTGTTGAAAACTGTGAAATACAGTTATTCGAAATGAAAGATCAGTTGAATATTATCACAGACCGTATGTCTAACCGGCTTCGGGCGGACTATTTTACACTTACGATTTATTTCAGACTTTTCATCCCTGCCCTGTTCCCCGAGTATAATAAAGGAATTTACCTTGACAGTGATATTGTTGTCCCTGGGGATATATCTGAATTGTATCAGACGCCGCTTGGAGAGAACCTGTTAGGGGCGGTGGTTGACCCTGTTGTCGCAGCAGTGCCGGAGTTGACCAGACACGCGAATTTATGTGTAGGTGTTGAAAGTGATAAGTATTTCAACTCGGGTGTTCTGCTGATGAATTTAGAGAGGTTGAGGGAAGCCAGAATAGAGCAGCGCTTTCTTGAGCTTTATCATAAATATCACTTTGACTGTATTGCACCGGATCAGGATTATCTCAATGCCATGTGTAAGGGGAAAGTTATGTATCTGCCGGCCTCCTGGGACGCAATGCCATCAGATGCAGCAAAGCCGGTTGAAAACCCGAAGCTGGTTCATTTTAATTTGTTTGCTAAGCCCTGGTATTATGACAACATCCAGTATGAACAATATTTCTGGACGTATGCCGAATCTTCGGTGTTTTTAAAGGAAATAATGACAATTAAAGAGGCATATACCGATAAGGACAGACAGTCTGACAGGGAGCATCTGGATTTACTGGTTTCTCGGGGAAATGCCACCGGAGACGGTGAAGTGACCTTCCGGACAGTGTTTAATGAAGGGAAAGAAGCACGATTATGATAATTGGAGAAGCAAGAGAACAGGTTATTGAAAATATCAGAAAGGCGTTGGGTGAGGGAGCCTTTCATGCCAAAGTAGAGGTAGGTGATCCCTTGTTAACTGAAAAGCAGAAGGAAAATTTGCTTGAGAATTATCTGAAAAAAAGAAAATCTTATGGTTTTAGGATAAATAGCTGGGCGGCGCGTCATGCAGCCGGGTTTGTAACCAGAATGATTAACAGAAGTACAAAAATAATGGGACTAGAAAACATTGGAGATATAGCGGGCGGCGCCATTGTGACAAGCAACCATTTCAGTCCCCTTGACAATACGGTGGTGCGTGATCTTGTATGGAGACTGGGGAAAAAGAAGCTTTGTATTGTCAGTCAGGAATCGAACCTGGCTATGTCAGGTTTTATCGGATATCTGACAAATTACGCGGATACCATTCCAATAAGCAGTGTTCCTGGCTATATGGCGGGGGAATTTGAACCGCTGCTAAAGGGTGCTCTGGATAAGAAGGAATATGTACTGATTTACCCGGAACAAGAAATGTGGTTCAATTATTGCAAGCCCCGCCCGATGAAGAGGGGGGCCTATTACTACGCGGCAAAATTCAAAGTTCCTGTTATCTCCTGTTTTTTAGAAATGCATGTCCTAGACGAATTGGATACGTCGGAATTTTACAAGGTAGAGTATGTAATGCATGTCCTTCCTACCATATATCCCGATCCGGCAAAACCTGCCAGAGGAAACAGTGTCATCATGTGTAAAAAAGACTATGAACAGAAAAAGGACGCTTATGAATCTGTCTATGGAAGACCTCTGGACTATAAGTTTGACCCGGTGGATATTGCCGGATGGATTCCTACCCAAATTACTCCTGATAAATTGAGTATTGATTTTGAAAGATTCATGTAGTATTATAAAACACAAGAATAAGGACGTTCTGGAATAGCTCAAGAGCGTCCTTATTCATTAATTATAGGGAATGACTTTACCAGATTAATGCGTAAATGTATGAAAATATCCCATAAAATCAATAAGAATGAGGAGGAAAAGCTATGAAAAGAGCAAAAGCAGTCAGCGTGTTATTAATAGCGGCTCTGGCAGTTTCAAGCCTGGCGGCATGTGGATCAAAATCATCTTCTTCAAAGAAAGAAGCTGATAAGTTCTATATTGGGGGAATCGGACCTACTACGGGAGGTGCAGCTATCTATGGAACAGCTGTAAAAAATGCGGCAAGGATTGCTGTAGATGAAATCAATGAAGACGGCGGAATTAACGGTCATGAGATTGAGTATAAATTTGAGGATGATCAGAGTGATGCTGAGAAGTCTGTCAATGCCTACAACACTCTGAAAGACTGGGGGATGCAGATTCTTTTGGGGACTGTGACATCTACCCCTTGCGTGGCGATAGCTGACAAGACAGCACAGGACAATATGTTCCAGGTTACCCCGTCTGCATCAACGACAGATATACTTGCAAATGGAAATGTATTCCAGATTTGTTTTACAGACCCGAATCAAGGTACTGCTTCAGCACAGTATATCGCTGAGAATAAACTTGCAACGAAAGTTGGTATCATCTATAATAGTTCAGATGTATATTCATCAGGAATTTCGGATAAGTTTATAGAGGAAGCAAAAGCGGAGAAGCTTGATGTTGTAGCAACAGAGGCTTTCACCGAAGATTCGAAAACAGACTTCTCTACACAGTTAAAGAAGATACAGGATTCAGGTGCAGATATGGTTTTCCTTCCAATTTACTATACAGAGGCGTCCATTGTTTTAAAACAGGCAGACACAATGGGCTTTGCACCAAAATTCTTCGGCTGTGACGGCCTGGATGGTATTCTTTCCGTTGACAATTTTAATACTTCCCTGGCAGAAGGCGTTATGCTGCTGACTCCGTTTGCAGCAGATGCGGACGATGAGGCCACACAGAATTTTGTGAAAAAATATAAAGATGAGTTCGGCGAGATTCCAAATCAGTTTGCGGCAGATGCATACGACGGGATTTATGCAATTAAGGCAGCTATAGAAAAGGCGGAAGCAACTCCGGATATGAGCGTTTCTGATTTGGGTGATACATTGAAAGAATCAATGCCTGAGGTAACCATTCAGGGACTGACCGGCGGGGATGAAGGTCTGAACTGGGAATCTACAGGAGAAGTAAATAAGCAGCCAAAAGCTGTTATTATCAAGGATGGAGCATATACAGCAATGTAAGCTGCTGCTGTATAATTTCAGAAAGAACATGGGGCTGTCATCGGACAGTCCCGTTTTCAATTCTTAACGGCTGGTTGATCTTTTTTAAACCCTATTGATTTTTTTTATCCCGGTTGATCTTATTTGTAGTCGGTTGAACTTTTTTGTGGTAAGATATTTCTCGAAAAGCACAGGCATTTAAAAGTATACATGTGAGTCCTGCTATGCATACTTTTAAATGCCTGGATTATATGGTTAAAATTTGGCATAAATTAAGATAGATTTTAACCTTAAAAGAAGGGAAAGCAAGAGGTATTTATATGAGTTTCATAGCTTATTTGATTAATGGAATCAGCCTTGGGAGTGTTTATGCGATTATCGCTCTTGGATATACTATGGTATATGGAATTGCGAAAATGTTGAACTTTGCTCATGGCGATGTAATTATGATTGGATGTTATGTTGTATTTACGATGACGAGCGGATTGCAGTTTAATCCACTGCTCAGCGTCCTTATATCAGTTGTAGTTTGTACTATACTTGGAATTGTGGTTGAGAAAGTGGCGTACAAGCCACTTAGAAAAGCGTCCCCACTGGCCGTATTGATTACTGCTATCGGTGTCAGCTATCTGCTTCAGAACATCGCGCTTTTGGTATTTGGAGCAGACACAAAGTCTTTTTCCTCCATTATTACATTGCCGGCACTGAAGCTGGCAGGTGGAAAACTTTCAATCTCAAGCGTTGCTATAGTAACGGTTGTAACCTGTATTATCATTATGGCAGGATTGATCCTGTTTATTAAAAAGACAAAAGCAGGTCGTGCCATGCTTGCCGTTTCAGAGGATAAGGATGCAGCACAGCTTATGGGTGTGAATGTGAATGGAACAATCTCTCTGACCTTTGCAATTGGCTCTGGTCTGGCGGCTATCGCCGGTGTTCTGCTCTGCTCCGCATATCCTACGCTGACTCCTTATATCGGCGCCATGCCGGGTATCAAGGCATTTACGGCGGCTGTGTTCGGCGGTATCGGGTCCATACCGGGAGCGTTTATCGGCGGTATATTACTTGGAATTATTGAGGTTATGGGAAGAGCTTACATATCCTCCCAGCTGTCGGATGCAATTGTATTTGCCGTGCTGATTATTGTATTGCTGGTGAAACCTACCGGAATTCTTGGCAAACCAATTCATGAGAAAGTGTAGGTGGCAGCAGTGAAAAAATTGTTTGATAAAAGTAATACGAAAAAAGTGACAAGAGACTCTTTTGTCACATATGGAATAGTAATTTTTGTATTTATTATTGTACAGATTATGGTCGGGACCGGAAGCATGTCCAGTCTGATGCAGGGGCTGCTTGTTCCTCTTTGTATTTATTCAATCGCGGCTATAGGGTTAAATCTCTGTGTAGGCTATCTAGGTGAACTGAGCCTGGGGCATGCCGGGTTTATGTGTGTGGGAGCTTTCTCCAGCGCCTTTTTCACGAAATACATGGTAGATACTGGGATGAACGAGAATCTGCGCTTTATCCTTGCCATTATAATTGGTACTTTGACAGCGGCTCTTTTTGGATTTTTGATCGGTATTCCTGTTCTGCGTCTGCAGGGTGATTACCTGGCAATCGTAACGCTGGCTTTTGGCGAAATTATTAAAAATGTTATGAACGTGCTGTATATTGGAAAAGACTCCCAAGGTCTGCATTTTTCTGTGTCAGATGTGTCTGCTTTGAAAATGGAAGAAGAAGGAAAGATGATTATCAACGGTCCAAAAGGGATTACAGGAACGCCCCATCAGGCTTCCTTTGCAATCGGCATTGTTTTGATCCTGGTTAGTTTGATCATAGCATATAATCTTGTGAATTCCAGAACCGGCCGGGCTATTATGGCAATCCGGGATAATCGTATTGCCGCAGAGTCCGTCGGGATTCCTGTTACAAAATTTAAATTGATGGCATTTACGATTTCAGCTGCTGTTGCAGGAATCGCGGGGGTACTTTATGCGCATAATCTATCTACTCTGACAGCTTTACCGGCTAACTTTGGATATAATATGTCCATTATGCTTCTTGTATTTGTGGTTCTCGGAGGGATGGGAAGTTTCCGCGGTTCCATAATCGCAGCAGTGCTGCTGACTATGCTTCCCGAGGTCTTAAGGGGGCTGTCCGATTATCGTATGTTGATTTATGCAATCGTACTTATTGCGATGATGCTCTTTAACTGGGCTCCGAAATCAATGGAATGGCGGCAGAGACATTCTCTTAGGGGGCTATTTGCAAAGAAGACAAAGGAGGTACAGTAGATATGGCATTGCTGGAAGTAAAGAACCTTAGTATCTCTTTTGGCGGTCTTCGTGCTGTAGATGGTTTTGAAATTTCTATACAGAAGGGACAGCTATATGGCCTCATAGGACCAAACGGTGCCGGAAAGACAACTATATTTAATATGCTTACCGGAGTTTATAAACCGGACAGTGGAATCATCGAGCTGGATGGAAAGGATATTACGGGAAAGAAAACAATAGATATTAATAAGGCGGGAGTTGCCAGAACATTTCAGAATATCCGTTTATTTAAAGAACAATCGGTACTGGACAATGTAAAAGTAGGGCTGCATAACTGTTATTCTTATTCGGCGCTGGCGTCTGTTCTGCGTCTGCCCAAGTATTATAAAGCAGAGAGAGAGATGAATGAGAAAGCAAGAGGGCTGCTAAAAGTATTTGGACTTGAGGATACGGAAAATTATCTGGCCTCTAATCTTCCTTACGGGGCGCAAAGAAAGCTGGAGATTGCCCGGGCACTCGCCACGAATCCAAAGCTGCTTCTACTGGATGAGCCGGCAGCGGGAATGAACCCCAATGAAACAAAAGAATTGATGGAGACAATCTGTTTTGTCAGGGATGAATTTGATATGACGATACTTTTGATTGAACATGATATGAAATTGGTATCCGGCATTTGTGAGGAACTGACAGTACTGAACTTCGGACAGGTACTGGCTCAGGGCAAGACAAAAGATGTCTTGAATGATCCAAAGGTTATCACGGCATATCTTGGTGAGTAGGAGGAAATAATTTATGGCAATGCTTGAAATTAAAGATCTGAAAGTGTATTATGGTGTGATACAGGCCATTAAAGGTATTTCCTTCGAAGTAAAAGAGGGAGAGGTTATTGCATTGATCGGCGCCAACGGCGCAGGAAAGACAACAACCCTGCAGACAATAACCGGTATGCTTCAGGCAAAAGAAGGTAACATTATTTTTGAAGGTCAGGATATCACGAAAGTTCCCGGGCACAAGATTGTGTCTATGGGTATGGCTCATGTTCCAGAAGGAAGACGTGTATTTGCGGAACTTTCTGTGCTGGAGAATTTAAAGCTTGGGGCCTATACGAGAAAAGATAAAGATGAAATAGCAGACTCTCTGCAGCGCGTGTATCGAAGCTTTCCCCGGCTGGAGGAACGGAAAAAGCAGGCTGCCGGGACATTGAGCGGCGGTGAACAGCAGATGCTTGCAATGGGCAGGGCACTGATGAGCAAGCCCAGGATTATACTGATGGATGAACCCTCCATGGGATTATCTCCAATTTTTGTAGAAGAAATTTTCAATATTATTAAAGAAATCTCTGCTTCGGGAACTACCGTACTTTTGGTGGAGCAGAATGCGAAAAAGGCACTTTCCATTGCAGACCGCGCATATGTATTAGAGACAGGGAATATTGTGCTGAACGGAGATGCAAAAGAACTTATGAACAATGAGTCAATCAAAAGGGCATATTTGGGAGAGTAGATTTGCAAATCATCCTCACAAGAATATGCCTGGGTAGAGGAGGAGATTTTATGAAGCATACTGTGATTACAATTGCAAGAGGCTATGGAAGCGGCGGGAGGACATTAGGCCTTAAGCTGGCAGAAGAACTTGGGATAAATTGTTATGACAGGGACTTACTCAGACTTGCTTCGGATGAGAGCGGGATTAATGAGGCCCTCTTTGGAAAGGCAGACGAGAAATTAAAAAGCCTGCCACTGTTTAAGATAGCGAAAAAGGCGTACAATGGTGAAGTGATTCCACCGGACAGCGATGATTTCGTATCAAATGACAATCTTTTCAATTATCAGGCAAAAGTAATTCGGGAGCTTGCAGACACAGAATCCTGTGTTATTATTGGACGCTGCGCAGATTATCTCCTCAAAGACTGTGATTATGTAGTCCGCTTGTTCCTGTATGCGCCGGAAGAGGATTGTATTGCCCGTGTGATGAAACAAAATGGAGGAACCGAAAAGGATATCATCAAAAAAATAGAGAAAACAGATAAACACCGCTCTGAATATTACAAATATTACACCGGACGGGAATGGAACGACGCCAGAAATTATGATCTTTGCCTAAATACCACCTCTATGAGCTATGATAAGCTGATAGAGGTGGTAAAGGCTTACATCAAAATCTGCAAAGAATAAGACATATAGAGGAAATAGGAAATTTTTATGAAATCAATTACAGTAGAGGAACTGGAACAAATAGAGAAAGACAAAGCGGTAATTCTTGATATACGGGATTCGGAGGATTTTAACCGAGGAAGGGTAGACGGGGCAGTTAATGTCCCGTTATCTGATGTTGAGGACTATGTGACCGGCATGGACAAAAGCAATACTTTATATGTGATGTGCCATACCGGAGATAAGAGCATGGATGTGGTGGAGTCACTGACAGATGCAGGGTTTTGTGCAGTAAATGTTGCAGGAGGCTACAGGGCCTGGCTAAGACTGAAACTTAGTCAGACTCTGTCAGAAGATTCTTCTGCAAAGCAGAAAACTAGGGATATAGAACGTAGTATTATTAAAAAATTCCGAAAGAGCATCTGGAGAAAATTTACAAAAGCAATACAGGAATATGAACTGGTAAAAGAGGGAGATAAGATAGCGGTATGTATATCCGGCGGGAAAGACTCCATGCTGCTGGCAAAGCTCATGCAGGAGTTAAAACGTCATGGTCAGGTACCCTTCGAACTAATATTTTTGGTAATGAATCCCGGATATAATGAAGATAACTGGAAGATTATAACAGATAACGCGAAGCTTCTCGGAATCCCACTGACAGTATTTGAATCTGATATTTTCAACATTGTGGCAGATGTGGAGAAAAGTCCTTGCTATCTCTGTGCCAGAATGCGAAGAGGGTATCTGTACTCACATGCAAAGGAACTGGGCTGCAATAAAATAGCTCTGGGACATCATTTTGACGATGTAATTGAAACGACTCTTATGGGAATGTTCTATAGCGGGAAAGTGGAGACAATGATGCCCAAGCTTCACAGCAAAAATTTTGAGGGAATGGAATTGATTCGTCCCCTGTATATGGTCAAAGAAAATGACATTAAAGCGTGGAGAGACTACAACAAGCTGCATTTTATACAATGTGCCTGCCGCTTCACTGAACACTGTAGTGTGTGCGGAGGAGAGCATGGCTCCAAACGGGATGAGATGAAGCAGTTAATTGCAAGTTTTAGGAAAACAAGCGATTTGATTGATATGAATATTTTCAGAAGCATTCATAATGTAAACCTGAATACCATAATAGGGTATCATGATAATGAGAGGAAATATAGTTTTTTGGACGATTATGATAAAAAGTAGTGGGGCGGGCTGCAGGATAAAAGTTCTTGCAGCCCCCTTTGCTATGTATTTTCAGAACATAAGTTGTACCGCTATTTTAAATAAAAACAACAGGCTTAATCAAATCTCTTGGTTTTTCATCCATAAGTTTGAAGGCATCTTCAATCTTATCAAAACCATTAAATGTATGTGTGATCAGCTTGGTAGTATCCACTCTTCCATTCTCAATCATCTGGAGCATTTTGCTGATCCGCAGAGCACCTCCCGGGCAGAAGCCACCCCGAATTGTCTTGTCAGCCATTCCAAGTCCCCATGAAAAAGCAGGCATGGCAAGTGTATCTGAAAGATCGAAGAAATTTACATTAGAAATGCAGCCGCCGGGCTTTGTCATGTCTACAGCCTGTCGGAAGCTTTCGGCATTGCCACCTGCTATGATGACCGAATCAGCTCCACCCTTTGTCATTTCCAGAACCTGCTTTACAATATCACCTTCTTTGTAACTGATTATATCCGTTGCACCGTACTCTTTTGCAACAGCGACACAGTTTGGGCGTGTTCCAACTGCAATGATTCTGCCGGCACCTTTTAATTTTGTACCTGCAACTGCCATCAGACCCACAGGGCCGATACCAATGACCACTACAGTGTCACCGAAGCCTATATCTGCATTTTCAACTCCATGGAAGCCGGTGGACATCATATCAACCGTCATAACAGCAGCCTCGGGAGCTACATTCTCCGGAAGAAGTACAAGATTAGCATCTGCCTGATTCACATGGAAATATTCCGCAAAAGTTCCGTCTTTTGAGCCCAGAAACTTAAAGCTTGCCATAAGCCCTTTATCATGGGCAGTGTATTCGCCTTGCGTGTTCAGAGAAAGCCAGTTTGGCGTACAGCAGGGAACTACTACCACATCACCGGGTTTGAAATCTTTTACAAGATTACCTGCTTCCACAACCTTACCGACTGCTTCATGACCTAAAATCAGATTGGTCTTTTCACCGTTACCACCGTGCAGAACGTGTGTATCGGAAGAGCAGGGAGCTATGACTGTAGGCTCTACAATAGCATCCAATGGGCCACAGACGGGCCTGTCCTTCTCTATCCAGCCGGCATTATTAATTGAAAACATTCCATAACCTTTCATCTTTGTTACCTCCTTAACATGTATGTTAAAAAATTATCCTATTTTTATTATAAGCTATATAAAGGTACTAATCAATGAGAGTTTGAAGATAATGTGTATTTTTTAACGAACAATCCTGCTATTGTTGTTGAAAAGTGACTTGAGTTTTTAAAGACTGGGTTACAATGAACATACAAAAGGAAAGCACCCACTCCAAAAGTGGATGCTTTCGGGTTTGGCTTTAGTTACCTTTCCGCGAGAGGCTGCCACCCTGTCATGGGTACTTTTTTGGTTACTAATCTGTGCGTATATATAATTCAAGGTTGACATAAAAGATAATACGAAATATACTAAATAAGTAAACGTAATAAGTACGAGTTTCGTTCGAAAATTATCGGGACGTTATAGGAGCTGATTTATGGGAAAAGTAGAGCACAGACAATCTAGAATTCTTGAGATACTGAGCACTAATGAAAAGTGTGAAGTGGGATTACTGGCTGACTTGTGTGGAGTATCTCTTGTGACCATCAGAAAGGATCTGACAGAGCTTAAGGAGCGGGGATTGCTCCGCCGTGAACAGGGGTATGCAATACTAAATGATGAAAATGATATGAGACGCCGTCTTGCTGCCAACTACTCTACAAAAATCCGGCTTGCAGAAGAGGCAGCAGCGCTCATAAAAGATGGGGATACGGTTATGATTGAATCCGGTTCCTGCTGTATTTTGCTGGCAGATGAAATCAGCCGGACGAAGCGGAATGTAACAATTATTACAAATTCTGTCTTTATGGCGGATTATATCGGAAAGGTTTCCAATATCCATCTTGTTTTGCTGGGAGGAGATTACCAGCCTGATTCCCAGGCTGTTGTGGGCCCGATTACCCGATTGGGTGTTCAGTCTTTTCATGTAAAGTATTTTTTTGCCGGTACAGATGGTTATCACTCTCAGACAGGCTTTACAGGAGATAATCACCTGCGTGTGGAGACCTTGAGGGATATGGCGAGAAACGCAGAGAAAGTAGTGATTCTCACGGAATCCTGCAAGTTTACAAGGCAGGGCATTGTCCCCGAGTTTTCGCTGGGAGAGATTCAATATCTGATTACGGATGCTGGGATTCCTGAAGATTATCAGAGAGAATTGAAAGAACACGGAGTCCAAGTGATAAAAATAAGTTAATGATGCAGTACACCGGCAATTAAAGCAGTAGATGAGAAAAGGAGATAATAGTATGGAAATCTTATTAGACACCGCAAATTTAGAGGACATTCGTAAATATAACGATATTTACGATATTACAGGGGTGACCTCCAACCCTACAATTTTATCAAGGGAAAAAGCGGAGTTCTTCCCGCTTTTGCTTGAAATCCGCAGTATTATCGGGGATAAGCAGCTTCACGTACAGGTGACCGGAAGTACCTGTGAGGAGATGGTGAAAGAAGCTGAGGCAATCACGGACAAGCTTGGGAAGAACACGTATATTAAAGTTCCGGTGAACGAAGAAGGGATTAAGACTATGAAAACTCTGAAGTCCCAGGGTTATAAAATTACGGGAACAGCAATTTATATGCCTCAGCAGGCCATGCTGGCAGCATCTGTGGGAGCGGATTATGTAGCGCCTTATTTTAACCGTATGAATAATATGAATGTGGACAGTAAAAAGGCATTGGAAGAGATTGCATGGTTGTATGAGCATTATCATAAAGACACAAAGATACTTGCTGCCAGTTTTAAAAACACACATCAGATTATGGATGCACTGCTCACAGGCGCACATGCTGTTACAGCATCCCCGAAGCTTTACACTCAGATGGTGGAGAGCCCAATTATTGATTCGGCAATTGAAGGCTTCGGTGCTGACTGGAAAGCTGTATACAAGGATAAAAGGATTTACGAAATTTAAGAGGAGAAGGAGGGCTTGCCATGGCAGAATATATTATCGCCCATGATTTAGGAACATCAGGAGATAAAGCTACTTTATTTACAGTGGACGGCAAGGTCGTAAAAAGCTGTACCTTTTCCTATGATGTACGTTTCTTTGGGAAAAATTGTGCTCAACAGAACCCCTTGGACTGGTGGGATGCAGTATGTAAGGCCACGAAGAATATCCTGGAGGGCATTGACAATTCCGATGTTATAGCTCTTTCCTTTTCTGCGCAGATGCAGGGATGTCTGCTGGTGGACAGGGAGGGGAGGCCTCTTCGCCCTTCAATTATCTGGGCCGATCAGCGCGCCCAGGAGGAAGCCTGTCACCTGGAAAAAGAGATTGGCTTTGACAGGATGTATGAGATTACGGGGCATCGCCTAAGTTCCAGCTATACCCTGGAAAAGATTATGTGGCTAAAGAAAAACGAGCCTGAAGTCTACAGTCAGGCCTACAAGTCCCTTCAGGCAAAGGATTATATTTTATACCGTCTGACGGGAGAATTTGTGACTGACTATTCGGATGCATCCGGAACAAATGCACTGGATCTGGAGAGTTTAAGCTGGTCTGATGAGATAATAGAAGCTTCTGGAATTGATCGGGAGCTGCTGCCGCGGCTGCACTACTCTACGGACATCATAGGAAAGGTTACGAAAGAAGCGGCCGCTGCTACTGGACTTTGCGAGGGAACCCCTGTTGTATGTGGGGGCGGGGACGGTCCCTGTGCTGCAGTGGGAGCAGGCTGTATCCATGATGATGATTTATTTGTTACCTTTGGGACATCTGCCTGGGTAGGAGGAACCACAGAGAAAAAGTTCCTGGATGAGGAGAAGATTTTGTTCTGCTTTGCACATGTTATTCCGGGGAAATACATGCCCTGCGGAACTATGCAGGCGGCGGGAAGCAGCTATTCGTATGTTCGAGAACTTTTTGCACCGGGCACACCATACAGTGAATTAAATGCCATGATTGAAAATTCACCGGCGGGCGCAAAGGGACTCCTTTTCTTGCCCTATATGCTGGGGGAGAGGAGCCCCCGCTGGAATGAGGACACAAACGGGGCTTATTTGGGTATTAAGATGTATCATACAAAGGAAGATTACATCAGAGCGGCCATGGAAGGAGTGGCATACAATCTGGAATTGATTCTGTCGGCGTATAGAAAATATTTACCTGTAGAAGAGTTGATTCTCACAGGGGGCGGCGCAAAAGGCGATGTTGTATGCCAGACGCTTTCTGACGTACTTTGTGCAAAACTGACTACACCGGACCATGTGGAGGAGGCAACTTCTATAGCTGCAGCCATGATTGCAGGTGTAGGGGTGGGTGCTTATGATAACTTTGAGGATATTACTCGTTTTCTGCAGTATAAGAGAGAATACAGGCCTGACAAGACAAACCAGGCGGTGTATGATAAAATGAAGAGAATTTTTGACGCCAGTTATTACGCGTTAGAAGATATTTACCGGATGTTCTAAAATAGAATTATACTGTATAGGGAAATTTATAAAAAGGATGAGATTGATAGTATGAAACAGAAAGTGAAAAATAATGTCATGCTTATGCTGACAGCTTTGATTTGGGGGAGTGCTTTTGTGGCACAGAGTGCCGGAATGGCTTACATAGGACCTTTCACTTTTAACTCTTTGCGCTGCCTATTGGGTGCACTTGTACTTTTGCCGGTTATCTGGATTCTGGGGCGGAGGGAAAAGCCTGTACAAGGTTTTCATATAGATAAGAAAAAAGAAGACAAAAAAACATTGTGGGTTGGCGGTATTTGCTGCGGGATAGCTCTAACTGTGGGAAGCTCCCTTCAGCAGATAGGCATTGTGTACACAAGTGCCGGGAAAGCCGGTTTTCTGACAGCATTGTATATTCTGATTGTCCCGCTGTTGGGGACATTCGCAGGGAAAAGGGCCGGAATAAAAATATGGACAGGTGTTGGGCTTGCAATGCTGGGAATTTACTTCCTTTGTGTAAAAGAAGGATTCTCTATCGTGCATGGGGATTTGCTGATCATGATTTCTGCATTTGCATTCGCAGTTCATATTCTTGTGATAGATTATTTCGCGCCTAAGGTGGATGGCGTTAAAATGTCCTGTATCCAGTTTCTGGTGTGCGGAATCCTTTGTACGGTGCCTGCGCTGTTATGGGAAAGACCTGGAATGGGAGAGATACTAGATGCATATGCTCCTCTGTTTTATGCAGGAGTGTTGTCTTGTGGGGTGGCTTATACTATGCAGGTAATTGCCCAGAAAGACGCAGAGCCTACTGTGGCCTCATTAATATTGAGTCTGGAGTCTGTGTTTGCGGCACTCACAAGCTGGCTTATTCTTCACGAGAGAAGAACACCAAGAGAATTGTTCGGGTGCGGGCTTGTATTTCTTGCTATTATCCTGGCACAGCTCCCGGAAAAGAGCCTGAGGAAAGAAAAGAGTAAAGAAACAGAGCAGTTTGAAACTTCTTAAAAGGAGAACCAGGCTGCTCTGTTTAAAAATTTTGTTTTACATTTACATTACCCTCAAAGCTTCTACGATTTCAGGAAACTCCATCCCATGGGAAGCTTTTACTAATATAGTATCGTGTGCTTTCAGCAGGATGTCTGTATGCTCCAGGAATTCAGATTTTGTTTCGTAATAGGAAATCTCTATATCTGAATTTACACTGGCAGCACCCCGGGCAATTTCTACGGCAAGAGTACCAATGCAGATAAGCTGATTTATGCCGGATACGGCTGCGTACTTGCCCACTTCATAGTGCATTTCATGCTCCGTCAATCCCAGTTCAAACATATCTCCCAGAATGGCAACAGAGCGTCCCTCGGATTTCCTTAGAATATCCAGTGAACTTTTCATAGAATCCGGGTTTGCATTATAACAATCATCGATAATGGTGAAAGTTTTAGTTTCAATTAGGTTGCTGCGGCCGGCCAGAGGAAGCAGGGCTTCAATCCCCTGTTTGATTTCTGAATCTTTCATGTTCAGGATTCGGCCGACGGCAACGGCGGCAAGTGCGTTATAAACCATATGTTCTCCCGGAACAGAGATGTGTGCCTTAAACTCTGAATCCGGGGTACAGAAAGTGGCAGAGGTCCCTTTTAGTCCCAGATCGTCCACATTTTTAACGGAATAAGAGCACGGGGAATTCCGGCCGAAGAGTATTGGCTTGATCTGGTTGGGGGGAGTATATGTGCTAAGCATATCATCATCTCCGTTTAGAATAACACTTCCCTGAGGGTTCATGAATAAAAGCATCTCGGTCTTTGCTTTCAGAATCCCTTCCCTTGATTTCAGATGTTCCAGGTGGGCACAGCCAATATTGGTAAGGACACATATATCAGGCCGCACTATTTTAGCCAAACGTTCCATCTCGCCGAAATCACTGATTCCCATTTCAAGTACAGCCACCTGATGCTCTTGTCTGATACGGAATATTGTAAGAGGAAGGCCGATTTCATTATTGAAATTTCCCTCAGTTTTCAGAACATTGTATTTTTGGCCTACCACGGACGCAATCATTTCTTTGGTGCTTGTCTTTCCTACGCTTCCGGTTATTCCAACCACCTTCAGACGGAGGCAGCGGCGATAGTGCTCTGCAATATCCTTTAGCGCCTGTGCGCAGGAGTTAACCATAATATAAGGATATGCTGCATTTTCTATCCGTTTTTCGGAAACAGCGCACAGAGCACCTTCATGGATAGATTGTGGGATAAACATGTGTCCGTCTACCCGTGCGCCGCGTAGCGCCACAAAAAGACAGCCCTTTTCAATCTTTCGGCTGTCAATTGTGACACTGCTTACTTCCTTGTAGTAGCTTTCTTCATCTCCGTAATATATACCGCCGCAGGCTACAGAGATTTCTTTTAATGTCATGTTTTTCATGATATATATACCGTCCTTTTAGTATCTTGCCTCCAGGGATTTTTGAATAATCAGTTCACACAAGTCACCGTATTCTATGCCCACAGCCTGTGCTTCTTTTGGAAGAAGGCTGGCTGCAGTCATTCCCGGAAGGGTATTTAGTTCGAGACAGTACAGGTTTCCCTTATCATCCAGGAGAAAATCTGCCCGGCTGTATACATTTAATTTTAATGCGTGATATGCTTTTACAGTAAGTTCTTTCATTCTATCTGAAATATCTTTGCTGATATCTGCAGGGCACACCTCATCGGTGGCTCCGTCCTGATATTTGTTGGCATAGTCAAAAAAACCTGTTTTCGGAATGATTTCAATGGGAGGGAGAGCCTTGCCATCTATGATGCCGCAGGCAAATTCTCTGCCTTTAATGTAGGCTTCTATTACAACTTCATCTTCATAACGGAATGATTTAGAAAGGGCCTCTGTATATTCTTCTATTGTATGTACAATGTAGACACCAATGCTGGAACCGCCTGAACAGGGCTTTACAACTACCGGAAGACTTAAGCCCAATGCTTCCAGAGACTGGCCGGAGGCACTTTTGTGAAGGCTTACTCCGGGAGGGGTGTCGATACCAGTCTGTATGAATACATGCTTGGTGAAACCTTTATCCATGGCAACGGCACAGCCCAGAGAATCCGGTCCTGTATATTTAATTCCGAGAAGATCGAAAGTGGCCTGCAGTTTTCCATTCTCCCCCTCTCCGCCGTGAAGACCGAGGAATGTGATATCAGCCATACGGCAGAGTTCGATTACATTTGGTCCGAGAAAACAATCAGACTGATCAGGGCGGGAAGCCTTGACAGCTTCGATATCCGGTTCATCTGTGCTGATATTTTTTGCGATTTCAAGACCGTGTCCGGGAAGTGTAAACACATCCTCCAGACGATCCGGATCATAAGGCAGGCCTAAAAAGACGTCCAGTAAAAAAGCATCGTGTCCTTTTTCAAGTAATGTTCTGCAAATACCTGCGCTGGAGGAAAGGGATACATCACGCTCCGTGCTGAGTCCTCCTGCCAATACAATAATTTTCATGATAATTAAATCTCCTTTACGGTTCCGCCTGCTTGCTCATGTCATTTAGTAATTTTGTCTTTGTGTCATAAAGTTTCTGAGATAAATCCACATAAACCCGGTGAGGGTTGAACAGGCGCTTTGTCTCATCCCAGAGTGTGTTCTTTTCTTTTGTACAGTAGGCTGCAATTTCCTTGACAGTCGGTGATTTGTAGACACATTCTCCGTGGATGAAAATAGGCTTCAACATTTCACGCATAGTATAAGTCCCTCCGGAAAGTTTGGTCTTTTTCCATGTCGCATGAGGGTCAAATAGTAAAAGCTCCTGACTGGTGTCATAGTATTCATCGGCAAAACAGATTAAATCTGCTCGGATTTTTCCGGTTGCCCTATCATATACACGATAGATTGTCTTGTTGCCCGGATTTGTAATCTTTTCCACATTTTCTGAGATTTTGATTTTGGGAATAAACTCTCCTCCGGGGCCTTGTATGGCAGCCATTTTATATACACCGCCGAAAGAAGGGCAATCTTTAGAAGTAATCATGTTTGTCCCCACACCCCAAGAGGTGATGGCGGCACCCTGCATCTTTAAATCGTGGATTAAAAGCTCGTCCAAATCATTGGATGCGGCAATAACAGCATCTGTAAAACCGGCCTCATCCAGCATAATACGCGCCTGTTTTGAAAGATATGCAAGGTCACCACTGTCAAGACGTATTCCGTAAGATTTAGGGCGTATACCTTCCTGGCGCATTTCCCGGAAAACACGGATAGCATTGGGAACACCGGATTTCAGTGTGTCGTAGGTGTCTACCAGGAGAGTGCATGCATGGGGATATAATTTGGCATATTCTTTAAAAGCGGTATATTCATCTTTAAAACTCATAATCCAGCTATGGGCATGTGTCCCCATGACAGGAACGTCAAAAAGCTTTCCTGCCAGTACATTGGAAGTGCCTGCACAGCCGCCGATGACCGCAGCTCTTGCCCCATAGAGTCCTGCGTCAGGGCCCTGGGCACGGCGCAATCCAAACTCCATGATTCCGTCACCTTGGGCGGCAAAGACAACCCTGGAAGCCTTTGTCGCAATCAGTGACTGGTGATTAATAATATTTAAAATGGCTGTCTCCACAAGTTGTGCTTCCATAATAGGAGCGATCACTTTCACAAGGGGTTCTCTGGGGAAAATAACGCTTCCCTCTTCGATTGCGTAAATATTTCCGCTAAAATGGAATCCGCTCAGGTAGTGGAGAAAATTCTCGGTGAATATACCAAGCCCTCGCAGGTATTCCACGTCTTCATAGGAAAAGTGCAGATTCTTAATGTATTCAATCACCTGTTCCAGCCCTGCCATAACGGAGTACCCGCCTGCATTAGGGTTGTGACGGAAAAACACGTCAAATACAACGTTTTCATTTTCCTGGGTTTCAAAATAACCCTGCATCATAGTTAATTCATACAGGTCTGTCAGTAATGTGAGATTCTGGGTACTCATTATAGCCTCCTCAAACGTAACTGTTCTAGTATACTATTTTACTAAAAGTCAGAGAGACATCTCACTAACTTTTAAGACTAAGTATAGCACATGTTAAAAAAAAGTAAAGAAAACTGTTTTATACTAAGTGAATATTTTTTTGCAGAGTTTCCATGATTATGTTGTGCACGTAGCTGCCGATATGTTTTTTATCTTCAGGATCCAGTTCATTAGGATATATAGGCTTTCCATACTCGATTACCACATGGGTCTTCTTGATCCGCGGGAACTGTTTCTCGAATATGGTATAGGTATTATTCAGGGATATAGGGACAATAGCACAGTTTGTTTTGGTGGCAATTTTAAAAGCACCGTCTTTGAAGGGGAGCATCGTGGGTTCTTCGCCTTTGCTTCTGGTGCCTTCCGGGAAAATACAAACAGAAACGCCTCTTTTGATGTAATCAATGGCCTGCAAAATCGTCTTCAAGCCTTCTTTTGGATTGTCACGATTCAGAAACAGGCAGTAAAGGTAGCGCATCCAGACGGAAAGCAGCGGAATATGCTCCATTTCTTTTTTGGCAATATATCCGGTCAGTCGCTTACAGCGAGAATATGTGATTACGACATCAAAAAAACTGCGGTGGTTGCCGATAAAAAGAACTGGCTCATCAGGTACATTTTCTTCCCCGATGATGGTCATATCTATTCCAGCCATCTTTATGATCACACGAAACGCCCACTGCACAAAACGAAGGGAGCTGTAGTCCCGCAGATTGCGGTTAAATTTGCCGATAATCCATTCTACCAGGAATATAGGAATGGACAGAATTAAATATAAAATCAGAAAAATTGCAATACATATAAATCGGAACATAAGGAAAAATCCTCTTTTCTATTTTTCTAATGGTTTCTTTGTCTTTTCAATTATACCGAAGCAGGCATTAAAAAACAAGTAAAAATGGAGTGCTTTGTTTTTGCGGAATATTCAGGTCATTTTCATAATAAGATAATAGTGAGAATATACCGCGGGGATAGGATATGACGAGAAAAATATTGTATCTGGCGGGGTTTTTGCTTGTTCTGATGCTGGCGGGATGCGTTTCGCGTCCTCAGAAGACTGAAAAACTGCACGATCTGGAATTTACTGTTATGGATAAGGAAAGAGTACCGAATGAGCTTAAAAGTACAATCCTGGAGAACAGAGAACTGCCGTTTAAACTGACATACGCAGATCAGGGGTATCTGTATATTGCGGAAGGGTATGGACCACAACCTAAAAGCGGGTACAGTGTGGAAGTGACAGGACTTTATGAAACAGAAAATGCTGTTTATATACATACGAATCTGCTGGGGCCCGAAAAAGGGGAAAAAACAAAAGATGTAACCACTTATCCGTATGTGGTTGTGAGATTGGAATATATAGAAAAAAGAGTTGTTTTTGATTAGGAGGACGTATATGGAATTAAGCAGAAAACCCATTCATTACACACAGGAGGGAAAACGTACCTTTGACCAGTTTTATCTGGATGAAGAGTATAATGTGCCGGATGCAAAGGAGGATGTGCAGCAGGTCATCCAAGGCTCGGGAAATGTAAAAATAGAAGATATTAAACTGGTGGAGAATTACATACGGATTTCCGGAAAACTGTATTTTCAGATTCTTTATGTGACGGCAACAGGAGATCCACAGCCGGCGGTCCTTGAGGGAAAAATTCCTTTTGAAGAGATGGTGTATACAGATGGCGGAGAACTGGAAACCTATTTTATACAGAATATTCGCGTGGAGTTTACAGCGTCACTGGTTCATTCGAGAAAACTTAGCATCCGTGCCATGGTAGAGATGGAAATTGGCAGGGAAAAACTGGAGGATGAGGAAACCACAGTAGATGTGGACAGTTCAGTTCCCATTTACAAGAAAATGAAAAATGTCAATCTTCTGGAGCTGAATACAACGAAGAAAGACACTTACCGAATTAAAGAAGAGGTCACCCTTCCGGGGACAAAGGAGAGCATCGGGCAGCTTCTCCTCACAGATGTGAGCGGCAGAAAGCTGGAAGTCAGGCTTGGACAGGATGAAATACAGCTGAAGGGTGAACTTTTAATATTCTGCATGTACCGTTCGGAGGATGGAAAGACGGACTGGCTGGAGCAGGCTGTCCCCTATGAGGGAAGGGTTGAATGCAGCGGAGCCGAGGAAGGGATGTATTATTATGTTCACAACAGCCTGGAGGATACGCTTGTGGATGTTCGCATGGATGAAGACGGGGAAATGCGTGTTCTCGGAATAGAGGGGACGCTGAATCTTCGAATGAATATTTATCAGGAAGAAGAAATGGAACTGCTGGAGGATTTATATTCACTGGAGCAAAAATGCAACTATGATACAAGAGACGCAACCTATGAAGAGCTGCTTGTCCAAAATTATTCGAAATGTAAGGTTTCGGAGCGGCTGTCTCTTCCGGAACTGAAAGACGATGTACTGCAGGTCTGCCACAGTGACGGCAGTGTACAGGTGGATCATATGGAATTAACAGAGGACGGAATTCAAATAGAGGGAATTCTGCATATTTCTTTCCTGTATCTGAGAGCGGATGACGAAGTACCTTTCGGAAGCTGGCAGGGGATCATGCCCTTTTCTTATCTGTTGGAGTGCCCGGGGATGAAGCCGGATGTGCGGTATAATATTTCCTATCATGTTGAACAATTGTCTATAAACCTGGCCGGAAGCGAAGCGGTGGAAGTGAAGGCTATACTTGCATTTGACACATTTATGCGGAGCCCTGTCCATATGCAGGTGATTACAGATGTAGAACTTACACCGATATCCATGGAAGAGGTGGAGAAGCAGCCCGGAATTGTGGGGTATATTGTAAAAGACGGAGACGAACTCTGGACACTTGCAAAAAATTACATGACTACAGTGGAGGGGATAAGAGAAGTAAACGGTTTGGAATCGGATTCTATAAAACCTGGTGATAAGCTGTTGATTTTTAAAGAAAGTATGAGTATAATATAAGTATAATGTATACAAGATACAAAGGAGCACACTAGTGAACTGTAATATGTGGAGGACACAGGATGAGACAGATAGAATTAAAGGCACTTGCCAAAATTAATCTGGGACTGGATGTACTCGGGAGAAGGGAGAACGGTTATCATGATGTACGGATGGTCATGCAGTCAATATATCTGTATGACGATGTGAAAATTGAACGCACAAATAAGCCGGGCATTGAAATAAAGACAAATCTTTATTTTCTTCCAATAGGTGAAAATAATATTGCATACAAAGCAGCAGCTCTATTAATAGAAGAATTTCAGATAAAAGAAGGAGTTGTGATTACGCTGCATAAGCACATCCCGGTGGCTGCAGGACTGGCAGGCGGCAGTTCAAACGCCGCGGCCGTTCTGTTTGGGATGAACCGTATATTTGGATTGGGACTTTCCCGGAAGGAACTGATGGAGAGAGGCGTAAAACTTGGGGCGGATGTTCCGTACTGCATTATGCGGGGGACAGTGCTGGCAGAAGGAATCGGAGAAGAGCTGACAGAACTGCCGACCATGCCCAAATGCACCGTTCTGATAGCAAAGCCGCCCATCAGCGTCTCTACAAAGATAGTATATGAGAAACTAGATGCGAAAGAAAGCCTGAAACATCCTGATATTAATGGTTTGATAAAAGGGCTGGAAAAAAGTTACCTCCCTGAGATTGCGTCGGCGATGGGGAATGTTCTGGAGGAGGTAACTATACCCTTACATCCCGTAATTGAAGATATAAAGAATGAGATGAAAGCTGTGGGAGCATTAAATGCTATGATGAGCGGGAGCGGCCCTACGGTTTTCGGGCTCTTTGAGAATAAGGCTCAGGCAAGAAAAGCACAGGAAAAGATTAGAAGTAAAGCACTGGCAAAGCAGGTGTACGTGACAAATGTACATGGTGCAAGGAGGCTATAAGATGGAACCTAAATTTGATGTAACAATGAATGAATATCTGCCTTTACGGGATGTTGTTTTTAACACGCTGAGACAAGCTATTCTTCGGGGGGAATTAAAACCGGGAGAGCGACTGATGGAGATTCAGCTTGCCAATAAACTGGGGGTAAGCCGTACACCTATCCGTGAGGCAATCCGAAAACTGGAACTGGAAGGCCTTGTTCTGATGATTCCAAGAAAAGGCGCAGAGGTTGCGGAAATCACAGAGAAAAATCTCAGAGACGTGCTGGAAGTACGGGCAGCGTTAGAAGAACTTGCAGTACAGCTGGCATGCATCAGGATAGATAAAGAAGGGATAGAAAACTTAAAAAAGGCAGCTGAGGATTTTAAAGCAACACTGGACAGCGATGATATCACAAAGATCGCCGAGGGCGATGTAGCATTTCACGATATTATATATTGGGCTACAGACAACCAAAGGCTGATACAACTACTGAATAATCTCAGGGAACAGATGTATCGTTATCGTGTAGAATACCTAAAACAAAAGGAATGTTATCCGCAGCTTCTGTCCGAACACCAGCAAATAATCCGTGCAATTGAAAAAGGTGAACAGGATGTGGCCATGAAATTAACAAATCAGCATATCAATAACCAGGTAGCAGCAGTATCCGGAGTGATACGACATAAATAATGAGAATATTCTGAAAACGGTCCGCAAGGGGGACAGTCCCCTTTTATGTATATTTCTGATAATTTTGTCAATACTTCCTATATCAATCTAAGAAAGGTAGAGGAAGTTACATATGGACAGAACAAATAGAATATATTGCGCCGATAAATATACAAACAGAATTATTTTGATTCTTGCACTAATTATAGCAAGTTTTATTACGGGGGGGATTATCTGGCACATGAATCTTACATCTCAGGCGAGGTTACAGGAGCACCTTGCCCAGGAGGTTCTGCGGTTCCATGTGCTGGCAAACAGCGACAGCGAAGAAGACCAGGCGCTGAAGATGGACGTGAAGGAACGGGTGCTTGCTTTTTTGAAGGAATCTATGCCGGAGGGGATGAATGTCCGGGAAACTGAGGACTGGATGCGAAGGAACACGGATAAGTTGAAGGAGACAGGCCGGGAAACGGTACTTTTGAAGGGGAAAGACTACCCAGTGAGTGCGGCTGTGACTACCTGTTATTTTCCGGAGAAGACTTATGGTGATGTGACCTTTCCGGCAGGAAATTATAAAGCTCTGAGAATTGAAATCGGAGCTGCCAGGGGACATAACTGGTGGTGTGTTTTGTATCCGAATTTGTGCTTTACGGATGCAACAAATGCTGTTGTGCCAGAAGAGGGCAAAGAGGAATTAAAAAGTGTGTTGACAGAAGAGGAATATTCGAAAGTAACGGCACAATCTAACTTTAAGATAAAGTGGTATTTTCTGGAGAAGCTTGATTCATATACCCGGCAGTAAGCTGGCGAACAAGCGTTTGAGTGAACCAGGATGCCGGATGGAGGAATCATGACGGAATTTTTGGTAAAGCATTTCGTAAAGGATTATGAGTGTGTAGAAAAGATGTCCGTACGTACGGCTTATGGTATATTGGCCAGTATTGTGGGCATCTTTTGTAATATGTTTTTGTTTATTATCAAACTGGCCATAGGAATAGGAGTACGGAGCGTCTCTGTAATGGCGGATGGTTTTAATAACCTGTCTGATGCGTGCTCCTCTGTCATCAGTTTCATTGGGGTTAGGATGGCCGGCAAACCGGCAGACGAAAAGCACCCGTTTGGCCACGGAAGAGTGGAGTACATATCGGCATTAATTGTATCTTTTTTTGTGTTGGAGGTAGGATTTACTTTTCTGAAAGATTCTCTGGCAAAAATCAGAAGACCTCAGGAGTTGCGGTTTCAATTATTGTCGGTCGTGATCTTGCTGTTATCCATCGGGGTAAAATTGTGGCTGGGAAGTTTCAACCGAAAACTTGGAAAGAAGATTAACTCAAAAGTCATGATGGCAATGTTTACAGATTCCATGGGAGATGTAGTTACAACGATAGCTACTATTTTATCACTTATTTTCTTTGCCCTGACAGGAATCAACATTGACGGATTTGTGGGCATCGGTGTGGCACTGGTTGTCATGTGGGCCGGCATTGAAATTGCCCGGGATACACTGGAACCTCTCATAGGCGAGGGCGTAGATCCGGAATTGTACGCCAAGATAGAAAAATTTGTGGAAAAGTATGATGGAATAGAGGGTACTCATGATTTAGTCGTCCACAACTATGGCCCAAACAGAAGCATGGCATCGATCCATGCAGAAGTCCCCAATGATGTAAATATAGAAGTATCCCATGAAATTATTGACAATATAGAACGGGAAGCCGAGGAACAGCTGGGGATGGTTCTTGTCATACATATGGACCCTATTGAGACAAGAGATAAGGAGGTGCTTAAAGTCCGGGCTCAGATTACAGAAGGATTGGAGAAGCTGGATGAAAATTGCAGTATTCATGATTTTCGCATGGTAAGAGGAAAGGAACATATCAAATTAATATTTGACTTGGTTGTACCTATCTCTTATGATGAGAAAAAGAGAATCGAGCTGGAAAAACAGCTCTCGGAAAAGCTCTTAGAGAATGATGCCCGTTATCAGTTTGTCATTACTGTGGAACACAGCTATATATCCGGCAAAAACGAGCAGCAATAAAAGATGGCATAGAGAACGAAAGGAAGAAATATACTATGTATTCATTTGACAGTAGAGTAAGGTACAGCGATATCGGCCACAAGGGCACGATGACACTGCCGGCGCTTATCAATTATTTTCAAGACTGCAGCACATTTCAGTCGGAGGATATCGGCGTAGGTGTGGAAGTATTGAAAAAGCGGAAAAAGGCCTGGATTTTGTCTTATTGGCAGATAGTGATAGAACGATTTCCCAAGGTTTGCGAACAGATTACAATAGGTACCTTTGCAACCGGATTCAAGGGACTTTATGGAAATCGTAATTTTATTATGCTTGACAGTGAAGAAAATCGAGTGGCTTATGCCAATTCCGTATGGGTGTTTATGGATACGGAGAAAGGAAGACCGGCCAGGCCGGGGGATGAGGATGTCCTGCCTTACGGTATGGAACCTCCGCTTGAGATGGAGTATGAGGACAGGAAAATAAAACTCCCTGTATCAAGTGAAGCGTGCCCCTCTTTTCCGGTGAGAAAGTATCACATAGATACAAATGAGCATGTAAACAACTGCCAATATGTTCAGATGGCTTTGGAAATGTTGCCGGACGATATGGATGTTCATCAGCTTCGGGTAGATTATAAGCAATCTGCCAAGTATGGGGATATTATTTTTCCAAGAGTGGCTTTTGAAACAGAGCGTACCATGGTTGAATTGTGTGACAGGAATGGAAAACCTTACACAGTGATTGAATTCAAATAGAGGAGATTATAATGAAATTAGGAGAAAAACAGTTTTTAACTGTTGTAAAAAAAGTGGATTTTGGGGTTTATCTCGGCAGTGAGGAAGAGCACGTACTACTTCCGATAAAGCAAGTACCAAAAGATGTAGAGCTGGGGGACCCGGTGGAAGTGTTTTTGTATAAGGATTCAGAGGACAGGCTAATTGCAACCACTCATGAGCCTAAGCTCACGCTAGGAAAGTTGGCGGTTCTGGAAGTCGCAGATGTAGGACGTATGGGTGCATTTCTTAATTGGGGACTAGAAAAAGACCTGTTTCTGCCCTTTAAAGAGCAGACTGTAAAAGTAAAAAAAGGAGACAAATGTCTTGTTTCTCTCTATGTCGATAAAAGCAGCCGTCTATGTGCGACCATGAAAGTGTATCATTTACTGGGGACAGATTCTCCCTATAAAAAGGATGACAAAGTCAGCGGAATTATTTATGATACCAGTGAAGAATTTGGTGTATTTGTAGCGGTGGACAATCAATATTCCGCCCTGATTCCTAAAAAAGAAGTGTTCGGCAGTCTGCCGGTGGGAAAAGTGGTTGAAGCACGAGTCACAGCGGTGAAGCGGGATGGCAAGCTGGACCTGAGTTTGAGGGACAGGATTCCCGAGCAGATGGACAAGGATGTACAGACTATTCTGAAGGTGATGCAATCCTATGATGGTGAACTTCCCTTTACAGACAAAGCTGCCCCTGAAAAGATACGCCAGGAGTTGGGAATGAGCAAGGCGGCCTTTAAACGAGGTGTAGGAAGACTGCTGAAAGCGGGAAAAGTAGAGATACTGGAAAAAAGTATCAGAATCCTATAAAAATTCTTGCAATCCCTTTAAAATACGGTATAATAAGGAAGTAGATAAGCCTAATGAGGGAAAGGAGATATCAGAGAAATGAAAGTACAAAATATTACGGATATAGACGCATTTTTTAAGGTAGTAGATGAATGTAAGGGAAAAGTTGAATTAGTAACAGGTGAGGGTGACAGATTGAATCTGAAGTCCAAATTGTCCCAATATGTATCAATGGCTAATATCTTCTCTAACGGTGAGATTCCAGAACTGGAAATCATCGCATATGAAAAGGAAGATACAGACAGGCTGATTAATTTCATGATTAACGGCGGACAATAAGATTTGAGCACATGAGGGCGTTTCTCTTAGGGAAGCGCCCTTTTTTAAGAGGTGAAAGATGAATTTTGCACATTTGCATGTCCATACGGAGTATAGTCTTCTAGACGGGTCAAACAAGATAAAAGAATATGTGGCGAGAGTGAAGGAACTGGGCATGGACAGTGCTGCCATTACGGATCATGGTGTGATGTACGGTGTCATAGACTTTTACAGGGAGGCAAAAAAGCAAGGTATTAAACCAATTCTCGGGTGTGAAGTATATGTCGCTCCGGGTTCTCGGTTCGACAGGGAGATAACCGGCGGGGATGACAGGTATTACCATCTGGTTCTGTTGGCAGAGAATAATACGGGATATGCGAATCTAATGAAGATTGTATCTAAGGGATTCGTGGAAGGTTATTATTATAAACCCCGTGTGGACAAGGAGCTTTTGCGGGAATACCATGAAGGGATTATCGCCTTAAGCGCCTGCCTTGCGGGGGAGGTGCAGCGTTATGTAACGAAAGGCCTGTACGAGCAGGCCAAGGAGTCAGCCCTTGAATATCAGGATATATTTGGAGAAGGCAACTATTTCCTGGAGCTTCAGGACCAAGGAATACCTCAGCAGGCTCTTGTAAATCAGAGTTTGCTGAAAATGTCGGAAGAACTGGGAATTGAACTGGTTGCTACAAATGATGTGCATTACACCTATAAGGAAGACGAAAAGGCTCATGATATCCTGCTCTGTATCCAAACGGGAAAGAAGCTGCAGGATGAAAACCGGATGCGATACGAGGGTGGTCAGTATTTTGTTAAATCTCCGAAAGAAATGGCACAGCTTTTTCCTTATGCACTGCGGGCGCTTGAAAATACCCAGAAGATTGCCGACCGGTGTGATGTGGAAATTGAGTTTGGTGTGACCAAGCTGCCCAAGTACGATGTACCGGGTGGGTTTACTTCCTGGGAATATTTGAGTAAATTGTGTTTTGAAGGTTTGGAAAAGCGTTATGGGAACCCATCTCAAGAATTAAAGAAGCGGCTGGACTATGAACTGAGTGTCATAAAGAATATGGGCTATGTGGACTATTTTCTGATTGTATGGGATTTTATTAAATACGCAAAGGATCATGGGATTGCGGTGGGTCCGGGGAGAGGATCTGCCGCGGGAAGTATTGTTTCCTACTGTCTGGAGATTACGAATATTGATCCGATTCGCTATCAGCTTCTGTTTGAGCGGTTTCTGAATCCGGAACGTGTATCCATGCCCGATATTGACGTGGATTTCTGCTATGAGAGACGGCAGGAGGTTATCGATTATGTGGTGCGAAAGTACGGCAAGGACAGGGTGGTACAGATTGTTACATTTGGTACCATGGCCGCAAGAGGTGTTATTCGGGACGTGGGCCGTGTCATGGACCTGCCCTATGCATTTGTGGATACTATTGCAAAGATGATTCCCACAGAACTTAACATCACGATTGATAAGGCAATGCAGATGAATGCAGAATTACGTAAAACTTATGATACGGACGAGCAGGTAAAGTACCTGATTGACATGTCTAAGCGGCTCGAGGGTCTGCCCCGCCATAGCTCTATGCATGCTGCCGGGGTGGTAATCAGTCAGAAGTCAGTAGATGAGTATGTGCCATTGTCCAGAGCACAGGATGGCTCAATCACGACTCAGTTTACTATGACAACTCTGGAAGAACTGGGCCTTTTGAAAATGGACTTCCTGGGACTTCGAACGCTGACGGTTATCCAGAATGCTGTGCAGATGGCAAAAAAGAGGATACCGGCTTTTGATATAGAAACCATAAATTACGACGATAAAAAGGTACTGGATTATATAGGGACAGGAAAGACTGACGGCATTTTCCAGGTGGAAAGTGCGGGAATGAAGAGTTTCATGAAAGAACTAAAGCCCGAGAGCCTCGAAGATATCATAGCAGGAATTTCTCTGTACCGTCCGGGGCCCATGGATTTTATACCTCAGTATATCCGCGGGAAAAGAAAAGCAGACACGATTACCTACGACTGCCCGCAGCTGGAGCCTATTCTTGCACCTACCTATGGCTGTATCGTGTATCAGGAGCAGGTCATGCAGATTGTCCGGGATCTGGCCGGCTATACCCTGGGACGAAGCGACCTGCTGCGCCGTGCCATGTCGAAGAAAAAGGGCGATGTAATGCAGAAGGAACGCCAGATATTTGTTTACGGCGATAAGGGGACAAACGTTCCCGGCTGCATTGCCAATGGTATTGATGAAAAGATTGCCAATAAAATATATGATGAAATGATCGATTTTGCAAAATATGCTTTCAATAAATCTCATGCGGCGGCATACGCTGTGGTTTCTTATCAGACTGCGTATCTGAAATATTATTATCCGGTGGAATTTATGGCTGCCCTGATGACTTCCGTGATTGAAAATCCGCCGAAAGTGGCAGAATATATTTACAGCTGCAGGCAGATGGGTATACAGCTTCTTCCACCGGATATTAATGCGGGGGTAGCGAATTTTTCTGTGGACAATGGAAAAATCCGCTACGGGCTGGCAGCCATAAAGGGAATCGGAAAACCCGTCATAGAAGCAATAGTTGCTGACCGGGAGGATTTTGGATCATTTAAAAACCTGGAGGACTTTATCAGCAGACTTTCTGTGAAGGAAGTGCTCAATAAGCGGGTAATAGAAAATTTCATTAAAGCAGGTGCACTGGATGGCCTTGGGGGAACGAGAAAGCAGTTTATGAGCATCTATATACAGATTGCAGATCATGTAAATCAGGAAAAGAAATATGCAATGACAGGGCAGATGTCTCTCTTTGATCTGGCGGACGACGAACAGAAACAGGACTTTGAAATCAAACTTCCTGAGGTAGGGGAATATTCCAGGGAGAACCTTCTTGCTTACGAAAAGGAAGTATTAGGGGTCTATATCAGCGGTCATCCCCTGGAAGAGTATGAGGACAAGTGGCGCAGATCCATTTCTGTCACTACTGCAGATTTTCAGCCGGATGAAGAAACAGGACAGACAAAAGTGCATGACGGCGCCAAAGAAATTGTCGGAGGTATGATTGTCGACAAAACGGTGAAGAATACAAGAAATAATCAGATGATGGCGTTCCTGACGTTGGAGGACCTTTTGGGGACAGTAGAAATAGTAGTATTTCCAAGAGATTATGAAAAAAATCGTTCGCTTCTGGAGGTGGACAATAAGGTTTTCATTCGGGGAAGGGTTTCCGAAGAAGATGAAAAGGCGAGCAAGCTGATATGTGAACGTATGATTCCATTTGAACAGAAAAAGAAAGAACTGTGGATTCAATTTCCAAGTAAGGCTGCATTTTTGAATGAAGAACAAAGTGTGTATGGATATCTGGCAGATTCTGAAGGCGAGGATGAAGTTGTGATTTACTGTCAGGCGGAGCGGGCTGTCAAACGCCTTCCACGAAACCGCAGCATTAGCATTGGCCCTCCGGTGTTAAGCAGGCTGATGAATCATTTTGGGGAAAAACGGGTAAAAGTAGTAGAAAAAGCTATTGAAAACCATTTATAAATAGTTTAAAATGAAACCTTAAGACAAGTGCGTTTTTTAGAAAGGCGGGGAGATATATGGCAGAAGTAGGTAAACAAAAGATAAATTTAGAAGAAATTGAAGATGATATTCGCACCATAGGTGTACTTACAAGCGGCGGAGATGCGCCGGGAATGAACGCTGCAATCCGTGCTGTGACCAGAACAGCACTTTCCAAGGGATTGAAGGTACGTGGAATCAGAAGAGGCTATCACGGACTTTTGAGAGAAGAAATTATAGATTTGTCTGCAAGGGATGTATCTGATACTATTCAGCGAGGAGGCACAATCCTTCAGACCGCGCGCTGTCAGTCCATGCGTACAGAGGAAGGACAGCAGAAAGCAGCAGCTATCTGTAAGAAATACGGAATTGACGGACTTGTGGTTATCGGAGGAGACGGTTCCTTCGCCGGAGCACAGAAATTGTCACATCTCGGCGTAAATACAATCGGACTTCCAGGCACCATTGACCTGGACATTGCATGTACGGATTACACAATTGGATTTGATACGGCTGTCAACACAGCTATGCAGGCAATTGATAAGGTACGTGATACATCAACCTCTCATGAGCGCTGCAGTATTATCGAAGTTATGGGGCGTGATGCCGGTTATCTTGCTCTGTGGTGCGGTATTGCCAACGGTGCAGAGAGAATCCTTATGCCTGAAGAATCCGATTATGATGAGGGTGCTTTAATTGAAGACATACTGGCAAATAAAAAGCGCGGCAAGAAGAATTACATTATTATCAATGCAGAAGGTGTAGGCGATTCCATAAACCTTGCGAAAAAGATTGAAGATGCTACAGGAATTGAGACGAGAGCAACAATTCTGGGTCACATGCAGCGAGGCGGAAGTCCCACATGCAAGGACAGAGTATATGCTTCTACAATGGGAGCTATGGCGGTGGAGCTTCTCTGTACGGGCAAGACAAACCGTGTAATAGGGTATAAGCACGGCCAGTTTGTAGATTATGATATAGAAGAGGCGTTAGCCATGAAGAAGGAGATCCCTGCGCATCAGTATGAGATTTCAAAAATATTAGCTATTTAGGAGACGAAAGACATTGAATGTGGAAGATAGAAAGACGGCACCGATTGGCGTGTTTGATTCAGGTGTCGGCGGATTGACTGTAGTAAGAGAGATGATCCGGCAGCTTCCCGATGAGAATATCGTATATTTTGGAGATACTGCCAGGGTTCCTTATGGCAGTAAGTCTCAGAATACAATTATCCGGTTTTCTGAACAGATTATTCGGTTTCTGCAACAAAAGCAGGTAAAGGCGATTGTGATTGCCTGTAATACAGCCAGTGCTTTGGCACTGGATGCCATCAGAGGTGAATTCGATGTTCCGATTCTCGGCGTGGTCACTCCCGGAGCGAGAGCGGCTGTGGAGGCTACCCGGAATCTTAAGATAGGAGTGGTAGGCACAGACGCGACGGTCCAAAGTGGCATGTATACGAAGGTTATCCAAAGAATGAATCCAAAGATAGAGGTAATTGAAAAAGCCTGCCCTCTATTTGTACCTTTGGTAGAGGAGGGATTCAAGGAGCATAATGTAACACGGGAAATCATAGAATATTATCTGGAATCTATGAAAAGGACAGATATCGACGCCATGATACTCGGATGCACCCATTACCCCCTTTTAAGATCTCAAATCCGTACCTATCTGGGGGATGGAATTCAGATTGTTAATCCGGCATATGAGACGGCGATGGATTTGAAGAAGTTATTGGAAGAACAGAACATTGTAAATACCGGAGCAGAAAAACCTCACAGTCATTACGAGTTTTTTGTCAGTGATGCCGCAGAGAAGTTTCGCCATTTCGCCAACACTGTGATGCCATTTGATATCTCGACAACCAATGTGGTGAATATTGAAGCATATTAGGGGGAGACATATGACAAAGGATGTACTGATCAGCATATCGGGGCTGCATATGGAAGGATTTTCTGGTGCAGCTGAGGAAGAGAATGAGGCCATAGAAGTGGTAACCCCGGGGAGTTATTATTGGAGAAATGGGAAACATTACATCATTTATGAAGAGGTAACAGAGGGCATACCAGGTACTACAAAGAACAAAATAAAGATAACCGGTTCAGATACTGTTGAAATTATGAAAACAGGTCTATCCAATACACACATGATATTTGAGAAGAACAAGAAAAACCTTACGTATTATCAGACACCTTACGGCCAGATGCTAATCGGTGTCAAGACAAGGAATATGGAAATCAACGTCACGGAGGATGATATTGATATCTATGTGGATTATGAGATGGATGTGAATTATCAGCCTCTCGCTGACTGTAAAATAAAAATGGAAATTCGCGCAAAGGGGACAGGTCCTTTTGCACGCACTTAAAAAAATGACCGCAGGTTCTGAAAAAATCGGATTCCTGCGGTTATTGCTGTTGTATTTCTAATTTTTTTCCTTTTTAAATCTGCCCAGAAATCCTTTTTTCTTTTTGGGAGTTTCCAGGGGGCCACGGAGACCTTTTACGGCTGTTATGTAGATGCCGCTGACTGTTGCCTTGACTTCTTTCTTGACCGGTATCAGTGGAAATACTTTTGCATCGCACATGAGTACCATTACTTTCGGCCCTACTTTTGCTTTCACTACAGGTACTTTACTGCGCCTTAAATACTTAGGTGTATTTTCGACTACGACAGCGGGAAAGCCGGCTTCCTTTAGCTTCATTCTGCCTTTGTCGATAATCAGCATAGTTACGTTCTGAGCTGCTGCGTCTAACTGTTCTTTTTGTTCTGCTTGCTTTTTCTCCGCTTTCTTGCCGAGGAAATAAAGGACAACCAGAGCGATAATCAGAACCAGCAATACAATGAGCATGATTTTTAATCCTAAATTCACGACGAATCCTCCTACAATACTCTTATTCCGCGATTAAGCAAGTAGTATTGTACCATTCTTTGGGGGCAAGTGCAAGTAATTTGCCATTTTAGGGTTACTTTTCCCAGGAGAAAATAGTATAATCAAATAAGCTGCATACAGGCGAAAAAAGGAGTTTAAATTTATGGCAGAAACAATATGGGACGGAGTGGTAACAGCCTATAATTTTATGATGGATAACCTTGTTATCATTAATATTATCCTTTCTTTAGTCATCATTTTTTTTCAGCGCAGGTCCCCCCAGACAGTCTGGACCTGGCTGCTTGCACTTTATTTTATCCCCATCCTTGGATTTTTACTCTATCTTCTTATCGGGCAGGATTTTCATAAAAGCAGAATGTTTAAAGCAAAAGAAATTGAAGGTGAACTAAAGTATGCGGTGCGCCGGCAGGAAGAGACAATATACAGAAAGCAGCTTCGCCTTGCAAATCCGGAGATGGCACGGTTTAAGGATTTGATTCTCTATAACCTGGAAGCCGGACAGGCGGTGCTGACAGACAATAATGATGTACGTATTTATACAGATGGAAAAGAAAAATTCCGGGCGCTTATTGAAGAAATGAAGCAGGCAAAACGCTACATTCACCTGCAGTATTATATTATACGAAATGACGAGCTGTGGCAGGCAATTGAACCGATTCTGATAGGTAAGATAAAAGAGGGGGTTGAAGTAAGAGTACTCTTTGACAGCATGGGCTGCCGTACCATGCACAACAAAGATTGGGAGAGGCTGGAGCAGTCAGGAGTGAAGGTGGCTGAATTTTTCCCAGCAGTTATGGGCAGTCTCCAGCTGCGTATCAATTACCGGAATCATAGGAAGATTGTAATCATTGACGGCCGTATCGGTTTTATGGGTGGTTTTAATATAGGCAGAGAGTATTTAGGGTTAGATAATAAGAAATTCGGCTACTGGCGAGATACACATTTATGCATTGAAGGGGCGGCAGTGACTTCCCTGTCAGTTCGTTTTGTTCTGGACTGGAATTACGCGGCAAAGGAAAATCTATTTCAAGACGATTACCTTTTTGAAATCCCGGATTATATCCGGAGAGGGCACGATCCGGTGCAAATCATTTCCAGTGGACCAGATTCCCAGATAAAAACAATTCATGATAATTATCTGCGGCTGATTCATAGTGCAAAGGACCATATATATCTGCAGACACCATATTTTATTCCGGATGATTCTATCCTGGACGCGCTGAAGATCGTCAGCCGCTCCGGAATCGATGTGCGGATTATGATTCCATGCAAACCGGACCATCCTTTTGTTTACTGGGCAACCTATTCCTATATAGGGGATATGGTAGCGGCAGGGGCAAAATGCTATGTATACAATAATGGTTTTCTGCATGCCAAGACGCTGAGTGTAGATGGTATGGTTGCCTGCGTAGGTACGGCAAACATGGATATGCGCAGTTTTGGACTGAATTTTGAGGTGAATGCAGTTATCTACAGCGAACGCACAGTTCAGCGCCTGGAGCGTGCTTTTGAGAACGACATGACAAAATGTACGCAGGTGACCCGTAAGGTCTATGATGACAGGGGTCTGGTTATACGCGCAAAAGAGCAGTTTTCTAGATTACTTTCACCTCTTTTATAGAAAAAAGCTTTGGAAGGGTGACTATGAAATAAGTATGAAAAACCTTTTCAATAGGCAAAAAATGTGATATAACATAAACCATACGGACTTTGGCGGTTGGCTGAAGCGAATAAATTATGAGGTGAAGAAATGAAGAAGAAAATTTTGGCAATAACATTGAGTGTTCTGATGGCGGCATCTCTTGCAGGATGCAGTAAGGAGCTCTCTGATGATTATGTAACAATAAAGCAGTACGAAGGACTGGAGGTCGCACAGGTTTCTAAAACGAAAGTAAGCGACGATCAGGTTGAATCTACAATAAACAATAATCTTTCAGCCAATGTAACGTATGAGGATGTTACAGGCAGAGCTGCACAGAAGGGTGACACAGTAGATATTGATTATAAAGGTTCTGTAGACGGAACAGAGTTTGAAGGTGGTTCGGCATCCGGTTATAAGCTGGAACTGGGATCGAATTCATTTATTGGTGCAAACGGAGAATATAAAGGTTTCGAAGAGCAGATTACGGGACATAATACCGGAGAGGAGTTTGACATAACCGTACAGTTTCCCGCAGGGTACCAAAAGACTGATATGGCCAATAAAGTAGCGGTATTTAATGTTAAGCTCAATGGTATATCGACCGCAAAAGTTCCCGAGCTTACCGATGGCTGGGTAAAGAAAAACAGTGACAAGTCAGAAACAGTAGAGGAATATAAAGCAGAAGTTAGAAAGCAGCTGGAGGATAGCAATAAGGCTACTGAGGATAGTACGCTGCAGAATGAAGTCATGGAGGCTCTTCTTGAACAGGTAGAGGTGAAGAAATATCCTGATGGAGAGGTTGATGACCAGCTCAAGAAGATTAAGGATTATTATTCTCAGATGGCAACGGCATACGGTATGGACTTTACAGATTTTATAGAGCAGTATATGGGAATGAAGGAAGATGACTTTAATACCCAGGCAAAAGAAGCAGCAAAGAAGGCAGTGGCCAGAGATTTCGCCTGCGAACTGATAGCGAAGAAGAAGAATCTGGAGCCTTCAAAGAAAGAATATGAAAAAGAAATAAAGAAGTATGCAGAAAGTTCAGGCTATAAGGATGTAAATGAGTTTAAGAAGCAGGCTGGGGAAGATGTGTTGAAGACTGCCATCCTGCAGCAGAAGGTCGCAGAGTATCTTGCAGATACATGTGTACAGGTGGAAAAGACCGATAAAGATAATACAAGCAGCAACACAAATACGTCAGGCAGCAGCGCAGAAAAATAAAATAAGTAATGTCATAAATGAAGAACAGGTCAAGAAAAAATGGCCTGTTTTTTATTTAAATATACAGTAGAAAACAGACTTCTTGTTCACACAAATTTTAGAATAATTGCATATTTTATATGTATTTTCCATAGGATGTAAAAAACGTATTTGAGGAGAACATTCTTGAAAGAATACATAGAAGAGCGGGCAATCGAGATTGCAAATTATATTATTGAAGAAAAGGCAACAGTGAGGCAGGCAGCTAAGAAATTTGGTGTATCAAAGTCTACGATTCATAAGGATGTAACAGAACGACTTCTTCAAATTAATCCTTCTCTGGCGGGCGAAGCACGGAAGGTATTGGACATGAATAAGTCAGAGAGACACATACGGGGCGGACTGGCTACGAGAGAAAAATATCTACACCAGCACTAAAATTTTGTGATATAATGCTCTTACTTGGCGAGGTATTTTCGAGCCTAGAAAGACATATACCTAAATCCTTAGCGAGGTATTATCGAGCTTAGTATTTACGGTGTAATGCTCTTACTTGGCGAGGTATTTTCGAGCCTAGAAAGACATATACCTAAATCCTTAGCGAGGTATTATCGAGCTTAGTATTTACGGTGTAATGCTCTTACTAGGTGATAGCCGCGAATGTACGGGGGCTTGCAAGGTGTGGCGCACGCCCCACAGTACACATTTGTATCTGGATATATCTGAATTACGTCAGAGAAGGAGACTCGAAAATGAAGATTGTGATTGTGGAATCACATCCACTGATTCAAGAAGAGCTGACGGAAGTCCTCCATAAAATGAGCCCGAATTACGAAGTGGCACCTATTGCAAAGAATGCCAGAGAAGGGTATGATCTGGTATGTCAGTGGCTGCCGGACTTGGTGATTTTAGACACTTATATGCAAAAAGGGGACGGGCTTACAATTCTCAGGAAACTGCGCAGAGAGAATAATATGTGCAAAGTGCTGGTATTGTCTGAGCATCCGGGATTTGAGCATATAAAGCAGGCGATGGAGCTCGATGCGGAAAACTATTTGTTAAAGCCGGTTAAAATACAAGAGTTGAAGAGGGCAGTGCAAAAAGCAGAGAAGGCCATTGAGAAAGAACAAAGTTTGGAAAAAGTTTTTACGGTTCCCAATATACTGCTGAGCTGCCTAAATGGACAGCTTATGCCGGACAGGGCATTTAACCGCATGACTATGGAAAAATTCGGATTTTCTGTGGAGAACTCGGCTGAAATATTTATACTATGGCTGGGAAACAAATATAAGGAGCAGAATAAGGAAGCAAAGAACATGTTATTGGACGTGAAGGACCATGCGGTAAAATTTGAATCCTGTGTTCTGGAGGCAGATGCATGGGACGCACTGCTTTTGATTTTATATCACAATTCTGAAGATATATCTCAGTATTTGTACTTTAAGAACTCGGTTGTGCCAATGTTGTGTGATAATCTGAGGGAACCGGTAATTTGTGTCTGGAGCAGTCTGGAGAAAATATTGGATTTGCCTGAGGCAATCCGGGAGATGCAGGCGAAGAGGGAATGGAACCTTCTTCTTGGAAAAGGAGCACTTATTAGAAAAGAAGATATTGAGAAACTAGAAACTGTTCCAATTAAATATCCCACAGAACTGGAGTATGAAGCCTGTAAGGCTGTAAAACAAGGAAATAAGGAGATACTGATCAACTGTTATAAATCCTTATTTTTTCGTTGCCGGGAAGAGAAACACAAGCCCGGAGAGATAAAGGCTGCTATCATACGCTTTAACTGGTCAATTGCAAACTGCTATGGGAGTGTCCGGGAAATAAATGCGGAGCTCCAAATTCAAAAACAACTTCAGGCTATATCCGAGGCTGTCAGCTGGAGCCAGATTGACGATATTATGGAGTCTTTTTTTGAAATCATAGACCCTAATTTTAAAGATGAGAAAAGTATTCGTGTCAGTAAGCTGGTTCAGAAGGCACTGCATGTAATTCAGCAGTATTATGACCAGGGCATTACATTGGAAGAAGTTGCCGATAAGCCGTTTGTTTCTGAGGAGTATTTAAGTACACAAATTAAGAAACAGACCGGAGCAACATTTTCAGAGACGATAAGAGAGCTGCGTATAGAAAAAGTAAAAAGCCTGCTGCGGGATACACATTTAAAATTAGGACAGATTTCTGAACTTGCAGGCTACTCGGATCCTAAGTATATGAGCAGGGTTTTTAAGGAAGAAGTTGGAATGCTTCCCAGCGAGTTTCGCAAGTCTAAATATTAGATATATCAACGTTTATTAAATATTTCTCCCTTGTATGCATCTAAAATTGTGATATCATGTCGATGATAAAAGATAGTTGTTAAACAAGTTATTATGTTGTGATAGATGTTTTAAGGAGATGTTACTATGCGAGATATAATTATTAAATTCAAAAATCCTGACGAAGTATGTGCATTCGTAAATAAGGTGCAAAAGTATCCTTATGATATGGACATGAAGAGGGGAAGGTTCGTTGTAGATGCAAAGTCCCTGCTGGGTATCATGAATCTTGGATTTAATAACCCGATTGAACTGCGGGTATATGATGAAGACTGCGAACAGCTGAAACAAGATATTGCTGAATACATGACAGCGTAAGAGTTCAGTGATATTTATATCTATTATAAACTTCCCGGCATATAAAATGCACTGGGAAGTTTTTACAAGTATTCAGAATACTCTGAAAACGAAAGGCAAAGGGGTCAGTCCCCTTTTTTTACTCTTGTAAATATGCCTTTGCTACTTTATAATAGGTAGGTAAATGAAAGAGGAGCAGGAGGATAAATGTGAAGAAGGAATTAGTCATTGTCCTGGATTTCGGCGGACAGTATAATCAATTAGTCGCAAGGCGCGTCAGGGAATGTAACGTGTATTGTGAAATCTATTCTTATAAGATAGATATAGATAAAATTAAAGAAATGAACCCGAAAGGAATCATTTTGACCGGAGGTCCAAACAGCTGTTATGAGGAGGACTCTCCAACATATTCAAAGGAGCTGTTTGAACTTGGAATCCCGGTTCTTGGCCTGTGCTATGGCGCACAGCTCATGATGCATGTGCTAGGAGGAAAAGTGGAGCCGGCAGAGGTACGGGAATACGGAAAAACAGAGGTTTTGATCGATAAGACAGAGTCTAAGATATTTCAAAACGTGCAGTCACCGACCATCTGCTGGATGAGCCATTTTGATTATATTTCCGGACCTGCTTCAGCGTTTGAAGTCACGGCTCACACGGCAGACTGTCCGGTAGCAGCGGCAGAAAATGAATCGGACAAGTTGTATGCTATTCAGTTTCACCCGGAGGTGCTTCATACAGTAGAAGGAAAAACAATGATCAATAACTTCGTGAAAAATGTATGTGGCTGTGCCGGTGAATGGAAGATGGACGCATTTGTGGAGGAGACTGTAAAGGCGATTCGAGAGAAAGTCGGCGGCGGCAAAGTACTCTGTGCATTGTCCGGCGGTGTGGACTCCTCTGTGTCTGCGGTCTTATTGTCAAAAGCTATTGGCTCTCAGCTGACCTGTGTATTTGTAGACCATGGTCTGTTGCGGAAAAATGAAGGTGATGAAGTAGAGAATGTATTTGGACCGGATGGACCGTATGATTTGAACTTTATCAGAGTCAATGCCCAGCAAAGATTTTATGAAAAACTCGCAGGGGTTACGGAGCCGGAAAAGAAGCGTAAGATTATAGGCGAAGAATTTATCCGTGTTTTTGAGGAAGAAGCACAAAAAATAGGAGCTGTAGATTTTCTGGTACAGGGGACCATTTATCCCGATGTAGTGGAAAGTGGTCTGGGCGGTGAGTCTGCGGTGATTAAGTCACATCACAATGTAGGCGGACTTCCGGATTATGTTGATTTTAAAGAAATTATAGAACCTCTGCGGGATTTGTTTAAGGATGAAGTCCGCAAGGTGGGCCTGGAACTTGGTATACCGGAAAAGCTTGTGTTCAGACAGCCGTTCCCCGGGCCGGGACTTGGTATTAGAATTATCGGTGAAGTGACGGCAGAGAAAGTAAAGATTGTACAGGATGCAGATGCCATCTATCGTGAAGAAATGGACGCTGCAGGGATGAACAGTACAGTTGGACAGTACTTTGCGGCACTCACCAATATGCGGTCCGTTGGAGTGATGGGAGATGAAAGGACCTATGACTATGCGATTGCACTCAGAGCAGTAAATACAATCGACTTTATGACAGCAGAATCAGCGGAAGTACCCTGGGAGGTGCTTCAGAAGGTTACAAGCAGGATTGTAAATGAGGTGGAGCATGTAAATCGGGTAATGTACGATTTGACGGGGAAACCACCGGGAACTATAGAGTTTGAATAGTCCACGCTAGCCAAGAAACCCTTTGTTTTCAAGGTTTTTCAGCCATCGGGAACTAATTATTGCATTGTCATTGCATTTTTAAATTATTTGCCGATGGAACTCAGCAGTGAACTGGTTACTTGTGTAATCAGCTACACTGTGGGTGGCAGGTGTGTATGTCAGAACACCTGTTAATTTTCCAGCAACTTCAAAATTACTATTTGGATATATAAATGCCCGTAAGTCCCCAAAGTCGTCTCTATCTTTTCATGTCCGAGGCGGTCTTTGATAATTAACGGGTTTTCCCCCATGCTGATGAGCAGTGATGCATGTGAATGTCTCAAAGCATGGATTTTGATGCGGTGTACACCAGCTAATCCTGCCAGCTTTTCCAGGGCTCTAGGCAGGGTGTGCTTGCTGGTGGGCACACCGCTATAACTTAAAATGAAATTACAATTCTTTAAAACTTTCTGTTGAACTTTTTGCCACGCTTTTAACTCCGAAATTGTGTCGGAATCAATTGCAAGATCACGGATGCTGGCTTGTGTCTTAGGTTCAACTAATTTGTATTCGTCCATTGATTTATAATACAGTGTCTTTGTTACACAGAGAATACCTGCATCAAAGTCAATGTCTGACCACTGAAGCGCAGCGGCCTCCCCGATTCTCAACCCAGTCATGAATAATAACCAGAAGGAGATAAATAAATAGTGTTCATAGTAATCCCCTTTGTAGAGCAATGAGATTACTTTTTGGAATTCCTCAAGTGTCCAGAAGTCAACTTTCGGCTTTTGGCTTCTTACATTTCCTATCATTCTTGCAGGATTCTGTGTTGCCTGTCCGAGGATTACGGCTCTGTCAAAAGCTACGCAAAGCATTCCCTGTACAATTCGCACATAATTTGGTTTAAACTTTGCGGCCAGTTTGAGCTGCCATGTTTGTACATGGATTGGTTCAATTTCATCTGTCTGCATTTTGTAGAAGTATGCAAAATGTTTATTAATTGTAGACAGACGGTTCTTGTAGGTGCTTTCCTTTACTTGAGTTTTATACCAGGGAAGGTAAATTTCTTCAGTAAAATCTTTGAAGGAAACAACTGGCTTTTTCTCTGTAAATGCATCTTTAGAAGACAAAATCAGTTTTGAGTATTCTTCCCTTGCTTCCTTCTTTGTGGTAAATCCGCTGCGATATTTTTGGATTTGCTTTCCGGTAACTGGATGGTAGCCTAAATTTGCTCTGAAATAGTAGGTTCCATTCGTTCCTTTTTTAATTGGATCTTTTGCCATTATGTCACTCCTTACATGATATGCAAGAAGTACAATCAACTCTGTTTGTCCGGTAACGTAATTCCGAGCAGCTCTTCTACCGCTTCCTTGGGCACTCTATCCAGTTTTCTGGATTTGTAATATGTATGCCCTTTAGCAATCATTAGTTTTTTCGCTTCCCGAATGATGTCTGCCGAAAAAGAGGGTCCATAGCCTAATGCTATTAAATCCTTTTTTGTTACAGTAATCATAAACCTCCTTTCCATGAACAGAGTCAGATTCCAATACCTGTCCATTATTATAACAGAAATAGAGTAAATCTGCTTTTATAAATGATTGTTTCCTGCAAACATTTTTTGTACATCATAGTGTGGATATTTTCGTATCCTTGTTGTGTCTTAATTTTAATGAGTATAGTCCATAAGCGTTTATATTTTCCAGTTGACTTCCAGAAACCAGTTCCTATGCCATGTTTCAGCCACGTATTCGGCGGTACTATGTAACCATCAAGCGGCAGGCGTGCATAATGCGACACTATCTGCAGCACCGATATCAATTTTCCGGAAGGGTATGTGATTGTCAAGGTACACAGGGAGCGCTGTCCCTATACATCCAAAATAGTCAGGAAAAATGAAGAGTTGAAAAAAATAAAAAAAGCTGCCGTTTTTTGGCAGCTGGTAGAATCATTATTGATTTTTTGAGATTATTCGGTTTAGAATAGAGATAACAGCGATGAGATCGTCGTCATCCAGTTGCTTTAAAAGGTCACAGGCCTTAACATATAAGGGAAGGCTGTGCAATTCCGCGTCAAAAAACTGTTGCGGAGTAACTTCAAGGTATTCACAGATTTCCAGAAACTTTGCCATGGAAGGCAAGGCTTTTCCGGAGCTGATTCCATGAAGGTAACTTTTGTTCTTCCCAAGGTCTAGGCTCATTTGATATTCAGATATATTTTTCTTTAACCGGAGTTCAGTAATTCGCTCCCCAATAAACTTTTCGTCCATGTTATAAACACCTCACGAATTTATTTTATACCATTTACCAATATGAGATTACGGATTATAATAGATGTTAATGTGACTAATATTCAAATATTCCGCATTGTATCCGTTAAAAGCGGATTTAATACATAATGCAAGAAACGAGACAGATACTGAGCGGAGTACCTTTGTGGTGAAGGAAGTGAGACTATGAAGATTTTAGGAACTCCAGAAGAGATTGAATGGGCAAAAATGGCTCTGATGAATAACTGCGTCAACTGTCCATATCTGGAACCATGTAATCAGAAAGCCCGCAGGGAAGCAGAAACGTATGGGGAAGTACGTCATACCTGTGAAGATTATCTAAGGGAAAACATTGAATTCATCCCGATGGATAACAAGATATAGTATTTAGGAAATTGACATCAACAACATATTGTGCTAACATACAGGTATAGTTTAGTTTATGCATACCCTTTCGGGGGAAGTTTTGGGATAGAACGAATCCCGGGATTTACGAGCAGAGGCAGAGGCAGAGGCCGGCTGCTTGGCATAAGTTGTTTATGTTTGTATAAAGTGTCACTACATGCCCGAAAAAGGTATAGTGGCGCTTTTTTTGTTTTTTGGGGTAAATTTACCAGTGTTATAGGAATGAGCAGGAAATCATGGATTTCTTCATCGTTCCTTTTTTAATGTGCAGATATGGGGATTTATATATCTGCACGTCTGTAGTCTGCCACAATCAGCTCCGGCTGTTTATGGATAAAAAATTTTAAGAAAGGTGGTACAAGAGCATGAATGAAACAAAAGTGTATGCAGATGCGTTTCAGACGAATTTTGCAAACGCAAAGGAAATGCTGGAATCTCTGGCAGAGAGGACGAGAACCTCGCAATGGATCCGTAAGCCCACCAGAGCAATACGGCTGGCCGCTTTGGAAAAAGAAGTGGAGAAAATGGAAAAGGCTTCTGCTGACCAAGACGTGTTATCCGACACAGAAAAGAATACCCAGCTGGTACTAAAGGTTGCGGGCGAGACCTATCCGGTCAGAGACTGTGCAATCCAGACCATACTGCAGCGGGCAGGGGTTAATGGAGTCGGCCTTCGCAAATTGGAAAAGCCAACCTATGCAAGGATTGTGAACTACTGTCTGAAGGTAGCCAGAGGAGATGCATTGATTAAAGTTGCAGACGGAAAGGTATCGGCAGTTCATGGCGGGGACGAGCATGATTATTGCATCCTTGATATGAAGGCAATCTTTGAAACGACCTGTGAATACCTGCAGGTCAATTTTAAAGGGAGCACCTACATGGAAGGTTCCGGTACATACGACCATTCCATTGTTTCGGCAATGTGGATGCTTGGCGGCAATCAGGAACTTCTGGATACCTACCGGGAAGCATTGAATCAACGTGGTATGGAAGATAAGGTTTTGGCGCCGGCACTGCGCCTGACCACATCAGATGTGGCAGCCAGCGGGGCGAACCTGTATCCTATGCTGCTCTGCGAGAGCGCAAATAAGACAATCAGCCTCGGAAGCCCGATTAAGCTTTCCCATGATAAGGGAGCCACATTGGTCAAATTCCGCAACAATCTGGAAATGATTTGTTCCAGATATACAGAAGCAGTAAAGGGAATCGCAAATCTGATGGATATAGAGATCAGAAACCCGGTAAACTGCCTGAAACTGGTCATGAAGAAAGTAGGGATTAAGCAGAAAATACGGAATGAAGTTGTGGAACTTTATGTTGCACAAAGTGGTACAGGGGCATGTACAGCCCATGATTTGTATTTTGCTATCAATGAAGCATCGTTTCTGGCTGCCTGCGAAGGGATGCCGGCACATCGGATTTTGAGACTGGAGGAGGACATTACAAAAGCCATCGCTCTGGACTGGAAAGAATTTGATGTATGTGGTGCGATTACGTGTTAGGAGGGACGATATGAATAACAGTGCAGTTGCAATGAAACCATATGAACCGGAAATTGTGGTTGATATAGAAAACCTGACCAGGGAAGAATGGCTCAAATACCGGCGTAAAGGCATTGGCGGAAGCGATGTGGCAGCCATTATGGGAATTTCCCCTTTTGCTACCATCCGTGACCTCTATAATGACAAAGTTGGAATACAGCCGCTTATGGAAGATGAAGAAGAATCCAACTGGGTTGCCAAAGCAGTTGGGCAGAGGCTGGAAGATCTGGTGGCTGAAATCTTTTCTAAAAAGACGGGGCTTGAGGTATTTCCAGTACGCAAGATGTTCCGCCATCCGCTGTATCCGTTTATGTTGGCGGACGTGGATTTTTTCATCCGCTTTCCGGATGGTTCTTTTGGAATCCTTGAATGCAAGACTTGCAATTACAACGCAAGGGATAAGTGGGCCGATGATGCAATTCCGGCAAACTATGTTTATCAGGTACGGCATTATATGGCGGTTACCAATATAAGTAAAGCATATATCGCATGTCTGTACGGGAATAACGAAAACGAGTTTGTGATTCGCTCCCTTGAACGGGATATGATGGAGGAAGAAGAAATCATTGAACAGGAAGCATATTTCTGGAACGAGCATGTCACGAAAGAGGTGGCACCGCCGTATACTGGCAAGCCGGATCTTATACTGGCAAGCATCCGAAGATACAGTGGTTATGCTGATAAGTCCTTACCGGAGATTACAATCAGCAATCTTGAAACAATCAGGCTGGAGAAATATCTGAATCTTTCTGAAGAAAAATCCCAGATTGAAAAACGTAAGAAAGAAATTGAGGCAGAGCAGCGGGCTTTAAGTGTTCCATTTGTGGAAATGCTGGGGCAGGGCTGTAAAGCTGTGCTGGAGGATGGAAGCAGCCGTTACAGGATTACGTATAATCCAACCAAACGCACACAGATTGGGAAAGACCGGATGGAAAAGCTGAAGATACAGTATCCGGACATTTATGAGGAGTATACCAAAACTACCGAGAGCCGGACATTCCGGGTGAAGAAGGAGGCGGCGTAATGTTAGAAGGGAAAAAGGCCTACATTTGTTCCCCACTCTCTGCGCCAACAGCAGACAGGGTGCGGCACAATATGGGGATGGCACGGTTTTATCTGGAGCGAATGCATGACATATACCACTGCCGGACATTTGCATCCCATGCATATCTTCCGGCGATGCTGGATGACAGGATTCCGGAAGAACGGGAAGCGGCCCTTCGGATTGGCATGGAGCTGCTAAAATTATGTGATGCCTTAATCATATGTGGCAGGCATGTCAGTGCAGGGATGAAAGGCGAGATAAAAAAGGCTTTTCAGGACGGTCTGGAGGTATATTGGTACGACAGTATGATGAAACCCTTTGAACTGATGCGGGTGACAAGCTGGAGGGACATAAACGATGAGGTGCAGGTATAAACGGAAGATTTTTCAAAACGAGCAGAACGGATATACCATTGCGGTCTACTCCACGCAGGATAATACCGTACCGCTTGCTGCCCGGGATAAATACTGGACATCCCAGAAGCAAATCGTCTTTACTGCGATTGGCTTCGGACTGCCACTGACCGATGAAATCGAACTGGAAGTGGAAGGCGATTGGGAGTCCAATGAACATGGCCTGCAGTTCAAAGTGGAAAACTTCATGGAGATTGTGCCAAGGACAAGGGAGGGTATCATCGGATACCTTTCCTCCGGGGCAATCAAAGGTGTCGGACCGAAAACGGCAGAAGCCATCTTTCAGAAATTTGGCATAGAGGCGTTGGAAGTTATGGAAGAGAAACCGGAGCAGTTACTGAAAATCAGAGGAATCTCAGAAAAAAAGTTAGCAGACATTCAGGAGTCATTTGGCAAGAATAAAGTATTCCGGGAGTTGATGACTTTTTTGGCACCCTTTCATGTGTCAGCGAAGAAAGTGAACATGATCCTGCAAAAATTCCGGGATGAGTCAATAAATATCATCCGGAACAAACCGTACATGCTGTGTGCGGTGCAAGGATTTGGCTTTTTGACCGTGGATGCAATCGGCAGGCAGTTATGCAGCGCCATGAATGATCCCATGCGTATTTCCGGGTGTATTGGCTATGTCCTGAACGAAGGAGCAAAAGAGGGGAATCTGTATCTGGAACAGTCTGCATTGATTCCACGCGCACTGGAAGTGCTGAATAAGAATTTGCATCAGCCGGCCGTAACGGAAGCGGAAATCAGTCAGGTTCTATACCGGCTGGTTCTGCAGCAAAGCGTGGTGCTTGATGAGGAACGAATCTATATTACAAAGAAGTTTGAGGAAGAGAATGAAACTGCAGCCATGATTGCCAAACATCTGTTATGGCGTGAGGAGCCGCTAAACATTGAACAGGAACTTGAGATGGCTCAGAGACATCTGAGAATCACGTTATCCGAACAGCAGAAAAAAGCCGTGCGTATGGTATTCCAAAACCATATGAGTATCATTACAGGGGGGCCCGGGACTGGAAAAACTACCGTTTTAAAAGTAATCTTATTTATTTACGAACTGCGGTATAAAACAAAAGCCCAGCTTATGGCACCCACAGGAAGGGCTGCACGGAGAATGGCGGAAAGTACCGGTTATGAGGAGGCATCTACCATGCATATGGCGTTGGGACTGCTTGGTGAGTTCGGCGGAATGGATTCAGGGATTGAGTGTTTGACTGCCGGGTTTGAGAACGTGGATGAAGTGTCCATGGTGGATATGTATCTCATACATGAATTCATGCAGCGCGTGCCGGAAACCACGAAGATACTCCTGTTAGGAGATGTGAAGCAGCTCCCTTCCGTGGGAGCTGGAGATGTGTTCCGGGAACTGATTTCCTGCGGACTAATCCCGGTCACTGTATTGGATTTGGTATACCGGCAGGGCACTGACAGCAATATTCCCGTGAATGCACAGCTCATGCAGGAAAACCGCACGGATTTACATATGGGGGATGATTTTCAGTTCATTCCATGTGTGGGTGCACAAAATGCGGTAGAAATTGTGAGCCGGCTTTATCTTCAGGAGATTGCACGGCATGGAATAGAGCAGGTGCAGATACTGACGCCTTACCGGAAACGGAGTGCAGCCGGGGTAGAGGAATTGAATAAATCCTTGCAGGATATGGTAAACCCGCCTACCAGCGGAAAGAAAGAGCTGGTGAGCGGTAATATGCTGTTTCGGGCAGGTGATAGGATTTTGCAGAATAAGAATACGGATCTGGCCAGCAATGGGGATTTGGGAACTATCCTGGATTTTTTTGAAGACGAGGATGGAAACTGTAAGGCCCTGATTGCTTTTTCAGATGACCGTCAGGTAGAGTATGATTCTGACCAGATGGATATGGTGGAGCATGCGAATGCCATCACAATCCATAAGGCACAGGGTTCCGAATGCCCGGTGGTAATCATTCCGTGGGTGAAAGCATTTTATCGGATGCTGAAAAGGAATATCCTTTATACGGCAATCACCAGGGCAAAGGCAAAAGTCTACCTGGTCGGAGAATGGAATGCGGTATGCCAGGCCATCCATACGGATGACACTGGAAAACGCAATACGATTCTCGGTCAGAGGATTATCCGGTATTACAATCAGTATAGAGGTAAGCCGGAAGACAAAATGGAACAGCTGCGTTTGGCAGTGTAGGAAGGATGTGAGGATTAATTGGAATTTACAGGTGATATGATAGACCGAATCGATGAGATGGATAATGCTATATACCAGATGTGTCTGGTTTTCCTGCAATTAAGCAATACGGATGATTTGGATTCCAAATTTCCATGGAATATTGCCATTATTCAGGAAATCTATGATTTCACAGTAGAAATACTGCGTAGAAACGGCTATAGAGTATGCGATCCCTGCATAGAATCTTCTGGAAATGGCTCCAGGAGATTTTGCGAAATAAAAGAATGTGGGTTTAGCGAATGCAAACGGCATCCATAATGCCTACATTATTTTGGGATTGCAATAAAAATTTCAATTTCAATTTAAAGTGGACTATTACTCTTGTGTAGGTGATAGTCTGCTTTTTCAGAAAGGAGCAGATATGAAAGAATTGTTATACAAAAAATCAGAGGCTGTTGCAGCACTTAACCGCATTGATGGGTTCAATCCAATGGAGCTGATGCGTAAGATTTGCGATGAAGGCCAGGAGGAACAACTGTATCTGGATGTGAAGTACAGAAAACTGTGGTTCCGGCTGGTACATCCGCTGGGAAAAATCATCAGCCATGTGGTGAATCTTACGGATTACATGGCTGTAGTGGAAGCAAGAATCTATCTGGATAAAGCGGATACTGCAGATAGTTATATCGCAAACTCTTTTTCACAGAAGTTCAGGAGTGATGACCCTAAATTTGGAGATAAGTTTCTTGAAATGGCTGAAACAGCCGCGATTGGCCGTGCACTGGCAGATGCCGGATTCGGCGTTCAGTTTGCAGATGTAGGTGAGGAAAATGACCCGGCTCAGGTTGATGCCGGTATTTCACTTGCACAGCAGAACTTTACCCAGCAGACCATGATGAATGGATTCTATCAGCAGGCCCAGGCAACCGGGAACACGGTAGGACAGCCTGCCGGGGTACAGCCAAATGTGAATCAGGCAATGCAGCCGCAGAACTTTCAACCGCAGACCCCACAGCCGATACCGGTAACACCTGCCTTAGATGCAGCCATGCCGGTGGAGGAACTGGTGAAATGTATGAGTTACGAACAGGCAACCCAGACGCTGATCGGCGGAAACGGAAAATTTGGGAAGATGACCATGGGACAGGTAGCCATTGAAAGTCCCGGCAGCCTTAACTGGTTCGCCAATGAATATACGGGCAATAACCATCTGGTTCCGGCAGCTGCAAGGGTAATCCTTCAAAGAGCCATGCCAACGGTAGCATAAAAACCTGAAGCCGGAAAAGCGGCTACAGGGGAAGGGAGGGGCATATATGGATGCGAAATTATGACATGTCGGGATTCAACTTTGATATTTATGATGTGGTGGATATATTAAGACTGCATATACATCATGTAAATGCACAATCCATAGATGTGAATTGCCCTTTTTGCGGTTCCAAAGGAAAACTAAATATCAATAAAGAAAAGAATGTGTATCATTGTAACAAGTGTGATGTCCAGGGCGGCATGCTTCAATTATATGCAGAACTGCACAATGTAACCTTTTCGGAGGCGAACCGCCAGATACGGGAAGCTCTGAACCGCGATGTTTGTAGGAGCGACTATGACAAGAAGGAGTGGAAGGAGAAAAAGCCTGTCCAAAATGCCCTGCTTGCCACACCGGACGAGATCGACCATACGTATTCGGTCATGCTGTCCATGCTGACATTGAATCAGAAGCACAGGGAAGACCTGTCAAACCGCGGACTTACAGATCTTCAGATAGAGGAACAAAAATACCGGAGCGCTCCCATTTTCGGGCTGAAAGCGTTGGTAAGGAAGATGATTGAGAAGGGCTGTACCGTAAAAGGCGTGCCGGGGTTTTATCAGGACAAAGATGGAATCTGGTTCGTTAACTTCAAGGCAAAAAATTCCGGGTTTCTAATCCCGATTCGTCAAAACGGGCGGATACTGGGAATGCAGATAAGACTGGATCATCCGATTGACAAAATGAAGTATATCTGGTTTTCCAGCGTCAATTATGAGCTGGGTGTATCATCAGGAAGCCCGGTTCATGTAATCGGGGACGTAAATGCAAAGAACATTTATATTACCGAAGGTGCATTGAAAGGAACCATAGCCCATTATTTATCCGGACACACATTCGTCTGTGTAGCTGGTGTGAACCAGTACCGGAACTTAAAACCGGTGCTTGAAATGTTAAAGGAAAGCGGGATGAAATATGTGTATGAAGCCTATGATATGGATAAAAAAGTGCAGACAGCCTGCGACCGGCATGACAGAAAGTGTGCAGAATGCAAGCTGACTGAGAAACCACGGATTTGCCCGTATAAGGCAGACAGGCAAAAAATCATCCAGAGGGGCTGCCAGATGGCATATGAGATATGCCGCAGCATTTCCGTTCCGGTGGAGCGGATGGTATGGGATATGAATGAAAAGGGGGAATGGAATGGCGACTTAAAAGGGATTGATGATTTTTATTATTCCGAAAAACAAGTTAACAGGTAAAATGAATGTGAGCCGGGGCGATATGCCCTGGCTTTTCTAAAAGGAGAAAAGAACGATGATTGATTATGAATATGCAAAAGCAATAACGGAATTATTGGTAGACGAGACACTTACGGAAGAACTGTTCTGTATGAGGATGCAGGCAATACAGCAGCTCCGCGCAATTGCTGCCCGGTATGAAAAGGAACGCTTTATGGAGAAATTGGTTGAGCCTGTTTTTTGCAAGAAAGCGGCTTTTATCATGGCGGCAACTACAAAAGCACAGATTAAGGAGATCATGGAGCCAAGTGTACCGTTTTATTCTGGAGGTATGTTCTACCCTAGAAACGACTACCATGTGGAGGAAGAAGAATTGCTGCTCTGGTCAAAGGCATCTTTGGCTGGGCTGCTGATTCCTTCAGGGGTAAAACGGTTTGAAGAATTATTTGAGAAGTATTGCGATACAAAAAGCGAAGATTCGGCGGCTTAAGAAACATCAGGAGGTATCAGATGTATATTCAAAATAAAGAGTTGAAATATCAGGAATGGGCTTATGCACAGCGCAAATACCTGCCCTATGAGGAGAAAGTCAAACTGGCTATTCGTAGAATCCAGGAATGGGATGAATACTGGGATGGAATGGTCTATGTAAGCTTCAGCGGCGGCTTGGACTCCACTGTACTTTTAGCACTGGTACGTATGACGCTTGGGAGTAAGATACCTGCAGTGTTTTGTAACACTGGGCTAGAGTATCCCGAGATTGTAGCATTTGCCAGAAAAGCAAAATACCACGGAGCTTATGAGGAAATCCGGCCGGAGAAGAATTTCCGCCAGGTCATCCTGGAGGAGGGGTATCCTGTCATCAGTAAAGAAAATGCCAGCAAAATACGGAAACTTCGGCACGGCAATCTTTCGCCCCGGTATAGGAATTACCTGCTTAACGGGGATGAGAGGGGGAAATTTGGGATGTTGCCAAAGAAATGGCAGAAGTATATACACGCTCCTTTTGAGATTTCGGATCGTTGCTGTGATGTGATGAAAAAAAAGCCATTTCTGAAATACGTAAAGCAGACGGGACGTTATCCTTATATTGGAATCTCTCAGGATGAGTCTTTCCGGCGCGCCCATCAGTACTCTAAGACAGGGTGCAATGTCTATGACGGTTCGACGATTAAAAGCCAACCGTTAGGACCATGGACAAAACAGGATATATTGAGGTTCGCATATGAACACCTGGGAGAAGAACTCCGGATGCATGTATTGCGGTTTTGGCATTACAGAAGAACCGGAGCCGAACCGATTTCAGCGAATGCAGTCAATCTATCCGAAAAGATATGATTTGTGCATGCGGCCGGTAGACGACGGCGGGCTTGGTCTGAAGCAGGTTCTGCAGTATATGGAGGTTCCATATGAAACATGGGAATCGGTAGGGCAGATGCGTCTTGAATTTTTAAAAGAGGATGTAGCATAAAAGGACTTCGTTATACGTAAAAAGACTGGGGGTACTGGCAATCATGTCAGTGCCCTTTTAAAAATCAGGTTGCACTCTACGTACCACACACGTACAGAGTAAGTATAAAAGAAAAGAAGGAGGCACTTTATGATTAAAAAAATTAGAATTTCCGTTGATCAGGGAAACAGCAATTATAAGACCCCAAATTTCGTATTTCCGACAGGTCTGACGATTATGGATAAGAAGCCCATAAAAGGTACAGATTATCTGTATTACAAGGGGAAGTATTATACCCACAGCGAAAAGCGGATTAAATATGCACGGGATAAGACAGAGGATTTTCGCTTTTTCGTTCTTACATTGTTTGCGATAGCCAAAGAACTGGAGCGAACCGGCCAGATTCAGGAGGAAGATGTGGTACAGCTTGTATTATGTCTGGGACTTCCGCCAACACACTATAAAGAACTGCATAAAAAGTACGAGGAATTTTTTGAGAGTTACAAAGATGTGGTGGAATTTATTTATAATGACAAGACTTACCATATCTGCTTTCAGGAGACAAAGACATTTATGCAGGACTATGCAGCCATGGTTACGATAATCAATGAAATAGAGCATATCCCGGATGCGGTAGGGATTGATATTGGCGGTTTTACCGTTGATTATCTGGTCATGGAATCAGGAGTTCCCAACCCGGATGAAAAAGATTCTCTGGAAGGTGGGATTATCACGTTATACAACGACATCATCTCAGCTGTCAACAGTGAATATGATTTGTTATTGAAAGAAAAAGGGATTAATGCAATTATTGCCGGGAAGACAGAGTATTATGATGATGCCATCAATCAGTTTGTGCTTGAGAAAGTCCAAATTTTTGTTACGGAGATGATGAACGGGCTTCGTGAAAAAGGAATTGACCTGAAATCATCTTATGCCATTTTTATTGGAGGCGGTTCCTTGTTATTAAAGGAGTACCTGCTGAAGAATGAGCGTCTGAACCGCTATTTGTTTATTGAAGATATTAAGGCAAATGCAGTCGGCTACAATATACTATATCGCTTTTCCTAGTCAGGAGCGTGATGGGCATGGCAAAGAAAAATCCTTATAAGTTTACGATTGGCTTTGACAGAAAGAAGCCATCGCATGTACAAGCGGCAGAAATCCTTAACGAGACTGAGGAAAAGGCAGAGCTTATTACAAAGGCGCTGTTAAACTATCTGGGAAAGGGTATAGAACAAGAGGTTACTGCTATGAATCCGGACAGTTATCTGCCGATGATAGAAGAACTGATACGCAGGGAAGTACATAGGGAAATGGATCAGTATAAAGCGGCTTCGGATACGGATAAACCAAACGAGGAGGTGGTTGAGATTATTGAAGAGGAGCCGCTACAGCTTGATGAGGCTATGGCGCAAAATATAAGCAGAGCCGTCCGGATATTTAGAAATGAATAAGTTATCAGGAAGCAGTTCGTACAAAGGGCTGCTTCCTTTTTGTCGAAATTTGCGAAAACTCACAGACTACTCACAGATTAGTCACAGATTGGTCATTTATAATTAAAGATGTGCTAATGAGACTGAAAAGTGTTTTCTTAGGCTTTGTCGTGAAGAGCGGAGAGGGCGTAAATTTTTCTGTGTCTGGCAAGTCAGGAACTGCCTGATTTGAATTAAATATGTATTGGTTTTGATGTCGGTTTAATTCGAAATTCTATTGTCGAATTTTATTTCTATCTATAGTATTACCGCATCTGAAAATTTTATACCTTTTTTCGAAAAAATTTCATAGCAAATAAGACATCTATATTTGTTTTTCATGGGCTCTGCCCACACCCGGCCT
>NZ_FBWL01000151.1 GCF_001517425.1 Clostridium sp. C105KSO13 | reverse complement strand
TCACCTCCACGTGTTCTGTAGTGTGTCAGTCTTATAAAGAAACTATATCAAAAAGAAAAGAGATTAGAAAGCGAAAAGTGGATCATGGGTTTCATAACCCCATGGGTGCCTTTCGCAGAAAGGCGGAATATAAATATGAGAGAAAAAGAATTGAAATTAATCGTCACATTTCATACGACCACAGATGCGATGGCAATGGAAAAAATGTGCAAGGAACAAAATATTCCCGGACGGCTGATTCCAGTGCCACGCGCACTCTCAGCCGGGTGCGGGCTTTCATGGTGTGCCGCGCCAGGTCAAAGAGGTATGATCAGTGCGGGAATGAAGCGTGCCGGTATAAAAGCGGAGGCAGTTAAGGAGTGCATGGTCTGACGGGGATAAAAAATGTATAAGGACGTTGTCCGAGCTGCAGATACGCCATCAGCTGCTCATTAATGCCTAGCGGCTGCGGTAGATTATATTAGATTCCCCGCCTAAAGTTATCCAGCACGTGGGGCAGCAGTTTATCACTGTATTTTGACAGAGAATAATTCCCAGCACAAAGGGCCCAGTCATAAAGTAAAGCTCTTTCATACATGGCATAGATTTTAACAAGCTCCTCTACTGAAGAAGTAGCCTTGTATTCACCGGATTCAATGCCGGTCGCGATAATCTCTGTTACTATTTGAAAATAATAACGATCCGTGTCCAGAAGGGAACGGCTATCCTTGGTGACCAGCTGCGATGAGAGCAGCGATGCCAGCAAATTCAGGTCAATACTGTTCTCAATCATGTAAAATAACTCATGGTTCAAAAGGAGCAGTTTATCCTTTGCGGAAAGTGCAGGGTCCATTGCGGAATTGATTTCTTCATATTTTTGATCAAAAAGGACCGAAAGTGTGGAGAGAAGGGCATCCTTTCCTTTAAAGTAATGATAGAAAGTGCCCTTGGAGGTTTTGGAAAGTTTGAGAATGTCCTCCACAGTTGTATTATCATATCCATTTTTATAAAATAATGTCCAGGCAGCTTTCACGATTCTGTCTTTCGTTTTCGGTTTTTTTCTTGGCATAAAAATACTCTCTTCCTTATCTAATTTAAATCTAATATTCCTAGTGTCCTTAGTAGTATAGCATAAGTTTAAAGTGATGACTATGTGAAAAATGGTATAACCCGGGCTTAAAGGTTTCTCCTTTGTTCATCAACAGATAAATCACACTGCAAGGTGTCTATAAAAAATGCACTTGAAAAACCGTAAAGTATTTGTTAATATATAAACGCGAACAGGTACATGGGGGTAGAAGGGTAACTGGTGTGCCTCCTGGTCTTCAAAACCAGTGTTGGGCGTTCGTAGCGTCCTGGGTGGGTTCGATTCCCACATGCCTCCGCCAAAAGTTGATTTGCGAAACATTTACATGAGACATCTGGTTTCAGAACAGACCGTCAGATTGTGTTTCAAAAAAATTATGAAAACTACACTTTAGAATAGCAACAAAGGCTCAGAAACGTTTAATTCACGACACTTCTGAGTCTTTTTCTATTTGCCGGCTGTCAAACACGGGGTAAAGCATAAGTTTAAAGTGATGACTATGTGAAAAATAGTATAAAATGGGCTTAAAAGGTTATCCTTTTTTCATAAACAGATTGATCTAGGAAACTCCATATATAAGGATTTATAGAAAATAACTATAAAAACAGAGAGGGGTGTGCTATACAGACTGCCTTTAGGTGCTCTGAAAAAAAGGTAATTCAAGTGTGGAATTCGGATGAATTGATTGAAAGTAAACGGATAGACCACATTCTAGTATAGAGTTTATTTTTTAGTGCCAATTATGCATAAAACACTTGAAAAACCGCCAAGTATTTGTTAATATATAGACGCGGACAGGTGCATGGGGGTAGAAGGGTAACTGGTGTGCCTCCTGGTCTTCAAAACCAGTGTTGGGCGTTCGTAGCGTCCTGGGTGGGTTCGATTCCCACATGCCTCCGCCAAAAGTCGATTTGTGAAATATTTCTCAACCAATACGTTATAGAACTTATCAATAGATGAAATTTAAGAAGGAGAAAAGTGACATGGGAAATTTACAGTTTTTACTGCGGCAACACGTGGGCGCACCTTGCGAACCAGTTGTCAAAAGTGGGGATAAAGTAAGAAAAGGTACTTTGATCGCGGCCCCGACCGGATTGGGTGCTAATATCTTTTCCAGTGTATATGGAACTGTGCAGAATGTTCTCAAGGATCGAATCGTTATCGAGCCCGATGAGATTCAGAAGGAAGAGTTTGAACCAATCAAAGAAGGCAGCCTTCTTGATATGATAAAAGAAGCGGGCATTGTCGGCATGGGAGGCGCAGGGTTTCCGACAGGAGTAAAGCTTGGTGCGGATCTGAACGGAGGATATATTCTGGTCAATGCTGTTGAGTGCGAACCCGGATTGTGTCATAATATCCGGCAAGTTGAGGACAATATAGATATGACCCTCAAGGGCGTAAAATACTGTATGGAAATTTCCAATGCGGCAAAGGCAGTATTTGCGATTAAAACAAAGAACAAGAAAGCAGTAGAGACGCTTCAAAAAGCCCTCCGTGATGAAGATAATATTTCCATACATCTGCTTCCTGATATTTACCCGATGGGCGAGGAGCGTGCCGTAGTCAGAGAAGTTCTGGGGAAACTTCTTGATCCAACTCAGCTTCCCTCAGCTGCCGATGCTATTGTCATCAATGTGGAAACAGTACTGCGGGTAGCTGAGGCAATTGAGTTGAGGAAGCCGTCTTTCAGCAAAAATCTGACCGTGATTGGAAAGCTTAATGGAGGTAATGTGCCTCATGTTTATATGGATGTTCCGATAGGAACCAGTGTGGAAGAACTAGTTGAGCGTTCCGGCGGAATTGATGGAGTGTATGGAGAGGTTATTATGGGCGGTCCGTTTACCGGTCACTCCACAACAATGGATGCACCCATTACCAAGACTACCGGAGGAGTTATTGTGACAATGGAATTTCCGGATTTGCACGGCGCTTCGGTAGGACTCCTGGTATGTGCCTGCAGCGCTGACGAGGCACGTATGCGGGAAGTTTGTAAAAAGATGAACGGAAAAGTAGTATCCGTTGCTACATGCAAGAATGCTGTTGAGATGAAGAACGGCTCATTAAAATGTAAGGATCCGGGAAATTGTCCCGGACAAGCACAGAAGTGCCTGCAGTTCAAAAAAGATAAGGCAGAGTATATCATTATTGGGAACTGTTCAGACTGCTCCAATACGGTTATGGGTTCTGCACCCAAGATGAAACTGAAAGTGTTCCATCAGACGGACCATGTCATGAGAACCATTGGTCATCCTTTGTACCGAAGATTAACTGTTTCTAAACAGGTGCCACAGTTGCCGAATGGAAAGTAAACTGCGTATCTGGTGGAAAATAAATTAACTCATGTTACTATTTGATTCGATGTAAAATTCGTTTCATGTAAGATTTAAGGAGGAAAGAAAGTATGTCAATTACAGCTGAAACAGCTAAAGAACATGCAAAAGACCCTGCAGTGCTCTGCTGCAGAGCCGAAGAAGGCACTGTAATTCAGGCATCTAATCTGGAAGATCCAGCCATCTTTGATGATTTGGTGGATTCTGGTCTTTTGGATTTGGATGGTGTACTGACAATCGAGCAGGTGTTGGGTGCTAAGCTTACAAAGACCTGTGATTCACTGTGTCCTTTGACAGCCGATGCTTTGGAAGGAATAAAAGAAATAGAAGAATCTATACCCGCAGAGAAAAAAGCGGAAGAAAAAGAAGATGTATCTGCACCGACAGTAACGGGGCCCCAGGCAACAATAATACCTGCAGCACAGACTGTGCCCGGTGGAGTACTCAAGATTCATATTGGGGAAGGAAAAGACATTGATATTGAGCTTCCGACAGGCTTAGGCGGCAGCGCTGTTATCCCGGCCCTTCCAACCGCACAGGCTAAGACCGGAGAGGAACCTGCCTTAGCGGAGGATTCTTTAAAAGCAGCTGATGAGAAGCTGATAAGAAGCCTTCAAAGAAAACATTATACAATCACAGAAGTAAAACGTGGACCCGAGACAAAAATCGAAGGAACTACACTATATATCCGGGAGGGTATAGAGAAGGAATGCGTTGATTCAGAAAAACTGGTAATGGATCTTAAGGTTGATGTCATTACACCGGAGCAGTATCACACATATTCTGAAACAATTATGGATGTACAGCCTATTGCATGCAAGGAAGGGGAATCCGAACTTGGAAGTGGCGTAACAAAAGTTTTGGACGGCGTTATCATGATGGTTACAGGAACTGATGCCAACGGAGTGCAGATTGGGGAATTCGGCTCTTCAGAGGGATACCTAGATGAGAATATCATGTGGAATCGTCCCGGAGCACCTGACAAGGGTGAGATATTTATTAAAACTCAGGTAACGGTCAAAGAAGGAACCAACATGGAAAGACCCGGACCGCTTGCTGCTCACAAGGCAACAGATCACATAACACAGGAAATCAGAGAAGCGATGAAAGAGCTGGATGATTCTCTTGTGACAGATACAGAAAACTTTGATCAGGTTAGAAGACCTGGAAAGAAAAAAGTAGTCATTGTAAAGGAAATCATGGGACAGGGTGCTATGCATGACAATCTGGTTCTCCCTGTAGAGCCGGTCGGCGTACTTGGCGCTAAACCAAATGTAGACCTCGGAAACGTCCCAATCTGTGTATCTCCGCTGGAAGTTCTGGATGGCTGCATCCATGCGTTAACCTGTATCGGGCCTGCTTCTAAGGAGATGTCCAGACATTACTGGAGAGAGCCTCTGGTTCTGGAAGTACTCCATGATCCGGAAGTGGATCTTTGCGGAGTCATATTTGTAGGAAGCCCGCAGATTAATACAGAAAAATTCTATGTTTCCAAACGTGTAGGCATGATGGTAGAGATGATGGACGTAGATGGAGCATTTGTCACAACAGAAGGATTCGGAAACAACCACATTGATTTTGCAAGTCATCACGAGCAGATTGGAATGCGCGGAGTTCCTGTTGTCGGACTGTCATTCTGTGCAGTTCAGGGCGCATTGGTTGTTGGAAATAAGTATATGACCACCATGATAGACAATAATAAATCTGAATCCGGTATTGAAAATGAAGTACTTGCCTGCAATACACTTTGCCCTGAAGATGCTCTCAGAGCTCTTGCTATGCTGAAGAACGCAATGGCAGGTGAAGATGTAAAAGCTCCGGAAAGAAAATGGAATCCAAATGTTAAGTCTACAAATGTAGAGCTGATTTCTAATGTGACAGGCAGACCGGTTGAGCTGGTAAAAAATGAGCAATCACTGCCCATGAGCCAGAAGAGAAAAGAGAAATACGACTAAATGAAAGAATTACAGTTTGGTGATAAGATTATACGTATGGAAGGGATAATCGTGGAGGTTCATGACGGCTGTGTCGGAATCGACTTAAAAGGCAGACTTGGCTATCTTAAGATACCGATGCGTATGCTGATTTCAGATTATCCGCTTGTAGTGGGACAGGAAGTTGCCTGGAACATGAGTTTTATAGAACAGCTTGGTTCGGAAGTCAACGATAAATATGTAAGTAATCTTGATATCTATAACAGACGACAGGAAGAAATGCGTAAAGCAAACGCAAATAACAAGGAGGCAGAAGAATGAGTTTGGTAACCACAAAAGGTTTACAATCGGAAATTTATGTTCCAATTACCCCTCCGGCAGTTTGGGCACCAGTAAAAAAAGAACTGAAGGATATGTCCATTGCCCTTGCTACTGCAGCAGGAGTGCACTTAAAGAGTCAGGAAAGATTTAATCTTGCGGGTGACTCTACTTGGAGAAAGATAACAAATACAACACCGTCAGGTGATTTGATGGTATCCCATGGCGGATATGACAACAGTGATGTAAACAAAGACATCAACTGTATGTTTCCCATCGACAGGATTCATGAGCTGGCAAAAGAAGGTTTCATAAGAGCCTGTGCACCGGTACATGCAGGGTTTATGGGAGGGGGCGGAGACCAGGAAAAATTCAAACATGAAACAGGACCTGCTATTGCACAAATGTTCAAAGAGGAAGATGTAGATGCGGTAATTCTGACCGCTGGCTGAGGAACTTGTCACCGCTCTGCAGTATTGGTGCAGAGAGCGATTGAAGAAGCTGGAATACCTACAATCATTATTGCAGCTCTTCCACCGGTTGTTCGTCAGACTGGTACACCTCGTGCCGTAGCTCCACTGGTACCTATGGGTGCCAATGCAGGTGCTCCCCATGATGTGGAGATGCAGACAAATATCGTAAGGGCAGCTCTTGAGCAGCTTACCAAGATTGACACACCGGGAAAAATTGTACCGCTGCCTTTTGAGTACAATGCAAAAATATAATATAAATTTATCTTATAATTTAACAAAGGGGACATTCCGGCAGGAATTGTCCCTTTTGTTTCAAACAACAGCAAAAACGAGCTTCAAAGGGGACTGTCCCCTTTTAAGGAGATGTTTGTAATTGGAAGAAAAAGAAAAGCAGCTTCGCCGCCTTGTGATCAAGGCGTTCCATATAAGTGACGTTCACGAGGGGCCGGAAAATGATGTAACTTTGGATGGAGCTCTTTCTGTGAATGAGAGCTTTTGTGAGGAGTTCCTTAAGGAAGAACCACTGATTGAGGATATCAATATTAAAATTATTGAGCCGGGGAAACATGATGTCTGGACTAACACTATTATGGATATTATACCTGTTTCTACAAAAGTTCTGGGAAAACTAGGGGAGGGCATTACCCATACGCTTACTGGTGTGTATGTGATATTGACCGGCGTGGATACAGTTGGCAGGCAGACTCATGAGTTTGGTTCCTCGGAGGGAACTTTGAAAGATCAGCTGTACTTGAATCGGGCGGGGACACCGTCGGATCAGGATTACATTATATCCTTTGATGTTACCTTGAAAGCAGGAATGGGTCAGGAACGGCCGGGTCCCATGGCAGCTCACCGGGCATGTGATAAGTTTATTCAGATCTATCGCAATAAACTTAAAAAAATGAAAGGCAATCTTTGCACAGAAAGGCATGAGTATTATGACGTCGCGCGCCCCGGGAAGAAAAAGGTTCTTATTATAAAGCAGGTGGCCGGACAGGGGGCTATGTATGACACATGGCTGTTCCCCCATGAGCCATCAGGAGTTGAAGGCGGACGGTCTATTATAGACATAGGAAATATGCCAGTCCTCCTGACACCTAATGAATATAGGGATGGTATTATACGTTCGATGCAATAACAACGGAAGGGAGATGCGCATATGGGAATCGGTCCATCTACGAAAGAAACAACACTTCACCATTTCAGAGATCCTCTGCTGGACGTGGTCTCTGCAGATGAGGACCTGGACCTGCTTGGAATTGTAGTGGTGGGAACACCGGATGACAACGAAGATAAGATTTTTGTTGGAACACGTGCAGCGGCCATGGCAGAATGCATGCGTGCGGACGGTGTGATCATTTCGTCGGATGGCTGGGGAAACAGTGACGTGGATTATGCCAATACCTGTGAACAATTGGGAATACGCGATATTGTAGTAACAGGATTAAAATTCAGCGGAAAAAACGGTGGATTTGTTGTGGAAAACAAATATCTATCAGCAATCAGGGATATCAGCAAGAATCCGGAAGGGCTGGAATCCTGCATTGTCGGAGAAAATAATGCTACAGAGCTGGATGCAAGAGCTGTTACCGCGATGCTGAAGCTAAAAATGAGGAAAAAATAGCCAAATACGCCAAAAAGCCTCGTGCAAACGAAAAACACGACCGCTGCCGTGTTTTTCGTTTTTGGTATGTCATTGAGAGGTTTTCCTCGTTGCATTGCAGTTTGTATTATATACAAATCTGGGGAATGTCCTTCAATGAGGATGTGTATATTAATTGGAGTTCATCGTCGCAAGAGGGCTCTTGGGGAAAACACTCAGCGATGATATAACTGCAATAGCAACCAAGTATGGTTGAGAGCGGCCCGCTTTAGAGAGCCGCAGCATTTATTTTATAAAAGGCGCTTTCCTGATCTTGGGAAACCGCCTTTAATTACAAGTTTTTAAGCTAAACTTACTATATCACTTTACCACGCTGATGTCAAGATGAAAAGATTGTACCAAAAAAAATACAATTATTGAAAAAAACCGCTTGAAATAATTGGGTAAATACTATATACTAATAAAGCTGTGACATGATAGCTGTGAAGCGTGAGGTTGCTGCCAAGTGCGTGAAGCAGGATGGCAGGTTTTCCGCGGAGCGAATGTCAAGTTAGGAAACTGGCGACAAGTCACTGTACGAATCAAAACTGATTACCATTTATCAATAGACAGGGATAAGGGTAGGAAACAACGTGTGAGTTTCTCACGACACACACGGGAGAGTGTACAGTCACCGCTTGTCGTACTTGGGTTAAATAGTACGAAAAGGAGGCGACTTTTTTTATGGCAAGTCAAGTAATGAGAATCACATTGAAAGCATATGATCACCAATTGGTTGATGCATCTGCAAAGAAAATCATCGAAACTGTAAAGAAGAACGGATCACAAGTGAGTGGACCAGTGCCACTTCCGACTAAGAAGGAAGTAGTGACAATTTTGAGAGCTGTACACAAGTACAAAGACTCCAGAGAGCAGTTCGAACAGAGAACTCATAAGAGACTCATTGATATCATCACACCAACACAGAAGACTGTGGATGCATTGTCCAGACTGGAAATGCCTGCAGGTGTCTATATCGATATCAAAATGAAAAACAAGTAAGTTTTAGTAAACATGCAGTATTCCTAAAATTTAGGATGAGCGCGCGAGCGTTCCGCTGTAAATCACAGGAGGTATTTATAATGAAGAAAGCTATTTTAGCTACGAAAGTCGGAATGACTCAAATCTTCAACGAAGACGGATTACTGACTCCGGTAACTGTATTGCAGGCAGGGCCTTGTGTTGTAACACAGGTTAAGACAGCTGACAATGACGGCTACAGTGCAGTGCAGTTCGGCTTTGTCGACAAAAAGGAAAAGATTGTCACAAAAGATAAGAGTGGCAAGAAAGAAATCGCACACAGAAACGGTGTCACAAAAGCAGAAAAGGGACACTTTGAAAAAGCGGGTGTTTCCGGGAAAAGATTTGTAAAGGAATTCAGACTTGAAAACGCTGAAGAATATACACTGGCTCAGGAAATCAAGGCAGACATTTTTACGGCAGGGGACAAGATTGATGCTACTGCAGTCTCAAAAGGTAAAGGTTTCCAGGGTGCGATCAAGCGTCATAATCAGAGCAGAGGACCTATGACTCACGGTTCTAAGTTCCACCGTCACGCTGGTTCCAATGGTTCAGCATCTGACCCGAGTAAAGTGTTTAAGGGCAAAAAGATGCCTGGTCAGATGGGTAACAAGAAAATTACAGTGCAAAATCTTGAAATTGTCAGAGTTGACGCTGAAAACAACCTGCTTTTAGTAAAGGGTTCAGTTCCGGGACCGAAGAAATGCCTGGTGACAATCAAAGAAACTGTAAAGGCTAACTAGTCTGACTGATATAGAAAGGAGGAACACACAGATGGCAAATGTATCTGTTTATAATATCGAAGGTAAAGAAGTTGGTACAATCGATTTGAACGATGCTGTATTTGGTGTTGAGGTAAATGAACATCTTGTACACATGGCAGTAGTAAACCAGCTTGCAAATAATCGCCAGGGAACACAGAAAGCGAAGACTCGCTCCGAAGTTTCCGGAGGCGGAAGAAAACCATGGAGACAAAAGGGAACAGGTCATGCAAGACAAGGTTCAACAAGAGCTCCACAGTGGACAGGCGGCGGAGTTGTATTTGCTCCGGTACCGAGAGACTATTCATTCAAAATGAACAGAAAAGAAAAAAGAGCAGCACTGAAATCCGCTCTTTCTTCTGCAGTAGAAGATAAAAAATTTATTGTGGTTGATGAACTGAACTTTGATGAGATTAAGACAAAGAAATTCCAGGAAGTTTTGAAAAACCTGAATATTAATAAGGCACTGGTTGTTCTGGAAGACGGAAATAAAAACGTTGAGATCTCTGCAAGGAACATCCCGGATGTGAAGACAGCTAAGTCAAACACAATCAATGTATACGATGTCTTAAAATACAACACAGTGATCGCTACTAAAGCTGCTGTTGCAAGTATCGAGGAGGTGTACGCATAATGGCTAACGTTCAATATTATGATGTAATCCTTAAACCGGTAATTACAGAAAAGTCAATGGAGCTGATGGCTGACAAAAAATATACTTTCCTTGTCCACCCAGAAGCTACAAAATCACAGGTTAAAGAAGCTGTTGAAAAAATGTTCGCTGGAACAAAGGTAAAAAGTGTAAATACTATGAATCTTGATGGAAAGACAAAGAGACGTGGTATGACTTACGGGAAGACAGCCAAGACAAAGAAAGCGATTGTTCAGCTGACAGAAAACAGCACTGAGATTGAAATATTCCAGGGACTGTAGGCCGGAAGTACTTAACGAGGTCTTTTCGAGTTTAGTACGAGGCCGTTCCTTAAATTAAAAATATACGGTGCAATTCCGTGACAACAAATTAATGAAGAAACGAAAGGAGAGAAAGTAATGGGAATCAAAACATATAACCCATATACACCTTCCAGAAGACAGATGACTGGCTCTGATTTCTCTGAAATCACGAAGACCGCTCCCGAGAAATCTCTGTTAGAATCCAAGAGCAGAAAAGCCGGCCGCAATAATCAGGGTAAAATCACAGTTAGACACCGCGGAGGCGGAGCTAAGAAAAAATACAGAGTTATAGACTTTAAAAGAAGAAAAGACGGTGTCCCCGCAACTGTAGTCGGAATTGAATATGATCCGAACAGAAGTGCAAACATCGCATTGATTAGTTATGCAGACGGTGAGAAAGCATATATCCTTGCTCCGGAAGGACTAAAGGATGGGATGAAGTTAATGAACGGACCAGAAGCAGAGGTAAGAATAGGAAACTGCCTGCCTCTTTCTGAGATTCCGGTTGGTACTCAGATTCATAATATAGAGATGTATCCCGGAAAAGGCGGACAGCTCGTTCGTTCAGCGGGAAACAGCGCACAGCTGATGGCGAAAGAAGGAAAGTATGCCACACTCAGGCTTCCCTCCGGTGAGATGAGAATGGTACCGATTATTTGCAGGGCAACCGTAGGTGCAGTAGGCAACGGTGACCACAGTCTGATTAGTATTGGTAAAGCCGGCCGTAAGCGTCATATGGGCTTTAGACCTACAGTACGTGGTTCTGTCATGAATCCAAATGACCATCCCCATGGTGGTGGTGAAGGTAAGACGGGTATCGGTCTTCCAGGTCCGTCAACACCTTGGGGCAAACCTGCACTGGGGCTTAAGACTCGCAAGAAAAATAAAGCTTCTAACAACATGATTGTAAGAAGAAGAAATGGGAAAACGATTAAATAATTCAGATTACAAGGAGGTTAGAACATATGGCTCGCTCACTTAAAAAAGGACCATTTGCAGATGAAAGCTTACTGAAAAAAGTAGATGCTATGAATACTGCAGGTGATAAATCAGTTATTAAGACATGGTCACGTCGTTCTACAATCTTTCCGTCATTTATCGGACACACATTTGCTGTCCATGACGGAAGAAAACATGTGCCTGTATACGTCACAGAAGATATGGTAGGACACAAACTCGGAGAGTTTGTCGCAACCAGGACATACAGAGGACACGGCAAGGACGAGAAAAAGTCAAGAATAAGATAAATCATTTAAGATATTCGAAAGGAGGGTTCATCCATGGCAAAAGGACATAGATCCCAAATCAAGAGAGAAAGAAACGAGCAGAAAGACACAAGACCGTCAGCTAAGATTTCTTACGCAAGGGTGTCAGTTCAGAAAGCTTGCTTCGTATTGGATGCCATCAGAGGTAAGGACGTACAAACAGCACTTGGTATTTTAACTTATAACCCAAGATACGCTTCAAGTGTAATAGAAAAGTTATTAAAATCAGCAATTGCAAATGCTGAGAACAACAATGGTATGAATGTTGAGAACCTTTATGTTGAAGAGTGCTTCGCTAATAAAGGACCAACAATGAAGAGAATTAAACCAAGAGCACAGGGAAGGGCTTACAGAATTGAGAAGAGAATGAGTCATATCACCATTGTGCTTAATGAAAGATAAGGAGGGAAATAATGGGACAGAAGGTTAATCCTCATGGCTTAAGAGTCGGCGTTATTAAAGATTGGGATTCTAAATGGTATGCAGAAAAAGATTTTGCAGATAACCTGGTAGAAGACTATGCAATCAGAAAATTTCTTAAAAAGAGATTATACAGCGCAGGTATTTCCAGTATAGAAATTGAAAGAGCATCTGAGCGTATTAAAATTGTTATTTATACAGCAAAACCCGGTGTAGTAATCGGAAAAGGCGGTTCTGAGATTGAAAAAGTAAAGGCAGAGCTGAGACAGTTTACAGACAAGAAGTTAATCGTAGATATCAAAGAAGTCAAGAGACCGGACAAAGATGCTCAGTTAGTAGCTGAGAATATCGCACAGCAGCTTGAGAACCGTATTTCATTCAGACGTGCTATGAAATCCAGTATGTCAAGAACAATGAAGTCCGGAGCACTTGGCGTGAAAACATCTGTTTCAGGACGTCTTGGCGGTGCTGATATGGCTCGTACAGAGTTCTACAGTGAAGGAACGATTCCGCTGCAGACACTTAGAGCTGACATTGATTATGGATTCGCAGAAGCTGACACAACTTACGGAAAGGTCGGTGTAAAGGTTTGGATTTACAAAGGCGAAGTTCTTCCGACTAAAGGAGATAAGGAAGGGAGCGATAAATAATGTTAATGCCAAAAAGAGTAAAACGTCGTAAACAATTTCGTGGTACCATGAAGGGCAAGGCTATGAGAGGTAACACGATTTCATACGGTGAGTATGGTATCATTGCAACAGAGCCGTGCTGGATTCGGTCTAATCAGATTGAGGCAGCCCGTGTTGCTATGACACGTTACATTAAGCGTGGTGGTAAAGTCTGGATTAAAATCTTCCCAGATAAGCCGGTAACAGCAAAACCAGCAGAAACTCGTATGGGTAAAGGAAAAGGCGCATTGGAGTACTGGGTAGCAGTAGTAAAACCAGGCCGTGTAATGTTTGAAATCGCAGGAGTACCTGAGGAGACAGCTAAAGAGGCGCTTCGTCTTGCAATTCACAAGTTACCCTGCAAATGCAAAATCGTTTCTCGCGCAGACTTAGAAGGCGGTGATAACAGTGAAAATTAATACATTTGTAGAAGAATTAAGAGAAAAATCTGTAGAAGAATTAAATGAAGAATTAGTAGCTGCTAAAAAGGAACTTTTTAATTTAAGATTCCAGAATGCAACGAATCAATTAGATAACACAAGCAGAATCAGAGAAGTGAGAAAAAATATCGCTCGTATCCAGACAGTGATAACTGAGGTCAGCCGATAGGCCGATAGTGATTAGTGAGGTTTTTCCGAACTTAGCACGTAGGCCGTTCTTTGAGATTAGCGAGGTTCTTTCGAGCTTAGCGAAAAGAACTTCATTATAATGAACCCGTTTGAAAGGAGTAAAGCTGTGGAAGAAAGAAATCTTAGAAAAATCCGTACAGGCAAGGTTGTTAGTGATAAAATGGAAAAAACAATCGTTGTTGCAGTTGAAGACCACGTTAAGCATCCACTCTATAAGAAAATCATGAAAAAGACATATAAGTTGAAAGCTCATGATGAAAACAATGAGTGTAACGTTGGAGATACAGTAAAAGTTATGGAAACAAGACCACTCTCTAAAGACAAGAGATGGAGACTTGTGGAAATTATGGAAAAAGCAAAATAAGCGACTGCATTTTTTGCAGGCATCAGATAGCCGGAAAGGCTGTCATATATATTAAAGGAGGTTTACCTGCATGATACAACAAGAAAGTAGACTTAAAGTAGCAGACAACACAGGGGCCAGAGAGTTACTGTGTATCCGTGTACTTGGCGGTTCTACAAGAAGATATGCCAACATCGGAGACGTAATCGTTGCCAGCGTTAAAGATGCAACACCAGGCGGCGTTGTAAAAAAGGGTGACATTGTTAAAGCTGTAGTTGTCCGCACTGTTAAGGGCGCACGTCGTAAAGATGGCTCCTATATCAGATTTGACGAGAATGCTGCTGTTATTATAAAAGACGATTTGAACCCGCGTGGAACACGTATTTTTGGGCCAGTAGCCAGAGAGCTTAGAGACAAGCATTTTATGAAAATTGTTTCTTTGGCTCCGGAAGTACTCTAGGGAGGTGTTTAAGATGTCAACAATGAAAATTAAAAAGGGCGACACTGTAAAAGTTATCGCTGGAAAAGATAAAGATAAAGAAGGCAAGGTTATTGCCGTAAACAAAAAAGAAGGAAAAGTTCTGGTTGAAGGTGTCAACATGCTTACAAAGCACACAAAACCAAGCGCTGCTAATCAAAATGGCGGTATCATCCATCAGGAAGGTCAGATTGATATTTCCAATGTAATGTATGTGCACAAAGGAGAAGTTACAAGAATAGGCTTCAAGATGGACGGAGATAAGAAGGTACGTGTTGCTAAATCTACAGGTGACATCATTGATTAATTCTAGGAAGGAGGTCCAGGACTTTGAGTAGACTGAAAGAACAATATCAGAATGAGATCATTGACGCAATGATTAAGAAATTTGGATATAAAAATATTATGGAAGTGCCGAAGCTTGACAAAGTCGTTATCAATATGGGTGTCGGCGAAGCAAAAGAAAACGCGAAGGTATTAGAGTCAGCTGTTGCTGATATGGAGAAAATTTCGGGACAGAAAGCAGTTCTTACAAGGGCTAAGAATTCAGTCGCGAACTTCAAGATCAGAGAAGATATGCCGATTGGATGTAAGGTTACCTTAAGAGGCGAGAGAATGTATGAATTCGTTGATCGTCTGGTAAATCTGGCACTGCCCCGTGTACGTGACTTCAGGGGCGTGAATCCGAACGCATTCGACGGCAGAGGAAATTATGCACTCGGCATCAAAGAGCAGCTTATCTTCCCCGAGATTGAGTACGATAAGGTAGATAAGGTCAGAGGTATGGATGTAATTTTTGTTACAACAGCCAAGACTGACGAAGAAGCCCGTGAATTATTGACACAGTTCAATATGCCATTCACTAAGTAAAGGAGGGAAATTCATGGCAAAGACATCAATGAAAATTAAACAGCAGCGTAAACCAAAATACTCCACAAGAGAGTACAGCCGTTGCAGAATCTGCGGACGTCCGCATTCCTACTTAAGAAAATATGGAATCTGCCGTATTTGCTTCCGGGAACTGGCGTATAAAGGACAAATTCCAGGTGTTAGGAAGGCTAGCTGGTAACTTTCCCGCATTTAACCGATAAAGAAATTAAGGAGGTCAATAATCAATGACTATGAGTGATCCAATCGCAGATATGCTTACAAGAATCCGTAATGCAAATACTGCTAAACATGATACAGTTGATGTTCCTGCATCTAAGATGAAAATCGCGATTGCCAATATTCTGCTCGACGAAGGTTATATTGTAAAGTATGACATTATAGAAGACGGAAGCTTCAAGACAATCCACATCACATTAAAGTATGGTGCAGACAAGAATGAAAAAGTTATTTCCGGTCTGAAGAGAATATCAAAACCTGGACTTCGTGTGTATGCCAACAGCGCAGACATCCCGAAAGTATTAGGCGGACTTGGAACAGCTATTGTTTCTACAAACAAAGGTGTTATTACAGACAAAGAAGCAAGAAAACTCGGCGTAGGCGGAGAGGTACTGTGCTTTGTATGGTAACTGAAAACAGAGGAGCCTTAGCTGCTTCTCCGAGAATTTAAGTTATAGGAGGTAAGGTATGTCACGTATAGGAAGACTGCCAGTCGCAGTTCCAGCAGGTGTAACTGTGGATATTGCGGAAAATAACGTAGTGACTGTAAAAGGTCCTAAGGGAACTCTTGTAAAAGAGCTTCCGGTTGAAATGGAAATCAAACATGAGGGCGAAGAAATTATCGTTACAAGACCGAATGATTTAAAAAGAATGAAATCTTTACACGGTCTGACAAGAACATTAATCAACAACATGGTTGTTGGTGTAACAGAAGGATATAAGAAGGTTCTGGAAGTCAACGGTGTTGGCTACAGAGCTGCAAAAGCAGGAAATAAACTGACACTTAGCTTAGGCTATTCTCATCCGGTGGAAATGATGGATCCGGAGGGCGTTGAGACGACACTGGAAGGTCAGAACAAAATCACCGTATCAGGTATCGATAAAGAAAAAGTAGGCCAATTTGCAGCTGAAATCAGAAACAAGAGAAGACCGGAACCATACAAGGGCAAAGGTATTAAGTATGCTGATGAAACTATCAGACGTAAAGTTGGTAAGACTGGTAAGAAATAAATAAGGAGGGTGTGAAAATGGTTAGTAAGAAATCAAGAAGCGAAGTTCGTAGAAAAAAACATATAAAATTACGCAACCGCTTCAGCGGTACGGCCGAAAGACCACGTTTGGCTGTGTTTAGAAGTAATACGCATATGTATGCACAGATCGTTGACGATACAGTCGGAAACACTTTGGTTGCAGCTTCCACTCTTCAAAATGATGTGAAAGCAGAACTGGAAAAGACTAACAACGTCGAAGCAGCGGCATATTTAGGAAAAGTAATTGCTGAGAAAGCAAAGGAAAAAGGTATTACAGATGTTGTCTTTGACAGAGGCGGCTTTATATACCAGGGAAAAGTTAAAGCATTAGCAGAGGCAGCCAGAGAAGCCGGGCTGAATTTCTAGGAAGGGAGAACACATATGAGACAGGAACGTATTGATGCTGGACAGATGGAATTAAACGAAAGAGTAGTATCAATCAAACGTGTTACCAAGGTTGTTAAAGGTGGTCGTAACTTCAGATTCACAGCTTTAGTGGTTGTTGGTGATGGCAATGGCCATGTTGGTGCAGGTTTGGGAAAAGCTACTGAGATCCCCGAAGCTATCCGCAAAGGGAAAGAAGATGCAGCTAAGAAGTTAATTAAGGTTGCGTTAGATGAAAATGATAGTGTTACACATGATACTATTGGAAAATTCGGAAGTGCTTCTGTATTGTTAAAGAAAGCTCCGGATGGTACCGGTGTTATTGCCGGAGGCCCGGCACGTGCGGTAATCGAGCTGGCAGGCATTAAGAATATCCGTACAAAATCTTTGGGATCCAACAATAAGCAGAACGTTATTCTTGCTACAATTGAAGGACTGAAAGAAATAAAGACTCCGGAAGAAGTCGCAAAACTTCGTGGCAAATCAGTAGAAGAGATCGTAGGCTAATAGGAGGTAAGTTATAATGGCAAATTTAAAAGTTACACTGACAAAGTCTACAATCGGCTCAGTACCAAAGCACAGGAAAACTGTTGAAGCGTTGGGGCTTAAGAAACTCAACAAGACAGTCGTGTTACCTGATAATGCAGCTACCAGAGGTATGGTACAGCAGGTTAGACATTTAGTGAAAGTGGAAGAAGCTTAAATAAAAGAAGATAAGGAGGTAATAGCATGGACTTATCAAACTTGAGACCAGCAGACGGTTCTAAGCAGAGTGATAATTTCAGAAGAGGCCGTGGACACGGTTCTGGAAATGGTAAGACAGCCGGTAAGGGCCACAAAGGTCAGAAAGCTCGTTCAGGGGCACCAAGGCCGGGCTTTGAAGGCGGCCAGATGCCTTTATACAGAAGAATACCAAAGAGAGGTTTCACTTGCAGAAACTCTAAGGAAATCGTTGGTATTAATTTAAACGCATTAGAAATATTCGAAGATGGCGCTACAGTTTCAGTTGAGACTTTAATCGAAAGCGGCATTGTTAAAAACCCAAAAGACGGTGTAAAAATTCTTGGAAACGGAGAGTTAACTAAGAAGCTTAATGTTCAGGCCAATGCATTTAGTGCAAAAGCAGCTGAAAAGATAGAGGCACTTGGTGGAAAAGCAGAGGTGATCTAATGCTAGAGACAGTGCGGAGAGCATTTCAGATAGAAGATATCCGTAAGAGACTATTCTATACCTTTTTAATGTTGGTCGTTGTGAGATTTGGTTCCGAACTGCCTACGCCTGGCGTCGATCCGACTTACATCCAGAATTTTTTCGCGAACCAGACCGGTGATGCATTCAATTTTTTTGATGCATTTACCGGAGGTTCCTTTACACAGATGTCTGTGTTTGCACTGAGTATTACACCATATATCACATCTTCAATTATCATGCAGCTACTGACCATTGCTATTCCGAAACTGGAAGAGATGCAAAAAGACGGAGAAGATGGGAGAAAGAAAATTGCAGCAATCACCCGCTATGTCACAGTAGCTCTGGCTCTGATTGAATCTATTGCTATGTCAGTTGGTTTTGGACGTCAGGGACTACTTGTGAATTATAATTTTGTGAATGCTGCTGTTGTAGTATGTACACTCACAGCGGGGTCTGCATTTCTGATGTGGATTGGTGAGCGTATCACAGAAAAGGGCGTGGGAAACGGGATTTCCATTGTCCTGCTTATCAATATTATTTCCCGTGTGCCAAATGACTTCGTTACTCTTTATGAACAGTTTATAAAAGGACAGACTATTGCCAGCGGAGGCCTGGCAGCAATTATAATTATTGCTGTATTATTACTCGTTATTGTGTTTGTTATCATACTTCAGGGCGGTGAAAGAAGAATTGCTGTTCAATATTCACAGAAAGTGCAGGGAAGAAGAACTTATGGGGGACAATCCACGCATATTCCCCTAAAAGTTAATACCGCAGGTGTAATTCCGGTTATTTTTGCATCTTCACTGATGCAGTTTCCAGTGGTCATTGCATCTTTCTTAGGAAAGGGCGGCGGCACAGGAATTGGAAGCCAGATTTTAAAAGGAATGAGCTCTAATAACTGGTGTGATCCGGATAACCCGATTTATTCACTTGGCTTGATTGTGTATATTGTACTGAGTATATTTTTTGCATATTTCTATACATCTATTACATTCAATCCTATGGAAGTGGCAAACAATATGAAAAAGAGCGGCGGTTTTATTCCCGGAATCCGTCCGGGCAGGCCGACAGTTGATTATTTGCAGAAAATATTGAATTATATCATATTTATTGGTGCATGCGGACTTGTCATTGTACAGATAATTCCGTTCTTCTTCAATGGTGTGTTCAATGCGAACGTATCTTTCGGCGGTACATCTTTGATTATTATTGTAGGTGTTGTTCTGGATACGCTAAAGCAGGTCGAGTCACAGATGCTTGTACGAAATTACACAGGATTTTTGAACAATAAGGGAAGCAGTATGAAAAACAGTTACCTTGGCTATTAATTTAAATTACTTAGCTCGCTTGAGTTTCATCTTTCACAGATGAAACAGGCGGGTTAATGTACTATATGGAGGAACACATATGAAGATAATTATGTTGGGCGCCCCAGGAGCAGGTAAAGGAACCCAGGCAAAGAAGATTGCAGAAAAATATAAAGTGCCACATATTTCTACAGGAGATATATTCAGGGCAAATATTAAAAACAATACAGAGCTGGGACAGAAAGCCAAAACATACATGGATCAGGGACTGCTGGTGCCGGATGACCTTGTTGTTGACCTTGTTGTTGACAGAGTGAATCAGGCAGACTGCAACTCAGGGTATGTGCTGGATGGATTTCCCAGAACAATTCCCCAGGCCGAAGCGCTGGATAAAGAACTTGAGAAGCTGGAACAGAAAGTAGACTACGCAATTGATGTTGATGTGCCTGATGAAAACATCATCAAACGTATGTCGGGAAGACGTGCATGTGTGGATTGCGGTGCGACATACCATATGGTGTATGCACCGTCAAAAAAGGAAGGTGTCTGTGATAAGTGCAAAGGCACCCTGATTTTGAGAGATGATGATAAACCGGATACAGTAAAGAAACGTCTGGATGTTTATCATGAACAGACACAGCCTCTTATTGATTACTATAAATCTGCAGGGATTCTCAAAGAGGTAGACGGAACTATGGACATAGACGATGTTTTTTCTGAGACTGTGAGGATATTGGGAGAATAGCAGAAATAGTCTGATAAATATTGTATAGATGTTATAATTGTTGTTAATTATGAATATATATATTTGGCAGATGCTGGAAATATAACCATCTGCCAAAAAAAAGGAAAGCATCCGCAGGAGGATTAAGTATGTCGAAAACTGACGTGATTGAAATTGAAGGGATAGTGGCTGAAAAGCTGCCAAATGCAATGTTTAAGGTAAAATTGGAAAATGGCCATATTGTATTGGCACATATCAGCGGAAAACTTCGTATGAATTTCATTAAGATTTTGCCGGGAGACAAGGTGACATTGGAAATGTCCCCATATGACTTGAGCAAAGGCAGAATTGTTTGGAGAGATAAGTAAAAAGGTATTGACATTTATTAAAGTATAGTGTTATACTATGGAATGGCTGTTTTTGGATAGGTGTGCCCAAAATCAGTTCGTAACATACGGCTGAGCAAAGGATGGAAGGAGGATTTGACATGAAGGTTAGATCATCAGTAAAACCAATTTGTGAAAAATGCAAGGTTATTAGAAGAAAAGGAAGCGTCAGAGTAATCTGTGAGAATCCGAAACACAAACAAAGACAGGGTTAATATATAGCTCGATGAATAGCTTGTGTATGAATTAGGCGGCTGACAGCGCGATACACCAGGAGGTGTGTGGGGCTGTTTAATATACAGTAAGGATACACCATACTGCTGAAGCGGCAGGTACCGAGAGTGGTGGGTTTTTATCCTGTATATTGCTTGTAATACCCGGCATTTTTTAGAGTATTTACGCAGGTCGGGAAAGGGCATACATGAATGTATGTCTGGATGTTCACCAGGAGGAAGGAAGCACCTTTCCGGAAGCTGAAGGACATCCCAGTTAGGGACAATATAACAACAGATTTGAAATGGAGGAAAGACACATGGCTCGTATTGCAGGTGTAGACTTACCAAGAGACAAACGTGTAGAAATCGGTTTGACTTATATCTATGGAATAGGCAGAACAAGTTCAAACCGTATTCTTGCAGAGGCAGGAGTGAATCCTGATACTCGTGTGAGAGATTTAACTAGTGAAGATGTAAAGAAAATCAGCGAGGTAATTGATGAGACTCAGACTGTAGAAGGTGATCTGAGAAGAGAGATTCAGCTGAATATTAAGAGACTGAAGGAAATTGGCTGCTACCGTGGAATACGTCATAGAAAAGGTCTTCCGGTGCGTGGTCAGAAGACAAAGACTAATGCAAGAACATGCAAGGGTCCGAAGAGAACTGTAGCTAACAAGAAAAAATAGGAAATATTAATTGATAATTTGAGAAAGTAGGTTAGTTTAAATGGCTAAGAAAGTTACCAAAAAAGTGACAAAAAAACGTGTCAAGAAAAACGTTGAACGAGGACAAGCACATATCCAGTCATCTTTTAACAATACAATTGTTACATTGACAGATGCACAGGGAAATGCTCTTTCATGGGCAAGTGCGGGTGGTCTGGGATTTAGAGGTTCAAGGAAATCTACTCCATATGCAGCACAGATGGCAGCTGAGACAGCAGCAAAGGCAGCATTAGTTCATGGTCTGAAGACCGTAGATGTTTTTGTAAAGGGACCTGGTTCAGGAAGAGAAGCAGCAATCCGTGCCCTTCAGGCAAACGGCATTGATGTAACAAGCATCAGAGACGTAACGCCGGTACCGCACAATGGATGTCGTCCCCCGAAGCGCAGAAGAGTTTAGTCTCTGAGGTGTTTTGGACATTTACCATGAGAAACGTAAGGCGCGGATGCTGTACCCGAGGGTAAAAATTCCGCGGATAATAATTAGGAGGAAGCTAAATATGGCAGTAAATAGAGTTCCGGTTCTTAAAAGATGCCGTTCCTTAGGTATGGATCCAATCTATTTAGGAATTAGTAAAAAATCTAACAGACAGTTAAAAAGATCAAATAGAAAAATGAGCGAGTATGGTTTGCAGTTACGTGAGAAACAGAAAGCTAAATTTATCTATGGTGTACTGGAAAAACCTTTCAGAAACTATTATGCAAAAGCAAAAAAGATGGAAGGTATGACAGGTGAGAACCTGATGATTCTTCTGGAGAGCAGACTGGACAATGTAATGTTCCGTATGGGATTCGCAAGAACAAGAAAAGAAGCAAGGCAGATCGTTGATCACAAGCATGTGATGGTAAACGGCAAGCAGGTGAATATTCCGTCTTACCTTGTAAAAGCCGGAGATACAATTGAAATCAAAGAAAAGCACAAAGGAAGTCAGAGGTACAAAGATATTCTCGAAGTAACAGGCGGAAATATGATTCCCGACTGGTTGGAAGTAGATGCTGAAAATCTAAAAGCTACAGTAAAAGAACTTCCCAAGAGAGAGGTAATTGATGTGCCTGTTGATGAAGTGTTAATCGTCGAGTTATATTCTAAATAATCCCTGATGGATTTAGCTGGTTTAAGCTTGACATTTAACATGAGTACCCCTCAACATATTTTAACCCATAAGGAGGGTCTGTGTAGTGTTTGATTTTAATAAACCTAATATTGAAATTACTGAAATTTCAGAAGATAAAAAGTATGGACAGTTTGTTGTGGAGCCTCTGGAGAGAGGATATGGAACAACTCTTGGAAATTCCTTGAGGAGAATCATGCTTTCTTCTCTTCCAGGAGCTGCAATCAGTTCTGTTAAGATTGAGGGAGTTCTGCATGAGTTTAGTTCCATTCCGGGTGTAAAAGAAGATGTAACCGAGATTATCATGAATCTGAAATCACTGGCAATCAAGAATACATCAGAATCAGACGAAGTAAAGACTGCATATATCGAATTTGACGGTGAAGGCGTTGTGACAGGTGCTGACATCCAAGCGGATTCCGATATTGAGATTATGAATCCTGACCAGGTCATTGCCACTTTAAGCGGCGGTAAGGACAGCAAACTGTACATGGAGCTTACCATTACAAAAGGCAGAGGATACGTAAGCGCAGACAAGAACAAAAATGAAGACTTGCCGATTGGTGTTATTCCGATTGATTCTATTTATACACCAGTAGAACGTGTGAATCTCACAATTCAGAACACACGTGTGGGACAGATTACAGACTATGACAAACTTACATTAGATGTATGGACAAAAGGCACATTGATTCCTGATGAGGCTGTCAGTCTGGCGGCAAAAGTGCTCAGTGAGCATTTGAAGCTGTTTATCGATTTATCAGAAGTAGCCCAGGCTGCGGAAGTGATGATTGAGAAGGAAGATGACGAGAAAGAAAAAGTTTTGGAAATGAGTATTGATGAACTTGAACTTTCTGTCCGTTCTTATAACTGTCTGAAGAGAGCTGGTATTAACACCGTAGAGGAACTAACGAATAAAACACCGGAAGACATGATGAAGGTGCGTAATCTTGGACGCAAGTCATTAGAAGAAGTATTGGCTAAGTTAAAGGAATTGAACCTTGAACTGAATCAGGGTGATGAGTAAGCGTCGCCTGCCTGTGAATTATTTATTGAATTTTCCTGTCAGTAAGCCCGATGCGCATGACAGGGCATTTGATTAATAAGCCCGAAGATGCATAACCAAATGTTTCACAATGGAGGATTAAAACAATGGCAAAATATAGAAAACTTGGCAGAACATCCAGCCAGAGAAAAGCTCTGCTCAGAAATCAAGTAACTGCACTGCTGAGCAACGGCAAGATTGTTACTACAGAGGCTAAGGCAAAAGAAATCCGCAAAATTACAGAAGGACTAATTGCCGCAGCAGTACGGGAAAAGGACAACTTTGAAGAAGTAACTGTAAAAGCAAAAGTTGCACGCAAAGATAAGGATGGAAAAAGAGTCAAAGAAATCGTTGACGGTAAGAAAGTTACTGTATATGATGAAGTTGACAAAACAATCAAGAAAGATGCACCGAGCAGACTTCATACAAGAAGAGAAATGATAAAAGTTCTTTATCCGGTAATGGAAGTTCCGGCTAAAGGAAAGAAGAAAAATATGAAAGAAATTGATTTGGTTGACAAATTATTTTCTGAGATTGCTCCGAAATATGCTGATCGCAACGGCGGATATACTCGAATCGTAAAAATTGGACAGCGTAAGGGTGATGCTGCGCTTGAAGTGCTCATTGAATTAGTATAAATTTATTAATATTTTATAGAAAAACAGGAAACGAAAATATGGTTATCGACCACATTTACGTTTTCTGTTTTTTAATTGTAAAACAATTCTGAAAACGGTGCTCAAAAGGGTCAGTCCCCTATTAAGTCCTCTATTATGTGCATTTTTTACAAAGAATGTCAATAAATTAACGTTAAATATATAACGTTAATTTATTGACAAATAATTCACAATAAGTTAAACTATTCACATGTCAGGAATGAAACAAAAACATAATTCAACAACAGGAGGAAAAACAGAAATGGTAAAAAAGGATAAGACAGTTGTACCTGATATTGTGAACAGCGCAGAAACCCTTGAAGCCAAGATGCGGGCAATGCGAAATGCACAGAAGGTATTTGCCACATATAACCAGGAGCAGGTAGATAAGATTTTCTTTGAAGCAGCTATGGCAGCGAATAAACAGCGTATTCCCCTTGCTAAACTGGCAGTGGAAGAGACACAGCGTGGGGTTGTGGAAGATAAGGTGATTAAGAATCATTATGCGGCTGAGTATATTTATAATGCATATAGGCATACGAAGACCTGTGGTGTTATTGAGGAGGACCCGGCGTATGGAATAAAAAAAATTGCAGAACCTCTCGGGCTGATTGCGGCAGTTATTCCTACTACGAACCCTACTTCAACGGCTATTTTTAAGACATTGATTAGTTTGAAAACAAGAAATGCCATCATTATCAGTCCTCATCCGGCTGCAAAAAAGTGTACTATTGAGGCAGCTAAAGTTGTCCTGGATGCTGCGGTAAAAGCGGGGGCACCGGAAGGAATCATCGGATGGATAGATGAACCGTCACTTAACCTTACAACGCAGGTTATGCAGGAGTCAGATGTTATTCTTGCCACAGGCGGACCCGGGATGGTAAAATCGGCATATTCATCAGGGAAACCTGCACTGGGGGTAGGCTCAGGGAATACACCTGTTATTATTGATGATACTGCGGACATAAAAGTAGCTGTCAGTTCAATCATTCATTCTAAGACATTTGACAATGGTATGATATGTGCTTCCGAACAGTCTGTAACGGTGCTTGAAAGCATATACGAGGAAGTGAAGAAGGAATTTGCTTATCGTGGGTGCTATTTTCTAAAAAAGGGAGATGAGCTTGATAAGGTGCGCAAGACGATTATCATTGATGGTGCACTTAATTCAAAAATCCCGGGAATGTCGGCATATGCTATTGCAAAAATGGCGGGGGTGGAGGTTCCTGCAGATACAAAGATTTTAATCGGTGAAGTGGAATCTGTAGAGCCTTCAGAAGAATTTGCTCATGAAAAGCTATCCCCTGTTCTTGCGATGTACAAAGCAAAAACTTTTGACGAGGCCTTACATAAGGCGGAGAAGCTTGTAGCTGATGGCGGGTATGGACACACATCTTCTCTTTATGTACACCCGAGTCAAAAGGAAAAGATGGCAAGGCATGCAGAGGCGATGAAGACCGGACGTGTATTGGTCAATACCCCTTCTTCCCAGGGCGGTATCGGCGACCTCTACAACTTTAAAATGATTCCTTCTCTTACACTTGGCTGCGGTTCCTGGGGCGGTAACTCTGTGTCGGAGAACGTAGGGGTGAAGCATTTGCTGAATATAAAGACAGTTGCCGAGAGGAGAGAAAATATGCTTTGGTTTAGAGTACCAGAGAAAGTTTACTTTAAAAAAGGCTGTATGCCGGTAGCACTTGACGAACTTGGAACGATTATGCATAAAAAGAAAGCTTTTATCATAACAGATTCCTTCTTGTACAAGAACGGTTATGTAGATGCTGTTGAGGCAAAACTGGATGAGATGGGAATTCAGCATTCATGCTTCTTTGAGGTTGCGCCTGATCCGACTCTTCAGTGTGCAAGAAAAGGAGCAGAGATGCTTTCGGCTTTCGAACCGGATACAATCATTGCCCTAGGCGGCGGTTCTGCAATGGATGCAGGAAAGATTATGTGGCTTATGTATGAACATCCGGAGGTAAACTTTGAAGATTTGGCCATGGATTTTATGGATATTCGGAAAAGAGTATTTACTTTCCCGAAAATGGGCGAGAAGGCATATTTTGTAGCGATTCCTACTTCTGCGGGAACAGGCTCTGAGGTGACACCGTTTGCAATCATTACGGACGCAGATACAGGCGTAAAATGGCCCCTGGCGGACTATGAACTTCTTCCCAATATGGCAATTGTGGACGTTGACAATATGATGACACAGCCCAAAGGATTGACCAGTGCTTCCGGTATTGATGTTATGACTCATGCAATTGAGTCCTATGTTTCCATTATGGCTACAGATTTTACTCAGCCACTGTCAATGAAGGCTGTAAAGACAGTATTCGACTATCTGCCTTCTGCCTATGACAACGGAGCAGACGATCCGATTGCCCGCGAAAAGATGGCCGATGCATCCTGTATGGCGGGTATGGCATTTGCAAATGCGTTCCTGGGAGTTAACCATTCCATGGCACATAAACTGGGTGCTTTTCATCATCTGCCCCACGGTGTTGCAAATGCGGTCCTGCTTACAGAAGTTATGAGATATAATGCAGCAGAAGTTCCGGCGAAGATGGGAACTTTCTCTCAGTATCCATACCCGGATGCTTTGGCAAGATATGCTGAGCTGGGTCGATTTGCAGGCTGCACAGGCAGGGATGATAATGAAGTGTTTGAAGACTTTATTGGGAAGCTGGAAACATTGAAGGAAAAGATAGGGATTAAAAAGTCCATCAAGGAGTATGGCGTTGATGAAAAATACTTCCTTGATACGGTGGATGACATGGTGGAGCAGGCATTTAACGATCAGTGTACCGGAGCTAATCCCAGGTATCCATTGTTGAAAGAGATAAAAGAGATTTATTTGAAGTGTTATTACGGAAAATAATTAATGGAGTATCAATTAAAAGCCAAATCAGTAAATAAAAATGAGGATATTGCTCTTTGCGATATCCTCATTTTTTAACAAGCTTGTCCTGCCTACCAGCTTGGGAAGAAAAGATTATTTCCAATGTTCACTCCCGGTCTGTCTGTTGCTCCTGCATAGAGGAAATAGTAACAGTCAGCTACTTCCGCCAGACGAGTTCCATTGATTGCGTCCTGAGCCACGGTATACGCAAGGTTGCTGGGACCATTTGATAGTACGGATTCAAGACGTCCGGTCCATACAGGTTCAAATTGTCCGCTGGCGTAAACCACATCTGAAACCGAACCTGGAAATGAAGGACTCTGTACTCGATTCATAATGACCGTTGCCACAGCCAGCATAGAATTGTAGTCATGCATTGCCTCACAGTCTAATATTGCGGCAAATACATCCAGTTCGCTTCCGGATATGCTTGTGCCATCTGTATTGACAACAGTACCGCCCGAACTGCCTCCGGAGGTATTCGCAGGTACATTCACAGCTGCGGCTTCCTGGGCCTTTGCCTGCGCTGTTGCTGCGGCTTCTGCCTCCGCTGCGAGCCTTGCGGCTTCTTCGGCACGGAGCTTTTCTAACTTTGTATTGTAAGCGCTCAGATCCGTGGATGTGGCCGCTGCCTTTTTAACTAACTCAGCCTGTCGTTTTTTGAGGTTTGCCTGGAGCTGCTGCATAGAGTCCTGCTGAGCTTCCAAGGTATCTTTCTGATCAGAAATTTTTTTCTGGATTTTTTGTAGTTCAAGAAGCATGTCCCGGTCATAATCGCTGATATTTTGTATAAAGTCAGCTTTATTCAGGAAGTCTGACATATCCTCCGCTGAAAAAAGTATCTCCAGCAAGCTGGAGTTGCCGGTCTCATACATATACTTAATACGGGACTTCATATCCTCATATTGCTTTGCTTCGTTCGCCTCTGCCTCGGCTAAGGAATCTTTTGTCCTTTGAATTTCGCCATTGGTAACTTCGACCTGCATTTCATTCGTGGAAATCTCATCACTTATGGAGAGAAGCTCATTATTGATGCCTGCAAGCTGACCCTTTAAATCAGAAGTTTTGCTTTCCAGACTCTTCTTGTCTTCGGCGTGAACCGGAACTACGGAAAGCACTAATGCGAGAGAGCAGGCAAGAGAAACAAGGACTTGTCCTCCACGTTTTAAGCGCAATTTCATAATCATTAATTCCTTTCTTAATAGTTGTGCTTTGCTATTATACTATAAATTGCTTTATTAAGCAAATTTTGATAGAATAAGTTAGAAAATTTTTATAAAGAATGGTTTTACATAAAGCAGGAGGATTGGCAATTCATGAAGCATCAGATAAAAATGATAGGGCTGGATTTGGATGGCACACTTTTAAATGAAAAGAAAGAAATTCTTCCATATACAAGGCGGATTTTAAATCACGCTATAGAACGGGGGATTATTGTACTGGCGGCCACCGGCAGGCCTCTTACAGGGATACCGGAAGAACTAAGGTTCTACCCCGATATCCGCTATGCTATTACGTCCAATGGGGCGAGGGTGATGGATATAAAAGAAAACAAGCCGCTGATTGAAAGGCTTCTTCCGATAGAAAGGGGAAAGAAAGCATTGGAAACATTCAGAAAATATGATACATTACAAGAGGTATATTTTGATGGCCAGGGCTATGCCCCAGAGCAGAAACTGAGAAACATAGGTCACTATCATCATGACCCAAACATGTGGGAGTATGTACTTAAGAGCAGGAAGCCTGTACAAAGTATTATGGCATTGATTGAGCATGAGAATAAGGATATGGATAAAGTCCAGGCCATTTTTGCGGACAGTGAGGAACAAAAGGCGGCATGGGCGGAACTGGAAAAGCAGGAAGGCATCGTATTGGTCACCTCTCTGGGGTATAATATAGAGATTAATGCATCCGGGGTGAACAAGGGTACAGCACTTGTGGAACTGGGAAAGATGCTTGGCATCAGACGGGAAGAGATTATGGCATGTGGGGACAGAGACAATGATATCGACATGCTCAAGGAGGCCGGTCTGGGAGTCGCCATGGGAAATGCAGAGGAAGAAGTGAAAAACGCTGCGGATTACATAACTTTATCGAATATAGAAGAAGGAGCAGCAAAGGCGATCGAGCAGTTCGCACTAAGCTAAAAGGAGGAGAAGTATGTTAGAAGCTTTAAAAGTAATTATACTGGGAATTGTGGAGGGGATTACCGAATGGCTGCCAATCAGCAGTACGGGACATCTAATACTGGTAGAAGAGTTTGTAAAACTCAAGATGAGTGATGATTTCATGTCCATGTTTAATGTGGTGATCCAGCTGGGAGCAATTCTTGCTGTTGTTGTGATATATTTCCACAAGTTGAATCCATTTTCAAGAACCAAGACAGATAAACAGAAGAAACTTACGCTGCAACTATGGGTGAAGGTTATAGCAGCGGCTGTACCCGCTGCGGTCATAGGCCTGCTGTTTGATGACCTTCTTGATGCATACTTGATGAATTATGTAGTTGTAGCAATTATGCTGATACTCTATGGTGTCATATTTATTGTGGTAGAAAAGCGCAACGAACATGTAAGGCCGTCGGTGAGGAGGCTGTCAGATCTTACAATCCCTATGGCCCTGATGATCGGAGGATTTCAAGTGCTCGCCCTGATTCCGGGAACCTCCCGGTCCGGCGCAACCATTATAGGCGGACTGCTAATCGGTGCATCGAGAGCTGTAGCTGCAGAGTTTACATTTTTCCTCGCCATTCCTGTTATGTTTGGAGCAAGTTTATTAAAAATTGTAAAATTTGGTTTTCACTTTACAGGTATGGAAAGTTTTCTCCTTCTGCTTGGCTGTGCAGTTTCCTTTGCGGTAGCCATATTTGCTATTAAGTTCCTGATGCAGTATATCAAAGGACATGATTTTAAGGCATTTGGATACTATAGAATTGTAATGGGAATCATTGTTCTCCTCTATTTTGGTATGAGTGCACTGTTTGCATAATAGTTCAGCCATGCGAGTCCTGTCAGCGTATGCATATGAAAACAAAAAATATGCATAAAAATGTGTATAACCCCTTGTTTTTTAAAGAAAATATGATAAAATATAAAGGTATTGTGTATGAATATGCAAAGACAAGATAAGTTTGGAGGAATAGAAAGATGAAGAAGAAAGTTTTGAGTTTACTATTGGCGACAGCATGCGTATTTTCCCTGGCGGCATGTGGTTCTAAGAAAGAGGACAGCAATTCGGCAGACAGTGGAAATAAGAAAGAAGATACATTAGTCATGGCTACCAATGCGGAGTTTCCGCCCTATGAATATTATGAAGGAAAAGAGGTAGTGGGTATCGATGCTGATATTGCAGCAGCTGTAGCTGAAGAGCTTGGTATGACACTGAAAATTGAGGACATGGCGTTTGATTCTATCATCACAGCGGTGTCCAGCAAGAAGGCGGATATTGGGGCTGCAGGCATGACGGTGACAGAGGATCGTGTAAAAAATGTTGATTTCACAAACACCTATGCAAAAGCTACCCAGGTAATCATTGTTAAAGAAGACAGCAAAATTGCAGGGCCCGATGATCTGGCAGGTAAGAAGATCGGTGTGCAGTTGGGAACAACAGGCGATATCTATGCGGATGACATTGAAGATGCCTCTGTAGAGCGCTACAATAAAGGTTTTGAGGCTGTGCAGGCAATGCAGCAGGGTAAAGTTGATGCAGTCATCATCGATGGAGAGCCCGCCAAGAAGTTTGTAAAAGAAGCGGAGGGGCTGAAAATCCTGGATGAAGCATTTACAGAAGAAGAATATGCTATCGCTGTGAAGAAAGGCAATGACGAATTAAAGAACAAGATTAACGATGCACTGGCGGACTTAAAAGATTCCGGAAAACTGGATGAAATTGTAGCAAAATACATTAACAGCGACAGTGATCAGTAGAAGAGGATAAAAGAATGTTGCAGACATTGCAGGATAAGTTTTATGGGAATTTTATAGAAAAAGACCGCTGGGAGTATATTCTGGCCGGGCTGGGGGTCACTTTAGAAGTGACCTTCTTTGCGGTTATTATAGGTATTGTACTTGGATTTCTGATTGCAATCGTACGTTCCACCTATGATAAGACGGGAAAATTGAAAATACTTAATGCTCTGTGCAAGGTGTATCTTACTGTTATCAGGGGTACCCCGGTTGTTGTACAATTAATGATTATTTATTTCGTTATTTTTAGCAGTACGGATATCAGCAAGGTTGTGGTGGCAATCATGGCCTTTGGTCTGAATTCGGGAGCCTATGTTGCTGAGATTTTCCGTTCCGGTATCATGGCCGTAGATAGTGGGCAGTTCGAGGCGGGGCGCAGTCTTGGTTTCAACTACGTGCAGACTATGATATACATTATCATGCCTCAGGCATTCAAGAATGTCCTGCCGGCCCTGGGCAATGAGTTTATTGTGCTTCTAAAGGAAACCTCTGTTTCCGGCTATATTGCACTGCAGGATCTCACAAAGGGCGGAGATATTATCCGAAGTCAGACTTGGGATGCTTTTATGCCTCTTATAGCTGTAGCACTGATTTACCTTGTCATGGTAATGATATTTACAAAGCTTGTAAATATACTGGAGAGGAGGCTGAGAAGCAGTGACCACTAATGGAGAAGTATTAATAAAAGTGGAAGATTTATATAAAGTTTATAACAGCAGGCTTCATGCATTGGACGGGGTTTCCGAGGAAATCCGCAAAGGGGAGGTTGTTGTTATCGTTGGGCCGTCCGGCTCCGGAAAATCAACTTTCCTCCGCTCTCTGAATCTGCTTGAAATGCCCACAAAGGGACATGTATTTTTTGAGGGTGTTGATATCACAAGCAAGGAGACGGATATAGACCTGCACCGCAGAAAAATGGGGATGGTATTTCAGCACTTCAACCTGTTTCCTCACAAAACCATACTGGAGAACATTACACTGGCCCCCATCAAGCTCTTGAAAAAGAGCAAAGAAGAGGCCGAGAAGCATGCTATGGAACTGCTGAAGCTGGTGGGATTGGAGGAAAAGGCAAATGCTTACCCATCTCAGCTGTCGGGGGGGCAAAAGCAGCGTATTGCAATTATACGATCACTGGCAATGAATCCTGAGGTTATGCTGTTTGACGAACCAACCTCTGCACTTGATCCGGAAATGGTCGGTGAGGTGCTGGAGCTGATGAAAAAGCTGGCCAGGGACGGAATGACAATGGTTGTGGTGACCCATGAGATGGGGTTTGCAAAAGAAGTGGCCTCAAGGGTTATTTTTATGGATGAAGGGAAGATTAAGGAACAGGGAACACCGGAAGAATTTTTTGGCAATCCGAGAGAACCAAGATTAAGAGAATTTTTATCAAAAATATTGTAGCAGAGAATAACTGATGAAATATGAAAGAATAGAAAAAGCAATATTTCTGGAACGCCCGAACAGATTTATTGCATATGCCAAATTGAACGGCAAACGTGAAATTATACATGTGAAAAACACTGGGCGATGTGCAGAACTGCTTATACCGGGAGCTGTTATTTATGTACAAAGGAGTGATAATCCAGCACGAAAGACTGGCTGGGATCTAATTGCGGTGGAAAAGGGAGCGCGTCTGATTAACATGGACTCCCAGATTCCGAATAAGGTTGTTCAGGAATGGATCGAGGCGGGAAACTTATTTGGCCATGAACCTTACGTAAGGCCTGAGACGACCTACAAGAACTCCAGATTTGATTTCTATGTAGAAGCTCAGGGAAGAAAAATTTTTGTTGAAGTAAAAGGTGTAACTTTAGAGGAGAATAGGGTTGTCCGTTTTCCCGATGCTCCCAGTGAACGTGCTGTAAAACATGTAGAAGAGCTGGGCAGTGCGGTAAAAGAGGGCTACGGTGCCTATGTGATATTTGTTGTACAGATGAAAGGGGTCCGTTATTTCACACCTAATGTAGATACGCATCCCGCATTTGGTGAAGCTTTGAAGAAAGCAAGAAAGGCAGGGGTCAGAGTTCTGGCCTATGACTGCAATGTGACATCGGACAGCATTGAGCTGAACCAGGCGGTGCCTGTAGTGCTGGGCAGTCCCATTCTTAAAGAGGCAGCAGATCCAGTTGTCAGCTGGTACCGGACAAATAAGAGGGATTTACCCTGGAGGCATGATACAAGTGCGTATCACATCTGGGTTTCTGAAATTATGCTGCAGCAGACAAAGGTAGAAGCTGTCAAACCTTACTATGAAAGGTTTTTAAAAGAACTGCCCACTGTTAGTGACCTTGCAGAAATCCAGGAGGATAAGCTGCTGAAGCTGTGGGAAGGACTTGGATATTATAACAGGGTCAGAAATATGCAGAAGGCTGCCCGGCAGATTATGATTGATTATCAAGGGGAATTCCCACATACTTATGAGGAGATACGTTCTCTTAAGGGTATTGGCAATTATACAGCAGGGGCTGTCAGTTCTTTTGCCTATGGCATGGCAAAAGCTGCTGTTGACGGCAATGTACTGCGGGTAGTATCAAGACTCACAGCCAGCCCGGATGATATTATGAAGGCGGGAGTCAGGACACGGATAGAGGCAGAAGTGGAGGAAGTGATACCCCCTGCTGCGGCCTCAGATTTTAATCAGGGACTGATTGAACTTGGAGCCATGGTCTGCCTGCCGGGCAGAGGCCCAAAATGTGAGGAATGTCCTGTCGCTCATCTCTGCCGTGCAAGGCTTCTGGGCATAGAAAAGGAACTGCCTGTGAGGACAAAGCCAAAAGCAAGAAAAATTGAGAAAAGAACAGTTTTGATTTTGAAAGACGAAAACACTGTGGCGATAAAGAAACGCCCATCGAAGGGGCTTCTCGCCGGCTTGTATGAACTGCCCAATCTGGAAGGGCATCTAAACAAAAAAGAAGTGATAGAGTACTGCCATTCTATCGGATTGTCACCTCTTCATATAAAAAAGACGAAAGGTGCAAAGCATGTTTTCAGTCACATAGAGTGGCATATGATAGGGTATGAGATAAAAATAGATGAACTGGAAAAAAACTGTAGTTCTAACATGATATTTGCGCCCAGATCAGAAATAGAGGAAAAGTATTCTATACCCTCTGCATTTGAGGCTTACAGGGGAGCGGCTTTGAAACAGTAACAAACTTGTTTTAGAGTTCGCTCTGTTTTGTTGTATGATCAGAAGGTTTGTGATATACTGAATCGAAGATTAACCGGATAGAAGGAGCATGCAGCTATGGGAAAAAAGACGGAATTATCAAGGCAGCAGCAGAAGTCACGGGAGACAAAAGAACGGATATTCCTGGCAGCAAAAACAATCTTGAGGAAAAAAGGCTATGCAGAACTTTCCATAAAGAATATCTGCGAGGAAGCAGGGGTGTCTAACGGCAGCTTTTATCATCATTTTAAGACTAAGGATGATCTGCTATCCTATTATATTGAGGAACAGCCCGGCATTAATCCTGACTTGCTGGATCTCCCGGACAGTGCAGACGGGGCAAAGACGGCAATCATATATGTATATTTGAATTATGTCCGGTATTGCCGTGATCTGGGTGTAGAATTTATGTCTGCTTACTATGATACGAAAAACCAGGCATTAAATCCTGACAGCCGTACAGAACGCCCTTACCCCATTGTAACGGTGCAGACTTATGTGGAAAGGGCAGTCCAGGAACATATTATTCACTTGAATGTAGAGATAGAAAAATTCACTACAGATATACGGATGATTGTAATCGGAAATGTATTTGAGTGGTGTCTGCACGGCGGAGAAACCGATTTTGAGGGGAATATGAGGCGGTCATTAGGAAAGTATCTGGACAGCGTAATTTTTAAGTGAAAACTTTGTTAAGGTTTTCTAAAGCATATTGTTGAGAGACCTCATTCGTGCTATAATCGAGAGAGTTATAATAGATTTGTATTCGAAAAGGGAGAAACCCGTATGAGTCTTAAAGAGAAAGCTGCCGGTCTCATAAAGAAGTATAAACATGCATGGGTATTTGGATATATCCTGATTTATATGCCCTGGTTTATGTATCTTGAAAAGCATGTAACATCAAACTACCACGTGATTCATATTGCAATAGATGATAAGATACCATTTGTAGAATACTTTATTGTTCCATATCTGCTGTGGTTTATTTTTATTGCCGCTATTTTTTTATATTTCTTCTTCACTGATGTAGAAGGATTTTATAAACTGGCAAAGCTAATGTTTACTGGGATGACTATTTTCCTGATTATATCCACTCTGATTCCAAACGGTGTTAATCTGCGCCCGTCGTATTTCCCGCGGAATAATATTTTTACGAATCTGGTAAAGGCACTTTATCTTGCAGATACTCCTACGAATGTTCTCCCAAGTCTGCATGTGTTTAACTCTATAAGCGCCTGTATTGCAATCAGGGACAGTGAAGCTTTGCAAAAGCATAAGTTTATCAGCTGGAGTGCTTATGCCCTGACAGTCTTGATTATTTTAGCCACAATGTTTTTGAAGCAGCACTCTGTTATAGATGTGATGGCAGGTGGATTGATGGCATATACGCTTTACCAGTTTGTATATGAAGCAAATAAGAAAAAGGTCCCAAAGACAGCGAGACAGGAAATAGCCTCCTGGGGCAGATAATATGATACCATGCGCAAAAGGTCATAGCAATCCACAGGTATCAGGGTGCAAAATACCTTTTGTACCTTACATCGTAATATTAGGAAAGACAATGAATTAGGAGGAAACATACAAAAGTTATGGGAAAGATTATATTGACAGGAGACAGGCCTACAGGGAGATTACATGTAGGTCATTATGTGGGTTCTTTAAAGCGGAGAGTAGAACTGCAGAATACCGGAGAGTTTGATGATATATTTATCATGATAGCGGATGCACAGGCGTTGACAGACAATGCAGACAATCCGGAAAAAGTACGCCAGAATATAATAGAGGTGGCTTTGGATTACCTGGCCTGCGGACTGGATCCGGAGAAGTCAACACTGTTTATACAGTCCCAGATACCGGAACTGTGTGAACTTTCATTTTATTATATGAACTTGGTCACCGTTTCCCGGCTCCAACGTAATCCTACTGTGAAGACAGAGATTCAGATGCGGAACTTTGAAGCCAGCATCCCGGTCGGCTTTTTCACTTATCCTATCAGTCAGGCTGCCGATATCACGGCCTTTAAGGCCACGACAGTGCCGGTGGGGGAAGACCAGCTTCCAATGCTGGAACAGACAAAAGAGATTGTTCGAAAATTCAACTCGGTTTATGGGGAGACTCTTGTAGAGCCTGAGATATTGCTTCCGGATAATGAAGCATGCCAGAGGCTGCCTGGAACAGATGGGAAAGCCAAAATGAGCAAATCTTTGCATAACTGTATCTATCTGTCTGATGATTCGGATTCTGTAAAACAAAAGGTTTTCAGTATGTTTACGGATCCGACCCATATCAAGGTTGAAGATCCTGGTAAGCTGGAGGGAAATACAGTGTTTATCTATCTGGATGCATTTTGCAGACCGCAGTACTTTGAAGAGTTTTTGCCGGATTACAAGAATTTGGATGAGTTGAAGGAGCATTATAAACGCGGTGGACTCGGTGATATGAAGGTGAAGCGTTTTCTGAACTCTGTACTTCAGGCAGAATTGGAACCAATTAGAAAAAGAAGAAAAGAGTACCAGAAAGATATACCTTTTGTATATGAAATATTAAAAAAAGGCAGTGAGAAGGCAGAAGCTGTGGCTGCTGAAACCCTTCGGGAAGTAAAAGGGGCAATGAAGATCAATTACTTTGAAGATATGCAATTGATTAATGCACAGGCAGAAAGGTTCCGGGAAGAATAAGCAGAGAGATCAAAATAGGTGGACAGCAATACGATTACTTCATATTGCTGTCCGACTTGTTTTCTCTTGCGTGTAGTTCACTTTTCCGGAGTGGTTTTAAGTAATTATATAATAAAAAATGCACTCTCTTATACTAAGAAAGTGCATTCTTCTTGACGTGCGCGAGAAGATTCGAACTCCCGGCCTTCTGGTCCGTAGCCAGACGCTCTATCCAGCTGAGCTACGCGCACATGCTGGAACTATATCGTTCGCAGCAAAAGTAATTATATAATATAATGGAAAGCTTGTCAATATGTTTGATAAAAAAATCTAATGTTAAAATGAGTGAGTTAAAGCGGGCGGAACAGATGCCGGGGAATACCGTCCACCATGATTGGAGATACATCGCCCTGGATAAGGGGGCGGACATAATTGACAAAGGCATCGGTTACGTAGTTTCCATCATCATTTACCCATCCTCTCGGAACCAGTTTTTCATCATTTGCAATTTTATGAACATCTTTCAACTCGGTACCGCTCTGATAAGGATCATCCGAGAGGCGGTTCAATATTACCATCTTGCCCGAGTCTCCTTCGTCGGCTGCTTTTACTGCTGCACCACCGACCTGGTAAGCTTCCAGAATATCTACCCGGGAGGCACAGTGGGATGCGGAACGCTGCAGACTGCTGAGTTCGATGGTACGCGTCTTACAGCCAATTTCCCCTGCAATGTAGCTAGCAAGGTAATTTGCCGTACCGGAAAGCTGCTTGTGTCCGAATGCGTCTACAAAGTCAAGACTGGCCCCCAGCTCACATACATAGCGTCCGTCGGCGAGACGTACGCCTTCCGATACAGCCACAACCACAGACGGCTTTCGTGACAGAAGGTCCTGGACTTTGAGCCCAAAGGTCTCTATGTCGAAGGGGAGTTCGGGAAGATAGATCAAATCGGGGCCGGCACAGTCTTCCCCCTTCGCCAGAGCCGCCGCACCAGTCAGCCAGCCTGCGTTGCGCCCCATAATCTCCACAATAGATACAAGGCCCTTTTCATACTCCAGACAGAAACTGTCACGTATAATTTCCTTGACGGAAGTGCCGATATACTTCGCTGCACTACCAAAGCCCGGCGTATGATCGGTGAGGGCAAGATCGTTGTCTATAGTTTTTGGACAACCTATAAATCTAGTTGGATGTCCGGTGACAATCCCATAATCAGAAAGTTTCTTGATGGTGTCCATGGAATCATTTCCGCCAATGTAAATAAATGCCTCAATATCAAGTTTGTCTAAGGTATTAAATATCTTTTCATAAACTTCTCTGTTCTCATGAATGCCTGGAAGTTTGTAGCGGCAGGAACCCAGGAATGCAGCGGGAGTTCTTTTAAGTAACTCGGCATCCAGTTCGGTGATGATAAAATCGGACAGATCAATATACCTCTCCTGTAATAACCCCTGAACTCCGTGCAGCATACCGAAAACCTTACCGGCGCCGCGGTCCCTGGCTGTGCGGTACACACCAGCGAGGCTTGAGTTAATGGCGGCTGTAGGCCCTCCGGATTGTCCGACGATAATATTTCTCTTCATGTCTGTTACCTCCGTCTCAAACTTAAATTAATTCATACCAATATTTTAGTGCATTTTGCACAGAATGTAAACAATAAAATTGAAAATTGGGTGAAAGTACACAAAACCATACAATATGACAAAAATAGTCAAAAAGAGGCTTAATAATATGGTTTCCTCCTGCATCTATGTACAGGCTGTTTTAAAAATGTTATAATACTGGGCATAATAAAAAATCAGGAGGATAAGGGAATGCATCAGTATGATTATCTGATAGTTGGTGCCGGATTATATGGTGCGGTCATGGCCAATGAATTAAATAGAAGAGGAAAGAAGTGCCTAGTAATTGACAGGCGTGATCACATAGCGGGGAATATTTACTGTGAGGATGTAGAAGGCATTCATGTACATAAATACGGAGCTCATATTTTCCATACGTCAAATAAAAAAGTGTGGAAATATATGAATCAGTTCACTGAATTTAACAATTACATTAATTCCCCCATAGCGGTTTATAAAGATGAACTGTATAACCTTCCTTTCAATATGAATACATTTAGTAAAATGTGGGGGATTCGTACTCCGCAGGAGGCAAAAGACATTATCGCAAAGCAGGTGGCTGAGACAAAGGCTGACACACCTGCAAATCTGGAGGAGCAGGCATTGTCTCTTGCGGGAAAGGATGTCTATGAAAAGCTGATTAAAGGATATACGGAAAAGCAATGGGGAAGAGACTGCAAGGATCTTCCTGCATTCATTATTAAAAGGCTGCCGTTTCGGTTTACATATGACAATAATTATTTTAATGACAGGTATCAGGGAATCCCTATTGGGGGCTATACTGCAGTGGTTGAAAAGATGCTTGCCGGCATAGAAGTGAGGGCAGGGGTGGATTTCTTTGATTTTAGAAAGAAAAATGCAGATATTGCGGAAAATATTATATTTACCGGAATGATAGATGAATACTTTGGCTATCAACTGGGCGCACTTGAGTACCGCTCGGTAAGATTTGAGACAGAGGTGCTTGACTGCGATAACTATCAGGGTAACGCAGTTGTGAACTATACAGAGAGAAAAGTTCCTTATACAAGAATTATTGAGCATAAACACTTTGAGTTTGGAAAACAGGAAAAAACAGTGATTTCCAGAGAATATTCTTCTGAATGGGAAGTGGGCATGGATCCATATTATCCGGTGAATGACGAGAAGAACAATGAGTTGTTCGCCAGATATAAAGAGCTGGCAGAAGGAGAGAAGAATGTGATTTTCGGTGGAAGACTGGGCAATTATAAATATTATGATATGGACAAGGTCGTAGAAGCGGCTCTGACCAGACTGGATCAAATATAAATACAGACTGAGGAAATGCCGGAGCAAAAAAAGAAAGCTCTTGCATTTCTTTTGTAAATCAAGTAAGATACAATTATTCTGATAAGTCTTTTTGTCTTCTCGTGAGCTGCTTCGGTATCAGTTCTGATAAGTAATTCAATGAATAAAAATACTGCAGAAAGGAGAATATTGATTACAGGGAAAAAGTATGAGGTTCTCAAATTTATGGAATATGACGGTAAGAGCCGTGTTGTCATGGACTGTGTGCGGGGAAGACTTCTGGTACACAGGCTGGATGACAGACAGGGAATTACCAAAGAGATAGTATTCAATTGGTTTAACCTGCTGGCCGATGAGTTAGAAAAATACCATAGATGCAAAAAAGAACAGTGTTATAGATATATCAATCCGTACAGCGTTCTCGTTACGGAGGAAGAAAAGATATTGCTTCTCGATTTAAGTGCCGGAAGCAATGGATTTGTTCTTAAGAACATGCAGAGGCCCGCCATGCGTGAGCATTTTGTTAAACCAATTATCCACATCAGGGAGAGCACAAAGACGTCCCTTGATTTTTACGGTTTCGGAAAAACGATACAATTCATATTGGCGCGCACAGAATCCTATATTTTACTTTCTAAAATGGAGGAGTACATTCTGTCCGGAGTCATCAAAAAATGTCTGGGCGAAAATTCAAGGAAGAAATTTGACAGTCTGAAACAGGTTAAGAAAGAACTACCTAAAAGCCACCATAAAAATTATGAAAAGCAGAAAAAAAGGATAATACTTATCGTACTGATAGTTGCATTGCTGCTGGCAATTGTATTCGCAGTGAGTATGTGAGGAAAGAAGATAATATAGATAATATAGAGATTTATCGGAAAAATACCTTAAAAGGGAGGATGCCGGGTAACCCTTTCGGATTCCCGGCATGTATTATGAAAAAGTTTATTCAAAAAGTATTACATCTGTTGCCTTTTGAAGTATCAAATGATTTTCCTTTTCATTTGATATATTTAGTATATTCAATAGAAATGAAGAAAGAATGAGTAGAAAATGAAGGTTTTTTGAATGATAAATGAATAAATTGTGAACGAAAAAATTAGAAAAAATTAAGAACCCTGTAGTTGGAATACACTACAGATTGTGTTATTCTAAGTGCAGAACTCGAATATCTTAGATGGGATGTATTTATAAAACTTCAGCATTATGGATATTTATACAGGTAAATTTCACATATTTTGAGGAGGAGAGGCAGGATGACGCGAAGTGAATTTCTACGGGAATTGCGCCGGGCACTGGAAAATGATCTGTCTGGCAGTATCGTCCAGGAGAATGTAGGGTATTATGATCAATATATTACTGACGAAATAAGCAAAGGGAAAAGTGAAGAAGAGGTACTTCAGATGCTGGGAGACCCATGGGTGCTTGCACGTACGGTCATAGATGCCCAGAATGGCACGGATCAGTCCGAGGTAAATGGAGCTGACAGACAAAGCTATACCGGCTATAATAATGAGAGAGGCTCCACAGAAGCGAAACATTCGGGCTTCCATATATTTACGGCTGACACCTGGTGGAAAAAACTGCTCTGGACTCTGGTCATCATTATGATAGTTATTGGAATAGTTGCTATAATAACCGGTGTGGTCAGTTTTCTGGCCCCGATACTTGTACCTCTGCTGATTATAATGATAATTGTACGGATACTGGGCAACAGGTACCGATGACCAGAACGTGTACGGTAAATGAATAAATTATCCAGACGTAAAAGACCGATGGGGGAGCCATCGGTCTTTTGAGGGGAGTATAAATAATTAATAAGGGGTTGTAGAAAGTAACCTTCCTACATCACTAAGTATAATATATCAAATTGGAAAAAGCAAGCAAAAATATAAAAAATGTTTGAAAAATAAACCATAAGTTTTATAAAACATGAATAAAAAGCTGAAGAGAAAGCAACAATATAAGTGTACCAAATAAAATTTTCTCAGGAGGGACACTCATGACAAAGAATAATAACACAAATAATTCTTCAAACAACTCTTCAAACAACACAAACAGCTCATATTCATCTTATTCTGATGAACAGAGCAGAAACAAAAATGCAAACAGAAATTCAACTAAGAGTTCTACAAACAACTCAACATCTAACAATAACAGAAACAGCCAGAACAGCCAGAATATGAATTCTTACAACGAGAAAAACAACTATTAATTAGTCAGAGAAGCCATATATAAAATGGCACAACTTATTTTGGTACACGTTAATTTCAATTCGGGGCGCAGTAAAATTCAACTTTACTGCGCTCCGAATTTATAGTACTATGTATAATGCGAGGATCAAAAGGTTATAGGATTGTGGGAGCCATAGTGCGTAACAATCCGTACGTATCAGGGAGCAAAATATCTTTTGAGGCTTACATCATATGGATACATAAATCGTACGAATAGAGGAGCGGCATGACAACGTTAAAAATATAGGAGATTTTATGGATAAAATAGAATTAATTGCACCTTGCCATTTTGGACTGGAGGCCGTTTTAAAACGGGAAATTTTGGATCTGGGATACGAGATTGCACAGGTGGAAGATGGAAGAGTTACTTTTTATGGGGACGAGCAGTCTATCCCCAGGGCAAATATTTTCTTGCGCACTGCAGAGAGAATTTTGCTGAAGGTGGCAAGTTTTAAGGCAGCCACTTTTGATGAACTGTTTGAAAATACACGGGCTGTGGCCTGGGAAAATTATATTCCGAAAGACGGGAAGTTCTGGGTTGCAAAGGCGGCATCAGTCAAAAGCAAGCTGTTTAGTACCTCTGATATACAGTCTATTATGAAAAAAGCTATGGTGGAGCGGATGAAGTCTCGTTATCATATGTCCTGGTTCGAGGAGACCGGGGCGTCATATCCTGTCAGAGTATTTTTGATGAAAGATATAGTTACGGTGGGAATTGACACCTCCGGTGTATCTTTGCATAAGCGAGGATATCGCCAGTTGTCCGGCAAGGCTCCGATTACGGAGACTCTTGCTGCAGCCTTAATTATGCTGACACCATGGAGGGCAAATCGTGCTCTGGTAGATCCATTTTGCGGAAGTGGTACATTTCCGATCGAGGCGGCTATGATGGCAGCTAATATAGCACCTGGAATGAATCGTTCTTTTCTGGCGGAAGACTGGGAAAATCTGATTTCGAAGAGTACATGGTATAAAACAGTGGATGAGGCGAATGCCCTGATTGACGATACAGTAGAAGTAGATATACAAGGATATGACGCAGATGCCGAGGTCGTGAAGACTGCCAGGAAGAATGCAGAAGAAGCCGGCGTTGAGCATATGATACATTTCCAGCAGCGTGCGGTGGAGAATCTCAGACATCCCGGAAAATATGGTTTTATTATTACGAATCCACCATATGGAGAGCGGCTGGAGGAAAAGCAGGCGCTGCCCCAGCTGTACCGCGAGTTTGGCGAAAGCTATCGTAATTTGGATAGCTGGTCTGCATATATGATAACTAGCTATGAAGATGCAGAGCGGTATTTTGGAAGGAAAGCAGATAAGAACCGAAAAATCTATAATGGAATGATTAAGACATATTTTTATCAGTTTATGGGACCCAAACCTCCCAGACATAAGAAGCAGGGATGAAAAAAATGGGAAAAAGAATAATTTTTGCAACGGGCAATCAGAATAAAATGAAAGAAATCCATATGATTTTTGCAGATTTGGGCATTCCGGTCTATTCTATGAAAGAAGCCGGTATTGATATAGATATTGTAGAAGACGGAAATACGTTTGAGCAGAATGCAGTAATTAAAGCTCAAGCAGTTTCAAAAATGCTGCCCGATGATATTGTGCTGGCTGATGACTCAGGACTTGAAATTGATTATCTGCATAAGGCGCCCGGGGTTTATTCTGCCAGATTTATGGGAGAGAGTACTTCATATGATATTAAGAATCGAGCATTGCTTGACAAATTGGAAGGTGTACCGGAGGATAAGAGAACAGCACGTTTTGTGTGCGCTGTAGCTGCCGTATTTCCGGACGGGACGGTGGAGACCGTCAGAGGGACAATAGAGGGAATCATTGCACAGGATATAGCTGGCAGCCATGGGTTTGGCTATGATCCAATTTTCTGTTTGCCGGAATATGGCTGTACCACTGCACAGATGGATCCGGATAAGAAGAATGAAATCAGTCATCGGGGAAAGGCGCTTAGTGCAATGCGTGAAATTATGAAAGAGAAATATACTAAACTGTAAACAGGGAAGATAAATACATGAAGGTTTTAATAGTAAGTGATACACATGGAAGTCTCAAAAATCTGGATAAAGTACTTAAGCTGGTCCCGGATATGGACATGTTTATCCATCTCGGAGATGTGGAGGGCTCAGAGGCATATCTGAATGCGGTGATAAGCTGTGAGAAGCATATCGTGCGGGGAAATAATGACTTTTTTTCGGAATTTCCAAAAGAAGAAGAGTTTTACATAGGAAGATATAAGGTTTTTATTACCCACGGTCACGGATATTATGTCTCCTTGAATTCAGAATACATTGTGGAAGAGGGTAAAGCGCGCCAGGATGATATTGTTATGTTTGGCCATACACATAAACCCTTTTTTCGGGAGGATAAAGATATCATCGCCCTGAATCCCGGCAGCCTCTCATACCCAAGGCAGGAGGGGCGCAAAGGGACTTATATGCTTATGGAAGTGGACGAGGATGAAAAGCTCCATATTAAACAATGCTATCTGGACTGATACAATGCTGCAAAAACGCTGCAAAAAGATATGCTGCAAAAAGAAAAAATAAATATTGACACAGAGACAAGCCTGTTATATAATAACTATTGTGTCACGGAGAAATGACACATTGAATATCGGGGTGTGGCTCAGCTTGGCTAGAGCGCCTGGTTTGGGACCAGGAGGTCGCAGGTTCAAATCCTGTCACCCCGATACTGCGGGTGTAGTTCAATGGTAGAACACTAGCCTTCCAAGCTAGATACGTGGGTTCGATTCCCATCACCCGCTTTCTTGCAGTCTGTAAATTGCAGGAATTAAGAGCAGGGGATAAGCTGCAATAAGAGTCTGTAGCTCAGCTGGATAGAGCAACGGCCTTCTAAGCCGTAGGTCGGGGGTTCGAATCCCCCCAGGCTCGTTGTGGTGGGTATGGTGCAGTTGGTTAGCGCGCCAGATTGTGGTTCTGGATATCATGGGTTCGAGTCCCATTACCCACCCTCTTTTTATTTTTGACTATTGGCAACGCAGTGTCGGACATAAGTCTTTAATGGGCTATCGCCAAGCGGTAAGGCACAGGACTTTGACTCCTGCATTCGCTGGTTCGAATCCAGCTAGCCCAGTTTACCTGTACAGAATACGGGGAACCAGATATTATAAGGGCGTGTAGCTCAGGTGGTAGAGCACTTGACTTTTAATCAAGTTGTCCGGGGTTCGAATCCCCGCACGCTCACTGGAACAAGTTTGAAGCACTTGTTCTAATTTTTTATCATGTTATACCTTGCAGCGGAAACTGCAGTAAAGAAAATATGCGGATGTGGCGGAATTGGCAGACGCGCTAGACTTAGGATCTAGTGTCCACGACGTGCAGGTTCAAGTCCTGTCATCCGCATTTTACCATTTGTGCTACTTGCCCATTTTATGGGGCTTGTAGCACTTTTTCTTTCTACCATTTTAGAAAAAGGGCCAGAAAAGGGGCAGACTACATAATTCTTGCCTTTGCAATTTCTTCATTGTCTTTTTCTTTTAACTTCCCGGTAATATGCAAATATATCTCTTTGGTTACCTGGCTGTTTTCATGCCCCAGTCTACGAGATATAGTGCCGATATTTACTCCTTGCTCCATAAGCAAGGATGCGTGTGTATGCCGTAGTGTGTGGGCAGTTGTTTTGTGTCCTAATGTTTTCTGTGAGTTTTCACGCAGATATTTATTGTAAGCATAGTAGCTTACATGCTCTCCGTCTATATCGCATAAAAACAAACCGGAATCGGTATACCCATATGCAAGACGCTGCTGGAGCATATGAAGTTTAATTTTTTTGCATACATCCTTTAACTCATCGGATTCCAGAAATTTATTCTGTATTTTTTCCCGGTGTGGAATATCCTTCCAGGGCTCTAACTTATCTAAAAAAGATATGTCGGAAACCAGATCGTTGTGATATCCCCAGCGGATAAGGGCTTTTAATCTTACCAAGTGCTCGATCAGAGTTCCAGCCTTTTACCTGTTTTTAATAGTTTTTCCCTTACATATTTCGCAGATAACCGGTTCACCAGGGTGTCTTTCCCCAGTATGCTCATTAGAGTTTTGGTGGCGAAATAGTTTCGATGGTAGGTGGACATTTTAACTGTTACTTTTTGGTCTGCCATGTACGCGCCTACCAGTTCATTAAGAGTGTAGTTTTTCTTAGGCTTTTCCTCTAAGGCCTTCTCAATTTTTGCTTCCAGTGTCTTTTGAGCCACTTTCCGGCTCTGTGCAGTGGTTTTCTCCTTTGTCACGTAACTTTCCTCTGCTTGCCTGTCAGATAGTCTGTGTAGCGCTCTACTGCTTTGTACTTTCCATTTTTGGTTTCCTCTACCCACATAGTTCATCCTCCTTATTTTTGAGTATAAAAATAGCCCCTAAAGCAAACGAGCGTTCTGGTTGCTTAGTTGCCCCGAAGATGATACAATACCCTTGTCATAGGTATGCATATCTTCGGATATGTTGAGCCGCTTCTGATTGCCGTCAGGGGCGGTTTTTTTATTATGCCGTTTTTTTCTTTAATTCCTCCACATCCTTTTGAAGAGATTCTATCATTTTCAGCAGGAGGGCAGTATTGTCATTTTCAAGTTTTGTAATCCTGTAATACTGATTTAGTTCATCGATATTCTTCTTGACTTCCGAAATCTGTTTTTCAAGGTATGACTGTGTCCTGCCAATTTCATCTAGCAGCAGATTTTCTGTTTCATCAATTTTCGTTGTAATTCTTGATTCGCTGGCATCCATTAGCCTGGCGATTGCCTGTAAATCTTTTTCATCTAACATTTTACAATCCTCCTTTTGGTTTAAAGTTCCGTTCCTGTTGGCGCAGGGGCGGTCTTTATTGTGTAACGTAAAAGACCTCGCATTTCTACGAGGTCTTAATAATGAATACTACTCGCCAGCTGCCTGGGAGCTTTGTCTTCTTTGTGTATTCATTATATACCTCAGTGTATGAAATTGTCAATGAAAATATACCTTGAGTTTCCGCAGTTTTATCCACATGTTACTGTTCACACCCGCATAAACCCCAAAAAATCTCTTCGTTAAAATGACGAAATTTATTTTTTTCAAAATCACCTGATGTGGATGCTGTAAATACATTCAGGAGAAGAGGTGGATAACTCTTT
>NZ_FBWL01000150.1 GCF_001517425.1 Clostridium sp. C105KSO13 | reverse complement strand
AATTTGTCTTAATTGCTCCTTTGCAATAGCCATAATAATAGGCTCCTCTCTGATAAGAATATTCATATTTAATTCTTACCAGATTGGAACCATTTATTACCAAAGACACAAAATTTATGACACTACCGTCCCAGTGAAATTTCAACCGATAAATACGGGGAATAGCAGCAGATGCACGGAAGGGCACCTGCTTACCATCAATCTCAATAGTCTGAATCATACTCATTATGCAGTACCTTCACTTTCCTCAGTCTCAGATGAATTGGGAGTGACCGCAGGTATATAGACAGCCTTGTACCAGTCGTTATAAACAGCGGCGCTTGTGGTATTGCCGGTCTTGGCTTTTACCATTCCTCCCGACAGGGGAGTAGCGTTAATTGTCAGCGTCTCTGTCTGTACCTCACGAGAGTCCTCGTTGGTCTTACCTTCGATACCCGGTCGGGAAGCTGCACAATTATAAAGCACATGACGAATATGCCTCTGATCGCCATCAAACTCGAATAACAGTGCAAAGGAAGCAAGCTCTACATCGGCGTTTTCAATCAATACGCCATTGTCGTCCAGTTGCTCTTTCAAGGCCTCTGTGCGAAAACTTTCCGGAATCATAGCAAACTCCAAATCGCCGTCATAGCCCATATTGTTATTGATGACATAGTAAGCGATACCGTCGGCATAGAAGTTTTCCGGCTCGCCATTGGCATCCAGGGAGGTGGAAACAGCGCCGGGCATTGGTGTTGGTGTACCATAAGAAACGCTACCATCCTCGCCAATACTGAGTAACGCATAATGGGTGTTTTTAAGGTTGTATTTCACCTTGTTATTTTTATCTGCCATTTGTCAGACCTCCATTTCAAAAGTGTATAGGATCTCATAAAGCTTTTCGCTCTCGATCCAGGTTTCGGATTTGTTATAAAAAATGCCATGCTCATCCAGCACGGCCTCAACAGCTGCTTCCATCGATAAATCCTTCAAATCGGTATACAGCTCAATATGAACGTTATTTACTTTGTAATAAACCTTGCCATCTGCAGAGAAATTGTTGCTATCAGGTAACAGATAGCAAATAAATGGTGGGTCAGGCGCTTCGCCCTCGGCAAAATGGTCATAAGCAAAAGGCATCTGAATTTTACCTAATATTTGTAGGATCTCATCCATGTTGTATTATCCTTTCAAGGCCTTCTCGATATCGCTTTCCAGCTGTTTCATACCAAGTTCTTCCGCAGGAGCAATATGCGCTTTACCAGATACCCGGCCGCCACCTCGCTTGGTATGGCCGAATTCTAGAAGATGTGCAAGCTGATAGCGGTTTCTTGAATACACGGTTACTTCCAGCGAGTTGGCGGTTTCTTTGGTGTTATTCACAGACCAACTCTTGGAATAAGTACCGCTGTTCTTAGGAGCATGTTCCTGTATTTCCTTTCGGACTGTATTTCCGGCTTTTTTTACAGACTTTTTCACATCCTCAGTAGCAAGGTCAGCATATTCAGTGAGGCCTTCCATGATGGCATCAGCCATCTCACTGATAGAGACACTTCTCGACATATCACAACCTCTCTTTCTCGCATTTAAATTTCAAAGCATGCTTCTTTAAATTTAAATGGTCAATTTTTACAATGTTATAGACCTCTTCGTTCCAGAGAATACGAAAATTGGTGCTGGAGACTGCCATAGCCTTTTTGCAGAAACGCACTGTAAAGCTAATATCCGAATGGTCAACAATGAGACCAGCGGCAGTATCTTCTGCAGAACTTTTGCCTGCCGAGTCGCTGATGGTTGCAAAGCAGGAATAGAATTCGCTCCAGCCATTTGTGTGATTACTTATTTTATCAACGATGACACCATTTTTCTGGAAATTGATTCGCACATTCATAGCCGCAATATCCATTAAAATCCCTCCTTGCGAATACCAAACAGAAGCGAGCGAAGTGTAAGGGTTAAGTCGTGGTGGTCAGCCTCCTCACGATGTTCGTATAGATAGGCAGCAGCGTACATCACGGCGATTTTAGCATTGCCTTCGGCAGCAAAGGTCTCCATATCATCAGTACGGGCCACATCCATGCAAAGCTTTAACCCACTTTCGAGAAAATAAGATAGTAAACTGTCATCATCATCAAAGTCCACGCGCAGATAGTTTTTAATTTCTTCTAATGTTACAGGCATTGTCTCACCTCTCGCATAAAAAGGCGATGCTGTGGTTAAGCGTAGCATCGCCTTTTCGTTGTTACTGTTTAACCGGCAGAGCCGGACTTCATCTTAAGAATTTTAACTGCTTCAGGAAGTACCAGCTTCCCATCTACACGTTCCTTGGCAACGAAGCCGATCATACCATTACCGGCAAAAAGCTCTTTAAGTTCAGCGAAGGAACGAGTACCACGGTCGCCGATGTTGTAATAGCTGAAATCACCAAAGGCGATAACAGGCTGATCAGAAGCAATGGTAGGAGCATAAGGAGAAGTCAACACTTCATAACCGAAAAGACGGTCTGGTTCACCAGCCTGTGCAGACGGCTGCCATAAATAATTACCGTTGCCATCTTTGAGCTTACGAACAGCAGCTACAGTTTGGTCATTCATGATAAACTTAGCCTTTTTACGGTAAGGGCGCTTTAGAGAATAGACTAAATTGATGATTTCATCTGCCGTGATTGCGGTAGCGGAAGCAGCCGTAACACCAATTTCTCCACCGCCAGTCTCAGCAAAGATTCCCAGCGGCTTGCCAGTTCCATCGCCATTCAGGAAGGCGTCTTCCTCAGCATTTGAAAGTGCCTTGGAAAACATATCGATAATATGGTTTTCAAGCTGGAAGGCGTTGTCATAAAGCAGTTCTTCTGTTACCTTTACAGCAACATGGAGTTTGTGTGCATCAAGGTTAATTTGTGCGAAGGTTGCATCACCAAAGGTCAGAGCCTCACCTTCATCAATCCAGGCAGCGGCAGGTTTCGTTGCGGCAATGTTGATTTTACGCTCGCCGCTGGTCGTAATTGTAGTAGCGAGACCACGGAAGATATTTTCCTCAGTTAGGGCATCAACCAGGCGATGGTCGTATTCTTCCGGGACAAGATAACCGCCATCGGCATCAACACCTTCCTGAAGCACATTACTTACGTTGCGGAAGTTAGAACGAAGGGCAGACATCATTGCTTTCTTATATTCGTCAGAGGAACGACCGGTTTTTCTTTCTTCAGTGTTGCCGGCAGTAGGCTTATGTGTAATTGGAGTTTCCCATGCTTTGTTACGCTTTTCACGCGTTTCTAAAATTGTACTCATCATTAATTACCTCCAATTTTTTATTAGGTTGAGCCTGTCCATGAGGGCGTCGGCTGAGATGTTGCTGTTGATTGGTTCTGTTTTTTGCTGAATTTTGCATTTGGCTGCAATCTTGTCAATCAGTGAGTTAGTTACAGCAGCCTTAGAAAACAGCATGGAAGTCTGTGGGATTTCCACATTATCACTATCTTCACAGCGTCCGATCATGGCGTCTGCAAAGCCCAGCTCGATTGCTTTGTTTGCATCCATCCAGGTTTCCGCATCCATGAGATGAGCCAGCTTAGTCCGAGACATTCCGGTTTTAATTTCATAAGCGTTGATAATGGATTCTTTTACTTCAGCCAGCATGTCAATGGCCTTTTGCATTTCTGCATGATCACCCCATGCAATCGTCGCGGGATTATGAATCATCATCATGGAAACCGGCGACATTAAAACCTTTGTTCCGGCCATAGCAATGACTGAGGCAGCAGAAGCGGCGATGCCATCTATTTTCACAGTGACATTACCCTTATATTCCATCAGCATATTGTAGATTTGAGCTGCGGCCACACAGTCGCCGCCCGGAGAGTTAATCCACACTGTGATATCTCCGGTGCCAGCAAGCAGCTCATCTTTGAAAAGCTGTGGTGTTACGTCGTCATCAAACCAGCATTCCTCTGCGATGGTTCCGTTCAGAAACAGCGTCCTTTCGGGCGCCTGCTGTGGAGTCGTCTGGTTCTTCCAGTTCCAAAACTTCTTCATCCGATTTTTCCTCCTTTCCGTTAGCGGCAGGTGTTGCCGCAAATATTCCTGCGTCCTCCAGTTTGGTCATATTGCCATTGATGAGATATAAGTCACCACCTTGTTCAGGAGGAATCAAGTCAAGGTTTTCTAGTTCTCGGATGTCATTTGCAGACATCCAGCCATTTTGCCTTGCAGTGGCGTAGCCGTTCATTCGGCTCTGATAATCACCACGAAGCAGGCCGTCAACATTGAACTTGATAAAGTAGTGGTTCTTGTCGGTTGCAGAAAGCAGTGAACGAACCATCGCCTGCTCCCAACGGCTGACCCACGGGTCGAGAGTGTATTTCACAAATTCCAGTGATTGCTGCTCGATATTAGAAAAGCTCGACTTTTCCAAATCACCAACCATGTGAGGCGGCACTCGGAAAATTCGAGCAATCTCATTAATTTGAAATTTTCTTGTTTCAAGGAACTGGGCTTGTTCCGGGCTGATGGAAATCGGTGTGTACTTCATGCCTTCCTCTAAAACAGCAACCTTATTGGCATTTGAGCTGCCACCAAAAGCGGTATTCCAGCTATCTCTTACACGCTGAGGATCTTTCACTGTTCCCGGATGTTCTAAGATGCCACCGGGAGTGGCACCATTCGCAAAGAACTTGGCACCATACTCCTCACAGGCAATGGCCATGCCAATCACATTCTTGGCCATAGCAATTGGTGAATATCCCACCAGACCGTCAAAGCCAAGTCCCGGAATATGAAGCACATCGGAGGGCTTGAGCTTTACAACAGTGCCGTTCATAGTGGGCGCATCGTCCTTGCTGGTGTTGTATTGGTAGTAGAGCCTTCCGTTTTCATCTCTGTCCACGGTCATGCGATTAGGCATAAGCGGATAGAGGGCGATGACTTCTCCTTTACCGTTACGAATAATCTGGGAATAGGCATTTCCCCACAAAAGCAGGTGGGTCATCAAGGTTTCACGAAAAACAAACGAGGTCATTTCTGGATTGGGTTCGTCGTGAAGCAGGAAATATAACGAGTGATTGCTTGCTTTTTCTTTGCCGCCTTCGTCGGTATAATGGAAAAGATGAAGTGGGAGACCAGCAATTGCTTCTGCCAGAATTCTCACACAGGAGTATACAGCGGTCATCTGCATGGCAGAGCGTTCATTCACGGGTTTTCCGGAGGTGGAGCCGCCCATAAAAAAACGATAAGAGCTGCCGGAGGTTGCATTGGTCGGCTTGTCTCTTGACCGAAATAATCCGCTCAATATACTCATATAGAATCACGCTCCTTTCAAAATGGCATGAAAAAAGCACCTATCGGCTGATAGATGCTTAAAATATTGTAGTGTTATTTATCGGTTCGTGTATAAAAGGTAGCCTTTCCTTTGCCGTGCCGTTCAATAAAATCTTCTTCCACCAGGCTTTTTAATGAATTTTCAATGGATGCCTTGCCGATGGTAGGGACAAGTTCCATTATCTCACTCTTGGTGAATTTGCCGATTTTTTCATTAATAGCATTTCGCACCTGTTCAAGTGCAGGAATTTTATCATCAGTTAGATTAATTCGGCTCTCAAAATCCCGATAGGCTGAAAGAATAATGCCAAGCAGATATTTAATAAATGGATTTGGATTGTTATTACCTTCATGCCAGTTGATACCGCATTGTTCCAACACATCATAGTACTTGGATTTTGTCTTTTCAATTTTGCTTTCAATACTGATATATCGGCCAACAACATATCCACATCGATAGAGCAGAAGAGTAGTAAGCAGTCGTGACATCCGACCATTTCCATCATTGAAAGGGTGGATACATAAAAAATCATTAATAAAAATCGGAATTAAAACAAGCGGATCAATCACGCAAGAGTCAATTACCTGACTAAAGCTTTCGCAGATAGCCTCAATTGCACCAGGAGTTTCGTATGGGTCTAAGGGCATAAACCGTACAGTTTGTGTACCGTCTGGAGCAGTTTCAGCAATTACATTTTGCGTATTTTTATATCTGCCGCCAATGCTTTTTTCGGAGTATTTGTAAAGGTCACGTTGCAGCTGCAAAATATAGGAAGAGCGAATCGGAATGTACTCGTAGCTTTCGTGAATTGTATTCAGTACATCACGGTAACCCATAATTTCCTCTTCATCTCTATTCTTTGGCGTGGTTTTATCCATACACAGCTGTTGGACTCTTGTGCTTGTAGTTACTATACCCTCAATTTTATTGGATGCCTCTGTACTTTGAATTTTAGCAATTTCAATCAGTTTATCCAATGCAGCTGGTTTTTGTTTTAAATATAGTTCCTGCCGCCCTTTGAACTCGTGAATTTGTGCGACCAATCCAAGAATTTCTGAATCCCACTGATGGTCTTTTAGTGTGGCATAATTAAAAGTTCTCATTCGCCTACCTCCATTCCTATTCGCCTAATCATAGCATTGATTTGGGCGAAAGTAAATGCCACGGGCGAAAAAAGCGCATAATTTAATATGGAAATTAGGCGTATTATTTCATGTTAGGAGTATTCATATATAGAATATCCAAGGCGGATAGAACAATACATCATATAAACAAAATGCCTCTGTCATCGTAGACAGAAGCTCCGGTATCGCTGCCACAGCGGATTGCACGGTCGAGGCCCATGATGGTTGCTACAGCACCGTCGATTTTTTCCGTGGATTTTTCTTTATCGGCTTTGATATTACCAGCAGGGTCAGTACGGATAAAGATGTTATCCATCATCCAGCGCAGTACCGGATGGCCGCCGTGTGCCAGCCTCTGTTCTAATGTCAGCTTCATCAGCTCTTTGGTAGGAGGAGACATGTCTTTGAAGCCCTGACCAAATGGAACGACGGTAAAGCCCATGCCCTCGAGGTTCTGCACCATCTGCACAGCTCCCCAGCGGTCGAAGGCAATCTCACGGATATTGAAGCGTTCTCCCAGCTTTTCGAATCTCTCAATGTAGCCGTAATGGACAACATTACCTTCCGTGGTCTGCACAAAGCCTTGTCGCTCCCACACATCATAAGGAACATGGTCACGCTTGACACGCAGGTCGAGTGTTTCTTCCGGTAACCAGAAATATGGCAAAACGGAATATTTATCGTCTTCATCCTGCGGTGGAAAGACCAGAACAAAAGCGGTGATATCAGTGGTGGAGGATAGGTCAAGACCGCCATAGCAGACCCGACCTTCCAACATTTCTTCATCGATCTTAAAGGAACAGGCATCCCATTTATCCATTGGCATCCAGCGAATTGCCTGTTTGACCCATTGATTGAGTCGAAGCTGCCGAAAGGCATTCTCTTCGCCGGGATTCTGCTGAGCTGATTCGCAGGCCGCTTTAACCTTGTCGAGACCAACTGTAATACCAAGGGAAGGATTCGCTTTCTTCCACACCTTCGGGTCAGTCCAAACATCAGCTTCATCGGCACCATAGATAACAGGATAGAAGGTGGAGTCATTCTTGCGGCCTTCCAAAATATCCTTTGCTTTCTGATGAGTCTCATAGCAAATGCTGTTAGTGTCAGTTCCGGCGGTGGTGATGAGAAAATACAGTGGCTGCATTCTGGCATCACCGGAGCCCTTGGTCATAACATCAAAAAGTTTTCTGTTTGGTTGTGTGTGGAGCTCATAAAAACAACACCGTGGATATTGAAGCCGTGTTTAGAGTAGGCTTCAGCCGACAGAACCTGATAAAAGCTATTGGTAGGCTGGTAGATGATACGCTTTTGGGAAGTAAGGATTTTCACTCTTTTATTTAGCGCCGGACACATACGCACCATATCGGCTGCCACATCAAATACGATGGTAGCCTGTTGGCGGTCAGCGGCACAGCCGTATACTTTAGCGCGTTCTTCACCATCCCCGCAGGTAAGAAGAAGGGCTATTGCATCAGCAAGTTCCGACTTTCCCATTTTCTTTGGTATCTCCACATAGGCAGTATTGAACTGCCGGTAGCCGGTTGGCTTGACAGTTCCGAAGACGTCTCGGATAATCTGCTCCTGCCAGTCAATCAGCTCGAATGGTTTTCCGGCCCAGGTGCCTTTGGTGTGACAGAGGCATTCAATGAAGCCAACAGCAAAATCAGCCATAGCTTTGTTATATACGGAGTCAGCTGCCATGAATCTGGTTGGCATCTATCCACACCGAAGATGATATTAAGCCCAGAGCCGTTGTCCCAGTTTACCAGAATGGAGCCGCTGTCATCGATTCCATAGACAGTGCCCTTGGTGCCGATGGGCGGTGCCTGCTGATCATCCATCTGGAGAAGCTCCACACGGGTACCAGTCGGGTAATGCGGGCGGATGCGTTCTAACTGCTCTTTACTCGGAAATCTCATCGCTTACTACCTCCTTTTTGGCTCCGGACTTGAAGGCGGAAGAGCCGGTCAGATTGCGGAGCAGGATTTTGCGCTCGGTCTTGAATTCATTTCCGATAAAGCCGAGCCGAAGAAGGAAGCAGCGGAAGGTATACTTCTCATTGTCCACCGGCTTTTCTGTAGCGCTGATGCGCTTCTGGTCTTTGCTCATCCTACAGAGTGCAGCAATGAAGTGGGTGTAGGCGTTAGTCTCATCAGGCTCCGGGAGAGTAGAAAACCAAGGGAAGGAAATAGTCTCTTCGGTGATGACAACGGGCGTTGCTTCGATGCCCAGTGCTTTCTTAATGAGGGTAGCTTTGGCGTTCAGCAGGTTGGTAAGGTTCCCGGCTGCGACCTTATCCAGCGGAAGGCTGACCGTCAAGCCGGTTGCTTCAGGGGTATCGTAGGCTGGGGGGCAATCCTCATCAGATTCCTCGCAGTCGATGTCTGGCTGTGGCTGGTCATATTCCATGTTTTCATACTGGAAGTCGTGCGCTGCAAGGGCTGTAAGTATACGCTCGATTTCTTCACTGTCGGCCATGTCATTGAAGGTCAGGTTGCCGTCTCTGGTGATAGTGAAGTAACTAACCTCGTAGGCGTAGGTCGGGGTCTTTTTGTAGACTGTTTTCATGCCGGTGATTTCTTCGAGGGCTTTTACAAAAGGTTTTCTGTCTTTCAAATTATAAGTGACTTTCATGTGGTGTTCCTCCTTCCAACTTTAGTACAAGCAGATGCCAACCACGTAGTCATATTAAATATTTACTGTTCTATAAGAAGTACATCTGGTGGTTGAAGATACCTTAATTTTTTGCAGTGTCTTGGTGATGTTCTTTATCCGCACGGAGACACCAACCAAATAGTTTACGCTGTTTTCACACAAAACATCTTTCAATGATGGCAATCTCAAGGGAGAATTTGAAAGAAGGTGAGGAAATGAAGAAAGCTATTAGTTTAAAGTTGTTAGTTTCGGATTTTGACGGTTGGTAACTAAAGTAAAAAGCAAATGGAGGCAAAACTTGAAATAATAGAAATTATGTCATCCTAATATAGGCAAAGTCTATTGTACATCTTACACATCTTATAAACATAATAATTTAATTACTATGCCCCCACGTCCCCAAACCTCCAGAAGCTTTGTAGTTTACCCGTTTCTTAGTGTAATTTAACAATTTCACAAAGCATTACTCAAGTACTTTGGATGATTCGCTTTTGTGCTTGCGGTATAGCGGAAAGGTATGGTTGAAAAATGTTAAGATTGAAAAAGTTCTTACCAATTATGATGGCTATTGTTATGACTTTTGGAATTAGTACAAATGCTTTTGCAGAGGAAAGCACTTCAAATGCAAATGAGCCTTCAAATGGTACAATTCAACAGATAAGCACTTCGGACTTTGATGAAGCGGAAAAAATTGAATCTCAGAAAATACAGGAAATTACAACGGATAATTTCAGTTTTCCACAATTGAATGTAGAGCCTGATTTAAAATTCGATAGTCAGAAAAAATCTGCTACTGCCAGCAATGCCGCGAGTGAGGCAGCTACAAATGGTATATGGCAGATTAATGACCCAGTATTTGTTGGAGATGGAAACTTAACGGGTTCCTACGACCTATATTTAGTTAATACTTCTTCCAATACAACTGCATTTTTAAAACTAGCTTCTAGCAGCTCAGAATTAATAGCCGTTTTATATAAGGTAGATGCTCAAGGTAATTTGATAAATACCGGATTTGGAGCATATGCAAATGGCAGTGATAATTTTGGAGTATTAGCAGCTGGCAATTATGCAATTGCAATCGGATCTTCCAGTGGAAATGTTACGGGCACATACACTTTAATGTGGAATTGCTCTAATCCTTCCGGAGCAAGCAGCATTATCGACAGAACAACAGATCTTTCGCGAGTCGTTTTATTTTATAGCAATAATGCAATTCGGAGTAATGGTACTAATATTATGACCGATTTAAAATGGGAAGAACATGAAACGTGGTATTTGCCTCTTGGATATAGTGCAAGAGATATGGTAATTGACAGTATAACATCAAGTGGCACCTATCTGGGTTCTTTCACAAGCAGCAAACCTTATACGGCCAATAATGCATTATTCATTGAGATATCAAGAGGTTCATATCTTTACTCTAATAGTTACTATAGAAATGATGAAGGTGAAGTAGTACATGTCATAGATTATACAGATCCTTCTGGTTTAAAGACTCCAAGATGGCTAGGGGATGCAGCTACAGATTTTAATTGGGGTAGTCACTATATTGTGATTGATCTTGATACGTTCCAAGTAGTGGAATTTTTAAGCCCGTTTAACTACCATTACACAAATGAAGGCGAAAGGGGTGTAGTATATGCAAATATCTGGTTTGGGCATGAAGCAGATGCCTTCTTTGTATAATTTTGCAAGACTTGGTCAGTCAAACTCTCGATTAAGTAAAAGCATTGGAGTATCATCTGAGACTACTTATACAAAAGAAGATGCGGTCATTTATCAGTATAATAGACAATACGATATTAACTTTACGATTGACGAGCTTGCAAGCGGCAAAGCTGAGGTAAAGGGCTTTGGGCTGCCAAATTCAGAAGATAATGATGCTTTTTTAAAGACAGTAGAAACCTTCCGCCAAAGTCTGGAGAAAAACGGCCTTGGGAATGAAATCAATTGGAATAGTGTGCAATATGACTTTTCTTCCACAGGTGTTGAACTAAATACCGTTGATCAATTCAGTAATAAAGCAGATTATATTGCCTCTCGCTATGCTGTATTGCAGGATCGCATTCATACCGATTATTCTGGCACAGAGTTGGAAGAGCAAATGGATAAACTGAATACCCTGTTTTCTAAGGCAAAAGAATTGCTTGCAGATTCTTATGTTGATGTAGTAGGCAGTTTTCTGGAGGAAAATGGTATAGGAGATGAAACCGCAAATTTAAGAGATAGTATTGATACTGGAATTAATAATCGTGTCAAAGAATATTCTGATTATATACTAAGCAATCGCAATTATGCCGAAATTGATTCGGATAGCGATAAATGGCTGCTTCAGGATGATGGTTATATGGCAGCGCAGCTACGGGAAAAGATGGATAATTCTCCTGTAATTGAGAAGACATCAGAAGAATTGAAAACAGCGGTGTATTCCCTGCGCGATCTCGAGGTTGCGGGTATCTATGTGCAGCAGACTTCGAAACAGTATGAATCCCTGGAGCATACAGGTTTTATCCGTAACGAGGAAGGCATTGGTCTTAATCTGGCAGTACAATCCATGAAAACCGATTACCTTACTAAAAATTCTGGTATCAGTAATAAGATGGCTTCCCTTATCAATCGTACGTTTGATGGATATATGGAAAACTATCTGGAAAAGATTGATGAGCAGTTAAAGAAAGATGCGAATCATTCGATGATTCCAAATAGTAAACAATTGTATGCTCCCTTAAATTATTCTGCAGTCTACGATGTTTATCAATACACAATGGATCAATACCAAAAGTCTGGTGACATACTGCAAGCTTTAGTGAGTGGAGCGCAGTATGGAAAAGAGCAGTATGATAAAAAAGTGGACAGCAGTATGGCACGTTATCAGAGCAATATACTCAACACATACACTTGGAATAATTTTTTCCAGAGCAGCCAAGATAATCCCTATGCTTTAAATATGAGTGATTTGCAAAAATATACGATAACAATTAATCATTTTAAACAGAGTATTGATAGTGGTGATATACAGAATGTAGATTTAATGCTTGGGAGTAATGGTGACATATCATCAGACCGGCTGAATTATTCAAATATTAACCAGTATGAACAAAATTACAATTGGGAGGCATATGCTTAATAAGCTATCACAAAAAGGGTTGCTTCCCAAAGAGGACAATAACAAAAAGACCTCCTGTTGTAGTGTAACTACGATAGGAGGTCTTGGAATGTCAGGGAAACAATCAAGTAGCCTATAGTCTCTATGTGGCATTTGCATTTAAAATATGATGCGAATTGACTTTGTGTCGGAACACCGATATAATGGAGGCAGGTGATGAAAATGACAATACAACAGCTTTTACAAAATATGCAGATGTCCCGCTATCGTTTATCTAAAATCAGCGGGATTCCCTGGGCAACTCTTTCAGATATTTATTCCGGAAAAACCAGGCTGAACCGATGCAGCGCCGGAACGCTTTCCAAGCTGTCCAAAGTACTTGGACTATCCATTGAGGAACTACTGGCACTGAAAACAGAGCCGGAAATAAACACAGTCACAGGAAAACCAAACAGAAAAACTTATCTGGAATCCGGACTGCCGGAGAGTGTCCAAAAAGCATTAAAAGAATATTTACAAGGAGAAAAGGCGCAGGTGCTCTATCTCGACTGTTTGTGGGGCGAATTATACGGAGCCATTAATTCCAATCTTTGGGCGGGCTTAATTACGGAGGAACAGGCAAGCTATCTGCGTGAAAAATATCTTGGTTCAGAGGGAAAGGAGAATAGCATATATGATTGATTTTACGTCGTGTGAGGTAAATAAATTCAGAGCTTACGGTGGAGCAAATGGAAATAAGATCAATATTCTTTATGAGGGCAATAGCTATATGCTTAAATTTCCGCCTGTCTCAAGCCGTAATAAAACCATGAGTTACACCAATGGATGTATCAGTGAATATCTCGCCTGCCATATCTTCGCTTCCCTCGAATTCAAAACCCAGGAAACATTGCTTGGGACCTATACTGATCCGCGTGGGAAGGAAAAGATCGTGGTGGCCTGCGGAGATTTTACCGAAAGCGGTAAAAGACTTATTGAGTTTGCCCATCTGAAGAATACCTGTATCAGCAGTGAACAAAATGGGTATGGCACAGAGCTCTCCTCCATCCTACAGGCAATAGACGAGCAGACACTTCTGCCTCCAGACCAGCTTCGGTATTTCTTTTGGGATATGTTTATTGCGGATGCGCTGCTCGGCAATTTTGACAGGCACAACGGCAATTGGGGCATTCTTGTAGATGAACAGTCAAAGACAGCTGAAATTGCTCCTGTTTACGATTGTGGTTCCTGCCTTTACCCGCAGCTTGCAGCCATGGATATGGAAACGGTTTTGAATAGTGAAGATGAGATTGACAGACGGGTATATGTTTTCCCCGCCTCGTCTGTTGAAGAAGATGGAAAGAAGATTTCCTACTTTGAATTTATTTCATCTCTGAAAAATCCAGACTGCACGGCTGCCTTGAAAAGAATTTCCGCACGGATTGATATGGAACAAATACGCAAGCTCATTAATGAAACACCGACACTGCTTCCAATACAAAAGGAGTTTTATAGTGTAATGATTTCAGAGCGAAAAGCAAAGATCCTTGATTATAGTATAGGACAGCTCATGAAACTGAACGGGCAGGAGCAAGAGGAAAATCAAAGCCTTGGTCAGCAGTTTACCATGTGACATAAATGCCCTATAAAAAGAAATGTGCTCTTTACGAGGAGAGTAAAATGGGAAAGAGAAAAATTCAAGGTCTCTACTGCAAAATATGTGGGCAGCGTAAATCGAATGAGAGCTTTTCAGGAACAGGACATGCAAATCATAATTGCAAGAGCTGTTCACGGTTATCCTCTGTGGAACAAGCGGAAGCTATTAAAATAAACCGTTTAATAAGCCTGCCTTGCCGCCGCCTTACTGAGGAAGATCAAAAGTGGCTGAAAAATCGCACAAAAGATTTTAGTGAAGAAGTACGGACTGTAGCACGAGAGATATATAAACAATGTTTTCCATATGCTGAAAGGAACAGCAGAAAAAAACAGCTTTCTGTCAGTGAACTGGAGTTTGTAGTGAACACCAGCGTTTGGGATGAGTTGGGTGATGAAATTCCGGTTCACTCTCGTTTTCATTTGAAGAAAGATAAGCCGGTAATTTCTATGCAGTCATTGTATGGTCCTCCTGAAAAGCTAAACGCAGAATTATGTCCAGGTGAGTTTAGCAAGCTGCTGAAAGCATTAATAAATTATTATGAGATTTTTTGCTGGAATGAGGATTACTCATTTAATGAATATGACGATGCAGATCATGAACTTGGAGCAGCCGAATCATCTGATTTAGATTTTTTTGATTGTGAGAAGACTACTGCTAATAATGATCCTACCTGGTGTGTGGTTATAAGGTATGGAGATGATACGGAACAAAGCATTATGGGATTACAAGAATATTTACCTGACAAAGTTGAAGAACTATTCTGGAATTTATTCCAATATTTTTATGAGGAAGAAAATGATTTTAAGGAGTAAGGCTGTTGTGCTTACTGTCCCGCATTTAAGTAAGAAATTGTAACGAATAAAGCCTTCAAAACTGAAAAGTAGTTTGAAGGTTTTATTGCTTACAATTTTAAAGAGTCAAAGTGTAAAGCAATTATTTTCCTAATCCTCCCATTACAACAGGAACATATTTGCGTGAAAAATTTTAAGGATCAGGGTAGTGTCCAAAAGAAAACATGTAGCTCATGGTGGGAACGTTATCCTGCGTTGCTTGCCGCAACGATTAATTTTGAGGTATTGTAAGGGGAGTTAAGGAGGAAAAAATATGTTTAGTGATAATCTTAAAAGTCTTCGTAAACAAAAGGGACTTTCACAAGAAGAATTGGCGGAACGATTACATGTTGTGCGTCAAACAATATCTAAATGGGAAAAAGGTCTTTCGGTTCCTGATGCAGACTTGCTTATTCGGATTGCTGATATTTTTGAGATATCAGTAAGCGAACTTCTTGGTGATGCAGTAGAAACTACCGAGGAAAAAAATATTATTGCACAAAAGCTGGAACAGCTTAATGCACTGTTGGCAGAAAGAAACAGACGTAATCGCCGTATTTGGAAAGGAATTGTGATTGTATTAATTTCTATTCTTGTGATTACATTATTGTTAATCGTATTGAGTATCCCTGTGTATAAGAGTTTTACGGTTGGCCCCGCCACTTCAGAACAAGTGGAACAAATAATAAATCCATAAATCAGCACTCAAACTATTTGTAGGAGTAGCTTAATTATTATTGGACTGCATACAGGTTAGGCTATGGCTCTTTGAGTCGGAAATCCGCCTATGGGCGTACGATTTCAAATGAAAATTGAACTCGGAAAGGCGTTTTTTAGAAGATAAAAGCCGCCTCCAAGGGGGTACCAGCGCCGAGGCCCATACTTTTTGTAGCCTCAAGGCATGTGGAGACGGTAGTCAAGTTGGTTAGAAAAACACCCGATACATATATCGACATTACCATTGATATGGATGAACTGGATTTGACTGCTTCGGAGGCGAAAGCAACTTATCAGAAAATTAAGGATTACATTAAGGAAAAGTATGATGTAAAGGTATCTTCTCTGTATATCGCACAGGTAAAGCAAAAGTACGGAATTATCGAAAGAGAGAATTACAATACAGCCAAGTCGGAAAATGCAAAACAGCCACAATGTCCGCCAGAGAAAGAAAAGTTGATTGAAGAAGCACTACGGCATTTTAAGATGCTTTCGTAGTTTGCTAAAAAGGAGGTTAATTATGGCAAAAGATTTGACAAATTCAAGGTTCATCTTTGGGTAGATTGGATGAATGTCCATTTCGCTCATGTAGCGGCGTGCTTTCCGGCGGCCACCATGATAACAACGAAGCTTCAACTGTGCTGACATCTGCCTGGCACCCCAGGTCGGATTATCTGTGTGAAGGTGATCAATGATCTCTTTACAAGCCAGTTCTTCCTCTGATACAGGCGTTCCTTTGTAATAAATGCTGGTGCGGTTGATATCCAGGAGCTTTGCCCCGACAGAAGCAGGTAATTCTTTAGTCGTCAAAAGGTTTTGGACTAAACTTACTCTCGTAGTCAGGTCCACAAACTTCTTCAGATTTTTTTTGAGCCAGTCAACCTGCATGGTTAACTGCCCAACCTTTTTGGCATACTCCGACTTCTCTTTGCGTTCTTCTGCAAGCGTATCTTTGAGGTTTTCCTCTCGCTTGTCGTCAAATGCTGCAGAAGCGTTGTTTAGGAATTCTTTCTTCCAGTTACGGAGTAAGTTGGGTTGAATATTATTTTCAGTTGCAAGGGTATTGAGATCTTTCTCTCCCTTAAGTAACTCAATCACAAGGTCTGATTTAAATTTGGCACTAAAGTTTCTTCTTTGTCTGGACATAGCAATGAATCCTTTCTTTCATACTGATTTTAGTATATCAGATTCATTAAAATCTGTCTGGGAAAGTGTCTTAATTTATGAGACCATTATACCAATGTATAAACAACTAAATTTGACAGTTCGGCATTAAGTTCAGTAAAGCACCAAATCGTTGGCAGGCCGTTATAAAACAGATAAGTGCTAAGAGCTCCGAAATCTCACTTTCTGTAAATACTTCTTTTAACGCACTGAATTCACTATCACTCATATGTATTTCTTTACTGGAAAGGTCTGCGACATGAGCCGCCAATTGTGTCTGGGCATCCATTATGATATCTGAAGGAGTTCCTTTGGCTTTGCAATACTCACATCCGTTATTAAAGGCCAAAGTGCGCCGAACCTCCTCTTTCAATTCTGCGGAAAATGTACTGCTGGAATAAAAGCAATCTTCCAGAGAAGTCCACTTCTCCAAAATGTTTTTATTATGTCCTAATAATTGCTGAAAAGGTGTAGACCCGTTCTGCGAAAAAGAGATCTTTTCCATTTTTGCTCCTCCTTAAAATAATATTTTAAATTGACAAAATAATTATAACAGGAATATAATTAAAAATATATTCCAAATGACATAATATATATATTATTTCATTCATTTTGACATATTTTATTTAGAAAGGAGTTTCAAATGAAAATTGACGAAATAGATGCACGGATTTTACATGAGTTGCAAACAGACTGCCGCATTTCCATAAGAGAGTTATCCAAGCGAGTGAAACTTTCGCCGCCTTCCGTTACCGAAAGGGTGAGAAGGCTTGAGGATAACAATATCATTGAGGGATATACTATCCGCCTCAATAAAAAAAATCTTGGCTTTACCATCGACTGTATCATTGAAGTCACAATGAGAGATGGACAATATAAGAAGTTTAAAAATTTTATTAAGGATTATAAGTACAGCGAATGGTGCTACAGAGTTGCTGGAGCATCGTGTTTTATCGTAAAATTGTCAGTTCTTTCTTTGGATGATATTGAACAGTTTATCAATGCTATATCCCCCTATGCTCTAACGGAGACATCCATTGTCTTTTCAAAGGCAGAGGTTAATGATAGTATAGATAAGTTTTTATAGTTTCCATAAATAACACCCTGTTTCTGAAAAACGGAAAAATGTATTCGTCTTACAGCAATATTACATAGCACGTATCCCATATATCTGTAGGTATGAGGTGCCGGGTATAAGACCCCAACTATTATTCTTTTGGCAGTTCTTCTGACCAAGGCGGGTATTTATCCAGTATCTCTGGATGGTTCAGATAATCGTTATTGGGCATGCTTTCCAGAATGTATTTCAGGTATGCATAAACATCCAGATCGTTGGCCCTGGCGGATTCTACTAATGTATAAAGAACGGCATTAGGGGCTGCTCCCTTAGGAGTATCGGCAAGGGGACTGAAGCCGTTATTGCAACTTGCTCTGGTGCAATGTAGCTTGGTAGCTTGCATCTAGCAAATGTAAATGGAGTAAAACGCTTGCAATTCTTACAATCATTATATAAGAATTGTAAGTTTTTTTGTATCCGTTATTTTATACATAATATTTATGTTGCTATTTTGGCTTTTTTCAAAAAACCCTATAGACAACCACACTATTGTGTGTTACTATATAGTAGTAGTAAGTAATACTGAATATATGTTATACGGAATAGCAAGGAGGGAATACATTGGAGAACCTTACGGAAATGCTCAAAGGTGTGCTTGAGGGCTGTGTCCTTGAAATTATAAGCCGCCATGAAACCTACGGCTACGAAATCACGCGGCGGCTGAACGCTCTCGGCTTTACGGACGTAGTAGATGGAACGGTCTATACCATCTTAGTGAGACTTGAGAAAAATAAGCTCGTGGACATAGAAAAAAAACCTTCCGATATGGGACCGCCGCGTAAGTTCTATACGCTCAACGATGCAGGGCGAGAAGAACTGCGGCGATTCTGGGGAAAATGGGAGTTCATATCATCAAAAATTAATGAGTTAAAGGAGAGAAGATAATGAATTTTTGGGATAAAATTACAGGAAACGATATGACTAAAGAATTGAAAGCTTTTGATTCCCGAGCCAAAAAGCTGCCGAATGATTATCAAGAGGCATGGGAAAAAATCAGTTTGAATCTTTGGCCGCACTCAGATTTCACCGGACGCAACCTCATGCCGATTCTTGATGGTGTGCTTGGTCTTCTCGAAGAGGCGGCAGCGGACGGTCAGAGTGTCCAAGAGGTTTTAGGTGATGACATCAAAGGCTTCTGTTCAGCATTGGCCGGCGAAGAAGGGGCAAATTCATATCGCGACAAATGGCGTGACCAGCTTAACAATAATATTGCTAAAAAGTTAGGTAAATAGGAGGATAAAATGAGAATACAAGATATTATCAAAGGCAAAAAAGAGTGGCGGTCGCACATGGCGCGTGTAAAAGTGCTCCCACAGGATTATCAGATTGTTTATAAAGAGATTCAAAAATATCTCTTTAAGGTCGGCCCTGTTGAGCTAACCGAAGGGACGGAACTGCTCTCGGGGATAGTCGAACTTTTTGAAGAGGGTGCGGCCTCGGGGAAAGGCGTGTTGGAAGTAACGGGCAGTGACGCCGCGGCTTTCTGTGACGAGCTAATCAAAGATTCCAAAACTTACGCCGACATCTATCAAGAATCTGTTGACAAAGGAGTTTACAAGGCCATAAAAAAGGTTACGGATAAAACAAAGTAAAGGGGGATATTGGGATGGAAAACGCAATTGAAGTTAAGCATATGCGAAAGTCTTTTAAAGACACAGAAGTCCTAAAGGGCGTCGATTTTGAAGTGAAGCGAGGTGAGATTTTCGCCCTGCTCGGCTCCAACGGCGCGGGCAAGACCACAATGGTTAACATCCTTTCGACACTTTTGAAACCTGACGGAGGAACCGCGAGCGTCTGCGGCTTTGACGTTTCGCGTCAGCCGGGCAAGGTGCGCGAAAATATCAGCCTGACTGGGCAGTTCGCCGCTGTGGACGAGATATTGACCGGGCGGGAAAACATTATATTGATCGCAAAGCTAAGGAGCGTTCCCAAACCAACCCAAGTTGCCGACGACCTGCTCAAACGTTTTGAGCTTACTGACGCGGCAAACAAACGGGCGGGTATGTATTCTGGAGGCATGAAGCGCAGGCTGGATATAGCGATGAGCCTTGTGGGGACGCCCGCAGTCATCTTTCTTGACGAGCCGACAACCGGACTTGACCCGGAGGGACGGCTTGAGGTCTGGAAAACTGTTAAGGAACTTGCTGACACTGGCGTGACGATTCTGCTTACAACGCAGTATCTGGATGAAGCGGAACAGCTTGCCGACAAAATCGCAGTCCTGAATGAGGGCAAAATTATTGCTAACGGGACGCTTGAAGAACTCAAAAAGATGTTCCCGCCCGGAAAAAAAGAATATATAGAAAAACAGCTGACACTAGAGGAGATTTTCCTCGCGATTATCGGTAAAGGAGGTCAAACAAAATGAAAAACAATACAGCCGTATTGACCGGGCGCTTGATGAAGCACATATTGCGCAGTCCGGACACAATTATCACGGTTGCGCTAACGCCGATTGCGATGATGCTTATGTTTGTCTATGTGTTCGGCGGTGCGGTAAAAATGAGTATGGGTGCTGATATAAATTATATTAATTACCAACTGCCGGGTATACTTTTGATAGCTATTGCGTCGGGCATTGCCTACACCGCCTATAGGCTGTTTTTGGATATGCAGAAAGGGCTTTTCTCGCGTTTTAATTCCATGCCAATCAGCCGTTCGTCGGTGCTGTGGAGTCATGTGCTGACCTCTCTTGTGTCCAATATGCTTACAGTCGTTATCATTTTCCTTGTTGCGCTTGTTATGGGCTTCCGCTCAAGCGCGGGAATACTTAACTGGCTCGCCGCAGCGGGAATACTCGCTCTTTACACACTCGCGCTGACATGGATCGCAGTTATTCCTGGTCTCACGGCAAAATCTATGGAGGGCGCGTCCTCGTTCTCATATATACTGCTCTTCCTGCCCTTTCTCAGTTCCGCTTTTGTGCCGACCAAAACGATGCCCAAAGTCGTCCGCTTATTTGCGGAGAATCAGCCCGTAACCTCAATTGTGGAGACGATACGCGCTTTGCTTAATTTTGAATCCGTTGGAAACAATATCTGGATAGCTCTCGCGTGGTGCGTCGGAATTATAGTTGTCGCGTACATTTTCGCGATGAAGGTGTATCAACGCAGGATATGAAAAAAGAGGCGAAGTACCGCATGTTCGTGATATTCTTTGGGTATTGCCATTAATTCGGGGCACTTCCGCAAAGACTTTAGCTTCACCAAACAAGGCACTCCACGGATTAATACGGCGGAGTGCCTCGTTCGTTTTTCAATCTTATTCATTTACATCTATCGACACGCTGGACTTGAATTCCACGATAAATTTATTCTCGTAGACAGTGACTTTTTCTTTTCATCACGCAGGCTGTAAATTTCGTTGCCGACCTTCTCATAGTCGCCCTGGGGGCTGGCCAGCTTCAAAAGCTCGGCTTGCTGTTTTGACAGTCGCTTGTCGATATCGTTAAGGGTCGCATTGTACGGAAAAACAGTCAAACAATGGAGAAGTGAGCATGAGGAGAAAAAGGGAAATATATAGTTTAAGAGGTAGAATAAATCAGTCGGCATAGAGGTGACATTTGTCTGAAGATAGAAGCATATGGCTCAGAAGCTTTGCGTAAAATAGTTCGTGAATTTCAAGGCGAAAATAGACAGCTGAAAGAAAAACTTACAAAAGCAAATATCAAGTTCCGTTTTCCAGTATTATATAATGGAATTGAAACAGAGGAACTGCGTTGGGACAAAGAAAGTACCGTGGAGACGGTATGTCTGAGGTGTCTGCGAATTAGCAGACAAGGTATCCTCACGCATATATCAATGCAATGTACAAGGGAGAACTTGCGGTGTGCAAAATTCTATGAGATAATAGTTGCGAGTATATTTGCCAAAAGCAACGCAGATGCTTGTAAAAACCTTGAGCACTTGGTAAACGAAGTTAAGAATTTATTTCTTTAACCATAGGAGGTTTTATATCATGGGAAGAATTTTCACTATTAGGCTCGGCGGCTGTGCAGTTTGCTGTTATCTGGTGGCTGGCAGTACAGACGGAATCTGCCGTTATGCTTACGATTTCCACCATCGTTGCCATGCTCCCCAATATGATAGTTGGTCCCTTTGCCGGAGTTTGGGTAGACAGGTATAATCGCCGTACTGTCATGATTGCAGCAGATGCACTGGTTGCATTCTCAAGCGTGATTTTAGGTATCGCCTTTTTGTGGTCGAGGCACCGCCAATTTGGTTCATGTACTGCATACTCTTTCTGCGCGGACTCGGAAACACTTTCCACGGACCTGCAATGCAGGCTGCCATTCCGACACTTGTGCCAACGAAAATGCTGAATGTTCCTGTTATGGCATATGTTCAGGAAACTACACCGCCAGAAGTTATGGGGAAAGTTTTTTCGTTAATGATGACGGCAATGCTGATGGCGATGCCAGTTGGTCTGCTCTTAGCCGGCTCCTTAAGTGATGTTATTGGTGTGGATACATGGTTTTTTTATTCTGGGATAGGTCTTATATTAACTGGGGTTTGGTGCAGATTTCGTACAAAGCCATATGATAAGGAGACTATGCTGCCGGAAGCGGAACTGGATAAATAATACCAACTCAAAAATAGAAATAGCATACACCGTTGCCGATGAAATATTCCAGCATAGAGAACTGAAAGAGAGGTCCACGTCCGACAGCTTTGCGCGGGACAGTATTGGCCTGTGGATGATTACTTTTATCCCGGAGAGCGAATTACCCATTTCCTTGGACGGGATGTCACGAAATAACACCATGGAGGAAATTTATGTTTAAAGAAAAAATTATGTTAGAGATGAAAGAGGTATTCAAAGAAATTCCCTTCGGTATAGATCATACTCTCAAAGTTTTGCAAAACGCAGAAGATATTATGAAAGGTGAAAATATCGGAGAGGAAGAAAAAGAATTCATCAGTATTATTGCTATACTACATGATATTGGTGCGGTTGAAGCACAAAAAAAATACGGTTCTATTGATGGTGTCTATCAAGAAAAAGAAGGGCCAGCAGTAGCCAGAGAAATATTACAAAAAGTAGGCTATGGTAAAAATATTGATCGAATATGCTTTATAATAGGCAATCATCATACTCCATCTAAAATTGATGGACTTGATTTTCAAATACAATGGGAAGCTGATTTGCTTGAGAATTTAACGGTTATGGATAAAGAAAAAGAACAGGACAAGATAAAGAAATGCATCAATGATAATTTTAAAACAGCTACTGGAAAAAAGATAGCCTATGAACGTTTTACTTTACATTAAAAGTAGATTTGCATTGATCTATGACGGGCAAGACCACGACAGTCAATCTCCTTTCAACAATGACAAAACAAGGCACTCAACGCGTCTTAATCTCGTAGAGTGCCTTGCTCGTTTTCAATTTTATTCTTCAACATCCATCGTCTGACCAGATTTACATATAAACATTCTTAATAATTTTTTCAAATATCTATTGACCTTAACGTAGCGTTAAGGTATAACATGGTTCTTGTAAGGAGGTGAAGCAATGTGGAATACACGATACAAAAATTAGCAAACTTGGCAGAAGTCAGTACTAGGACCCTTAGATATTATGATGAAATTGGGATTCTGAAGCCGGCCAGAATCAACTCATCCGGATATCGAATTTATGGTCAAAAACAGATCGATATTTTGCAGCAAATTATGTTTTACCGAGACCTAGGTGTACAACTAGAGAAAATTAAAGGTATTCTCAATGAACCTGACTTCGATGCAGTTAAAGCATTAATGGGACACCGTGAGAAACTTCTTGCAAAACGTGAACGAATGGACATATTAATTGCAAATGTAAATAAAACTTTGGATGAAAAAGAGGGGAGAGCCAAGATGTCTGATAAAGAAAAATTTGAGGGCTTTAAAAAAAGAATGATGGAATGCTAAGATTACAAAATCAATTTCACTTACTCGGAGCAATACCTTTGATCAGCAATTCTGTCCATTGAGCGGTATATGGGATAATCTTTTGATAGATGTGAGGGGTGGAGATACCTTCAACCAGGGCCTGTAAATAAATCAAAAGGAATTCATCCGAATATTTCAGATCAATCTTGCCTTCTTTTCGGCCGCGGTGGAATAAATCCAGCATGAGACTATAACTTTCTTTGGTGTATTGCTGCATCATCGAAGATAAGTCCTCATTATCCTTCGTCGTAATGAATTCCATTAAATCCAGATAAAACTGCTTATTGACTTTTTCCAGATAATTAATTTTGTTCTGGCTTATAGCAATCAGAGTTTCTTCGAAAGGTCTATTTTCAGCCATGATTTCGTGGGCTGTTTGTCCGATTTTATTTATGAAATCATTATAGACTTCATGTATCAGGTTTTCTTTAGTTCCAAAATACTTAAAAATCGATGTCTTACCAACATTGGCATTTTTAGCGATTTCATCCATTGTTAAATTTTCCATACCGGCATCTGTATTCATTAAATGGAAAGTTGATTCTAGAACTTGATGTTTCTTCTCCTGTGTTCGTTTTTCATAGCCGTTCATTCATAATTCCTGCTTTCTACTGATCATGTTTAAAGGTGTTTTTAGAATGCTTTTGGAACGTTTGATTCATTTCTTTCTTATGATTTCATTATATATTATCAGTTCTGAATTATCAAATAAATAATAATTATATTATGATATTTTAATTTGACTAGATTAATAAATAGATATATAATTGAATCTATAAATGACTTTTGGTTTAAAACAAGGAGTAATAAGCGATAATACGAATGATAATAATATTTTAGTTCGTAATGTATGTTTGGAATTTTAAACCTTGTTTTAAACTGGAAGGCACATTATAAAACTATTTCAAACTAATTATAGAAGGAGTTTTATTATCATGAAAGAAATCGTAAAAGTGCAAGGGTTACAAAAGAAATTTGGTAATTTTATAGCATTGCATGATGTGACATTCTCAGTAAATGCAGGAGAAGTTGTCGGCTTTATTGGACCAAATGGTGCGGGTAAGTCAACAACGATTCGTACTTTACTTGGGATTATCAATCGTGATGCCGGGGAGGTGAAAATTTTTGATAAGGATGTCTGGAAGGATAGCCTTGCGATACATGAGCGAATTTCTTATGTTCCGGGGGATGTGGCTCTTTGGGGCAGCTTAACAGGGGGCGAAATTATTGACTTATTTATTAAATTACATGGTGGAGGAGATAAGGGAAAACGTGACTATCTGATTCAACGTTTTGAATTAGATCCTAAAAAGAAATCAAAAAGCTATTCAAAAGGAAACCGCCAAAAAGTAGGCTTGATTGCGGCGTTGTCGGTTGACTCCGATTTGTATATATTTGATGAACCGACTTCTGGCCTTGATCCTTTAATGGAAGCTGTCTTCCAGGATGAAGTTGAAAAAATCAAGCATGCAGGGAAAGCAATTTTACTATCCTCACATATTTTAAGTGAAGTGGAACGTTTAGCAGATAAGGTGGCTATCATTCGTCAGGGAAAAGTTGTTGAAACCGGGACATTGGATGAATTGCGTCACTTAACGCGTTCTACAGTTACTTTGACAGCAGAAAGTGATGTGGCTAAGATGGCATCTGTTAAAGGTGTCCATGATTTCAAACAAAAAGGCAATCAAGCAACATTCTCTGCAGATAATGAATACATCAATGATATTTTGTCCGAAGCGGTAAAAATAGGTGTTAAGAAGTTTGAATCTGTTCCACCAACGCTTGAAGACTTATTTATACGTCATTATGAAGTCTAAGTGTCGGAAGGAGGAAAATAGGTTGAAAGAAAAATTTGCACGTTGGGGTGCACTATTTGCACAATATTTGAAACGTGATCGGAAAAAAATTATTATCTGGATTTTAGGTCTGGGCTTGTTTTCAGGTGGATTTATTCCGGCATTTGCGGAAATCGGCAAGGGACAAGGATTGATTGGGATGTATGAAACTATGAAAAATCCAGCCATGATTTCAATGGTTGGCCCGACACCGGCAGACACAGCGGCAGAGTATACATTAGGAGCCATGTATGCCCATGAAATGTTGTTGTTTTGTGGTTTGTTTGCCATGATTACGGCTGCTTTGCATGTTGTAAGCCATACTCGTAAGGAGGAAGATCATGGTCTAACTGAACTGGTGCGCTCCTTTAGGGTAGGTCGTCAGGCAAATTCTTTTGCTGTGATTGTCGAAGTTGTACTTATCAATATTTTATTGGCGCTTTTTACCAGCGTGGTTATGATTAGCTTTGGTGCAGATACGATTACGACTAAAGGATCATTTCTGTTTGGCGCATCTATTGGGATGGCTGGTATCCTGGGAGCTGTAATCACATTAGTTATGGCACAGATTATGTCAACTTCATCCGGTGCTACTGGTTCAGCTCTTGGAATGATAGGATTACTCTATATTGTCCGTGCCGGCACAGATGTGTCAGATGTTGATTTTTCGATGATCAACCCTATGGGATGGACTTATCTAACTTATCCATTTACTGAAAATAATTGGGTTCCTCTTATTTTTGCTGTAGTCTTTTGCATTATTGTAGTAATGATTGCCTTTGCCCTTGAAGGGGGGCGTGACATGGGAGCTGGTTACTTACCTGAAAGAGAAGGTCGTGCGTCAGCGAAAAAATCCTTACTGTCCGTACCTGGCTTGTTTATCAAACTTAACAAAGGCGTAGTGATTAGCTGGTTGATTGCCTTTGTAATCATGGGAGCAGCTTATGGTTCGATTTATGGAGATATGCAGACCTTCCTTAGAAGCAATGAAATGTTAACCCAGATGTTTACACAAGCTGGTATTTCAATTGAAGCATCATTTACCGGAACCATTATGATGGTAATGATTGGATTAGTTTCTATTTTGCCAATCACTATTGTGAATAAACTTTTTGCGGAAGAAACGCGGTTACATCTGAGCCAGCTTTATGCTACAAAAGTGACTCGGTCTAAACTCTATTGGACTAGTATCATTTTGGCAATTGCTGCAGGAGTAATTGGTATTTTACTGGCTGCGGGCAGTCTTGGTGGTACGGCAATTTCTGCAATGGGTGAGGGCTCATCTATGAAGATGGGCGATTTTATCGCTGCAGGCTATAACTTTCTGCCTTCTGTATTCTTTTTTAGCGGACTTGCAGCGTTGGCTTTAGGCTGGGCACCAAAACTGGGTAAAGTTATTTATGTATATCTTGGATATTCTTTTGCATTAAATTATTTTGGCAAAATTTTAGATTTACCGGAATGGTTTTCAAAAACAGCTGTACAAAGCTGGGTTCCACGTATGCCAATAGATAAGTTTGATGGAGTGATTTTTCTAACTATGACAGTCATTAGTATTGCCCTGATGATATTTGGCTATGTGGGATATTGCAGGCGGGATATGGTTGAAGGAGCTTAACTGGGTTAGTTGGTTTGTCTGCCTAGACTTTTTGCAAAAGTGGCCTAGTAAGCTTTCGAATGGTGGTCTACGGAGCATGGATTATTTTTTGAAGTACATTAGTTTATACTAGATCGAAGTGAGCACAAGGAATATTTGAAAGTTTAGGAGCACAGTGCCTCGCCCCTGACTTAAGTGCAAGGAGGATATGGAGATGAATGAAAAAGTTGTTATTACATCAAATGATTATGACCGTATAGATGGCAGAAATGCTTATAAATCTGACATTAAACGCTTAACGTTAGGCGCACCTATGCTGGAAGAAAATAAAGAAATGCAGATTGCAGCACAAATTTGGAAAGCTGATAAAGATGACAAATTGATTTTGGCTCAGGAGCTGCCTGTTCATCAAGTATTTGACATGATGATCCTTTTGTCCAGGACATTACTTTATTTCAAAGAGGCTTATAGATTTCCACTCTTATATGACCCGGAAAAGCCCACTGCAGAACGTATTGGAGTACAAGGTGGTGTATTACCCGTAGAGATATGTACTGATAATCAAAATATCGACGAAGATATCAAAGCATTTGCCCAGAGTCTGAATGATTTAGGGGAATTAATAGGGGAACGCCAACGAGTACTTGGCTGCATTTTAGAAGAACTGGAGTGTTATTAATATGAAACCGATATGTAATCAGTCACCTGCCAGACAACTGACTGAAGAGGAACAATCTCTTGTCTGGAAAAAACCGCCCTCACATATTGAAAGTGAAGCAGAAAGACGTATATATCAAGAAGCAGCAAGAAATTGGAACCGCGGAGAAATGAAAATCAGTACAATTTTGCTGGAAGGTGATGCAGGTTCTGGGAAAACCCAGCTTGCCAAAGCCCTCTCTGCTGATTTCCATCTGCCGTATACGAAGGTAACTTGTTTTGCAGATATGGATAAATCCGATGTGCTTGGTTCTATTCTTCCAGTATTGTCGGAAAAAGATGATAAATCAGATACTGTTGAATATCGATATTATCCGTCAGAAATTGTCCGGGCATATGAAAATGGATGGCTCTTGGAAATTCAGGAACCCACAGTTATTAGGGATGCTGCTGTTTTAATGGCTCTAAATTCCGCATTAGAACCAGATGGCAGTCTAAACCTGCCTACTCGTATTGTACACAGGCATCCTGATTTTATTGCTGTTATTACAACAAACCGTGGATATAATGGCTGCCGGCCTTTGAATGAAGCTTTGCGTGATCGAGTACAACATGCTGAAAAACTAGATTTACCCCCTAAAGCGGTTATGATAGAAAGAGCTGAAGCTAAGACCGGCTATCATTCTGAAAATGTTCTTTCTCTTTTAGCCGAAACTATTATTTTGTTAGATGAAACGGCCCGGGCTAATGCCATTAAGGGTGTAGCTGGGATGCGATCCTATATTTTTTGGGCTGATGCTGTTGCAAGTGGTGCTTCAGTACAAAGCACGCTATATTATAAGGTGCTCTACAAAATTACCACTGACCCACAGGAGCTTGCCATTTTAGAACAGGCACTGTTAAGTCATGGCCTGATAGATAAACTTGAGGAATTAGAGACGGTATCTCATTCTCCTGCAGATGGAGAGAATCCAGAAGTAATGGAACTTCATATTTCCGGTAATGGGGAATACTCTGCAGAAACAGATAAAGTTGATAAAAATGCAATCTGCCTGAGAAAATCAGCAGAAAGTGAAGGACATTCAGACACGAGCAGTGAAAAAAATACGGATGTTTCAAGCAATGATAATGGTGATAACGGCGCACCACTTTACCATGAGCTTAATCGATCCTTTACAAGCAAATCACAAAAAAAGGGATTTCGTAAACAGTTAAACAGGGAAGCGCGGCAAAGCACTCAGGGCACCTGCCATGCGGCAATCAAGCTTATTGTACATCGTCCGGAAACTACGCCCCAAAGCAGGGAGGAATATCACAACATGGCTGCTGACTTACTTCCGGTTATTCGGGAATTAATCCGCAAAACAAACCCGCTTTTGGAGCATGAAGTTTCTTCTGAATTTACTAAATCTCAGCTTTATGGCACAAAGTTCTGTGCAGATCGAGCTGCTATTCCGGACTTCCGCGTATTTGCCCGCAAGCGTCCTCCTGAGGAAGAACCATCCCTCGCAGTTGCTCTCAGGATTGATGAATCAGCATCTATGTCTGCCTTCGGGCGTTTAGAAGCGGCAAAACAGGCAGCAGTCGCTTTATATGAATTTTGTATGGGGTGTGGTATTCCGATAATGGTTTACGGTGATACAGCAGACCGCTCGAAACTGGAACAAATGTCTATTTATGCATACGTAGACTTTGAAAGTAAAGACCCGGATGACAAATATACCCTTATGAACATTCAGGCTCGCAGCAATAACCGAGATGGTATGGCATTACGTATTATTTCTGATAGATTGCTTCATGTACCTCAAAAAACCAAATTAATTATCAGCATCAGTGACGGGCAGCCTAAGGCTATGCCCGATTATACAGGTGAAAAAGCAGTTCATGATATGAAAGATACTTTACAGGAATTCAGGCGTAAAGGCATCCAATTTCTTGCTGCAGCTATTGGGCAGGATAAAGAGGCTATCTGTGAGCTTTACGGAGCTGAAAATACATTGGATATAACCGATTTAAAGCAGCTTCCGATAAGGTTGGTACAAATAATCACAAGATTTTTATAATGTTTTACTAAGAAAAAGGGCACCTGCCGTCATGACGGATGCCCTAAAATCTCTTATTGTATGCCCATACAATAAAACCACTTGCTAGGCGAGTGGTTCCCCTACCGGCTTTAGGCCTAGATAGAAAAGCCCCCACAGCTTGTATGCCTGTGTTTTTTCAATTATACTGTTAAGAGGAATTTGTTTTTTGGAGTAAAAAACAACAGGAGATACCGCCTTAAACTAATATCTGAATCTGAACCAATAAATGATTATGGAACAATATATATAGGGTTACCGAACTGGTTTAAAACAGTAATCCCTTTTTGCACTCATGGAGGCGGCGGGTTTGGGCAACAAGACGCTCCTAAAAAACAGAATCAAAGCACTTTATATTTCTAAGGCACTTCTTACGAATGATAAAACTGTAAATTATACAGAAAGGGAATTGAGAGAGGCTCTGCCCCCTGTGGTTTCAATCATAAATAAAACTACAAAAGCACAAAATAAATACGATAAAGGGACCTCACAATTCAATCGCTTTGAGCCTATAATACAGGCTATGCTCATTTCTAAAGCATTCATCGAGAGTCGAATAAACATTAAGAACACCAATGAATGAGATGAACCTTTATAATTTACAAGGAACGCTTTACCAGGTAGCAAGAGAGGTGTACTACCAGTTAAAACAGATATGGGTAAATCCCCAAAATGGACTGGAATTATGAATTATATTTGACATTTATGCAAGTAACAATTACAACACGAACATGAGATTAAGAAGATGAGGTGAAGATATGAATGAATGTCGCGATTGGACCAAAAACGATTCGCTTATGCTTGCTTATCATGACAACAGATGGTGCCAGCCTTGCCATGACGACACGGAGCTTTTCGCCATGCTTTGCCTTGAAGGGCAGCAGGCAGGACTGTCGTGGTCTACTATCATACATAAGGAAGCTGCGATCAGGAAGGCATTTGATGAGTTTGACATCAGTGCTGTTGCCCGCTACAACGATCAGAAAATTGAAGCGCTTCTGCAGAATTCAGAAATTATAAGGAGCAAGGCCAAAATCAAAGCTGCTGTGAGGAATGCTAAAGCAGTGCGGCAGATAATCTCTTCAGGTGAATTTAAATCATTCGATGATTATATCTGGCATTTCACGGAAGGGAAGCAGATTGTTCATCATTTGAAGTGTCTTTCAGAGATGCCTGCCAAAGATGAATTATCAGAAGCTGTAAGTAAAGACATGAAGAAACGGGGATTCAGTTTTGTCGGGCCTGTCATCTGTTATTCATTTCTGCAGGGAATCGGTGTGATAGATGACCATCTGGATGGATGTCCCTGCAAGACAGAAGGATAATTGTAAATTTCAACCTGTCGGAATTAATATAGGAGGAACAATTATCGGAAATAGAAATGAGGCTTCTTGATTTGCTGCCGGAAAGGTAAGAGAATAAATGAAATTAAAGAAAATAAGTGACAGGGTATTTTATTACCCACATCAACCGGAAACAGACCGTAAGTTGTTGTCACACTATCAGATATTCAATTTGAAAAAGAACTCTCTATTAATTTGGGCGGGTTGACTGCAAGGATTTTCCACGCAGAATCACCCCATTCAGAAGATACAGTGCTAATTTATGTGCCCGAAGAAAAAATATTGTTTTTGGGAGATTCAACAAGCGAAGATTTCTATAATAATTCATACATGAATAAAGCTAAATTAGAAATATTGATAAATTTGATAGAAAGCATAGAGTGCCAATATTGTATTTTAAGTCATGCAGAGCCATTAACGAAAGACGCGTTACTGCACTACTTGAAATCCGTATAAAAATTCATTATAAAAAATAGATATGATTATCAAAACCCCCCTCTTTATAAATGTAATTTTTAGAAACTATAAAATAAAAATTGCATTCTTAAGACAGTTCTGTTAAAATACACATAACAATAAAATTTAATTTTTGAAAGGCACATTTTTATATGGCTAAATTAAATGATATGATTAAGTTCGTAAGTGGTTCGCCACAGTTTAGGATTAAAGAAGTATTTGACACCAAAGCACCGCTATATACTTATTATGGACAACCAGACATTGAAGATGACCTGACCGGTATTGAGTCCGGCGGCAGTCACAGCAGACGAATACGAACCTTTGATAAGGTCAATACACTTTGTCGGGGAGATGTTGTCTTCAGCCTGATTTCAGGAAAATCTGCTATCGTCAGATGGTATCATCATGGATATCTGTACACGCAAAATTACGTTAAGCTGGTAACTGATGAAAAGATTGACTCAACGTATATTGTTTATTTGCTTAATGAGAACAACTTTATTAAAAGACAGTTTCAGGTGGGATTACAAGGTTCTCAAGTTCTAAAGTTTACTCTCAAACAGCTGAAGAGCCTTGAGGTGCCGGATTTACCAGTGATAGAAAAGCAAATAGCTATTGGTGAAATTTATTTTAATCAATTAAGAAGTGCGGCACTGAGAAAAAGAGATGCGGATTTAGAAACTGCAATAGTACTGGAAAAACTAAGAGGGATAAACGATCAATGAATGAGAACCAATTTGAAACGGAATTAATTCAATACCTTACAAGTGGTACAATTACAAATCAGAATCAGCTTGAAGGAATAGAGAATTTTCTTATGAAAGAATCAAATACTGACTATGTAGTGAAGACAAAATTGTGGAAGTATGAGCCACATATTAAAACCACAGAGCAGCTCTGGGATAATTTTAAAGAAATCCTGGAACAGCATAATCAAAATACATTGGATCATCCACTAAGCGTGGTAGAGTTTAATCAGATAAAAATGATTATCTCCAATCTTCAGACACCTTACGAGGCGGGGCAGTTCCTGTATGGTTTAAATGGAGTATCACAGATTGAGATTGATCTGGACGATGGACGTCATGTCTTTCTTACTGTTTTCGACCAAAAACAAATAGGGGCTGGAGATACAGTCTATCAGATTGTCAATCAGATTAAACGGCCGGCAGTTATTACGGGAAAGCAAAACAGAATTTTTGATACTACGCTTTTAATTAATGGTTTGCCCATGCTTCAGATTGAGGAAAAAAGAGATACCCGTGATGTGAATGAAGCTCTTAATCAGATGCACCAGTATGCTGATGAAAATCAATACAGGGACATTTTTTCGACGTTACAGCTTTTGGTAGCAATTACACCAAATAATGTGAAGTACATGGCAAATACTACATCGGATAAATTTAACAAAGACTTTGCCTTTAACTGGCAGCGCAAAAGCAACAATTCTATTGTGCGCAGCTGGAAAGAATTTGCGGACTCTATGCTTTCAATTCCGATGGCACATCAGATGGCAACAAACTACATGATTTTGGATGGGACAAAGAATAAACAAACACTAAAAGTTATGCGCCCGTATCAGGTGTATGCCACACAAAATGTCATTGAAGGCCTGAAGCAAGCTGATTTTGAACTTGGTATGAATAAAATTGGTTATATCTGGCATACAACGGGATCGGGCAAAACTATTACAAGTTTCAAAACAGCATGGCTTGCAAGCCGCATGCCGAAAGTGGACAAAGTTGTTTTTGTTGTGGATAGAATTGCGTTAACCAAACAGACAGATGAAAGTTACAGAGCTTATGATCCGGATGCCACAGAGGATGCATTTGGTAGTGTGCAGAACACAGGGAATACAACAGACCTGAGTCGAAAGCTTAAAAGTAAAGATAACAGTATCATTGTCACATCCGTGCAGAAATTAGATACTTTAGTAAAACGTAAATCCTTTAAGGCACCAAATAAGAACATCGTCTTCATTGTGGACGAAGCACACCGTTCAACAGGAGGGGAAACATTCAAAAACATCCAGAAAGCTTTTAAGAGATCTGCCTGGGTTGGTTATACCGGAACGCCTATGTTTGACGAGACCACTACCGGGCTTAGGACGGAAGACATCTTTGGGCCCCTATTACACGCTTATACCATTCGTGAAGCAATTGCTGACCGCAATGTTTTGGGCTTTAAAGTAGATTTTGAGACAACAATTGATGGAAAGCAGATGAAAGAAAAATATCTTTCTGAGTTTTACAGTAAGCACTACCCAAAATGGACAGAAGATCAAATTCAAAAGAAAATTAATAATCTCTCTCAGGAAGATATGGATGATGCGATTGAACCCAGTTTTTATGACGAGAATATAGATCACATTCAGCTGGTAGTTGAAGACATATTTAAAAATTGGCGTAATCGATCTAATGAAGGAAGATATAATGCTTTGTTTACAACTCACGTTGGCGGAGGAAAAGCAAGTACGCCAATGGCTATGATGTATTTTAATGAATTTCAGCGCGTTAACGCAGAAAATAGAAAGAACGGCGGTCAGACTTTGAAAGTTGCGGTTACTTTCAGCCAAAATTCATCCAACAATGACAGCATGCTTAGTACAAATCAAGGTTTATATAAAGCTATCAAAGTGTATAATGAAGAATTTGGCACATCCTTTGGGATGGATGATGTTTCGGGTTATACACAAGATGTAACCACGCGTTTAAATAAATCTGCTTTAGACGGAAAATTTTTGGATATAGTGATTGTGGTTGATCAGCTGCTGACAGGATTTGATGCTCCTGAACTTAATACACTTTATGTAGACAGAACATTGAAGGGTGCCGGATTAATTCAGGCATATTCCAGAACAAACCGTATTGCAGATATGCAAGAGAAACCATGGGGACGTGTGGTTAACTATCGCTGGCCTGCGCAAAATGAAAAACTAATGAATAAGGCCCTTGCCATTTATGCTAATAAAGATTCTGCTGATTTATCTGAGTCTGAACAGCGCGAATCTAATAAAAAAGAGGGGATTATTGCCAAGCCATTTGAAGATGTGTTTTATGAGGTAAAGCAATCCGTAGAAACCCTGCAGAGTTTGACCAATGGATTTGAACAATTGCCCCCCTCCGACAAACAGAAGGAATACATGCTTAATTTGCTTCGTTATTACAACAAAGGGGTGGCAAAACTAAAACAATACGGTCCGGGGGAAGAGAATGGCAAACAGGTTGGGTTTAACTATGACAACCCGGACGAGCTGATAGAAAAATTAGGAATGACTTCGGAGCAGGAGGTAGCGCTGACAACTGTTTTGACCAATGAACTTAAGACATATTTTGCCAAAAAGGAGAAAGTCCCATTTGACCAAATTGAGCTGCGTATGACTCATGTGAAGGATATCAAAGTAGATTATGATTATCTCACGGAACTTGTAGAACAATTGTTGAATCAGGTGCATGAAGGTAAAAAAGAAGAAGCCAAAGAGACACAGGATAAAATCAATCAGTTTGCGAACGGACTGGATGACCACAGCTATGCAGCTAAAATCGTGAATGCGGCAACTGCGATTGTTAAGGGGTACTACCCACCTGAGGGATCCGATTTCAAGTATCCTGTGAAATTAAACAATAGCGAAGAAGTTATTCAGCAGGCACACAACTTGAGTCTTGACAGAGTGTTTCTCGATTTTCGGGTGAAATGGGGAATAACAGATATCATTACAAGCGCACAGATGCGGGATTTGTTCAGCAGGCACCGGTACGGACTGCAGGATTTAGATGATACCGGGCAGATTCGGGATATCATAGCTCAGGCGAGTTCTGGCTATCTGACACTTGCTCATGCTGAAGAAGTACAAAAGCTGTCCAGAATTAAATACAGGAACGGCCTGCGTGCGGCAATTTATGAACTGGCAGATGAGCTGGCTGAGAATTAAAAGGTAGCAAAATAAAACACTGCAAGAAAATTTATCATCAGATAATGTGGGTTGACGAAAAGTGGTAAATGCAGAGAAGATACTTGCCATTTACCGTGGTATAATGCTCTTACTGTGTGAGATTTCTAGCCTAGAAAGATATATTAAGCACTTAGCGAGGCAGTTCATGAGATTAATATTTACGGCATAATTGAGGGGAAAATACAAACAAATTTAATGAAATAGTATAATTTGGCTGTGATCACTTTAGTTAGCGGCAGTACTGATTCTCAAAAGTGATGAAGAGCTACGTTCGGGCAACAGTTGTCCTGAAAACACACACAAAAGATGTCAAGAAAACATGAGGAGAACAGAAATGAGTGAAAACGAAGAAAATGTACCTAAAATAAGATTTCCGGGATTTAGTGATGCTTGGGAACAGCGTAAGCTTGGGGATATTGCTGATGTAACAAAACTGGCTGGTTTTGAATTTACAAAATACGTTACTTATTCTGATGAAGGTCAAATTATTGCCCTGCGTGGCCTGAACGTAAAAAATGGTCATTTGGTTTTAGAGGACGTGAAATACATTGACAGCAGTGATTTTTCAAAACTTAATCGTAGCAAGCTTTACAAAAACGATATTCTTTTCACTTACGTCGGAACAGTAGGTGAATTGGCAGTTGTTCCTGAAGATGATAAGTATTATCTGGCTCCAAATGTTGCAAGAATTCGAATGAACAAGGGTGCAAATTCACTCTTTGTAAGTCAAATGATGAATGGCAACGCATTCTACAATCGGATTATTTTCCCACTTATTGCAACATCATCACAGCCAGCATTAAGCATGGAAAATGTCAGGAAGTTCACTTTAAAGCTTCCTAGTGAAGAAGAGCAATCAAAGATTGCTGGTTTCCTAGGCACTTTAGATCACCTTATCACCCTTCATCAGCGTAAGTTGGCTGATGTGAAAAAATTGAAAAGCGGGCTGCTTCAAAAAATGTTTCCGAAAAATGGTGAAAATTTCCCGGAAGTCCGTTTTCCAGAATTTACTGACGCTTGGGAACAGCGTAAATTAGGCGATATGGCTGATATTATTGGAGGCGGAACACCAAGTACGTCAAATGAAGAGTATTGGGATGGTGAAATAGATTGGTATGCTCCTGCTGAAATTACTGACCAAATCTATGTGAACTCTAGTGAGCGAAAGATAACAGAAGCAGGATATAATAATTCTTCAGCAAAAATGTTGCCTGTTGGAACAGTACTTTTTACTTCACGTGCTGGCATCGGGAAAATGGCTATTTTGCACAAAGAATCATGTACTAATCAAGGATTTCAGTCTATTGTTCCTCATGAAAATGAACTTGATTCCTATTTTATTTTTTCACGTTCAGAAGAGTTAAAAAGATACAGTGAAATAGTAGGTGCAGGCTCGACTTTTGTGGAGGTATCAGGAAAACAAATGGCTGCCATGGATATTATGATGCCACCAACAATGGACGAACAGAAGAAAATAGGAGCATTTTTCGAAACGGTGGACAACCTTATCACCCTTCATCAACGTAAGCTGGAACACCTACAAGAACAGAAGAAAGCATTACTACAACAAATGTTTGTTTAAGAGAGGAAAACACAATATGAGCAATAATTTGCAAACAATTACAACAAAACTGTGGGCCATGGCGAATGAACTTCGTGGAAATATGGATGCTGCAGAGTATAAAAACTATATTTTAGCATTTATGTTTTATCGGTATCTGTCAGAACATCAAGAAGGATACCTGATTGAGAACAATGTCATCGATGTTGCTGAAGGTGAATCCATCAATAAAGCATATTTGGAACAGGCAAATGGTGATGATTTAAATGAATATCTGGCGGATATTTCTTCGAGTTTAGGTTATGCTATTTCGCCGATGGATACTTGGGAATCTCTGATACAAAAGATTAATAATAGTATGGTAATTCCAAGTGACTACCAGACACTTTTTGATAATTTTAATAAAAATGCTGAGTTAAACAAGGAGGCATTGAATGATTTTCGGGGAGTGTTTAACGATGTCAACCTTGGAGATTCCCGGCTTGGTTCTTCCACAAATGAACGTGCAAAATCACTAAACCGGATTGTGAAGCTCGTGGATAGTGTTGATTATAGAGGTGAAGACGGCCAGGATGTTCTTGGAGAGATATATGAATACTTAATCGGTCAATTTGCAGCAAACGCAGGAAAAAAGGGTGGGGAATTCTATACACCACATGAAGTTTCTAAGATATTGGCTAAAATTGTGACCGATGGTGTAGAGAAATCAGACCGCACCTTCTCAGTGTATGACCCAGCATGCGGATCAGGTTCCTTGTTGTTGACCGTTCAAAATGAACTTCCCGGTGGAGACCAGGCGGGAGCAATTAAATTTTATGGGCAGGAAAAGAATACAACAACTTACAACCTGGCTCGGATGAATTTGATGATGCATGGTGTCTCATTTAACAACATGACTTTGTCCAATGCCGATACACTTGAAAGTGATTGGCCGGATGGAAAAAATGCTGAGGGAATTGATCATCCGCGTTCCTTTGATGCTGTGGTTGCAAATCCCCCTTATTCTGCTCATTGGGATAATAGAGAGACAAAATTAAAGGATCCTCGCTTCAGTGAGTATGGCAAGCTTGCTCCAAAAACAAAAGCAGATTATGCGTTCATTTTACACAGCTTATACCATTTAAATGACAGCGGGAGAATGGCTATTGTCTTACCGCATGGGGTTCTGTTCCGCGGCGCAGCAGAAGGTTCGATACGTCAAACTATAATTGAGAAAAATTATCTTGACACAGTGATAGGACTGCCCGCCAACTTGTTTTACGGCGTATCTATTCCTACTACGATTCTAGTATTTAAGAAAAATCGTAAAACAAAAGAAATTTTGTTTATTGATGCGAGTAATGAGTTTGAAAAAGGTAAGAATCAAAACAGACTTACTAATGAAAATATTAATAAGATTATCAAAACTTACCAAGATCGTGTTGATGTTGATAAATACGCCCATGTAGCGGCGTTTGAAGAAATTAAAGAAAATGAATACAATTTAAATATCCCGCGTTATGTAGATACGTTTGAGGAGGAGCAAGCAATTGACCTTGATGAAGTGAATAAGCTATTAGAGCAAGACAAAAAAGAAATAGCTGCTCTTGAGACTGAGATTAATGAGCAGTTGAGAATCTTGGGTATCGATGTATAAGATTAATAAATCAGGAAGGAGCGTGTTAATTTTGAAACTTTTTCATGGAAGTAATATGAAGGTTGTAAATCCCCAAATCCGTTCTAATTTACGAGCTTTAGATTTCGGGGCAGGATTTTATCTAACTTCGAGCTATACTCAAGCGAATAAATGGGCAAAAACAGTCACAAGACGCCGAGGAAAAGGGAAAGCAACTTTAAATATTTATTCGATTGATTACAATGAGATATCGACTTTAAAAGTATTGAGGTTTGATACCGCAAATGGTGATTGGCTAGAATTTGTGGTAAGTAATCGTAAGGAATTGCTTAAGATTAATCCATATGATATTGTGATTGGCCCAGTTGCAAATGACTCGACTTTACCTGTTATTGATGATTACATGGATAGTGTATATACTAAAGAAGAGGCGGTCAGGCGTTTGCTGCCACAAAATTTGACAGACCAATATGCCTTTTTAACAGTAAATTCTTTGGAATTATTAACTTTTGAGGGGAGTGAGTTGTTGTGACAAATGTTGATACCAGAATTAGAGATTTTTTTGATCGTCATGTAACGCGTCTCATCATAGAAAAATATGGAATAGAGGAGATGCAGGCACTTCGTTCATTTATTGAATCACAAACCTATCAGATGTTGATCAGTCCGGAACTTGAGGTTTATAAACTGAGTCCAAGGATTGTATTCGACATGTGGGAAAGTGAGCGAGTGACAGGAGATCCACGTAACTCGCAATATTTAAGGAGTGATGAAGATGAGTAAAGAAGCAGATTTTTTCATCTACCTCATTGAGAGGTATGCTCAAGCTAAGAATATGACCGCTCAACAAGTGCTGAAGCAATGGGATTCACTTGGATTAACTGATATTATCTATGATATGTATGAGATATATCATGTTGAACGGTTGGAAAATGCATTTGATGATATTGATGATATGATTACGGGAAAAAAGGGCTGATGCTTGGGAACAGCGTAAGTTGATAGAAGTGCTTGATATACAAGATGGTGATAGGGGAAAAAACTATCCTAAAGAATCCGATTTTTTAGAGCGTGGACATACTATTTTCTTAAATGCATCAAATGTTACAACAAGTGGTTTTGCATTCCAAGATAATCAATATGTAACAGAAGAAAAGTCAAATAGCATGGGAAATGGTAAATTATATGAAGATGATATTGTTATTACATCACGAGGATCATTAGGGCATGTTGCGTGGTACAATACAGATATTGCTAAGGAAATACCATTTGCACGAATAAATTCAGGTATGCTAATTTTAAGAAATAAGAGCGATATTAATACTTCATATATGTATCAATTTATGAAGTCTGATAAAGGTCAAATTCAAATTTCTTTTATCAGTTTTGGAAGTGCTCAATCGCAGCTGACAAAAAAAGGCATGGAGAATTTGACAATTATATTTCCTAAATGTATTGAAGAACAAGAACGTCTTGGATGCTATTTCACCAACCTAGATCACCTCATCACCCTTCATCAGTGTGAGCCATGATTTCTGGATGATGGTTAACTTAATCCTGCCAAAGAACGCATTACTAGATCCACATCCTGGTTTTCCAGTTCCTGTATGATATGGAGATAAGTTTTCTGGGTGGTAGTCATGCTTGCGTGTCCCAATCGGCGAGCTACGCTTGCGATTGATACTCCTGCAAATAATAAAAGTGATGCATGTGTGTGCCGTAGGCCATGTATAGAAATTATTGGCACTTTTGACTTTTGACAAGCACGGCTCAATATGTTGTTTACTGTGGAATTATAGATCTTCCCTTTAGTATGTACGAAAATTGGCTCATCTTCCGGCAGTACTTTGAGTAGTTCGGAAAACTGAATTACCATTTGCCAGTCGAGCTGAATTTTGCGAATTGAAGACTGGTTTTTGGTGGGCAAAAATCCTCCGTTACCCTTATAATCCCAGGTTTTGTTGATGGACAACATTTGATGTGTAAAGTCAAAGTCTTTAGGTGTAAGTGCAAGAGCCTCTGAAAATCGCATGCCTGTTTTTGCTACGAGCAAAATAAACCAATCCCAGCTAATTTCTGGGGAAAGATTGAGACTGGTTAGCAAAGTATGAAGCTCAAACTGGTTGAGGTACTTCGGTTTCTTTTCCCGCGGCGTTTTTCCCTTGATGATGGCTTTGCGGGTCGGGTCACGTTTGATAAGTCCTTCATCAACTGCATCAAGTACTGCACCTTTTAATTGATGGTGAAAGTCCATTGTGGTTTGACGTTCATGTCCTGCTGCGTAGTCATTTAGCAATTGTTGATAAGAAATACGGGTAAGATCGCAGAGTTTAAGATTTGGTACAAGTTTGACGAGCCATTGCTGGGTCATCGAGTATTTAGCCATGGTGACCTTGCGGATTGCCCCTTCTTTATAGATGGTAATCCAACGTTTGTAATAAATATGGAAGAGCTCATTTTTGTTGTTTTCCTCTAACATACGAATATCCTCCTCAAAATTTATATTCGGCTCACACTGGTGAATGCTGGCATCAGCATAGCATGAAAAGGTTATTCTGAACAGATAGATCTGTGACTAGAGCTCACCTCCAAAGAGGGGCAAGCATAGGAACTGTGAAAATTGTGGAAATGAACATGTTAAACAAGCAAAGAATGCTCAATCAATAGGAAGATGTATCTATTAATGATACAATCAATACAGAGGAACACAAATATGAGATTCAGCGAGAGAGGAGAGAAGTTTATGAATGATAAAACTGTAGTATTAAACGCCGGCCTGGTAAATTATGATGGGAACGTTGATTACTCTAAAATTGCTTCTGAGGTGGTAATCTATGATGAAACGCCTGAAGATAAGATTTTGGAGCGGGTTGATGGTTTTACAATTGTTGTAACAAAAGAAATGAAGGTCAGCGGTGACATTATTAGAAAATTTCCTGATAGTGTAAAGATGATTTGTGAAGCCGGAACTGGCTATAACAATATAGATTTGGATGCGGTACGTGAAAAGGGAATTGTATTATGCAATATCCCAGCATACAGCACGAAACGAGTGGCGCATACTGCAATCCTTTTAATTTTAAATCTGGCAAGCTCAATGCAAAAACAGATTCGTATGCTTTCGAAAGGTAATCATGATAATTTTCATAAACACCTAATGGTAGATCACGTAGAATTAAACGGCAAAATATTGGGAGTTATCGGTTATGGAAATATTGGAAAGGAAATCATTAAAGTAGCTCAGGCACTGGGGATGAAAATTTTAGTATCCACCAGAACGCCAAGAAAAGATGCGGAGAATATTCACTTTACAACAAATGAGGAAGTTTTCAGGCAAAGTGATTTTATTTCCCTTAATTGCCCTTTAAACGAAGCAACAAGACATATGATTAATAAAGAAACTATAACAATAATGAAGCCGACAGCATTCTTAATCAATACTGCGCGGGGAGCACTGATTGATGAAAAAACATTGATTGAAGCCTTGCAGAATAAAGTGATTGCAGGTGCGGGATTAGATGTTCAGGAAGCAGAGCCGTTAGATGATGCAAGCCCACTATATACAATGGATAATGTGATCATTACACCACATATGGGATGGCGGGGGTTGGAAACAAGACAACGTTTGGTCTCATTGATTCAAGACAATATCACAGCTTTTTGCAAAGGACAGCCAATTAACAGAGTAGACTAAAAAGTCAGTTGGGCCGTCATTTGTATGAAATAAAGGAGCTTTGCACTGCTTACTTAATGCAAAGCTCTTTCTATACGCAGAAGTATTCAGGCTAGATAACCGGAAAGTTCAGCACGTAGTAACTGCGGATGGTTTCATCTGCAAGGTTTTCAATATCGTTCCAATTTTTTTCGGCGCTCTCATCGTATACACCAATGACATAAAAACCAGCATTCTTTGCTGTCTTGACAGCGTACAGAGCATCTTCATAAACAGCTGAATCGGCTGGGGATGCTCCCAGCTGTTTTGCTGCTGCAAGATACGCATCTGGTTTATCTTTGCCTGCACCCACTGTTTCGCAGGAGAGCAGGAAACAAAAATATTTCAGAATATCCAGACGCTTCAGGCAAGCCTCCATCAAAGGCTCTGCAGTCGCGGACACTACGCACATCTGAACACCTTTTTGATACAGAAAATCAAGATATTCTTTCACGCCGCTTTTTAAAGGAATGTTCTTGTGGTAATGTTCATCCATCATAGCATTCATTTCCATAGCGATGCTTTCGGGGGTGCCGTTCAGAGAGAATTCCTGTCTAAATAATGCCGCCGATTCTGTCATTGTCATCGGTTTAATTTTCTCCAGAATGTCTTCTGAAATCTGAGTAACACCTTTGCTTTCAAGAAACTCTTCGGCAAGGTGTTTCCAATACATCATAGAGTCAATCAATGTACCATCCATGTCAAAAATCGCGTAGTGTTTGTTCATGACGTTATGGGCTGCTTCTTCAGAAAACTTCATAGCAAATACTCTCCGCAAGTTGTGTTTCGGTTAAATTGAATACTGCATCAATGAGGTCTGTGCGAAAGGTGGCATTACCGGTTTTGTTTATCAGCCGTCTTTGTTCTGCCAATTCACCGCATACACCCATTACCGCCATTGCAGTGACTGTTGCGGTAAAAGGGTCCCCCGGCATAGCTCCGCAAAATGTTCCGACGAGAGAGGTCAGCATACAGCCACTCCCTGTGATGCGTGCCATAGTCCTACAGCCATTTCTAAGAACTACTGTCTGCTCCCCGTTGGTAATCAGATCCAGTGCGCCGGAAACTGCAATCACGCTTTTGATTTTGCGGGCCAGCGCTTTCGCCATTTTAACAGCAGCAGGAAGATTTTGTTCTGTAATGGCATCTCCGGCACTCGTATCAACGCCGCTGCCCGTTGACTGCCGGCCGGCAAGAAAGCAAATTTCAGAGGCATTCCCCCTAATCGCGGAAAAATGAACTTCATTTAGCAGCTCCCGGGCAGCCTCTCTGCGCAGCTGTGTTCCACCAGCCGCAACCGGGTCAAGCACAACAGGTTTGCCCAGGAAATTGGCTTGTTTTCCGGCCAGAATCATAGAATCAACGAAATCGATTGCCCCCATATTGCAGACCAAAGCCTGAGCTCCTTTCACCGATTCCTCGACTTCGCGGCTATCCTGAGACATGGAAGGTGAACCTTCTGCGGCCAAAATAATATTTGCACAGTCATTGACGGTAACAAAGTTTGTAATACATTGAACAAGCGGCGCATTCTGGCGCACACAACGTAAGGAATGAATATAATCAATCATTTTCCCCTCCTAGTTTAGCTCACTTATCATTCGTCTCAGGGTACCACTTCGTTTTAAAATCAATACCACAGCGACTCCCATTGCTCCACCTACTATGGCAGCTGGTGTGTAGAACGGTATGTAGTAGAACGGAGATTGAGCATCAAGACCATAAAACCATTTCATCAGGGGATAGGATGCCATAGCTCCCAAAAATCCGGTGCCGATTACTTCACCGATGAATGTCAGGTAGATATTTTGGGTTCTCCGATAAATCAAGCCTCCGAGAATCGGACCAAAAACCGCTCCGGTGACTGCCTGGATCGTGCGTCCGGATAACATTCTCAATATTCCACAGATCAATGCAGCAGCAAACCCGTACCAGGGACCTACAAGTACAGCGGCAAGCACATCCACAAAATGCTGAAACGGTGCCATAGCTGGAAAATACACAAAAGTGTTTAACACAAAGGACAGACAGGCCAGCATGGCGGTTAATACCATTTTTTTCGTAACATTATTTGTTTTCATTGTAACACTCCTTTGTTATACAGAGAAAACGGTCGATTACAGCGACGCTTCCCTGAAATAGATACAGTTCAGTTCTCTTCTGGAGAGCTGGAAGGTCGGTCGAAGCTTAACTGGCTTCCTCTCACGCCGGAATACGGCTTCCCATCGCTGTAATACAAGGCCTAAGGGCGCTCCCCCTTAAGTCCGGCACGGACTTACCGTGCATGTCGAACGCTCTCCTTTCGCAAAAAGTGCAACAAAAACAGGAGACATTTGATCGGTGCCTCCTGTAAAAAACGTTAATTGTAACGACTTCCTACGGCGGCATTACCCGCATCAGGTTAAAGGGTCGAAGTTGAAAACTTCCTCTCAGCCTGTATATACAAGCTCCCCTGTGTTTTATTGTAAATATGATTGTACACTCAAAAGTTTGTAATTGCAAGTGATTTTATAACAATGTTAAAAAAGAGTTGAAATAATAGAATGTTTGTTTTGTATAAAGGAATGCTAACCAGTAAGAAAATGAGCCTGGTATTGAAGCAGGATATGGCATGTGATATTATTAGTTCATTGAAGAAAGAGATAGTGTATATCATTCATTTCTGAAAACATTGATGAGCCGTTTGTCAGATTGGATTATAAAAGCTAGATTTTAGGAGGTAAGGGCAATGGAATATCGAATTGAACATGACACTATGGGCGAAGTGCGGGTGCCCAAGGAGCATTTCTGGGGCGCGCAGACTCAGCGCAGTCTGCAGAATTTTATGATTGGGGAGGAAACGATGCCCCGTGAGGTTATACGTGCCTTTGCATACCTCAAGAAGGCAGCTGCCTCGGCAAACCGGCATTTCGAAAAGCTTGATGAAGAAAAATATACGGTCATTACAAATGCCTGTGATCAGATTCTTGCTGGAGAGCGGTGGCAGGAATTTCCGTTGAAGGTCTGGCAGACCGGGAGCGGTACGCAGTCTAATATGAATGTCAATGAGGTAATCGCTCATTTGGCCGGAGGGGAAGTTCACCCTAACGATCATGTCAACATGTCCCAAAGTTCCAATGATACATTTCCTTCAGCAATGAATATTGCAGCAGTTCTTGCTGTGACGGAGCAGGTTCTGCCGGCTTTGAGACGTCTTACAGATGAATTCACCCGCCTGGAAAAAGAAAATGAGGGAATCATAAAGAGCGGACGTACCCATCTGATGGATGCTACGCCAATTGCGTTTTCTCAGGAAATCAGTGGGTGGAGAGGAATGCTGGAAGAAACAGAAAGCATGCTCTGTGCATCCCTAAATCATCTGCACAAGCTGGCTATCGGCGGGACGGCAGTAGGAACCGGTATTAATGCGCCCAAGGGCTTTGACGAACAGGTGACAAAACACCTGACAGAGTTAACTGGAGTGGAGTTTATTCCGGATAACAATAAATTCCATGCGCTGACGAGTAAGGATGCCTATGTATTTGCTCATGGTGCCTTGAAGGCTTTGGCGGCAAACCTGATGAAGATTGCAAATGATGTAAGGTGGATGGCCAGCGGCCCGAGATGCGGTCTCGGCGAAATCCAGATTCCGGCCAATGAGCCGGGATCTTCCATTATGCCGGGCAAGGTTAATCCGACGCAGTGTGAGGCGGTGACAATGGTGGCAGTCCAGGTCATGGGAAATGATGCGGCAATTGGTATTGCTGCGTCCCAGGGAAATTTTGAACTTAATGTATTCATGCCGGTATGTGCCTACAATTTCCTGCAGTCTGCAAGGCTGTTGGCTGATGTGATGGATTCATTTTGCACACATTGCGTGAAAGGCATCCGTGCAGATAAGGAGCGCATGGAAAGTTATCTAAACAATTCGCTTATGTTGGTGACAGCCTTAAGCCCGTCAGTCGGCTATGAGAACGCTGCAAAGATTGCAAAGACAGCTTTTGCCGAGAATATTTCTCTGAAAGAGGCTGCTATGAAAATGAAGCTGATCTCAGAGGATGAGTTTGACCGGCTGATGCACTATGAGGAAATGATTTAATACAGAAATAGAGAATTTGGAGTTATATCAATGGATAATCTGATTTTTTGCCTGAATGCTACAGTGCCCATTTTTTTACTAATGATTCTGGGACTTATTTTGAAGAAAATAGGATGGACAGATGATGTATTTGCTGAAAAAATGAATGAATTTGTCTTCCTTGTGCCGTTGCCGGTTTTACTGTTTGAGGACCTTGCAACGGTGGATTTTGCGGAGGTGTGGAATCTAAAGTTTGTGTTGTTCTGCTTTGTGACTACATTCATCAGCATCACTCTTGCCGCGGCAGTCTCTTTTTTGTGGCGGGACAAAAGTATTCAGGGGGAGTTCATACAGGCATCTTACAGGAGCAGTGCAGCTCTTCTTGGAATTGCATTTATTCACAATATATACGGAAATGCCGGAATGGCTCCATTGATGATTATTAGCAGCGTCCCGCTCTATAATGTTATGGCTGTGGTGGTGCTTTCTTTTTTTCAGCCGGATAGGAAGAAACTGGACAGGGGAGTTTGGATTGCCACATTGAAAGGAATTGTCAAGAATCCGATTATTATTGGAATTGCTGCCGGATTTCTCTGGTCGGGACTGAAGTTACCGCTGCCGCCTGTCATGGAGAAGACAATCTCCAACATTGGGGCAGTGGCAACTCCGATGGGGCTTATGGCTATGGGAGCAACTTTTGATGTAAGAAAGGCATTTGGAAAGGCAAAACCTGCCATAGTGGCAGCAGCGATGAAACTGGTTGGATTCACTGCGATTTTTCTGCCGCTGGCTGTCTGGATGGGGTTCCGGGGGGAGGAACTTGTGGCTATTCTGATTATGCTTGGCTCCGCATCGACAGTGAGTTGTTTTGTGATGGCAAAGAACATGGGGCACGAGGGGGTACTGACATCCAGTGTAGTGATGTTGACCACGATGTTCAGCGCACTTACGGTCACAGGGTGGCTGTACATATTGAAAAGCTTTTCAATGATATAAACATAAGATTAAGACAGCATTTGAAATGTGAGTTTTTAAGACCAGCCTATAATCAAACCATCTGGAATCTTCTAGTTAGGTACGGCTCACCGGGCGAGCTTGCAAATGTTGCTCTTTTCCTTGCTTCAGATGATTCCAGTTTTGTGAATGGTGTTCATTTTCTTGTGGGAAACCTGGGGGATCGAAGGAAGTAATGGTTATTACAAATTCCTATCCCATAACAGGTTTACCAACAGGATTTAAGGTTATTGGGAGGGGATATGCGGGCCCTATGCCGGTGCCCGTTATTATTATGATTGTTTGTTATGTGATTGGGTTTATTGTGTTAAAGTATACCAAATATGGAAGAAGTGCATATGCAATCGGAGGAAATATAGATGCAGCCAGGATTTCTGGGCTTCCTGTGGAACGCAATAAAGTTTTGATTTATATTTTATGTGGAGTAACAGCAGCCATGGCGGGAATCATTCTAGCATCCCGAATGTTTTCTGGGCAGCCAAGCGCAGGAACAGGGCTGGAGTTAGATGCAATTGCTGCCTGTGTTATTGGAGGTACAAGTACAACGGGCGGAAAAGGACGTTCAGCTGTATTTACAACAGACTGTGCACCACAATGGGCCCCTCCAGAATTCTGCAATTGGAGCAATTATAATAAGCTATTTCAGAATATTGCCGGATGGCTGATGAAGTATTGAGGAGAAGTTTGAAACAAAAAGGTAGCGGTTAAAGAAAAAGTAGGGTATAGCAAACAAGCCATCTTTCGCTGGCTTCAAAAAAGAAATATAGACACAACACTTAATTCATGGCAGGAGCGGCTTCATCCTTG
>NZ_FBWL01000149.1 GCF_001517425.1 Clostridium sp. C105KSO13 | reverse complement strand
GGTAGATAGGGCAGAGGTGGAAGTGCAGCAATGCATGGAGCTGACTGTTACTAATAGGTCGAGGGCATAACCAGACAAGGTGATAGGAGATAATAAGGATGATTCTTTGTATGTAGTTTTGAAGGTGCACATTTTATGTAAGGCCCAGTGGCTCAGTTGGTTAGAGCGCCGCCCTGTCACGGCGGAGGTCGAGAGTTCGAGTCTCTTCTGGGTCGTTTGTGGGATCTTAGCTCAGCTGGGAGAGCATCTGCCTTACAAGCAGAGGGTCATAGGTTCGAGCCCTATAGGTCCCACTTAATAAAAAAATGGATGGGTTCCCGAGTGGCCAAAGGGGGCAGACTGTAAATCTGTTGGCAACGCCTTCGAAGGTTCGAATCCTTCTCCATCCATTGCCGTAAGGCTAGTGCCGATGTGGCTCAATTGGCAGAGCAGCTGATTTGTAATCAGCAGGTTATCGGTTCGAGTCCGATCATCGGCTTTGTCTCGAAAGAGATAAATAAATTAAATAGCGCGGGGTGGAGCAGTCTGGAAGCTCGTCGGGCTCATAACCCGAAGGTCGCAGGTTCAAATCCTGCCCCCGCAATTCAAGACTTATTACAAGTCTAATGCCCAGATAGCTCAGTTGGTAGAGCAGAGGACTGAAAATCCTCGTGTCGCTGGTTCGATTCCGGCTTTGGGCATTTTTTTCGCTGAAGATTAGAAAATTGAATAGGGGCGTGTAGCTCAGGTGGTAGAGCACTTGACTTTTAATCAAGTTGTCCGGGGTTCGAATCCCCGCACGCTCATGGGTATATAAAAAAGGGAGAAATTCAAGATATGTTGAGTTTCTCCCTTTTTATATACCCTTTTATAAAATGAAGCTGTTTATGAATTAGTTGTCTGTCCGCCGTCAACATGAAGCACCTGGCCGGTTACAAAACGGGAATCGTCAGATGCCAGGTATACATATGTAGGTGCAAGTTCGAATGGCTGGCCAATACGCATCAGCATATTATCCTGAGGTATAGCTGTTACATCGGCAGAAAAGCTTGAAGGAATCAAAGGTGTCCATATCTCACCCGGTGCTACAGCATTGACTCGTATGCCCTGTTTGCCCAGGTTTCTGGCCAAAGCTCTTGTAAAACCAACGATAGCTCCTTTGGTAGAAGTATAATCAATAAGCTGATCTGATCCCATATAAGTTACAACGGAAGCTGTACCAATTACGGAACTACCCGGACACATATAGGGAAGTGCGGCTTTTGTAACATAAAAATGGGGATAAAAGTTTGTTTTAAATGTTTCGTCAAATTGTTCGTCACTGATATCTAAAAGACTCGGCTGCGGAAATTGTACACCTGCGTTATTACATAGGACATCTATCTGTCCAAAGGCTTCCATAGTATCATTTACTATGGCATTACAATGCTGCTTTTTTCTTAAATCTCCAGGCAGTAAAATACAGTTGCGCCCCAGTTCTTCTATACGGTTTTTGGTTCTCCTTGCATCGTTTTCTTCATCAAGGTAGGAGATTGCTATATCAGCACCCTCTTTTGCAAAGGCTATTGCTGTTGCTGCACCGATACCGCTGTCTCCTCCTGTAATCAAGGCTACTTTATCTAAAAGTTTATCAGAACCTTTGTAATTTGGATTTTCTACGATTGGGCGTGGTACCATTAGCTCTTCAAGTCCGGGCTGACGAAATTGATGTTGTTCAGGGACACTGATAGGAATATCTTCATATCGTGTGATGGTACCATAGTTTGGATACATTGGATAGGGATGGAGTATCAAATTGTTTTGGAATTCATCCAATAATTTATCCATAATTTGATCATTATTATCATTGCATGTTGAAGAAAAATCTTTTCTATTCATTTTAATTTCCTTATATAACCTTTCGCTATTTTTTAAATTTGGGGATAATTTAGATTGTATCTTGGATTGGTATAGAATGGAGGTCTCGGGCCGATAAGTGGCATTTTCCACACAAAGTTAAGGTATTGACCACACACGGTCTCGTTCGAATAGTTGCAGAGCAGTAGTTTTACGTGTAAGTTGAGCATTAACATAACATACCTCTTGAATTTACATTTTCAATCTATTATATTAATTACCATTTTACATTATTCTTAAATTATCGGTTCAGCTTGACCTTTCTATTTTTTCACACTATCATAGAATGGTGAGATTTGAGGGTATAGTTGACAGGAAAAGCAGGAGCTGAAATTATGAATTTATATGAAAAGTTAAGAAACTATAATAATACAGATTATTATGGGTTCCATATGCCTGGGCACAAACGAAATGAGAATCTGATGGGATGTGATTTTCCCTACAATATTGATATTACAGAAATTGATGGTTTTGACAATCTCCATCATCCGGAAGGTATTATTAAAGAAGCTCAGAACAGAGCAGCTTTACTTTATCATGCTCAGGAGACTTCATATCTGGTGAACGGGAGCACTGTAGGTATTTTAAGCGCCATTATGGGATCCACAGTGCAGGGTGATAAGATTTTGATTTCCAGAAACTGCCATAAGTCTGTGTATCATGCTATATTTATGAATAGTTTGGATCCCGTGTATGTTTATCCAAGGTTTTATGAGGAAGGGGACTTAAATGGACCCGTGGAGGCATCTGACATAGATAAACTCCTTAGTCAGAATCAGAATGTTCGTGCAGTCGTTATTACGTCTCCCACCTATGATGGAGTTTTATCCGATGTGAAAGCAATTACTGATGTAGTACACAGGAGAGATATACCGCTTATTGTGGACGAGGCCCACGGCGCACATTTGGGATTTCATCCATATTTTCCAGAAAACTCAAATGTATGTGGGGCAGATGTGGTAATTCATAGTCTTCATAAAACGCTTCCTTCATTGACACAGACAGCTTTGATACATATGAACGGAGAACTGGCAGATAGAAAGAAAATAAAAAGATATTTACATATGCTGCAGACAAGCAGTCCTTCTTATGTGCTTATGGCAAGTATGGATGCATGTATAGATCTGCTTTCTAAAAGGGGCAGAGAATTTTTTGACGAATATACGGTTATGCTTAATAAAATGCGTGACAGGCTAAGAGAAATGAAACATTTAAGTTTAATCGAAACGAAAATGTATGATAAATCTAAGCTAGTTATCTCTGTTAAAGGAACTGCTATGAATGGTCATGAGTTGTATGAAAAGTTATTGAACCAATATCATCTTCAGTTGGAGATGGCAGCGGGCTCCTATGTGGTTGCAATGACCTCTGTGGGGGATTCCAGCAAGGGAATGAACAGATTGACAAATGCACTGTTGGAAATAGATTCCCTGTTAGATAACAGACTAGGAACGGGGACTGCTACGCACACAGATAAAAAAATAATAAGCAGGTTAAATTTTTCTCTTCCTAAGCTAAGAAAAAAATATATAAGCGCGGAAGTGGATGAGTTATTAAACAAAAATTCGGGCAATGAAGTAGTAAGCCTGCAGTGGCAGAATGCAGAAGGATATATTTCTGCGGAATATGCTTATTTGTATCCGCCGGGAATACCATTGGTTGTACCGGGGGAAGAAATTTCACGGGAAGCTGTTGAACTTATAAGTAAATATGAAATTTTGGGATTTTCGATAGAAGGACCGGAAAAGAAAGGGAGAATCGGGGTTTTGACTGATGGGTAAGATTTGTTACATTATGGGAAAAAGTTCCTCCGGGAAAGATACTATATTTAAAAAACTTAGAGAAAGGATGCCTGACCTTAAGAAGATTACACCATACACTACGAGGCCGGCCCGGGAGGGTGAAATAAACGGAATTGAATATTATTTTGTGGATGAACAATGCCTGGAGGAAATGGAACATAAAGGGATTGTCATTGAAGTAAGAGCTTATAATACAAAATATGGCGTGTGGAAATACTTTACGGCAGACGATGGTCAAATAGATCTGAGCAGGCATAATTATATTGTAATAGGAACACTAAAATCCTATGCAGCAATGTGCCGCTATTTTGCACAGGACAGACTCATTCCTGTTTATATCGAAGTGGAGGATGGTCTCCGCCTTAAAAGAGCGCTGCAAAGAGAGCAAAGACAAAATGAACCTAAATATTCCGAAATGTGCAGACGGTTTCTTGCTGATCAGGCGGACTTCTCAGATAAAAATCTGGATGAAGCAGGAATTAAAAGACGATTTAAAAATTATATAATGGAGGAATGCCTGGAGGATGTGTGTATCTACTTAAAAGAGCAATTGACAGAAGCCTAAAAGTTTCCTTATAAATAACAGAAAGAAAAGCAGGTTACCCTGCCTCTCCTTCTGCGACTATATCCTCAAGTACATGTATCAAATCATAAATGTTCTTAAGCTGAACATTTTTCTCGAGAATACAGTTTTTTAAGTTGATTGGTAAAGATTCAAATTTTTCCCGAATTTCGGGAGCAACGTAGGATGCCATAAAATCACCTCGGTATAGGATGCCCATGTTTGGCTAAAATTATTTATAACTGTATCTTCATAAATATTTATGATATACTTAATGAGTAGTTTACAACTTGGTAAGCTACCTGTAGTACAATAATCAAGAAACTTTAATTACAGCAGGAATCAGAGAGGCAGCAGGTGATCTTATGAGCAGTTTTAAGGATGTAGTCGGACACAATGACATCATACAATATATTGAAAATGCAGTGACGTTGGATAAGGTCTCACATGCTTATATACTGAACGGAGAGAAAGGTTCAGGAAAGAAGCTGCTAGCCAATTTATTTGCTATGAGTCTGCAGTGCGAGAACCGAGAAGAAGACGGTGATGCCTGCGGTAAGTGTAAGTCCTGTAAACAGGCCATGAACTCTAATCAGCCTGATATTATCAAGGTAATTCATGAAAAACCAAATACAATTAGTATTGATGATATCAGGGAACAGGTAAATGGCGATATAGCTATTAAGCCATACAGCAGCAAATATAAGATATATATTATTGCCGATGCAGATATGATGACGGTGCAGGCACAGAATGCGATACTTAAGACTATAGAAGAGCCTCCGGAATATGCGGTGATTATGCTGCTAACAGAGAATGCGGAGACACTCCTTCCTACCATCAGGTCCAGATGTGTGATGCTGAAGCTGCGCAATATCAAAGATCAGCTTATAAAGAAATACTTGATGGAGCAGATGCAGATACCGGATTATAAAGCGGATGTCTGTGTGGCTTTTGCCCAGGGAAACATGGGAAAGGCAATCATGCTTGCGTCTTCCGAGCATTTTAATGAGATCAAGGAAGAGGCAGTTCATTTATTGCGGGAAATAAATGATATGGAATTAAGTAACCTTCTGGAGGCAGTAAAGAGGTGCTCCACTTATAAGCTGGAGATTTCAGATTATCTGGATGTACTGGCTATCTGGTTTCGGGATGTTTTGATTTATAAAGCTACAATGAATGTGGACAGAGTTGTTTTTTCTGATCAGTTAAAATATATCAAAGACAGGGCGAGCAAGAGCTCTTATGAGGGAATTGAAATTATCTTAGATGCTCTTGAGAAGGCAAAGTCCCGCCTCAAAGCTAATGTGAACTATGAACTGACAATGGAGTTACTTTTATTGACGATAAAGGAGAATTAATAGAATGACTATGGTTATAGGTGTGAGATTCCGTACGGCCGGAAAGATATATTTTTTTGCACCGGGGAAATTTGACATCGTACAGGGAAATAACGTAATTGTAGAGACAGCCAGGGGCGTCGAATTCGGACATGTTGTAAGCGGCCCAAGAGAAGTTCGGGAAGAAGAGGTTGTACAGCCCCTGAAGCCGGTGATAAGACTTGCGACAGAGCAGGATGTCCGGGTAGAAGAAAAGAACCGGAAGAAAGAAAAAGAAGCATTCAAGATATGTCTTGAGAAGATTCAAAAACATGGCTTGGAAATGAAGCTGATTGATGCGGAATATACATTTGACAACAATAAAGTATTATTTTATTTTACTGCAGACGGAAGAATAGATTTCAGAGAACTGGTAAAGGATCTGGCCGCTGTGTTTCGCACCAGAATTGAACTGCGTCAAATTGGTGTCCGTGATGAAACAAAAATACGCGGCGGAATCGGGATATGCGGGAGGCCTCTTTGCTGCAACACATATCTCTCTGAATTTTCTGCAGTGTCTATCAAGATGGCAAAGGAGCAGAATTTGTCTTTGAATCCAACTAAGATATCAGGAGTCTGCGGCCGTCTGATGTGCTGCCTGACCAATGAGGAAGAAACATACGAAGAACTGAACAGTCAGCTGCCGTCAGTGGGGGATACTGTAAAGACAACAGAAGGACTTACAGGGACAGTACAGTCCTTAAGTGTGTTGCGTAAGCTGGTAAAGGTAGTTGTAACTCTGGAGAACGATGAAAAGGAAATACGGGAATATAAAGCAGAGGATTTAAAGTTCCGTCCAAGGCGTAAAAAGACAAGGGTGTCTAAAGAAGAGATGAAAAAGCTTTCTGAACTGGAAAAAGGCGGAGGAACCTCAAAATTAGATGATAACTAAATTAAAACCCGGAGAGCGGTTGGATAACCTTCAATTGAAGGGCTATGAGATTATTCAGAATCCGGAAAGATTTTGTTTTGGCGTAGATGCAGTACTGCTTTCTGATTTTGTAAGGATAAAAAAGAAAGAAACTGTTCTGGATCTGGGAACTGGAACCGGGATTCTGCCTATTTTGCTTGCTGCAAAGACTTTTGGAAAACATTTTACTGGACTGGAAATTCAAAAAGAAAGTGCGGAGATGGCAGTCAGAAGCGTAGAACATAACAGACTTCAGGACAGAATTGATATAGTAACAGGAGATATCAAAGAGGCTGCAAGCATTTTTAAGCCTGCCTTTTTTGATGTAATTGTAACAAACCCTCCATATATGCTGGAACAGCATGGACTGCAAAATTTTCAGGATGCGAAAACCATTGCCCGGCATGAGGTAATGTGCACACTGGATGATATATTACGTGAGAGTGGTAAGCTTCTACAGGAAAGCAAGGGAAGGTTTTATATGATACATAAACCCTTCCGGCTTGCAGAAATCCTGATAAAAATGAACAGTTATAAGATAGAACCGAAGCGCCTGCAATTCATTCACCCGTATGTAGATAAAGAACCCTCTATGGTTTTAATAGAGGGAATAAAAGGTGGAAAATCGCGGGTGAAGATAGAACCACCAATTATCATGTATAATGATTAATAAGGAGGATTTATGCCGGGAACATTATTTTTATGTGCGACTCCCATAGGAAACCTGGAAGATATGACGTTTCGTGCTATCAAAACGTTAAAAGAAGTCAATTTAATTGCAGCGGAAGATACACGAAACAGTATAAAGCTTCTGAATCATTTTGATATACGGACACCCATGACCAGCTATCACGAGTATAATAAGTTTGAGAAGGGCAGGAAACTTGCAGACAAGCTTTTGGAGGGTCAGAATATAGCACTGATTACAGACGCAGGTACTCCGGGAATATCAGATCCAGGAGAAGAACTGGTAAAAATATGCTATGAAAACGGCATCCGGGTAACATCTTTACCAGGCCCGGCGGCATGTATTACGGCTCTTACGTTGTCTGGATTGTCTACCAGGCGATTCGCCTTTGAAGCATTCCTGCCGATAGATAAAAAACAGCGGGGGTGGGTTTTGGAAGAGTTGGAGAGAGAGTTTCGGACGATTGTTTTGTATGAAGCGCCTCACCGGCTTTTGAAGACTTTAAGGCTTCTTCTGGAACATCTGGGGAACAGACAGGTTACGGTTTGTCGGGAATTGACAAAGCGGTATGAAACTGTATTTGCGACAACCCTTGAATCGGCTGTTGATTATTATGAGAATAATGAACCAAAGGGGGAATGTGTTCTTGTAATTGAAGGCCGGAATCGTGCAGAGGTTGTGTTGGAAGAACAGAGGCAATGGGAAGAAACAAGTATTGAAGAGCATATGAAATTTTATGTCTCACAGGGGATGGATAAGAAAGAGGCAATGAGGAAGGTAGCCAGAGACCGTGGAGTCCAGAAACGAGAGATTTATAATTATCTTGAGAGAAAGTAAAGTAATTCGATCGCAAAAGAGGTGGTTACCTTTTCAGCAAATATATACAGAATATTCTGAAAAAGAACTGCAAAAGGGTCAGACCCTTTTGCAGTTCTTTCTGACTTCCGTTATCTCTCCGTCTTTCATAAAGATGACTTTGTGTCCCAGAGTTATGGCTTCATCATAGTCGTTTGTTACATATAACACAGTGATCCCTCTGTCTTTATTTATTTTGTTTATATCAGCAATCATTTCACTTCTTCTCTGTTCACTCTGTCTTGCAAATTCTTCATCTACAAGAAGTACCTTTGGGTCACATACAATTGCACGTCCAAGTGCAACTTTCTGCTTGTCCGCTTCTGAGATAGCTTTTATCTTCTTGTCAATTACACTGGCTATTCCTAAAAATTCAGCCGCTATCTTTACACGAGTGTCAATAACTCCCCGGGGAAGGTTGCGCAGCCGTAGTCCCAGGGACATATTATCATATACATTTAAATACTTGTACAGTATATAATTCTGAAAGGCCATTGCCAGTCTTCGATCCTTGGGAAGGGTATCATTGAGCAGTTCGGTTCCTAAATATATTTCACCGGAGGTGATATCTTCAAGTCCGCCGATCATGCGCAGAATTGTGGACTTTCCACAGCCGCTGGGACCGTAAAAGGTGACAAATTCGCCATCTTCTATGCTAAGAGAAACGTTTTTTACAGATACAAATCCATTTGGATAAGTTTTATTCAGATTTTTAAATGTCACACTTGCCATAGAAACACCTCCATCTATTTATGTAATGTAATCTTAGCATATCTCCCATGGCAAAACAATCATTTTAACATCATATCTGCCAAGATAACACTTGCTGTCAGCCCGGCAAAGGTGGCCAGAAGAGCACCTGGCAGGGTATATCTTGATTTTTTAATTTTTGCTGTCATAAAATAAACACTCATTGTATAAAAAATTGTTTCTGTACATGCCATAGAAATAGAAGAAATCAACCCAAGCCGGGAGTCTGTGCCATGCTCTTTAAAGATGTCCAGAAGAAGTCCTGTGGCAGCCGAGGAAGAAAACATTTTTACGATGGTAAGAGGGACAAGATCCCCAGGAAATCCAATATAGGCAGTAAAATGTCCGATGATAGATGATAGAAAATCAAGGAATCCGGAAGCTCTTAAAATTCCTACAGCCACCATCAGTCCTATCAATGTAGGCATGATTTTTATCACAGTAAAAAACCCACTTTTGGCCCCTTTAATAAAATTATCATAGACATTTGTCCCTTTAAGGACACCATATGTGACGATAGCCAGAATGATAAACGGGACAATAAAATCTGTAATGTATAAGAAAAACTGCATAAGCACCTCAGCTGCTTATAGTATTGTTTCATTTATATTAATATTGTCTGATTTATATGTTTGTTCTCGTAAAACAACGAATGGAAACGAGGTAAATGGTGGCACAGGTATATAAGGCATTATTATTTCATAAAATAAACTAAAGATTTCGGGGGAGTTTTTATGCCATTTCTATTTCCCAAAAATATAACCAAACGGCTTGTGTCCGTCTTTCTTACAATTTGTATAACCGCCTCTATCATTTTAACAGGATGTGGTTCCATTACAAGTTCCGGCCAAAATAAAGCGTTTCAATCATTTACAAAAGAATTATTCTGTCGGGAGGTATCTTCAAATACAATCAGCCTTCATTATTCATTAAAAAATCCTGAAAATTATGGAATAAAAGAAACACCTATATCCTTTGGTGATATTTCTTCCGATTCCGAAACTGTGTATGCCTCTCTGGAAAACCTACGGGCTGCTCTTGGAAAGTTCTCTTATGATATGCTGTCCGTGGAAAATCAACTGACTTATGATGTATTAGATTATTATTTACAGACAGCCGAAAAAAATACAGAATATTTATTATATCAGGAGCCCCTGGCTCTGGTCAGTGGGATTCAGACGCAGCTTCCTGTACTTCTTTCAGAATATCAGTTTTATAATACAGAAGATGTGGATACATACCTGAAACTAATGAAGTCAACGCCTCAATATTTTGATTCAATAATTGAGTTAGAAAAAAAGAAGTCCGATGCAGGCCTATTTATGGCAGACTTTGCAGCAGATACAGTTATTTCCCAGTGCACATCATTTATGGAAATGGGAGAAAATAATTACTTGATATCAACATTTGTGGACCGTATCAGTCAACTGGATCTTTCTCCTAAGGAACAGACCCAGTATATCAAAAGTAATGCCCAGATGCTGCAGGGTTATGTGCTGCCGGCGTATAATCAACTGATTTTGGCTGTTCAGAAACTGAAAGGCATGGGAAAAAATGAAGAGGGACTATGCCATCTGCCTGACGGAAAAGCATACTATGAACAGATAGTAGCTGAAGACACGGGATCAGACCGCTCTGTCCGGGATATGGAAGAACTGACCAGAAAACAGATTGTTTCTGACCTTGAAGCTATGGAGTCTGTACTCCAGAAAGCCGGAAGTGAGGCGAAAGAAACAGCAGCGATGAAGGAAGAAAATCCCATTACAATACTCAATGAACTGGAAAAAAAGACTGGAGAAGCATTTCCGGCTCCTCCGGAAACAGTCACTCAGATTAAGTATGTTCCCCAGGCGATGGAGAAGCACTTAAGTCCAGCATTTTACATGATACCGGCGATTGACAATACAGATGAAAATGTAATTTATGTCAATCAGGCCCAAATGAATAATAATCTTGTTCTTTATACAACGCTTGCACATGAAGGATACCCGGGGCATTTGTACCAGACAATATATTATGCAGGAAAAAACCCGGATCCCCTGCGAAGTATATTCAACTTTGGAGGATATGTGGAAGGCTGGGCTACATATGCAGAAATGTGCAGTTATTATCTTTCATCGCTGAGTAAGGAACAGGCCATTATGCTGCAGAAAAACAGCTCTATTATATTAGGTCTGTATGCGCTGGCAGATATGGGGATTCACTATGAGGGTTGGAATAGACTAGATACAATGGCTTTTTTTAAGAATTATGGTATTAAAGACGCAGAGACAGTCGACAAAATTTATGAACTGATTATTGGTTCCCCGGGAAATTACTTAAAATACTATATAGGTTATGTGGAGTTTCTGGAATTAAAGAAAGAATGGATAAAGAAGAAGGGAGAAAATTACAGTCAAAAAGAATTTCATGAGGCAGTTTTGTCGGTAGGACCGGCGCCCTTTGCACTAGTAGAGGAATATATGTGGAAGAACATGGATAAATGATAGTTTAATTCCCTTTTATTTAAGGCAAAAGGTATCCGTATTCTCATCACTTACAAAAAGTGAAGCCAAAATTTTATCGGTATATTGATTTTATCGGGCTCATAAAATCATATAAAGACTTTTGGAGAAAGTAAATGCTAAATTATCTATGGGCAGGGATGATTATTGTAGGGGTCATTTTCGGTGCCTTCAATGGAAAGATGCCGGATGTCACAAATGCCGCTCTGGATTCGTCCAAAGAGGCTGTCTCCCTTTGTATTACAATGATGGGAGTGATGTCATTTTGGGTTGGGATAATGGAGATAGCTACCAGAGCCGGCATTATTCAGATGGCATCAAAAAAGTTGAGACCGCTTATCCGTTTTTTGTTTCCTGAGATTCCGGAAGGACATAAAGCAAATGAATATATAACTACAAACTTTATCGCTAATTTTCTGGGATTGGGCTGGGCGGCAACCCCTGCAGGCCTGCAGGGTATGTCTGCACTGGCTGATTTGGAAAAGGAGCGGAGAAGGCAAGGAATTCACACCGTGAAACAGGGAACAGCGTCCAATGAAATGTGTACATTTTTGATTATGAATATTTCTTCCCTGCAATTGATTCCGGTAAATGTAATTGCCTACAGAAGCCAATATGGAAGTGTAAATCCGGCAGGAATTGTAGGGGCGGGGATTGTGGCTACGGCTATGAGTACTGTTGCGGCTGTGGTATACTGTAAGATAATGGATCAAAGGAGGAGATAATTTTGAATACCACGGAGAAAAGGAAAATGTACGAACTATTATTATTACAGCAGAAAGGGCTTTTGGAAGCAGAGAACCATGGAATTGCAACTTTGGCTAATTCTTCTGCCCTGTTAAATGAGACACTGCACAATACAGTATTTGCAGGGTATTATCTCTATGAAGGCGGCGAATTGATTTTGGGACCTTTCCAGGGGCATGTATCCTGCACACGAATTCAAATCGGGAAGGGGGTCTGTGGAGAGGCCGCCGAAAAGAGAAAAACTTTAATCGTAAATAATGTGAAGAAACACCAAAATTACATTTCCTGTGATTCAGCTGCTATGTCAGAAATTGTTGTACCAATGTGTAAAGAAGGAAAATTGCTTGGCGTGTTAGACATTGATAGTGACAGGACAGAGAATTATGATGCAGTGGATCGGGAATATCTAGAGAAATATTTGGAATTGATTGTAGATGTGTTTTCAAATTAGTAGGACTAACTGTCCCTTCTCCTGCATAAGATACAATACCGATATTTATACGGATATTGTACAAGCGCAGAAGGAGGGATATTTTTTGTTTGAAGAGAAGGCGATGCGGGAGATAGTGGATTTGCTTCATACAAATAAAGAAAGGGGTCTCAGAGAGGACGAGGCAGCAAAGAGATTGCAGGAAAATGGCCCAAATGTTCTGAAGGAAGGCAGGAAAAAGACAGCGGCAGAATCATTTCTGGAACAGTTGAATGACCCGCTTATTTGTGTGCTTCTTGTGGCAGCTCTGGTTTCTTTTCTACTAAAAGAAATCAGTGACGCTATTATTATTGCAGTTGTTGTAATTGTGAATGCTACTGTTGGAGTGATACAGGAGGGAAAGGCACAGAAAGCACTGGAGTCGCTTAAAAAGCTGACAAGCCCCAAGGCTGTTGTACGCAGGGATAGTGTTATCCGGGAGATTGATGCGTCACAGCTGGTAAGGGGAGATATAGTGGTTTTGGAAGCCGGGGCTTTAGTTGCAGCAGATTTACGGCTTATTAAGACCTGGAATCTGAAGGTAGAAGAGTCTGCTCTGACAGGGGAATCTCTTCCGGTTAATAAGGACGCTGCTTTTCAGGCATCAAAGACACTGCCGGTAGGGGACAGAAGAAATGAGGTATTTATGTCTACTCTTGTGACCAGCGGCAGAGGGGAGGGTGTGGTAATAGCAACCGGTATGGAGACAGAGATTGGAAAAATTGCCTCTATTATTGAAGATGTCCCCAAAGAATTTACACCCCTCCAAAAAAAGCTGGCAGATTTGGGAAAGGTACTCAGTATTGTATCAATACTTTTGTGTGCCGCCCTTTTTGGCATTGCTGTGTTCCAGAAACGAAATATTCTGGAGATGCTTATTACTGCAATATCACTGGCTGTGGCAGCAGTTCCGGAGGGTCTGCCTGCAATTGTTACAATAGTGCTGGCTTTGAGTGTATCCAGGATGGTAAAGGTCAATACGATTGTTAGAAAACTGCCGTCTGTGGAAACACTTGGAGCGGTGAATGTTGTCTGCTCTGATAAGACAGGCACATTGACCCAGAATAAAATGACTGTCATCAGATATTATATAAATCAGCATATTTACAAGGCTAGTGAAACAGCCTCCAATATGCCGGAAGAATTTCTGGAGGGCATGGCCCTCTGTAATGATGCGGTGATTACAAAACAACAGGAGCTGGGTGACCCTACAGAACTGGCACTGCTCAGGTTTTCCCGAGGGTATCCGGGGAAGGGAACAGAGCGGTTGGAGGAGAGACTTCCAAGGGTTGAGGAAAAAGCTTTTGAATCCCAGCGTAAGATGATGACAACGGTACACCACGGATCCCAGGGGTTTATAGCTTACACAAAAGGCGCTCCCGAAAGAGTTCTCGAAAAGTGCAGTAGTATTATGATAAACGGGAAAGTGCAATCAATGACAGATTCACATCGCAGACAAATATGTCAGGCCGTGGATGAGTTTTCCTCTCAGGCATTAAGAGTCCTTGCCGTCGCAATGAGGCAGGGGGAAAAGAAAGTGTGTGAAGAGGGCTTGACTTTTATTGGATTGGCAGGGATGATTGATCCCGTCAGACCGGAGGCAAAGGCTGCAGTTGAGCAATTTAAACACGCATCTGTCCGTACAGTTATGATAACAGGAGATCATATAGATACTGCGTTTGCAATTGCAAGGGAGCTGGGAATTGCAAAGAAAGTAGATGAGTGCATGACAGGGGAAGAGCTGGAAAAAATTTCAGATGTGAAGCTGAAAGAAAAACTCAGGAAAATCAATGTTTTTGCCAGAGTGTCACCGGAACATAAAGTACGCATTGTAAGAGCCTTGAAAGAGACCGGAAACATTGCGGCCATGACGGGGGACGGCGTGAATGATGCGCCTTCTCTGCGTATGGCAGATATTGGGATTGCCATGGGAGTCACTGGCACAGATGTGGCAAAGAATGCGGCGGATATGATATTGACAGATGATAATTTTGCCACAATTGAAAAGGCTATAGAGGAAGGCCGCAGTATCTACGAAAATATCAGGAAAACAGTTTTATTTCTGTTGTCCTCAAATTTTGGTGAAATAATTACTATGTTTTTTGCTGTCATTTTGGGGATGTCCTCGCCCCTGAAGGCAAGCCATATTTTATGGATTAATCTGATTACGGACTCTCTGCCGGCGCTGGCCCTGGGAGTAGACAAAAATGATAAAGAGGCCTTGATGAAACGGCCGCCGAGAAAGGCAAAAGAAGGATTATTTTCAAACGGAGGGACTGCCTGTACCATTTTTTACGGATGTCTTATAGCGGCAATCAGCCTGACCGCATTTTTAAAAATCCCATGGATGGTACTTGCAGAGCAGCAGAGGGCATTTACACTGGAAAACATTTCTGTGGTATTTCAGTCCGGAGAACTGCTAACACGCTCGCAGACCTATGCTTTTACTGTACTGGGAATGTCCCAGCTATTCCACGCCCAGGGAATGCAGGATATACACACATCCGTATTTTCTCGTAGGAGGGAGTTTAATCCTGTGATGGCTGCAGCTTTTGGCGTGGGACTTTTCCTGCAGGCAGCTGTGACAGAAATTCCGGTTCTGACCAACATGTTCGGTACAGCGGCACTTTCACTTGAAGAATGGGGGGGATTGATTATACTTGCAATATTCCCGGTTATCGCCCATGAAATATTTGTCCTTTTGGGGACTGACCCTTTTGCGGGCGGTTTTCAGAATATTCTCAAAATTCATAAAAAACCTGCGGATACAAAAAGAGTCTGAAGCTTGACAGTAAAGTATTTGTGAAGTAATCTTGAAATAAAAAATAGTAGTAGTTTCAGGGGTTCTGTAAACACTAACTTCAAACGGAGGTAAGACATGAATTATGAGATTAAAGGGGGCGCATTCCCTATAGTTGTGTGCCATCTTGAAGATGGGGAACAAATGATTACTGAAAAAGGCTCTATGGTCTGGATGAGTCCAAATATGCAGATGGATACATCAGGTGGTGGCATTGGGAAAATGTTTTCCAAGGCATTTTCAGGGGAAAGTATGTTTCAAAACATTTATAAGGCACGAGGAGCAGGACTTATCGCGTTTGGTTCCAGTTTTCCGGGGAAGATATTGCCTCTTGAAATCACACCTGCCAGTGGAATGATTGTGCAAAAGAGCGCATTTCTTGCGTCTGAAGCAGCAATAGAGCTTTCGATTCACTTTAACAAAAAGCTGGGGGCAGGCCTTTTTGGTGGCGAAGGGTTCGTTATGCAAAGGTTGTCAGGGAGAGGAGTGGCCTTTATTGAGATTGACGGAGAATTGGTGGAATATCAGCTAGAGACTGGTCAGAAAATTATTGTAGATACGGGAAATGTTGCCGGATTTGAAGTGGGTGTGCAGATGGAAATACAGCAGGTGCCCGGTCTGAAAAATAAATTGCTGGGAGGTGAGGGGATATTCAATACTGTACTCACCGGCCCGGGCAAAATCTGGCTGCAGACCATGCCAATCTCCAGTGTAGCAGCATCCATACGTCCATTCATACCGAACGGGGACTCCTGATAGCAGGATAGCAAAAGCGGTTGGAAAGACATCAGTACCTTTCCAGCTGTTTTTTTAGTTTTTAAGTAATAAATGATTTGACGGCCGGGGTTTCTTTAAACTATACTTAGAAGTAATATAAAAGGAAGTTTTTAGAATATTCTGAAAACGAACCGCAAAGGGGTCAGACCCTTTTGATGACCCTATTGATGAGAAAGGAGTTTTATATGAGATTGATGATTGCATCAGATATTCACGGTTCTGCATTTTACTGCAGACAGATGCTGAATGCATATGAGAGAGAAAAGGCGGACAGGCTATTGCTACTGGGTGACATTCTATACCACGGACCACGCAATGATCTGCCAAGAGAATATGCTCCCAAAGAGGTGATAGGAATGCTGAATTCCGGCAGAGAGAATCTGCTGTGTGTGCGGGGAAATTGTGATACAGAAGTGGATCAGATGGTGCTGAAGTTTCCAATTATGGCAGAATACTGTTTGTTGAATTTGGACGGTCAGACAATTTTTGCCGCTCACGGGCATAATATGAACCCAGACCATCTTCCAATGTTGAAAAAGGGGGACATTTTGCTCAATGGGCATACCCATATTCCAGCATGTGAAGAGAGAGAAGAATATATTTATATGAACCCGGGTTCGGTTTCTATCCCAAAAGAGAATTCAGCGCATAGCTATATGATATATGATGAACATTTATTTGAATGGAAAGATATGAATGGAGAGGTGTACAACACATGGAAGACAAATACGCACTGCTGATTGATGCAGATAATGTTTCTGCGAAATATATCAAGCCCATACTTGACGAGTTGTCTAAATATGGAAATGTGACATACAAAAGGATATACGGAGACTGGACCAGTACGTACAATTCCAGCTGGAAGGAGGAACTTCTGCAGAATTCTATCACACCGATACAACAGTTTAGCTATACACACGGCAAAAATGCCACTGATTCTGCCATGATTATCGATGCTATGGATATGCTCTATACAAGCGACCTGGAAGGATTTTGTCTGGTATCAAGTGACAGTGATTTTACAAAGCTTGCCAGCCGACTTCGAGAGAGCGGGAAGACAGTAATTGGCATGGGGGAGGATAAAACTCCCGCACCATTTAGAAAAGCCTGCGACATTTTCACAGTTTTGGAGCTGCTGCTGGAAGATAATACTATAGAAAAAGAAGAAAAGAGTGCAGTACATGCAACGGCCAGAGAAAATAAGAAGAATCACACGGATGTGGTTTCTAAGAACGAGATAGAAGAGGCCGTTGTTAAGATTATTACAGAAAACCAGAACAATGACAGAGAAACCGGTCTGGGTGAAGTGGGGAGTCGCCTGGTCAAACTATACCCTGATTTCGATGTGCGCCGTTACGGGTACAGTCTGCTGTCAAAGTTTCTTGAAACATTTCCGAAGCTGAATCTGACTCAGGATGGAACACAGGTTAGTGTCACATTGTATGAGGATAAAAGTAAAGAAGATATGCTGGAAGAATATATTATTATGCTTGTACAAAACGCAGGTACACAGGGTGTGTCATTGGGCACTCTGGGAAATAAAATCCGAAATCAGTTTGGGGATTTTAAAGTAAGAGATTATGGGTTTTCCCAGTTTAAGCAATATATACAAAGTTTTTCTAAGATTCGGATTCGAGATGACGGGGAACAGAATTGGGCGGTTTATAACAAGAATTTAAAAGCCGACTAACAAATTCACGTTAAATTGTCAGAATTGCTGGAAAACGGACTGCAAAAGGGACTGACCCCCTCAGCACCCATGCCGTGTAGGAATAGTTGAAAGAGATGAACGAAAAGAAAGGAGTGACAGCACCATATGATGACAGGTTTAGAGCGAAGGGAAGCAATAATCAATCAAATAAAAAGTAGTACCGTTCCGATATCCGGCAGTACGTTGGCAAAGGAATATGAAGTGAGCCGTCAGGTTATTGTGCAGGACATTGCTTTGATTCGGGCATCCGGTTATGATATTTTGTCTACGAACCGTGGATATGTATTGCACATGCCTCACGTAGCGTATAGAATATTTAAGGTTCATCATACAGACGAGGAGCTGGAGCAGGAGTTGTGTTCCATTGTAGACTTGGGAGGCTGTGTGGCAAATGTGATGATTAATCACCGGGTATATGGTCATCTGGAAGCTGAACTTAACATTAATTCCAGAAGAAAGGTGATGGAATTTCTGGAAGATATCAGGAGAGGAAAGTCCAGCCCTCTCAAAAACATTACATCAAATTATCATTACCACAGGGTAGAGGCTGAGAACGAGGAAACCCTTGATATGATAGAAGAAATGCTTCGCAGAAAAGGCTACCTTGTGCATATGGAGGAATCAGATTATGGAACAACAAAAGGCTTATGCAAGAGTAATTGAACACTTCAGGAAAAGAATAATTTCGGGAGATTTTAAGCCAGGGGATAAACTGCCGCCTGAAAGAGAGATTGCAGAAATGCTGCATGTCAGCAGACATTCGGTTCGTGAAGCAATACGTATTATGGATATGGCAGGAATTATATCCTCCAGACAAGGGTCCGGCAATTATATTACCTGTGAATTTCAGAAGAGTATAACTGAGACAATGGCGATGATGGCTGCCATGAATCAAATTGATCACAGACAGATCAGTCAAGTTCGATACTCACTGGAAAGACTGGCTTTTTCGCTTGCACTGGACAATGGGGACGAGAGAAGTATTAAGCAGATGGAGGAGTACGTAGCCAGATTGGATAAAAGTACGGATGACAAAGTAAATGCCCAATTAGACAAAAGAATACATTATACACTTGCAGAAGCGTCCGGAAATACGCTTCTTCTTAATATTCTGGAGGCCTGTTCCGGAGTTATCGATGAGTTTATTAAAGACATGAGGTATGAAATTCTTCGCACGGAGGAACAAAAAGGAATGCTGAATGAGTGTCACAGGGAGCTTGTCCAAGGTATGAAGGAAAAGAATGAGGAAAAGGGACAAAAAGCATTAAGGGAGCATTTTGACATGATAGATAACATTTTGGACAAGGGACAGCAATATCGTTAAAATATAAATATACACGTGAAAAAATAAACAAATATTGACATATAATTACCGTCATTTTATACTAAATATATAATGAATTGGTGGCACCAATAGTAAAATAACTTCAGTAGTTTACGACTGAAGTTATTTTATGGGAAAATTGGTACAACCAATTTATGGATAATATGGTAATATAGGAAAGGCGGATTATATATATGAAAATTCTTGTTTGTATTAAACAGGTACCCGAGAGTAACAGAGTAGAGGTGGATCCTGTTACAGGTGTTTTAAAAAGAGACGGGGCAGCATCAAAGATGAATCCTTATGATTTGTATGCTCTTGAAACAGCGCTTCGGATTAAGGAAAAGATGGGAGGAAGTATCCAGGTTATATCTATGGGACCGCCTCAGGCAAAGCAGGTAATACGCGAGGCATTTGCTATGGGAGCTGACGGAGGCACCCTTTTGTCAGACAGAAGATTTGGCGGTGCAGATGTTCTCGCCACCAGTTACACACTGGCCCAGGGAATTAAAGCCTGCGGAGATTTCGACCTGATTCTCTGTGGGAAGCAGACCACAGACGGAGATACAGCCCAGGTAGGGCCTGAAATATCTGAATGGCTCAGCATCCCCAGTGTAGCAGATATTGTAGAGATACAAAGAGTTGAGAATGATGGAATTACAGTTAGCATGGATCTTCCCGGGGAAATAGAGGTTGCAAAAGTAAAATTCCCTTGTCTGCTGTCTGTAGATAAAGATATTTTCCAGCCAAGGCTTCCCTCTTATGTGAAAAAGACAGAGACAAAGGACCGTGACATACAGGTATTGTCACTGGATGATATGCAGGATAGTAACGAGAAGCATTACGGCTTAAACGGCTCACCAACCCAAGTGCAGAAGATATTCCCACCGGAAGTTAATGATAAGAAGGAAGTATGGGAAGGCACCGGTGATGTTTTGGCAGAAAAACTATTTGAAAAAATAGTAGAAATGAAATTCGCATAAGGAGGACGAAAAGAGTATGGCTAAATTAATCGTACATCAGGAGAAGATTAAGGATAATAAAGAACTGATTCAAATATGTCCTTTTAAAGCAATGGAGGAGCAGGATGGAAAGGTTGTCATCAATGCAGCCTGCAGGATGTGCCGCCTCTGTGTAAAAAAGGGAGCCAAAGGCGCAGTTGAATATGTTGAGGATCAGGTAAAGGAAGAGATAAACAAAGATGAGTGGAAGGGAATCGCTGTCTATGTGGATCACGTGGATGGTGTGATCCATCCGGTCACATTCGAGCTTATCGGTAAGGCCAGAGAGATGGCAGACGAGGTTGGCTATCCCGTATATGCACTATTCATGGGCCGTAATATCGAAGAAAAGAGCCGGGAGCTTTTACACTACGGTGCCGACAAAATCTATGTTTACGACGAACCGGAATTGGGGCGATTTGAAATGGAACCCTACGCCGCTGTTTTTGAAGATTTTATTAACAAGGTAAAGCCCTCTTCCATATTAGTTGGTGCAACCACCGTAGGTCGCCAGCTGGCACCCAGAGTTGCTGCCAGGATGAAAACAGGGCTGACTGCGGACTGTACGATTCTTCAGATGAATGAAAATACAGATCTGTCCCAGATTAGACCGGCATTCGGCGGAAACATCATGGCGCACATTAAGACACCAAATCACCGTCCACAGATGGCAACAGTCAGATATAAGATTATGAACGCACCGGAACGTATGAACCAGGAGTCAGGCGAAATTGTCAACGGTATAATTGACCGTAAAAAATTAGATTCAAATATAAAAGTATTGGACATTGTACCAAAGAAAAAAGAGAAATTTATAGAGAACTCCGATGTTCTGGTTATTGCCGGCCGGGGAGTAAAGAAAAAAGAAGACCTGAAGATGCTGGAAAAACTGGCGGATCTCCTGGGCGGACAGCTGGCATGTACAAGACCCATGGTAGAAAACGGATGGATGGATGCAAAGTATCAGGTTGGCTTAAGCGGGCGTACTGTGCGGCCGAAGCTGATTATTACCTGCGGGGTATCAGGTGCAGTTCAGTTTGCCGCAGGTATGAACCACTCAGAAAATATATTTGCTATCAATAAGGATGCAAAGGCGCCTATTTTTAAGACAGCACATTACTGTATGGTAGGCGATCTTTATGAAGTGGTTCCTCAGCTGATTCAAAAGATAGAAGAGAAGAAAGGAGCATAACCATGGGGGATTATAAAAAGATAGACGAAACGGATATCCGTTATATCAGAGAAATGATAAAAGATAATGAGCGTATCCTGACAGGTGAGCACATTAATGAAGAGTACAGCCATGATGAGCTAAGCGGTACCAGCAGCTATCCCGATATTGTTATACAGGCTAAATCTGCGGAAGAAATATCCAAAGTTATGAAATACGCATACGAGAACACGATTCCGGTAACACCGAGAGGCGCAGGGACAGGTCTGGTAGGATCATCGGTAGCAATGGAACAGGGAATCATGATTGACACAAGTCTGATGAACCAGATTCTGGAGCTGGACGAAGAAAATCTGACAATTACAGTAGAACCCGGGGTTCTGCTTATGGAACTGGCAGCATATGTGGAAGACCACGATTTCTTTTATCCTCCGGATCCAGGCGAAAAATCAGCCACAATCGGCGGAAACATCAGCACCAATGCAGGTGGGATGCGTGCTGTAAAATATGGAGTTACCCGGGACTATGTAATGGGTCTTGAAGTGGTACTTCCAAATGGAGATATCACACAATTTGGTGGAAAAGTAGTGAAAAACAGCTCAGGATATGACCTGAAGGATTTGGTGATCGGTTCTGAGGGAACCCTTGGTTTTATTACAAAAGCTATTCTCAAACTTTTACCTCTGCCGAAAAAGGTTATCAGTCTTCTGATACCATTTCCTACTTTAAAGCAGGCTATCGATACAGTGCCTTTGATTATCAAATCAAAATCCATACCGACAGCCATAGAATTTATGCAGAGAGAAGTTATCATGGATGCGGAAGAATATTTAGGCAAGGCATTTCCAGATAAACAGTCCGATGCTTACCTACTCTTGAAATTTGACGGTAACTCTGTTGAAGAAATTGAAGAAGCATACGACAAGGTGGCAAGGCTCTGTCTGGACCAGGGTGCGTTGGATGTGCTGATTTCAGATACGGAAGAGAGAGAAGAGTCTATTTGGAAAGCGAGAGGTGCATTTCTCGAAGCCATTAAGGGATCCACAACCTATATGGATGAGGTTGATATGGTAGTGCCCAGAAACAGTGTCAATGAAATGGTGACCTATCTCCACAGTCTCCACGATGAAGTGGATGTTCGTATTAAGAGCTTCGGGCATGCAGGCGACGGAAATCTTCATGCTTACATCCTGAAAGATGATTTAAGTGATGAGCAATGGGAAAAAGGGATGAAAGCTGCCATGGAAAAGATTTATAAAAAGGCATACGAGCTTAAAGGGCAGGTATCCGGGGAACATGGCATCGGGTATGCCAAGAAATCATATTTAAAGGAATCTCTTTCGGAAGACAATATTAATCTTATGAATGGTATTAAGAAGGTATTTGATCCGAAAAACATTTTGAACCCTCATAAAGTAGCTCAGCCTTGACATTTTCAAAATGCTGTGATACTGTTTTTTAACAGGACAAATAAAATCAAACGCAATGAAAAAGAGAGTAGCCTACCGGATATCTTACAGAGAAATCCCATCGGTTCTATAGCAGAACCTTAGCTGAGAGGGATGGATGAAAAGCAGGTGAACATGGCTTTTGAGCGGCGCACCGAACAGGGAGCATCATATTTTTTCCGGCAAGGCTGCGAGGGGATCCGCCCTTTACAGCGGAGGGGTGCCTGCATGCACTTAACAAGGTTCTGTCTGTGAGGGCAGAATGAACTAGAAGTGGTAACACGGAATGATCCGTCTTCTTATCTATATTAATTATAGTAAGAAGGCGGTTTTTTACATATTAGGAATCTTCGTTTCCTGGTATGCAAGAACCTTCCGGGGGATGCGCACTACGCAATAATACTAAAGGAGAGATTACTATGTCAGAAAAACCAAAATATTACATTTCTACAGCGATTGCCTATACATCGGGCAAACCACATATCGGGAACACGTATGAAATTATTCTTGCAGATGCGATTGCAAGATACAAAAGAAGTCAGGGTTTTGATGTGTTCTTTCAAACAGGAACAGACGAGCACGGTCAGAAGATTGAGCTCAAGGCGGAAGAAGCAGGCATTACCCCTAAAGAATTTGTGGACAACGTGGCCGGTCAGATTAAGGGAATATGGGATCTAATGGATACCTCCTACGATAAGTTTATCCGTACCACAGATGGGGACCATGAAAAGCAGGTTCAGAAAATATTTAAAAAGCTGTACGATCAGGGAGATATCTACAAAGGCTATTATGAAGGAATGTACTGTACTCCCTGTGAGTCTTTCTTTACAGAGTCACAGCTCGTACACGGGAAATGTCCCGACTGCGGACGTGAGGTCCAGCCGGCAAAAGAAGAGGCCTATTTTTTCAAAATGAGTAAATATGCGGATAGCCTGATTGAGCATATCAACAAGCATCCTGAATTTATTCAGCCTGTATCCCGCAAAAATGAGATGATGAATAACTTCCTGCTTCCCGGCCTGCAGGATCTGTGCGTATCTAGGACATCTTTTAACTGGGGTATACAAGTAGATTTCGATCCAAAACATGTTGTCTATGTATGGCTGGATGCCCTGACAAACTATATTACAGGTATTGGTTATGACTGCGACGGAGACTCAGCAAAGCAGTTTAAAAAATATTGGCCGGCAGATTTGCACCTGATCGGAAAGGACATCATCCGCTTCCATACAATTTACTGGCCTATTTTCTTGATGGCGCTGGATCTGCCTCTGCCAAAACAGATTTTCGGCCACCCGTGGCTTCTCCAGGGAGACGGCAAGATGAGCAAATCAAAAGGAAATGTCCTGTACGCAGACGAACTGGTGGATTTCTTCGGCGTGGATGCAGTGCGCTATTTCGTGCTTCATGAAATGCCTTTCGAAAGTGATGGAGTCATAACCTGGGAATTAATGGTAGAACGCATGAATTCAGAACTGGCTAATACGCTGGGGAACCTGGTAAATCGTACCATATCCATGACGAACAAATATTTTGGCGGTGTGGTGACAGACAAGGGTGCAGCAGAAAAAGTAGACGCGGACCTGAAAGTAGTTACCGATGAAATGCCAAAGGCAGTAGAAGCAAAAATGAATAACCTGCGTGTTGCTGATGCAATCACAGAAATCTTTAATCTTTTCAAACGCTGTAATAAATATATCGATGAAACTATGCCCTGGGTACTTGCAAAGGATGAGGCAAAAAGAGACAGACTGGAAACCGTGCTCTGGAATTTGATAGACAGTATATCTACAGGTGCAGGGCTTCTTAAATCCTTTATGCCCTCCACCGGCGAAAAAATCCTGTCCCAGTTAAATGGCGGACATGTCACAGAGAAGCCGGAAATATTGTTCCAGAGACTGGATCTCGACGAGGTTATGAAGAAAGTAGAAGAACTTCATCCGTCTGTAAATGAAGAAGCTAAAGAGGAAGAAGATGTGATTAATATAGAGGAAAAACCAGAAATTACATTTGATCAGTTTGAAACAATGCAATTTCAGGTAGGTGAAATTATAGCTTGTGAGAAAGTGCCAAAATCCAGAAAATTACTATGCTCACAGGTAAAAATCGGAAGCCAGATAAAACAAATCGTATCCGGCATTAAAGCATATTACAAGCCGGAGGAGCTGATCGGCAAAAAAGTGATGGTACTTGTAAACTTAAAGCCTGCAAAACTGGCAGGCGTATTATCAGAAGGAATGATTCTCTGCGCAGAAGACAAGGACGGAAATCTGTCAATAGTAACTCCAGAAAAAGACATGCCTGCAGGAGCAGAAATACGGTAAAGGGGTCAGACCCTTTTACCGCCCTTTTTCAGAATTGTTTTCGAATTCTAACAATAGAATGGAGAAAACTTGACCAAGAGCCGTAATAATACAGACAATTCACCAAAAAATATACAATAATAAATTTATTTATGAAAATGATATAAAATGCATTGACAAATAGAACGAGCCATGTTACTATGTAATCAATCCAAAAGAGATATTAAAAGTCTCTTAAAGGATATTATCAAATAGAACATCAAATAAGAGATGTTCATTGATTAAATATTAGCATAAGGAGGCAGAGGTCCAATGGACAGTGTAGCATCATTTACAATTCAATATGTTAGTGGTACGGCAGATGAAGGTTCCTGTGAAGAAGAGACCTTTACCAACTAAAGATAAAGGAGTCCAGTACATAGAATAATAATAATTCTAATCGGAGAGTTCAAGAAACTGGATGAACAACAATGATTTAACATTTGCCAATGTATTGAATATAGATACCACGTATAACAAAAGTTCTCAAATGTGTAAAGAAACATGAAGAGGATGTCGTTTCAAAGAAGTGTTAGAGTTATAGGATAAATAGCGTAATAGTCTTTTGGAATATTGCAGCACAATACTGCAGAAGACAAAAGGTTATAGGATGAATAACTTAGAATTACACTTAGAACTTATGAATCGGCACCGGGAACGAAAGTAACCGGATTTTAGTTATAAACTAATTTGGATATTGAAACAGGAGGTTAAATAAGCCAGTATTAATAAACAGATTGAAGTTTCAATAGACAAAGTGGTAAAGGTCTTACAGGAACACAAATCAGACGATTTCTCTGATTTATAAAATATATATTATGAGAAAACTAAATAAAAATTAAAATGCATCTTCAATGCTAATTGAGGATGCATTTTTTTGACATTATGGGGTGCTTATGGTAAACTAGGTTCAGAATTATCTGCACAGGTGCGTATAAACGGGCGTATGCCGGATAAAGAATATAGTTAACTATCCTGAAAACCATTAGGAGTATAAATAATATTAACGAGGTGAGTGCTGTGGATAAGTACGAATATAAGTTAAAGACAGAACAGATGCTTGAACTTATGGAAAGCGGTGCATATAGTAAAGCGGCAGAGATTGCAGATGTCATAGACTGGAAAAGAGTCAGAAATGTAACAATGTTGATGAATGTCAGCGATATATATGAAAAGAGCGGGTATTATCAAAAAAGTTATGAGGTATTGAATATTGCTTATCACCGTGCAGAGGGCAGCAGGAAAGTACTTTACCGTTTGTGTGCGCTGGCGCTTAAGACAGGCAATGTGGATGAGGCCATAGATTATTACGATGATTTTATGCAGATAGCTCCAAAAGATCCAAACCAGCATGTTTTAAAGTATAAGATACTTAGAGCGCGCAGAGCGCCAATTGAGCAGCAGATAGAGGCACTTGAGGAATTTAAGAAAGCAGAATATATTGAAGAGTGGGCATTTCAACTTGCAAAGTTGTACCAGGAAGCGGGAATGACTGCAGAGTGTCTGGAGGAATGTGATGATTTGATTCTCTGGTTCAGTGAGGGAAAGTATGTTTATAAAGCAATGGAATTAAAGATGCAGTATAAGCCGTTGACTCCGTCACAGCAGGAGCGGTATGACCATCGCTATGAAAAAGTTGAAGCGGAGACAGAGCAAATTCCTGACTTAACACAATATCAGGCAAGCATGATAGATGCGGCCAAGAATAATATAAAGACTGGAGAAGAAAAGGCAATTAGGGAAGTTGCTGAAGAAGCTGCTCCCGAGGAACAGGTTCCGGAGGAAGAGACTGAGAAGTCTATTGACGAATCAGAACCGGCCAATGAAGACAAGAGTATACAGAAGCTGACTAAAAAGGGCATCGGCAGTACAATGAAACTGGAGGATGCTTTGCAGAGACTTTTGAAGCCTAAGGATAAAAACATGGCTGAAGACAAAAATGAATCAGATAATGACGACACATCAGAGAATGATGAAAATGTTTCTGGTCTGGAGGATGAAATTGAAGAGATTGAGTCAGTAATAGATCTCGAGCTTGTAAATGAACTTACAGGGAAAAGTGATAAAGAAAAGTCGTTTGACACAGATCTGGAGGAACTAAAGGCAGAACCGTTTGAGGAGGATGAGAAAGTTGAAGAATCTGAAGCTGTAAATGCTAAGAATCCAGAACCTGAGGATATAGATTCTGAAGATAAGGAACCGAAAAATATAGAGCCAAAAGATGTAGAACCAGAGAATGCAGGAGCAGAGTCTGGTGTGCCGGAAGACGACGAGCAGGTTGATGGACAGATTAGTATTGAAGATATTCTGTCGGGCTGGGACAGAGAAGAAGAACCGATAGAAGAGGTTAAGATGGAAGATAAGCAAAAAGAAGAGGCTGAGTCGGAGACAATACTGCCTACAGATATACAGCGTATGATCGATGAAATTGAGGGAGTGTTCCCTGAAGAGACAGAGCCGGTGCAGACAAGGACATCCGCTAAAGAAGATATGGAAGATGAACTAAAAGATTTTGTTGATGACCTGCCGGAGGAAGTTGAAGAAACTGATGATGAGTTGATTGAAGATGATCCTGAAGAAGAACTTTATGATGAAAGGTCTGACGAATCGGAAGAAGAGTCTTCCGAGGATGACTATGGGGAATTGGAAGAAGGTTCTTACGAGGAGGATTATGAGGAGCCTGAAGAAGACTATTTCGAAGATGACTATGAGGAACTGGAAGAAGGTTCTTATGAGGAGGACTATGAGGAGCCTGAAGAAGACTATTCCGAAGATGACTATGAGGAACTGGAAGAAGATTTTGACGAGGGGGATTATGAGGAACCTGAAGAGAAATATGATGAGTATGGTGACCGGATAATCGCCGAAGATGATCTGAAAGATATTGAGGCCAGCTTTGAAGAAGAATTCCGCCCGAAGCCAGAGCATATCAACGAACCGGATGACAGGGAAATTCCTGATGATGACGATGATGGTATAGATATTATGTCTGCGACAACTCCGCTGAGCCGTAAGGAGACGGCGAAGCTGATTGCTACAGGAAAGACAGCACCACTTCCCCTGGACGATATTTCCAATGCCCTTTCAATGTCTGATACTGGATTCATTGTACATGGACGCTATGAACTGGAAACCCAGAGTGGTGTCGGAACGAGGGCAGGGCTTACAGAAGAACAGAAGAAGCTGTTTTCATATTTTGTGCCTGTGAGAGGAATGAGCGAACAGCTTGTGGATGTTCTTGAACAGGACCGCAATTGTACAAATCGACAGGGAACTTCCAATACAGGTAATTTACTGATTATAGGAAATAAAGGAAATGGAAAAACTGTTCTGGCTGTAGATGTTGTGAAGGCGATTCAGAAACAAAGAGATATCCACCAGGGCAAAGTGGCAATTATAACAGGTGATTCACTGAACAAGAAAAGGATCAGCGATATATTTGCAAAGCTTCACGGCGGGGCATTGATTATTGAAAAGGCCGGTAAGCTGAATGAGAAAACAGTGGCAAGGATGAACAAGGCTATGGAACAAGATACCGGAGAGATGCTGATTGTACTTGAGGAACAGAGAAAACCTCTGGACAGACTGCTCTCATCTAACAGGCAGTTCCGCAGAAAGTTTACAGCCCGCCTGGAGGTACCTGTTTTTATTAATGATGAACTTGTAACATTCGGCCAGACCTATGCCCAGGAAAATGGCTATCGGATCGATGAGATGGGAATCCTGGCACTTTACAGCAGAATTGATGCTCTGCAGAGGGAAGACCATGCGGTATCGATTGCTGAGGTAAAGGATGTCATGGACAGTGCTATGGACCACTCACAGAAGGCATCCGCCAAGAAACTGGTAAAGCGGGTATTTGGGAAAAATACAGATGATTCCGACAGAATTATATTGACAGAAAAAGATTTCAATGCTTAAGGTAAATAAAAGCATAAAATCAGCAGGCAGGCTCTTTATGGGTCTGTCTGTTTTTATGTATATAGAATTGGGTTTGCCTTTATTTTTTCGGTCGTTTCAAGTATAATGATAAGTATAAAATACGAGCTGTGAGGTGGGTTTATGGGGAAAAGTAAAACTGTACGGAAAAAGACAAATGCATATGAAATTGGGGAACTGGATGAGTATTTGTTTGGACAGGGAACTCATTATGAGATTTATAAAAAACTTGGTGCTCACAAAGTAACAGCGAGGGGAAAAGAAGGGATATATTTTGCAGTCTGGGCTCCGAACGCAAGGCGGGTGTCTGTCGTGGGCGATTTCAACGACTGGTGTTTTGAAAAGAATTATATGAAGCGCCAGGGAGAGATTGGCATATATACCTGCTTTATCCCAGGGAGGCAGCAGGGCGAATTATACAAATTTTGCATAGAAACTACACAGGGAAAACGTATATTTAAAGCAGATCCATTTGCCACCTATGCTGAGCTGCGGCCGGGGACCGCATCACGTATTATGGATGTTTCCCATCTAGCCTGGACTGATGAAGTCTGGATGAAAAGCAGAATAGAGTGGGAGAATAAGAATAATCCCCTTTCAGTGTATGAAGTTCATATGGGGTCATGGATGAGGCATCCGGACAGGGAGGATAAAGGTTTCTACACATACAGGGAATTTGCCGGGGAAATCGCAAAGTATGTCAAAGATATGGGCTATACACATGTAGAGCTGATGGGCATCTTAGAACATCCTTTTGACGGCTCCTGGGGGTATCAGGTGACAGGATATTATGCACCTACATCCAGATATGGAACGCCGGAAGACTTTGCCTATATGATTAATTACCTTCATAAAAACAAGATTGGAGTTATACTCGACTGGGTACCGGCCCATTTTCCCCGAGATGCACATGGACTTGCTCTTTTTGACGGGACCCCGGTATTTGAATATGCAGATCAGAGAAAAGGAGAGAATCCCGACTGGGGGACGAAAGTGTTTGATTATGGCAAACCGGAGGTGCGAAATTTCCTTATAGCTAATGCGTTGTTCTGGATTGAGCACTATCACGTGGACGGTCTGCGGGTGGATGCTGTGGCTTCTATGCTTTACCTCGACTATGGAAAAAAGGAAGGGCAGTGGATTCCGAATAAATTCGGAGGAAATGAGAATCTGGAGGCAGTTGCATTTTTTAAACATTTGAATTCTGTAGTCCTGGGCAGAAACCCCGGAGCTATGATGATTGCAGAGGAATCTACCGCATGGCCCAGGGTCACAGGTGCACCGGAAGATGGCGGCCTGGGCTTCAGTCTGAAATGGAATATGGGATGGATGCATGATTTTACGGAATATATGAAGCTGGACCCTCTGTTTCGCAAAAATGTACATTACCAGATGTCATTTTCTATTGAATATGCATACAGTGAAAATTATATACTAGTGTTGTCCCATGATGAAGTGGTACATTTGAAACGTTCCTTGATTAATAAAATGCCAGGAAATGGATTTGACAAGTTTGCAAATCTAAAGGTTGCCTATGCATTTATGATGGGCCATCCGGGGAAGAAACTGCTTTTTATGGGCCAGGAGTTTGGGCAGCTTCGCGAATGGAGCGAAGAACGGGAACTGGATTGGTTTTTACTGGCAGAGGAGCCTCACCGGCAGATACAGAGATTTTATAAGGATTTGCTTCATTTGTATAAGAAGAACAGGGCTTTGTATGAGCTGGATAACGAACCAAAGGGGTTTGAATGGATCAATAAAGACGACACCTTCCGGAGCATTTTTAGCTTTGTAAGACATTCAAGGGATAGTGAAAAAAATCTCTTGTTTGTATGTAATTTTACACCTGTGGAGCGCTCTGATTACAGAGTAGGGGTGCCGAGGAAAAAGCAGTATAAACTGATACTCAACAGCGATGAGAAAGAATATGGGGGTACAGGTGAAGAAAGGCCGGTTATATATAAAGCTGAGACAAAGGAATGTGACGGCAGGGCTTACTCTTTTGCTTATCCGCTGCCGGGATACGGAGTTGCGGTATTTGAATTTTGAGTTATCGAATTAGAATATATTTAGGAAAAGAAGATTTAAAGAGGAAAAGTCCTGCAGAAACACAGAACTTTTCCTCTTTTTCGAATATAGGCCCATGTGATATTTTGGGTATCAGGCCCTCTTTTTTTCTTTTGTACGTTTTATGACTTTTAACCGTGTAAATTCTTCCCGTTCTTTTTCCTCCAATGCGTTTGTAATATCGTACACCAGCTGGGAATATTTTGGAATTGTAATATTCTGCAAGGCGTTTGCACGCTTCTGAGTCTTTTTTATATTAGCTGCCAGACGGTAGGCAGCATTTTCTACCATAGCTAGTTTGATAGTCAATTTCTTTACCTTTCGAAAGGCTTGTACAGCAATGTCTATAGATTCCTTCGTTGTGTGGAAGGAGTAGGTGGGGGCGTTATTTCTGGGAGTATATTTCACATGAGGAATCTCGGTACCCATAATGCTTCGAGTCTGTATTGTGATGGAATTTTCGATAGGTATGGTATAAGCGAGCTGGGAAACCATACTGATACCATGCTCAATATTAGCACGCTGCAGACAGTGGTAGGCATAGGTAAAGGTACTGTCTATTTCATCCTGGATGTCTCGGGCTTCGTCAATTAAATTCATCAGTTCACGAATCAGGATATTTCTCTTTCTGTCCATCAGATCATAGCCCTGCCGGGCTAGGGCAAGAGAATTCCTGGCTAGCATGAGATTCCCTTTTGTAGGAAAAGTACGTGGATCCATATGTGTCCTCCTCTCTAATGTTTTCTTCCAATTATCAGTACCCGAAGGGCCGGCTCGATTACGTCCTTCCAGTTAGTTTCAGAATATTCTGAAAACGGCTTGCAAAAGGGACAGTCCCCTTTAAAAGTACTTATCGAGTATTTTTGTATCTACTCTGTCCAGTTCTTCTTTTGGCAGCAGCCGTAACAGTTCCCATCCCAGATTTAATGTTTCCTCTATGCTGCGGTTTTCCTGCTGTCCCTGGCCGATATATTTTTCTTCAAAGGCTGTTCCAAATTCCAGGTATTTTTTATCGATTGGCGAAAGCTCATCTTCTCCGATGACAGATGCCAGATTTCTGGCATCACCTACTTTTGCGTAGGCAGAGAAGAGCTGGTTTGCCAGATCCTGGTGGTCTTCCCGGGTATAACCTTCTCCGATACCGTCTTTCATGAGGCGGGAGAGGGAGGGCAGAATGTTGATTGGAGGGTAGATGGACTGTCCATGAAGCCCTCGTTCCAGTACAATCTGACCTTCGGTAATATAACCGGTCAAATCAGGAATGGGATGGGTGATATCATCGTTTGGCATGGTCAGTATGGGAAGCTGGGTCACGGAACCTTTTGCCCCCTGTATAATACCGGCTCGTTCGTATATGGAAGCAAGCTCGCTGTAGAGATATCCGGGAAATCCTTTCCGGCTGGGAATTTCTCCCTTGGAAGAGGAGACTTCCCGGAGGGCCTCGGCAAAGGAGGTCATGTCGGTAAGAATAACCAGAATATGCATGTTCTGATCAAAAGCCAGATATTCCGCTACGGTAAGAGCTACTTTTGGTGTTATGAGGCGCTCCACCACAGGATCATTTGCCATATTCAGGAACATGGCAACATGATCGGAGACTCCATTTTCTTCAAAAGTGCGGCGGAAAAAGTCAGCCACATCATGTTTGACACCCATAGCTGCAAATACGATTGCAAACTGTTCATCAGAGTCCTCGCCGAGAGATGCCTGCTTTACGATTTGGGCAGCAAGCTGGTCGTGTGGAAGTCCGTTTCCAGAAAAAATAGGGAGTTTCTGTCCACGAATCAGTGTTGTCAATCCGTCGATGGCGGAAATGCCGGTGTTGATATAGTTACGTGGATACTCCCGCTTAACGGGATTAAGGGGCAGGCCGTTTACATCTCTTTTTAGAGTAGATGTAAGCTGCCCCAGGTCATCGATTGGGCGGCCGATACCATCGAAGGTGCGCCCCAGCATCTCTGGTGAAAGGGCAATTTCCATGGGATGCCCTGTGAGGCGGGTATGGGTATTCTTTAAGGACATGCTTCCGGTTCCTTCGAATACCTGTATCACTGCTTTGTCTTCATAGACCTCGACAATACGCCCAATTTTATGCTCTGTGTCGCCCACGACAAATTCTACGAGTTCATCGTAAAAGGCATCCTGAACTCCCTCCAGAGCTACCAGGGGGCCATTAATGCTGCTGAGTCCTAAATATTCTATTGCCATAAGACGTGTCTTCCTCCTTAAGCATTCTTTTCCAGTACTCGTTGATAAAAGGCATCAATGTCACGCAGGTACTGGGCAAACAATTCCGGTTTGTCATTTGGCACATCATATTTAATAGCAATGACCCTGTCGAAAATATCCTCTGATTTCAATACAGACATTGGATGCCCCATAGTTACAAGTGAACGGGATTGTTTGTAGAGATATAAAATCGTGTCCATCATGAGAAATTGCTTTTCCATGGAAACACAAGTATCATCTTTGTGAAAAGCGTTCTGCTGCAAAAATCCCAGCCGAATGACACGGGAAATCTCAAGCACCAGCTTTTGATCATCAGGCAGCACATCACTTCCGATGAGTTTCACAATTTCCAGAAGACTGCTTTCCTGATTCAAAAGAGCTATCAGGCGGTTGCGGTAGTCTACAAATTTAGGAGAAACATTGTCGTGATACCAGGAGGCCAGATCACCCAGGTATTCACTATAACTTGTCAGCCAGTGGATAGCTGGAAAATGTCTCGCATATGCCAGGCTCTTATCCAATCCCCAGAAACAGCGGACAAAACGTTTTGTATTCTGGGTGACAGGCTCGGAAAAATCACCGCCCTGGGGTGAAACAGCGCCGATAATTGTGACAGAGCCGATAGTGTCATTCAGATTCTGCATCATGCCGGCTCTTTCATAAAAGGCAGAAAGCCGGGAGGCAAGATATGCAGGAAACCCTTCTTCTGCGGGCATCTCTTCCAGACGGCCGGACAGCTCACGCAGTGCCTCTGCCCAGCGGGAGGTGGAATCCGCCATAATCGCTACATCATAGCCCATATCCCGATAGTACTCCGCCAGCGTCAACCCCGTATAAATACTGGCCTCACGGGCAGCTACAGGCATGTTGGAAGTATTGGCGATAAGAATTGTCCTGTCCATCAATGGATTGCCTGATCTGGGATCTATGAGTTTTCCAAACTCCTCCAACACCTGGGTCATTTCATTTCCCCGCTCTCCGCAGCCGATGTAAACAATAATATCAGCATCGGACCACTTTGCTATCTGATGCTGTGTCATCGTTTTTCCGGTGCCGAACCCACCGGGAATGGCTGCCGTACCCCCTTTTGCAATGGGAAACATGGTATCTATAATACGTTGTCCCGTGACGAGAGGCTTTGACACAGAAAATCTCTCCTGAACCGGTCGTGCAGTACGAATAGGCCAGTGCTGGGTCATAGTCAGCTCCGTTTTTGTTCCATTGTTAAGTTCCAGTGTAATCAGGGTATCCTGAATTGTGTAGTCTCCATCTGGCACAACTTCCACAACGGTGCCCTGAATGTCGGGAGGAACCATACATTTGTGGACAATGGCGTGGGTTTCGGGGACCTCTGCAATAATATCTCCGGGATGAAGATATGCTCCTTTTGAAACGGTAATATGAGTTTTCCATTTCTTGTCTTTGTCCAGGGAATCTACACTGACACCGCGTGTAATAAATGCTCCGCTTGTCTCAGAAATTTTCTCCAGAGGACGTTCGATGCCATCAAAAATATTATTTAAAATTCCAGGGGCAAGGGTCACAGAGACCGGGCTGCCCGATGCAATCACTTCTTCACCGGGATTAAGTCCGGTTGTTTCTTCGTAAACCTGTATCGTAGTTATATCTTTGTCCAGGGCAATAACTTCCCCTACTAGTTTTTCAGTTCCCACATATACCATCTCCGACATGCGGAAGCCGGTATTGCCTCTCAGGTAGATAATGGGACCATTGATTCCGTATATTTTTTCAGTATTAACCAATAGTGCCACCTCCTGAGAAAAAGAATTTGCCATATTCATTTCGAAGAGCTGTTTTAAATGAGTCATCTATTAAAACATTACGGCTTCGAATGACGGCACGGATGCCGCCAGTAAAATCTTCTTTGCTGACTGTAAGCTTTGTCCCGACAGCTTCCTCCAAAGCAGGGAGAAGCTTTTCGTCAGAAGGATTAATATAGATGACGATATCATCCCCGTTTGCAAAAGCTGCTGATTTGCGGATACATTTTATCAGATATTCTTTATAAGCATCTGTTTTCATAAAATCCTGCACCAGGGCGTCGGTTTCCTTAAAAATCTTATCCTTTAACTCCTGCTGAACTTTTCCCTGCACTCTCTTTAGTTCAAGCTGAGAATGAGCCATAGCCTGATTTAACTGAAGCCTGGCATTGATCTTTTCAGCCTTAACCCGGGTTTCAGACTGACGGAGCGCTTCTTCTTTGTGATCTTCTAATACTTTTTGTAATGCTTCCCGGTATTTGTCAATAATGGCATTTCCCTCTGCTCTGGCCTCTCTCATAGAGGTAGTCCGCAGGCGCGAAATTTTCTCTTCCAGATCCAAGTTGGGTACCTCCTTTATGTTCTGTCCTATAGTTTTAGCCCAATTGCCTCTGTAATATAAGAGGTGATAAAGTCTTTTTTACGTCCGGTTCCGTGTCTGTCAGGAATCTCTATAAGAAGAGGCATTTTTCTTTCCAGCCGGAATTCATCGATGATATCGGGGAACTCCTGCCCGAACATTTCTGTGAGGAGAACAATGCCTATGGTTTTATCCTGCAGAACTTTCTGGAGAGCATCGTAGAGCTCTCTGCGCTCATGAACGACGATTCCGTCTACCCCTGCAAGGCGCATTCCTGTATAGGTATCGACATTATCACTGATCAGATACATTTTCATATTACAGTTTACCCAGGATCATAAAGGAGATGATCAGCCCATAGAGGCAGACACCTTCTGCAAGACCTACAAAAATCAGTGACTTACCCAGTACGCTGGAGTCTTCGCTAATAGCTCCTAAAGCCGCACTGGCTGCACTTGCCACGGCAATACCTCCGCCGATACAGGATAAACCGGTAACCAGAGCGGCTGCGAGATAGCCAAGTCCTGTTGCTGTGGATGCGGCAGCGGAAGTGTCAGCTGCCTGCACGTCACCGCCAAACATCATAATAGAGGCAATGGCGAATGCACCAAAAAAGAAAAATGCATTTACACCGATGGTTTTCTTATAGCGCTTTTTGTTCTTTTCTCCAATCAGATAGTAACCAAACGGAATAATAATACTCAGGATTAAAGCTACAATAAAAACAATTTTTGTTGCCAATGTCATAATTAAGGTCCTCCCTACTTTTTCTTTGCTTTTTTTGTTCTCTTAGTATATGGCTCAAAGGCTCTGCCGCCTCCCTTGTAAAAACGGCTGAACATTTCATAATATTCCAGACGAAGTACCTGAATTCCTACAATCAGACCTTCAAAAGCGCATACAAACAGGTTCCCCAGTATAATAACTGCCCAGTTGGGGGAGCCGTTTTCTGCTCCAGCCAAAATAAGCACAACTTCCATGATGGCAGCATGGCTGACTGCAAAGGCACCGATACGGACGAAAGAAAGAGTGTTGGAAAAGTAACTCAACAAGGTCTCAAATAATTCAAAAAATCCCTGTACCAGAAACATGCCGGCACCTTCGTCCATTTTCCTGGCTCGTTTTTGTATTATCTTAGTAATTGGCTCTTTAAAGAGAATGAGCAGAAGGGGTACCCCGAACATAATGCCCATGACAATCCCACCGGGAGTTTTATGACCGGTCATAAATAATACAATCGTAACAACAATGGAAAGATAAAATACAAATCCGGCGAGTCCGTTGGAATCAAACCAGATATTTTCGGTATCTCTGCTCCGGATGGCATTGATAATGTGCAAAATCATTGCTATCAGTATGATTCCCATGCCGAAGGCTACGGATACAATAAAGACTGTATTCAGTTTTCCAATGAAAGGCAATGTGGTCATATGGTCGATAGGCCTCAGCCAGAGAGGCTTGATAATATCTTCAAATCCAAATACACTGCCAAACATAAATCCAAAGATTGTGGAAAGGATGCCTGCTGTTGCTATAATTCCTGCCAGGGGAGCCTTTTTAATATAATAAATGAGGCTGCCGCCGATCAGAAGCAGAAGGCCCTGCCCTACATCCCCAAACATGATACCGAATATGAAAGAATAGGTAAGGCCTACAAATATTGTAGGGTCTATCTCATCATGAGAAGGAAGTCCGTACATTCGGATAAACATTTCAAAAGGTTTAAAAATTCCCGGATTTTCAAGCTTTGTCGGGGGATCACCGAAATAAGTATCTCGATCATCCTCCACTACAACAAATACTTTATCGTCATTTTTTATTTCCTGCAGAAAATTACCTACATCATCTTCAGCCATCCACCCACATAAAATATAATAGTCTTCCTTTTTGTTCTCCATACGGGCAGCCATTTTGCGGACGTCGAAGTTATTGGCCAACTCCTCCAGACGGTCCCTGGCTGCAATGAGCTGGGGGGCCTGGGAGAGAAACATTTCGCCAATGGCTTTATCCAGATCGTCCATCTCCTGGTTCGTATTGTAAATTTCGCGAATACACCTTTGATATTCTTCTGTAGGGGTATCTCGGAATTCATCGGTCAATTCTATTTTTTCAAAATGAAGAGAACGGAATACAGCATCTACCTTTTGGGTGTCCTCCGGAGATAAAAAATAAGCCCCATAGACATAGCTGTCATCTCTTTCTCCCTCTACAAATATGGCACTGAGGTTATCTATCAGATATTTATTCATCTTGTCGAAATATTCGATGGCAATGCGGCCGAATCTGTATGCGATAAACCTGAAATTCAGAATTTGATCCAAATAACAGTCCATTGGCCTGAAAGGTGCGATGATCTGCTGTTTCTTCTTCAAATCATCCATTTTCTTCTTCAGCTTATCTTTCTTTTCCTGAAAACCTGTGTAGTTCTGATTTGCATTTCGGATGACCTCAAACATATCATTGAGAGAAAGTGAATCATCCGGTGTGATATTTTCAGAATCGGGCAGATAGTCTACAAATTGTATTGATTTATTCAGTGCATCCCGGTATGGATTCATTTCCACAAAGGGTCTGAGATCATCAACGGTCTTCAATTCGGAGAGGGCCGACTCCAATTGAATCTCATACCTTGACAGGTAAAGATCAGTCACCCGATCAATATCGTTTTGAGGGCCGGAGATGTTAACGAATTTCATTTTAACAATCATTGAGTTATACCTCCAACATATGCCAGCGTTTCGCCGGGTGTAAGATTATAGCGGATACATTCTATGGCGGTTGTCAGCTTTCTGAGCTCTTCTTCTTTAAGAAACAAGTAGGTATTAATTGTGGCAATGGAATAAGGATTACTCCTTTTGTCCGCCATGTAAAGATGATACAGACAATTGGTGTACATCTGTTCAATCGTCAGGTTTTGCTCAAAATCATAGTGACGTGAATAAGATGTCTTTGCCATGGCCGCAAAAAAATCATCCATATTGGCTGATTCCACAAGTTCCTTTATTAAATCTATAGAGATCTTATAGTGTATGGGAATCAGAAGAGAATAGATATGGGCCGGGGGCATATCGTAGTATTTTTTTGCACGGTATATCCACTGCATGTTCAGTAAATCTATCTGTGAACCGTAATCATGGGTAAAAATCTCCAGTTCTTTCTTCTTCAGTACCTTTTTCCGCACTCTCCATATAGTGGAAAAGTAATATAAATCCAGTGTCAGGTCGTAATCAAATAAGGTGATTGGCTGCCGTTCCTGCAACCTCTTTAACGGCAGATAATATTCCGTTCCCTTCAGATTTTCAACCAGCTCGTCCGTAGTTCTTGATTCAATCAGCTTCTCAATCGAAATGCTGGAATATCTGTCAAAAAACGGCTTCTTGTAATCAATATCAAAGGGCTGTGAATAATGATTGATTACGATGCGAAAACAATAATTGATTAGATCAATTTCATAGCGTTTCATGTAAAGCTTTAAAAATCTACGTTGATCCAGATTGCAGAAGCTAAAGATCTTCCGGTAATCCTGATACAAGGACAGAGTTAAAATCTTCTCGATGTCACCTCTGTGAAGTCTGGTTTGATCGATTGCCTCCAGGGTGCCGGCATAGGAGGAATTTTCCTTGAGATAAGAAAAAACTTCCGGTACACTGTGAAGTCCGACAATCTCTTCAAATTGCTCCGGTTTTAAAAGCTTGGCTTCCATAGCGCGAACTTTCGTCACAATTCCGCTGTAAACAAGTAGATTTCCCATAGACTACACCTCTGTTATCTTCATTAAGATATCCTGAGCATAGTTTGTGTGCTTCTCATCATATTCATGGTGCAAAGCCGTAATGAAATCATTGTTTGCCCCGGTTTGTCCCACAAGGCGGTTTGTCTTGCTGCGCTCCAGTGCCTCTCGTATCTCTGCGATTTTATTCTGTGTCTCTGCCTCAAGCTCTTCGTCAAATTTGCGGCGTGCTTCCTGGTACTCCTCATCCAGGGCAGCTTTCTGTTCTTCCGCGTGATCCACAATGGCAGCGGCAGAAGATTCTATCTCTGTTAATCTCTTTACAATAGAGTCCATAGTAAGCCTCCTGTACTCGTTGTTAGTAATTATCTCTATAATACACCCTTCAGAAAAAAAAGCAAGGAGAGTACACTTGAGTTTCCGCAAAATGTAATTTCAAAAGAGATAACTTCTTCTAAAGTACCAATCTGTCCTATTTTTGAAAAAAATGAAAAGACAGTATTGTGAATAGAGGTACTGAAATAAGCCCCGCCGGAACCGGACTTTAGGAGAATTATTCTTTTATGCCCAATGGGGCAGACCCTCTATCTAAGCGACCAGCTTAAAGCAAAGTTGACGGTATGCCGGACGTTTTGTCCGAAACCAGAGTCTGACGCCCTCTTTCGCATACGACAGTATGCCTGAGATGCCTTTTGCCAATCGGTAATAGCAGAAGAAAACTTTTTCCTTGATGGGATCTGCCGTTTTTATGATTGAAACCTTGAGTGCATTTGTCTCTTCTTCCATTGAGATCAAGGCCAGAAACGCCATGCATAAGGTGATATAAAAGTTAAGTGCATTGATTGCACAAAGCTTCCGTACGCGGAAGTTTTCAAACTGGAACATCTGTTTTTTACAACGGAAATATTCTTCAATTTTCCATCTGGAAAAGTATGTTCGTGCTACACGGATCACATCTTCTTTTGATTCAATTTTTTTATTGGTGGCAAGCATCATTGGATGTTCGGTGATGCCATAAACCAGCACAAGATAAATATCTTTTCTTGATGCAGTAATCTGTACCTTCACATGGGAGAGGT
>NZ_FBWL01000148.1 GCF_001517425.1 Clostridium sp. C105KSO13 | reverse complement strand
AACAACGATACAAACTTCAGCCGGAAGGATGGGATTTCCTGTTCCATATCTTTGTTGAGCAATGCCGCTTTTTGTCAGACAAGCTGTATCAGGGGTATCGGCTTCTTGCCTGCGATGGTTCTGATGTCAACATCGCAAGAAATCCATCTGACGAAAGTACTTTTATCAATGAAGGTGAAAAAGGATATAATGCCATTCACGTCAATGCTCTTTATGATATCACCAACCAAACTTACTGCGATTTCCTTGTTCAGGGTAAAAAGAAACTTCATGAACGTGCTGCACTTAACACAATGATTGATCGTTATGCAGACTCTGTTCCTGCAATTCTGATGGCTGATCGTGGGTATGAAAGCTTTAATGTATTTGCACATCTCATTCGAAAAGATATGAAATTTGTGATTCGCATGAAGGATATCAACAGCAATGGCATCCTTTCATCGTGCGGCCTGCCTGACAGTGAATTCGATACGTATATCACAACAACGCTTACCAGACGTCATACAAAAGAAACGCTTGGGAATCCTAATACTTACACCATTCTTCAGCCAGTTACTGATTTTGATTTCCTTGATGAAAGCTGCACCTATTATGATATAGAATTTCGAATTGTCCGTATCCTTCTTGATAACGGAACCTATATTTGTATTGCAACCAATCTTTCTGAGCAAGATTTTCCTTTAGAAGAAATCAAAAAACTTTATCGAATGAGATGGAGCGAGGAAACAAGTTTTCGAGAGCTTAAATATACGATTGGTCTGATCAACTGGCACAGCAGTAAGTATGATGGAATCCTTCAGGAAATCAACGCACGCATGATATTATACAATTTCTGTGAGCTGGTAACAGCTCATGCAGTGGTAAAAACAAGGGATAATACCAAACACACTTATAAAATAAATTTCGCCACCGCAGTCAATATATGCAGAGCATATTTAAAACATGGCAGTGACGAAACAGAGACCATGCTTCTCATACAAAAGCACCTGACACCAGTCAGAGGCAACCGTAAATATCCTATCAACCTCCGTCCAAAGAGAAATAGGGATTTCATGTATCGAGCCGCTTAAATCTCGTCACTATTATACTTCTATTTTAGGCAGGTTGACAATCTGTCTTTTTGGTATACGCAAAATTATTTTTTGTAATTCAGAGTCTGTTCTTTTTGTTCAAAATTCAAAGATATTCGTGCGGGCTTTCTTAACTAAACAGTGTTTCAATGATTTACAGTATATGATATACTGCTTTCATCTAGAAAAGGCTTAACTAAATGACATTGGGATGGTATTGTACCCATTAACCATGCGTATGGATGCGGGGTTGCAATTAATGCTCCGGAGGCAGCTATTCCAATTCGCACTTTGCATAATCTGGTAAGGAACCCTAACTTTGGAGGGGAGCTGATGGTTGTTGGGCTGGGATGTGAAAAACTCACAGTTGACAAACTTTTAAAGGAAGATGAAATTAATGAAGAGAATGTGGTTATCCTACAGAATGAAAAAGGATTTGAAGCTATGGTCGATAAGCTGATGGAAGTTGCGGAAAAAAAGCTAAAAATTCTTAATAAGAGAAAAAGAGAAGAGCTGCCCCTGTCAGAACTATGTATTGGCATGCAATGTGGAGGAAGCGACGCATTTTCCGGTGTATCGGCCAATCCGGCAGCTGGGTATGCAGCAGATATGCTGGTGCAGGGCGGGGCCACTGTTATGTTTTCTGAGGTAACGGAAGTCAGGGATGGGGTGCATTACATTGCTAGGCGATGTGTTGATCAAGCCACGTGTGACAAGCTTGCAAAGGAAATGAAATGGTATGATCATTATCTGGAAGAGGGGGAAGTAGACCGCAGTGCCAATCCAACTCCGGGAAATAAAAAAGGCGGACTTTGTAATATTGTCGAAAAAGCTATGGGATCTATCGCAAAATCGGGTACATCTCCGATAGTGGAGGTATTGTCACCAGCTGAATTGCCTGCGAAAAAAGGACTGATTTTTGCTGCTACACCTGCAAGTGACATTGTATGCGGACCATGCCAATTAGCTTCGGGTATTACATTACAGGTTTTTATGACCGGCAGAGGAACTCCTTATGGCCTGGCAGCGGCACCGGTTATTAAAGTTTGTTCCAGAAATGAATTAAAAGAACAATGGGGGGATCTCATTGATGTAAATGCCGGTCCTGTTGCCACAGGAGAATCTGATATTGAAACAGTGGGAACAGATTTGTTCAACAAGATTCTCAGGGTTGCGAGTGGTGAAGAAAAATCTGCTGCTGAGAAATATGAATTACATAATGATTTATGCATTTTCAACCCTGCGCCTATTACGTAATATACGCACTATTGCATAACTCAAGATGAGTGGAAGAAAAGATTTTTTTCAATGAAAACAAGTTTTATAAAGACTGTTGCGAATGTAGAAATTTGCAGCAGTTTTTTGTGCCTTTTTTATATGGCTTCAGAAATTGAAAACATGTTTGCAAATCATGAAACAAGATAACGAGAATAATAAGCACAAAAATTCTACAGGGCATTTTGAAGTATGCATGAAATGAAAAGTGAAATATAAAATTCATGAATTGAAAAGATGTCAAATGTGAATAAAATAAAAAAACATTTCTTGTTCTTTTGTCAATAGATAATTTAATAGAGATTTTTTACAATGATTACATCGAAATCATGAGCTCGTTGATTTAAATGTTAAATTTAAATGGAAAGGAGAAATTGGGCAAGATTTTTATGATTATTTAATAAGAGTTGAGGGACATGAGGAGATAGTTATGGCGTTAATGGAAGGTATAATAAAAACTTTAGTTCAAATGCCATAGAAAGAAAGTTTAAAGAGAGGGTTTTGTATGGAAGATTCAACAAGAATGATGCTGGGGCTGGCGATTGGTATTGTTTTAATGATTGTCCTGGTAATGAAAACAAAAATACACACATTTATTGCATTACTATTGGCTTCTCTTGTTACCGGGCTCATCGGAGGAATGCCTGTAGTTGATATTGCCGGCGCAAATGGAGATGTAATAACGGGGGCTATAACAGCCATAAAAGATGGATTCGGTAACACGCTAAAAAGCACAGGTATTATTATTGGGTTAGGCGTCATGATGGGTGGTATCCTTGAAGTGTCGGGTGCTGCTGAACAATTGGCCTTTACATTTATCCGGGTAATAGGAAAACGAAAAGAAGAATGGGCTTTGGCTATAACTGGGTGGGTAGTATCCATTCCGGTATTTGCGGATTCGGCAATTGTCATTTTCGCCCCACTTGTTAAGGCTATGTCTTCTGTGACAGGCATATCAGTAATCAGTCTGGCACTTTCATTAGCCTGTGGTTTACAGCTAACTCATTGTATGGTACCTCCTACCCCAGGTCCGTTAACTGCTGCAGGAATTATGGGAATAGATGTGGGGCAGATGATTTTGCTTGGGATGGTAGTTTCAATTCTAATGCTAATTGCAATCGTCCCTTATTGTAAGTGGATTGGAAAAAGAATATATCAAACGCCTAAATCAGATGGTGATGGATATGATCGAAAGGAATTTAAAGCTGAGTATATAAAGACTATGGACGAAGTAGAAAACATGATGGCCCAGAAGAAATTGCCTCCATTTTCATTATCAATCGCTCCTATTCTAGTTCCTTTGGTTTTAATTTTTATTAAAACTATTTGGGATTTAGTTGGTGCAGATGAAGGCATTGCTAATTCAATTATCGGATTGATTGGCGAACCCATTGTTGCGTTGGCGATTGGTACAGTACTTGCAATCTATGGACTCGTAAAAAAGGTGGAAAATAAGAAAGTAATTGGTATTATGGATACAGCTATAAAGGATACCGGATTGATTATGCTTATTACTGGTGCCGGCGGTTCTCTGGGAAATGTAATTAAAGTAAGTGGAATCGGTGATGTGCTTGGTGAAGCTGTTGTAGGCTTACCGATTCCGTCAATTTTAATTCCTTTTATCATTGCAGCATTGATGAGAATAGCACTTGGCTCAGGAAATGTAGCGAAGCTTGCAAATCAGGTTATCGTTGCCCTGAACATCGCAGCGGTATCTGAAGCGATGACATTAGCAAAAAAAATGGGTACAGACCCTGAATTGGTATATCAGGCAATCAGAGGCGGTCTGGCGGGTTCAACTGTGCTAGATGCAAAAGCACCGATGATGTTAGAACATAATTTTAAACCGGGATTTCGAATTGAGCTTCACATTAAAGATTTGAATAATGCACTTAACGCATCGCATGCTGTGAATGCAGCATTGCCCTTAACGGCACAGGTAATGGAGATTATGCAGTCATTAAAAGCAGACGGCAATGAAAAAGACGATCATAGTGCTATTGTGAAGTTTTATGAAAAGATTTCAGAGGTGTCTGTTGAAAAATAGTCTGCGTCTTGCAAATTAGAAGCCCTAAAAGAAATTTTGGGAATAAGGACCCTAACACTGTTGATTTATATTCAATGGTGTGAGGGCTCTTTTTTGAGTGAGTTTATCTATTTAAATACCTCCACAGTGTAGTCCGGCTGATGCCTAGTTTTTTTGCGGCTGCAGTCTGGTTATTATTACAGCCTTTCAGAGTATGAAGTACGATATCTTTATTGATAGAGTCCAGATGCTGGTTCAGGTTCAGCTTAACCCAATCATCCGAGGTACCGCTGTCAGTATGGATGGGGAAGGTTCTGGGGGTTACATGAGTGGAGCCGCAGTGAGAGTGCGGGGCAAGAACAGCTTCCTGCTCTAATAACTGCCGGATGATTTCTCCTTTTATATAGGGAGCACTCGTTTTTAACACGGCCTCTTTTAATATGCGCTTGAACTGTGAATGATTGTAGGGGTATTCATAGTCTTCCAGGAGTTTTATAGCGCCCTCTTCCAGACCAACTACCTGTTTTCCCAGCGTTCTGTCTAATGTATTGATATAAAGCCCTGCGGAGGAAGCAATGTCGTCTTTTCGTTCCCGCAGTGGTTTGATGGAAGTCAGCGTAAGACCCAGGGTATTGACATATTCCACTGCCACATGTGAAATACCCTCTCCGGCTGACTGAGTGCAGGAAAAAAGCAGGAGGTTGCGCACATGTACATTAGTATCCAATATGACAGCCAGGAGTTTCTTCTGACGTTCACAGGACAGACGGTCAATATTGGAAATGTAGATGGTATTGCCATTGTCGGTAAAAGGCGACTTATAATGATTGGTGATAAAGTTCCAGCTCTTATCGTTGATAAAGGAGCAATTAATAACATACAGGGGATTGTTTTGTAAGTCACTCTTTGAGTAATAAAGATGAGCTACTCTGTCTTTCCCCGTACCGATTTCCCCGATAATCATAAGTCCTGTCCTCGGGCCTACTGCTGCATTCGTATCTGCAATAATCCCCCTGCCCAGTTCTGTATTGCTGTAAAAACTGTTTGTAAAGCTGTCCTCTGCTTCCCTCCGATCCATAATTGCTATGCCATATTTGGAGTATGCAAGAGGAATCTTGGAAGCGTTGAGCTGGAAGATTACATACGTATGTAATCTGTCATCGGATAGACTTGAATAAACAGAGTACATTTGATTTTCGATACAAGTGAAGAAGGAACGGCTGGCATCTTCACGGCAGTGCTCCAGTTCCTCTTTCAGCTTATTACTGATGGAAACGGTTTTATTGGTTTCAAAGGTTGAGAAAAGACATTGCCCATCCATATCCAGGACAATGTAATCACTATTGCTGTTTTTCAGCACCTGCCTCATAAGAAGTGTAGACTGATACAGTTCCAAATGTCTTTGATAGGTATCTACAGCACTATCCACAGCAGCTTTCAGACTTTGCAGGCTGGATGTGAGGAGTATGGGTGTAATGCCTATAAATTTTGCATGATCGTAAGCAACCGTATCACAGATCACAGTCTCGTATCCAAGGCCCTTGAGTTTGTCTAAAAGAACGCCGGCTTCTGATGGCGTGCTGATGGAGAAAATATCAATCGGGGTTTTGAGCAGATCGCAGAGGGTCTGTGCAATGGTAGTCAGTGAATGAAAACCAATAAATGCGAACCGGGTCCGTGTCTGCTCTGCCATTTTAATACATAGGAGCACATCATAATAGTCCATTTTAATATCGATTACCGGGATTGGCACAGCCTGAGAAATCATGCTGGCCGTATTTGCCCGGGAAATGATCATGTCGTAGTCCGAATAATGTTCCTTTGCAAGGGCAACGCCCCTTTCCATATTGCCAAGGAAGGCGGTCAATTCTACATCCTGTCTCCCTGCTCCGTATTGTGTCATTAATGTTGCAAGCCCTTCATAAGGGGCAATTCCTAATATTCTTGCTTTCCTGCTCATCATTATCTCCAATTTAAAGTTTAATAACAGTTCAAGGTTATGTATTAGTTCAGCCCTCAACCCGATTCCACGGAACTGTTGCAAAATTAAACATATTATATAATTAAAAAGTTGAAAAGTAAAGATAATATAATTAGAATTTAAGAAAGAAATAAAATATGTTTCAAAAATGAATAGAAGAAAGGGGGTGACTAAGATGAATACCAGGTATCTGATTGTAGCTGATGATTTTACCGGATCTAATGATACCGGGGTACAGCTGCGCAGACGAGGATATCCCACAGAAGTGATATTTGCCGGAAATGTTCCTTCTGAGGACAAGTCCGTAGTCATTGACACAGAATCCAGAACAGTGAGTTCGGATCAAGCCTATGATATGGTATGTAATGCACTGAAAGGAATGGAGTTCTCCGGGTTTCGTTATGTGATTAAAAAGGTTGACTCTACTATACGGGGCAATATTCCGCAGGAAATAAGAGCGATGGATGAGGCATTAAAGCCGGATTTGATTGTATTTGCACCGGCACTTCCCGGACTTGGCAGGACTACTATAAACGGAGTTCAGCGTTTAAACGGAGTGGAAATCTGTCAGACAGAGCTTTCAAAGGATCCCAGAAATCCTGTAGAGGAAGATCATCTTGTGAAGCTATTAGCCAAGGAATATCAGGAACCTGTTATATTAAAGGAGCTGGCAGAAATAAGGAGTGGCGGCCTTTCTTTTGAAAACAACAGAGTTTTTGTATGTGATGCAGAAACCGATGCAGATTTGAAGAATATTATCAAGGCTGCACAGGAAACAGAAAAGACCGTTTTGTATATCGGAACCGCCGGTATTGCAGATAATCTTATGGAGATGGAGAGTCCGTCTTTGCCCGCGCTGGGTGTTGTGGCAAGTATTAGTACTGTAACGAACCGCCAGATGCATTACTGTGAAGAAAAAGGATACACTATGGTAAAGGTTCCGGTTCATGAAATTCTGACGGAAGAATCCCGGATGAGTCAATATAGGGATATGGCCATAGCAGCTTTGAAACGAGGCGAAGATACAATTCTTCTCACCAGCACTTCCTATAACAGAGAAGAGATGGAGATGTCCCAGAAAGCAGGTGAGGAAAAAGGAATGAGCCTGACAGACACCGGGGAATACGTTCGTTCGATGATAGGAAGAACAGCAAAGGAAATTCTGGAGGCAGTTCCGGTGTCCGGGGTTTTTCTTACGGGAGGAGACACTGCACTTGGAGTGATGGAGAGTATTGAAGCTGCAGGAACAGAGATTCTTTCAGAAATACTGACAGGGATTCCCATGGTACGTGCAAAGGGCGGAATGTTTGATGGCCTGAAACTGGTAACTAAGGCAGGAGCCTTCGGTGGTGATGACGCCGCAGCTTTTGCAATGAGAAAAATTAAAGAGAAAATGTAAAACAGGAGGATATTGAAGATGAAAGAATTTTTATTACCTTATGGAAAGGAAACACTGAAAGTAGAAATCGAAGATGAACATTTGGCAGGAGAGCTTGTATCAGAGCTTCACAGCTATAAGGCGCCAAAGGGCGGAGCAGAGCTGGTGCAGGACGCATTGGAACATCCCATTGGAAGCCCGAGGCTGTGTGATATGGCGGTAGGCAAAAAGAAAATTGTAGTAATTTCGTCAGACCACACCAGACCGGTTCCCAGCCATATTATTATGCCGCTGCTGCTTGCAGAAATTAGAAAAGGAAATCCAGATGCAGATATCACAATTTTGATTTCTACAGGACTGCACAGAGGTACAAAAAAGGAAGAGCTGGAATCTAAATTTGGCAAGGAAATTACAGATAATGAGACAATTGTTGTACATGACTGTGACGACGAGGACAACATGGTTTATATTGGAAAACTCCCCTCCGGAGGAAATATAATTCTTAACAAGCTGGCTGTCGAGGCAGATCTCCTGGTGGCAGAAGGATTTATTGAGCCCCATTTCTTTGCCGGATTTTCCGGTGGACGAAAGAGCGTTCTTCCCGGTGTTGCAAGCCGTGAGACGGTTATGTATAATCACAATTCAGCTTTCATTGCAGACCCGCATGCCAGAACAGGTGTGATTGAAGGCAACCCTATACACAATGATATGCTGTATGCGGCAAGAGCAGCGAGACTGGATTTTATTATCAACGTAGTAATTGATCCGAAACATGAACCTATTTTTGCGGTAGCCGGTGATTGTGATCTTGCACATAGGGTGGGCCGTGAATTCTTGGCTTCTAAGTGCCAGGTTGATGCAATTCCCGCCGATATTGTTATTTCAACTAACGGTGGATATCCGCTGGATCAAAATGTTTATCAGGCAGTGAAAGGAATGACTGCGGCTGAGGCGACAGTTAAGGAAGGCGGAGCTATTATCATGCTGTCAAAGGCTGATGACGGACATGGCGGAAAGTCTTTCCATGAGACATTTCGCGAGGAGAAGGACTTAAACCGTATGATGGCGACATTCTTAGGCAGGAAGCCTGGAGATACCATTATTGATCAGTGGCAGTCCCAGATTTTTGCAAGACTTTTATTAAGAGCTACAGTTATATTTGTTTCTTCCTGTGACGATCAGCTGGTGGAGGATCTTCATATGGTTCCCGCACACAGCATGGAGGAGGCCATGGAAAAGGCAAAAGCTATCGTTAAGAAAGACGATTATCAGGTAACAGTCATTCCGGACGGAGTATCTGTAATTGTAAAAGAGTAAAAAAATAATAGTGAAAAATAAAAAGCAGAAGGAGGAAACAGGCATGAGATTTATATTAATTCCTGATTCATTTAAGGGGACTCTGAGTTCGACTCAAATATGCGGGGTTATGAATGCGGCCATTGAAAAGCATTTTCCTAAAAGCGAGGTGGTCTCCATTCCCGTGGCAGACGGAGGAGAAGGCTCAGTAGATGCCTTTATCACAGCAGTGGGCGGCAAGAAGATTTCTATGACAGTAAAAAATCCGTATTTTGAGGATATGGAATCTTATTATGGATTGATTGATGAAGGACGCACAGCTGTGATTGAGATGGCGTCCTGCGCCGGACTTCCTCTGGTGGAGGATAGAAAAGATCCCCGGCTTACTACGACTTATGGTGTCGGCCAGTTAATTCTGGCCGCGGCAAAAAGCGGGGTTAAGAAAATCATTGTAGGCCTGGGCGGCTCCAGTACAAATGACGGCGGCTGCGGCGCAGCAGCTGCAGCAGGGGTAAAGTTCTATGATGCAGACGGAAAAGAGTTTGTGCCCACAGGTGGTAATACGATAAAGATAAACAAAATGGATCTGGCAGGAATGGATTCGGCTCTCAAGAACGTGGAGATTGTGACTATGTGTGATATTGACAATCCTATGTATGGTCCTGCCGGAGCAGCTTACATTTTCGGCCCGCAGAAAGGCGCTGATGAGAAGATGGTGCTTGAACTGGATGAAGGTCTTGTAAATTTGAGCAAGGTGATTGAAAAAACTACCGGAGAGAATGTAAGCCAGATTCCCGGAGCAGGAGCAGCAGGAGCCATGGGCGCAGGAATGATCGCATTCTTTGATTCAAGGCTGCAGATGGGAATTCAGACAGTACTGGATACGGTGAAATTTGACGATATCATTAAAGATGCAGACTATATTTTAACAGGTGAGGGGAAATTGGATTCCCAGAGCCTGCGAGGTAAAGTGGTAATCGGCATAGCGGAGCGTGCAAAAAAGCAGGAGAAGCATGTGATTGCCATTGTTGGCGGGGCAGATGATGCAGAGATTGGAAAAGCTTATGATATGGGGGTAACGGCAATATTTCCGATTAACAGGCTGCCCCAGGATTTTTCAATTAGCAGGAACCACAGTGAAGAAAACCTTGCCTACACAGTGGACAATATTTTAAGGCTAATTAAAGCAAACTAGGAGGAAAAATACTTATGAAGATTCTACAAACTGTTAAGAAGATACCGGGAGGACTGATGATAGTACCCCTGCTTCTGGGAGCGATTATTAACACGATATCCGGAGATACTCTCTGGCAAATGTTTGACGGAACGTTTACAACTTTCTTATGGAAATCCGGAGCTATGCCTATTCTTGCCGTGTTTATTTTCTGTAATGCCACCACAATTAACTTTAAGAGTGCCGGAGTTACCGTCTACAAGGGCGTTGTAATCACGGCGGTGAAGGTCGGGCTGGGAATTTTGGTCGGCCTGCTCTGCGGTACCATTTTTGGAGAAAAAGGGTTCCTTGGCCTGTCGACTCTGGCTATTGTGTCTGCTATAGCAAACTCCAATGGTGGTTTGTACGCAGCTTTGGCAGGTGAATATGGGGATGCCACAGACGTAGGCGCTGTATCCATTTTATCTATCAATGACGGTCCGTTCTTTACCATGGTTGCATTGGGTGCAGCCGGTGTTGCTAAAATTCCCGTCACTATGCTTCTGGGCTGTATTATTCCTGTTATTGTAGGCTGCATTCTTGGCAATCTGGATGAGGATATTCGTAAATTTTGTGAGCCGGGGGCATCCATGCTGATTCCTTTCTTTGCATTCCCTCTGGGAGCCGGATTGAATATTATGAATCTGATTAAAGCAGGGGCACCCGGAATTCTTCTTGGCGTAGCAAGTACACTGATTACAGGTTTGGGCGGATATCTGGTGTACAAACTTTTAAGAATGGATCATCCGGAAGTAGCAGCAGGTATTGGTACGACAGCAGGGAATGCGGCGGCAACTCCTGCAGCTGTGGCAGCTGTTGATGCCACATTGCTGGCTGTTTCAGAGGCTGCTACGGCACAGATTACAGCGTCGATTATTGTGACAGCTATTCTCTGCCCGTTCCTGGTATCCTGGCTTCACAAGGTAGAAGAAAAGAAACGCGCGAAGAAAGCAAAGGCTTAAGATAAGAGAGAAGGGATAAAAATGGGAGCAGAGAAGATAATTGGCATTACAATGGGAGATCCTGCCAGTATAGGGCCGGAGATTACAGTGAAGGCTATGGCGGACCCTGCCCTGTATGAGCTATGCAGCCCTTTAATCATAGGGGATGCTTGGGTGATGGAACAGGCACTTTCCATTGTGGGACATGAAGAATTAAATATAAATGCGATCCAAGATGTAAAAGAAGCAAAATTTTCTTTTGGAACCATTGATGTCTTAGACTTAGGGCTGGTGCGTCCTCAGGAGTTTGAAAGAGGGCAGGTATCTGCAATGTGCGGAGACGCTGCATTTCAATATGTGAAAAAAGTGATTGAGCTTGCTATGGCCGGAGAAGTGGATGCAACGGTTACAAATGCCTTTAACAAAGAGGCCGTTAACATTGCCGGCCACCATTATTCAGGACACACAGAAATATACGCAGATTTGACGGGTACTAAAAATTACACAATGATGCTGGCTCATGAAGACTTGAGGGTTGTTCATGTGTCCACCCATGTATCTTTGCGGGAGGCTTGCGACAGAGTTAAAAAGCAGCGTGTGCTGGACGTCATAAGAATTGCCAATAAAGCCTGCCTGGAAATGGGGATTGAAAAGCCAAAGATCGGTGTTGCCGGACTAAATCCCCACAGCGGTGAGAACGGTCTTTTTGGCCGGGAGGAAATCGAAGAAATAACCCCGGCCATAAACCAGGCAAAAAAAGAAGGAATCCTGGCGGAAGGGCCGGTTCCTCCTGATACCGTATTCTCAAAAGCCAGAGGCGGATGGTATGATATTGTGGTAGCCATGTATCATGATCAGGGACACATTCCGCTGAAGGTTGTAGGATTCGTTTATAACCGCGAGAAACAGATGTGGGATGCGGTGTCAGGAGTAAACATTACTCTGGGACTTCCAATCATCCGGGTATCTGTAGATCACGGGACAGCCTTTGATCAGGCCGGAAAAGGGACAGCCAGCGAACTGAGCCTGCGAAATTCCATCGACTATGCGGTGAAATTTACAAAGAGCAGAAAATAAAGAATAATATTAACAATATAAATACTTCGGTTTTAGGCAATGATAGTACATTGCAGAAAATCGGAGTATTTATTACTCCTCATAAATTTGCTGTGCCCCTTCTATTGCCTCCCCCAGATAATAATGAATCCACTGATAAGTTCCATCCTTATCTCGCTTTTCCAGATGTCTTTGTAATGTTATTATATTGTCATACAAGGCATCAATTCCATACAATTTACAAAATCGCACCCACAACACGATACAGATATCTTTAAATGAAGAATAAATCAGTGTAAGCACAGTATTCCCTGCCAGGTATGCGAGTTCGTGATGATACCGAAAGGCTGCCTGTGCTGCCTGCTGTATGGAATCTGTGTTCTCTAATTCTTTTGCAATGGTCTTCAAATGATTAAGCTCATCGTCTGAGGCTACATCAATCACCAGCCCCACGGCCAGACGTTCCAAAGCGGAGCGTACTTCCAAAATAGCACGTATTCCGCCCTTCTCCAATTTATTTCCCCGATATTCCAATAAAGCAATTAAAGTCTGCAAGTTCCCATTTCGGCTGTAATCTGCTACGTAAGCCCCTTGCCTTGGCAGCACTTCCAAAAAGCCTTTCTGGTTTAATTCATTGATTCCACCATTCACCACAGCACGGCTGACTTTCATCATCTCAGCTAGTTCCCGCTCTGGCGGGATTTTGGTTCCTACCGGAAGTTCCCCGGATAAAATTTTATCCACTAGTTGTTGTACAAACAAGTCTTTCAGCGTAGGTGCTGTTATTTTTGAAAATTCCATAATATACTCCTTTTTGGTCTTGGACATACCAGATACCATATAATTATTATATATAAAAAATGAGTAAAAAGCAAGATATGCTGATAAAAATTACAACAAAATGCTTAAAAAAGGTGAGGGTAATTGACATAGAATGTACAAAATGATATAATGATAAAAAAATAACGGGTTCTGGTATGTCCAGAAAATGGATGGAGGAGGGAAAGAGGAATGGGAGAGAGTAGAGAATTAATCTTAAAGCTGGGACAGAAAATTACAGATCGGATTGGGCATAAGGTGACTGTGGATGACCCGGAATACTGGGGGCTTGCTGGGGTTATAACGGATGAGATGGCTGAAGTGGCACTGGCAATGAAAGTCCGGAAGCCGGCCACGGCCGCAGAGATAACAAAGAAATGCGGAAAAAGTATAGAACATACCGAGAAATTGCTTCAGGAGATGAGCGTCATTGGACTCATCGAGTATAACTGGGAGAATGAGGACAGACATAAACAATATATTCTTCCCATGTTCGTCCCCGGGTGTGCAGAATTTATGAATATGAACAAAGAGCAAGTTGAGGCACATTCGGAGGTCGCCAGACTATTTAACGAAATGTCGCGAAAGCCTCTCGAGAAGGTTACACCCATGGTGCCCCTGGGCGGAGCTGGAATTGGAATGCATGTAATCCCTGTGGAAAAGGCTATACCTGCAGAGCAGAAATCGGTCAGTATTGAACATATTTCCCACTGGGTGCAGAAGTACAAAGGGAAATATGCGGTAGGGGCCTGTTCCTGCCGCCGGTCCCGCCGTATTCAGGGGGAAGGCTGTGGACATCTGGAAGAGGATATGTGCATCGGTGTGGGTGATATGGCAGATTATCTCGTTGAAACGGGGAAAGGACGCTATATAGACGAGGATGAAGTAATGGAAATTCTGCAAAGGGCAGAGGATAACGGTCTGGTACATGAGATTACGAATATTGACGGGGAAGATAAGATATTTGCAATCTGCAACTGCTGTGTCTGTTCTTGTTACGCGCTTCGCACTTCCCAGCTTTTCAATACGCCGAATATGTCCCGTTCCGCCTATATTGCGAAAGTAGATGCGGATAACTGTGTGGCCTGCGGCCAGTGTGTGGAGCATTGCCCGGCAGGTGCGGTGAAGTTGGGACAGAAGCTTTGTACAAAAGACGGGCCTGTGGTTTATCCTAATCAGGAATTACCGGATGCGGTAAAATGGGGACCTGAAAAATGGAATGAAAATTATAGAGATGACAATCAGATCAACTGTTATGACACCGGTACAGCCCCCTGTAAAACAAAGTGTCCGGCACATATTGCTGTACAGGGATACGTCAAAATGGCTTCCCAGGGACGTTATCTGGATGCCCTGAAGCTAATTAAGAAAGAAAATCCTTTCCCGGCGGTTTGTGGAAGTATCTGTAACCGCAGATGTGAGGATGCCTGCACCCGCGGAACGATCGATCAGGCAGTTGCAATCGACGAAGTAAAGAAGTTTATTGCCATGCAGGAATTGAATGCAGAAACCCGCTATATTCCACCTATGATCAATCAGATTGGAAAACCATACCCACAGAAGATTGCTGTAATCGGGGCAGGCCCTGCGGGCATGAGTTGTGCGTTTTTTCTAGCTCAGAAAGGATATCCGGTCACGGTGTTTGAAAAGAACCAGACCCCAGGGGGCATGCTGACTTACGGTATTCCTAAGTTCAGGCTGGAAAAGGATGTGGTAGAAGCCGAAATAGATGTGCTGCGCCAAATGGGAGTTCAATTCCAGTGCGGTGTAGAAGTGGGAAAGGATATTACACTTGCTGAACTCCGGGCTCAGGGCTATAAGGCATTTTACCTGGCAATTGGATGTCAGGGGGGACGAAAAGCCAATATTCCGGGTGAAGCTGCCCAAGGCGTTTATACCGGAGTGAAATTTTTACATATGGTAAACAACAATGAAAGTACCAAGCTGGCCGGCCGCACTGTTGTTGTAGGCGGCGGAAATGTGGCCATTGACGTGGCCCGCAGTGCAGTGCGGGCAGGCTCTTCTGACCTATTTATGTATTGCCTTGAAGACAGGGAAACCATGCCGGCGGCAAAAGATGAAGTGGCAGAGGCTGAACAGGAAGGTATTATTGTTCAGACGGGCTGGGGCCCGAAAGAGATTCTTACAGAAGAAGGAAAGGTTGCGGGTGTCGTATTTAAGAAATGTACTGCAGTAAAGGATGGTGAAGGTCGTTTTAACCCTCAGTATAATGAAGAAGACTGCATTACCGTGGAATGCGATAATGTTTTGATGAGCATCGGACAGAGTATTATCTGGGGAAATCTTCTAAAGGGAAGCGAAGTAGAACTCGGCAGAGGGAACGGAGCTGTCGCGGATCCCCTGACTTATCAGACAGCACAACCGGACATCTTTGTGGGTGGAGATGTATATACAGGGCCTTTATTTGCTATTGATGCCATTGCGGCAGGCAAAGAGGGAGCAGTGTCCATCCATCGGTTTGTCCATGAGGGACAGAGCCTGACGATCGGACGCAACAGAAGAGAGTTTATTGAGCTTGATAAAGATAATCTGGATATATCTAAGGAAAGCTATAATAATTCCGACCGTCAGCGTCCGGCACATAAAGTGGGCGTTGATCCGAAAGCTACATTTCATGATACCAGGCTCCCATTCACAGAGGAACAGGTAAAAGCCGAGACCGCACGCTGCTTGGGCTGCGGTGCTTCAGTTGTGGATTTCAACCGTTGTATCGGCTGTGGTGTGTGTACTACAAAATGCGAGTTTGATGCAATTCACCTGAACCGGGAGCTGCCCGACGCGAGCAGAATGGTAAGAAGCGAAGATAAGATGAAGAAGATTCTGCCTTACGCTTTAAAAAGACAGATTAAGATTATCCGCAGCAAGGACAAAGAGGCACAGCGGGTATAGAACGTATGAAGTAAATACAAAGCTGTTGGATTGAAAAGCCGTGGGAGGAAGGTGCAGAATGCATGAGTTGGGATTGGTTACTCACGTAGCCAGAACAATTGAGGAGATTTCCAGGGAAGAGGCCCTTACCCAGGTGGCATCCGTTACACTGGAGGTAGGGGAAGTCAGCGGTGTTATATCAGATTATCTGCTGGACTGCTGGGAGTATTTCCGGAAAAAATCAGAGATTTTAAAGGAGGCGAAATTAGAGATTTTAAAGATTCCTGCGGTTACAATCTGCGATGACTGTGGGAAAACATACTCCACAACGGAATTCAAAAAAAATTGTCCTTATTGTGGGAGTGAATTGACTCATCTGGTGATGGGGAATGAGTTTAATATCAAAGAAATTGAAGCATGTTAAATGAGGAGGGAAAAGGAATGTTTGTTTTTACAAAAGGTGTTCCGACAATATTAGTTTTACTTGTATGGCTGGGAGTGTTTGTTTCATTGTTTGCTGCGAATGAAGTGGGCCGCCGCTTTAAATGGATTGGCTTCGGATTCTTTGTGGTACTCCCGGTTGTTCTGACCATTTTATGGTTGACCGTGTTACGGGATACATCCTACATGGACTGGTTCCATCTGGCAAAAGTTTATTCATCCACTGCGGGATGCATTGGCTTCTGGTGTATCCGCCATATCAAAAAGTTACAGCACAATAAGATTGCCCTGTGCTTTCCACCTTTTATACTGGCAATTAATATTTTGGAAGCCTGCACCAGGGATTTTCAGGTAAGCCAGTATGTGACACCTGTTATGGAGTATCTGAACAATCAGGTTCAGTACTATGCGGGCGGTTCCTGGAATATTATGAATGGAATTGCGGGTCTTTTGAACATCGTTACTATTACAGGTTGGTTTGGAATCTGTATCCGCAAGAAAACAAGCAAAGATAAAAGCCAGGATATGCTCTGGCCGGATATGCTGTGGTTCTGGATTATTGCCTATGATTTATGGAATTTCGCTTATACTTACAACTGCCTGCCTACCCATGCATGGTACTGCGGACTTGCACTTCTTCTGGCACCTACGATCTGTGCATTCACAGTGGGCAAGGGAGCATGGCTGCAGCACCGGGCTCAGACACTGGCACTGTGGTGCATGTTTGCACAGACATTTCCTGCATTTCAGGATGCTGGCCGCTGGCTGGTACATTCCGGTTCAAGTAAGGCAATCGCTGACGCGGCTATTAAGGAAGGGCTGCTGGCATCTGATGGATATACAGTATTAGCAGGCTCAGGGCTCCACCAGGTGGCAAGCGCATCACCTAATACTACATTTTTGTTTATTGTGAGCCTGCTGGCACTTCTTGCAAATGTGGTCGTATTTTTGTACATGGTTTACAGAATCGTCAAGACAAAGAGAAATCCATATACAGGAGAACTATATACGGATCATAAGAAATATCAGGAGATTAAAGCATTGGCTGAATAGCACCGAAAATATAACTGTTAATTATTAATATAGTGATAATTTTGAAAAGGCCATTACGGGGCATAAACGCTTTGTAATGGCCTTTGGTGTAAAGAAATTGTATAAAGCAAAAAGGAAATGTCCAATTTTTAATCTTCCACTCATTTTCTGGTTGTATTACCCTCAACATAACAAATATCTTCTACTGTAATATTCTCGGTTATTTTTTCGCCATCAATTTTTCTCAATAACAAATCAACAATTATCTCCGAAAGCATGATAAAGGGCTGCTCAATATATGACATTGCCGGATAAGTAATTTTCGCAATATCAACACCATCATAACCTACAGCTATGACATCTTCAGGAATTCGTTTGCCGCGCTCCAGTATACATTTTATGGCATTTGCAACAACAGTATCTGTTGAGAACACTCCATCAATCTCCGGATATCTATCTAAAAGTTCGTTAATAATAGTATAATATTTTTCTCTGCTGAACTCTTCATCCTTTAATTCATAGTCTATACAACGGATGCTGTTTTCCGTCAGTTCTGAGGAAAATACAGAATGTCTTACCCAGACCGGGCTCTTTATGTCATGGTTTCCTTTAATCTGCAGGACACAACTGGCGCCGCCTTCTATAAAGGGCTTAGCTGCTAATTTTCCTCCGCGTATATGATTTGCACAAACAGTAGGAATGGAATCACCCAAGAAAACGTCCATTGCAACAATGGGAAGAGATAATTTTTCATAATCTGAAATTTCTAACATATGAGTGCCCACAATAGCGCCGTCCACCTTATTTTGACGTAACATGTTCAGATATTCCTGCTCCCTGGCGTCATTTTTTTGTGTATTACACAAAATAAGTTTATATCCATGACTAAACAGCATGATTTCGATGTAGTGTGCCATTTTTGCAAAAAAAGGATGTGAGATATCAGGTACTAAAAGACCTATAAAATATGTTCTTTGACTGTACATATTACGGGCAAGCTGGTTTGGCTGATAATCTAATTGCTCCATGGCATTATAAACTTTTTTATAGGTTTCTTGAGAAATATAGCCGCGCTTATTTAAAACGCGGGAAACGGTTGTCACTGAAACACCAGAAAGCGCGGCTACATCTTTAATAGTTGGCATAAGCAAAAACTCCTAACTACGAGCTTCCTGACCTGATATCCTGTCAAGTGGGATACACTCAGGCCTTTGCTGATGCCGGTATTTTGGAAGAAGTAGATATTGAGGAGTTAAAGTCAGACGAGAATTTTGATTTTAATGATTTTTGGGAGACTACGTTAAATTATGCAACTTATGAGGATAAATATTATGGCCTGCCAGTTGATGGGGGAAACTATGCATGGGCATACAATAAAAAAATGTTTGATCAGCTTGGGATTGAAGTTCCGGAGGACGGCTATACATGGGATGAATTCCTGACTGTTTGTCAGCAATTAATGGAGCACAAGGACGAATTAGGAATTGACTATGCAACCTTGGTTAATGACTATGGTATGAAGACCGTTCTTCCTTATATTTGGCAAAATGGCGTAGAGTATGCGAAGGATGATATGAGTGGGTGTAATTTGGATGACCCAAAAGCGATTGAAGCGGTACAGTTTTTAGTAAACTTGTATGATAAATATAAGGTAATACCTCCAATGGAGAAGCTGGATGAGGGAAGTCTTCCAATTGTAGGAATGCTTAATTCTGGCTCAATAGCAATGGGCCGGGTTGCACTTTGGGAAGCCCTGAAATTAGAGGACAATGATAAGCTGGAATGGCAGATGATGCCTGCACCATATGGCAACAATGGGGATAAAGGAGAAGTATTATATGTGAATACATTAAGTGTTGCAAGCAGCACTGAGCAAAAGGAACAGGCTCTTGATTTTATGAAATTTATTACAGGAAAGGAAGGCCTGAAAATATATCTGGAAAATACAAGCGACCCTCAGATTTCCGTAAGAAAGTCGTTGAAAGATGTCTCAATAGCCCCATTTGACAGTACTAAAAACGCAGAGGTGTTTGTAGATGAATTAGAGTACTGCAAATGGATGCCGTCGGTGTTATCAGTAAATGACCAATTAGATGCTGCTAACAGACAACTTGACAGAATCTATTATGACGGAGAACCTGTGGACAGTGTTATGAAGGATCTGGCAAAAGAAATTGATAAGCTTTTCTAAAAAATGTACAAAAGGAGGAAATATGATTAAGTCTACGTTTACACCTCAGACTAAGAGAAAGAACTTCAAGAACAATATGTATATTGGTTTATTTCTGTTGCCCAGTTTCTTATTATTGTTGGTATTTGTCCTCTGGCCAATGATTTATTCGATGGTTCTGTCAGCATATGAATGGGATCCGCTAAAGGATAAGGTATTTATAGGACTGCAGAATTATATAAAGTTAATGAAGGATGAGTATTGGTGGATTAGCTTAAAAAATACGCTAGTTTACATTGTATTAAATGTTCCGCTTATTATTGCTGTATCACTGATTATGGCAGTACTTGTGACATCTGTCCCAAAATTGTCTAAGTTATTTCGGGGGATATATTTTATGCCTACTATGCTTTCGCTTGTCGCAACAGGTATTGTATGGAATTATCTGCTAAGTACAAATAACGGTATCATTAACGGGCTTTTAAAAGAAATTGGACTACCTTCTGTCAGATGGTTTACAAGCAGTAAAGTTGCAATGCTTTCCATTGTAATTGTAACGGTATGGAGATGGGCGGGGTATTATATGGTTATGTTTGTCGCGGGGATATTGGAAATCCCCCGGCAGTTTTATGAAGCTGCTGAAATGGAAGGTGCAGGAGTATGGCAGAAATTCAGATATATTACATTCCCGCAGCTGAAATACATCATTTATTTTGTTGCAATGATGAGCATTATTGGTTCTTTCCAGGAATTTGACTTATTTTATATGATCACACTGGGAGGGCCGGGAACATCAACATATGTAACTGGATTTTATATGTGGCAGCAAGCATTTTCTTCTCGCAAGATGGGATATGCCAGTGCAATGTCTGTTGTCCTATTTATTCTAGTATTTATTTTCACTCTACTTCAAAACAGAGTAGAGCAAAAATCTGGGGAGGAGGCATAAGATGAAAAAGCGGTATTGGAAGAAGATTTTACTATATGCTGCAGCATTGGCTATGGCTGCTGTCATACTAACTCCGTTTTTGTGGGTTCTCTCTACAGCATTGAAGTCAGATTCAGAGTTATTTGTATTTCCGCCCAGGCTTTTTCCAGAAAAGATGATGTGGGAAAATTTCGGGAAAGCCTGGCATTTAATTGATTTTAAGCAGAGTTTTCTAAACTCATTTTTGGTGACAGTGCCTACGGCTCTGATGACAGTATTGTTTTGTGCTATGGCAGCATATGCATTTACACGGATGAAATTTAAGAGGAAAAATGCAGTTTTTTTATTTTATCTTTCCACAATGATGATTCCACAGGTTGTAAGGCTGATTCCTTCTTTTGCATTGGTGAAAGATATGGGGCTGCTTAATTCATATACAGGGATGATACTGCCACTTGTTGCGTGGTCTATTCCATTTGGCACTTTTTTGATTCGGCAATTTTTTATGGGGATTCCAAAAGAGTTGGATGAATCTGCCAAAATGGATGGTGCCGGACATTTTCGTATTTTTTTAAGTATAATATTGCCCAATGCAATTCCTGCTATGATGACATTGGGGACATATATTTTTATTACAAGTTGGAATAACTTAATCTGGATGCTGGTTTCTGTATCTAAGGAGCAAAAATATACTATTACACTGGCACTGGCTACTATGACGGGGCCTTCTGTAGATTTTATTCCTCCATGGAATCAGGTTATGGCAGCGACCCTAATTAGTATTGTACCTGTGCTTATTATGTACTTGCTTCTGCAAAAGTACTTTATTCAGTCGGTCTCCATGTCTGGTATTAAAGGATGATAATTTTATCGCAGTAGAAAGGGGAAGAAAGATGGCGTCTGATTTTAACATTTACAGAAATGATTTAATTAAAGAATTTGAGGCATATTATAGGGGATGCCCATACTCTTTAGATGAAGAACAAAAAGTATTGGATGAGAGGCTTCAACTGCTGGATACATCTTATCCTTTTGAAAAAAAAGCTGTTGTATATCAAGGGGCAGCAGAATTGTGCAGGGTAAAAGTTTTCCGGAACTCTCCATTCTTTTTTGAACTGATTTCAGGCAGAGAACGCAACAGCAGTCAGAACGGATATCCACCCGGACCGGGATTAGAGGGCTGGTATCTGAGAAAGCATGTAGAAGATTTAAAGCCATTTCAGCGGTGGATGAGGCCATACAAGGAGATTGATATGGTATGGGGAGATTTATTTACCGATCTCGCCCACCACACGGTAGGGTATGATAATGTGCTTAAAAAAGGAATGCGTGGGATGAAAAAAGAAGCGGAGAAAAAACTGACTTCACATTGTGATGAATTAGCCAAGTCGTTTTATCGTAGTGTTATAACGGCTTGTGATGCCCTTTGTTCAATTGCAAAAAGGTTTTCGGATGAAGCAGGAAGATTACTGGAACATGAAGAAAATAAGGCGTACAAGGAGAACTTGCAAATGGTACAAACAGCAGCTCTTCATGTCCCTTATTATCCAGCAGATAGTTTTTATGAAGCGCTGTGCAGTATCTTATTCGTGAAAGAGATGGCCATGGATCTGGAAGGGGTAGCAGTAGCAGTTTTGGGACATCTGGACAGGCTTCTGTGGCCATATTATGAGAAGGATGTGGCGTTGGGAAGGCTTACATATGAAGAAGCAAAGAATTTAATGGCACACTGGCTGGTACATGTTGATGCCCGCTGGGACTTGATGGGGGATGAGTTTGCTTCTACGAATGCAAGTATAGTCATTGGAGGATGTGAAAAAGACGGGGCTACAATTTTTAACGATGTGACTCGCATGATCTTGGAATGTTATGAAGAGTATGAGTTTGTAAATCCTAAAATACAGGCAAGAGTCAGTGAGCAACATCCTGCAGAATATTTCGAAAGATGTTCACGTATGATTGCATCTGGCAGAAATGTATTTTCTTTTTTAAATGATGATGTGATTATCCATGCCAATGTGAAAATGGGAAAAAAATTGGAAGATGCCCGTCTCTATTCAGCTGGAGGGTGTCAGGAGCCGATTCTGGATAATAAAGAAATGAATTGCAGAGCTTTTTGCTATATCAGCCTGCCGCAGATTGTCAATGCACTGTGGGATGAAACACTAAATGTAGGATGTCTTGAGAGCACCATCAGACAAAAGTATGATTCTTTTGAAGAGGTGTATGATAACTATTTCGAAAAGCTTAGTCTATTATATCAGAATTTGGTTCAGGTAATTAACCAGGGAGAAAAAAAACTGGCGGATTTTAATGCCTGCCCCCTTATTTCCTGCACCATGGATGACTGCCTGGACAGAGGACGCGATATGACCCAGGGGGGAGCAGTCTATAACCCTACCAGCCTGCCTCTTGTTGGCATTGGAACCGCAATAGATTCTTTGCTGGCAATACAAGAGGTAGTTTTTGACAAAAAAATGCTGACATTTGAAGAACTCGGAGAAATTCTGAAAAATAATTTTGAAACGGATTTCAGAATAGGGGAATACCTGAAGAATTTATGCCCAAAATATGGTGAAGATTCAGATAAAGTAAATAAACTTGCGGTTCGGTTCTTTAAAGATGCTGCAAAGAAAACATCTGGATATATGAATGAAAGAGGCGGTCAGTACGAGGCCTCGCTGTTTGTATTCTATTTGTTTGACTGGATGAGAGAACATGTGATGGCAACTCCGGATGGGAGACAGAAGACTTTGGCACTTTCGCGCGGTATGAATCCAACAGAACAAAGCGGTATGAACAATATTGCAAATATACTGCACACAGTATCGGAGATAGATCTCACAGATTTTCCAGGCGCGGGAGTTTTGTATTTGGAAATGCCTCTGGCTAAAACAACTGATTTTCCGAAACAGATTGCAGATAACATAAAAGGATTTTTAAGGGCAGGAGGCAGCGCATTGGATTTGAATATTTTAGACCGCGAGGTATTGAAAGCTGCAAAAATCCACCCGGAAAAATATTCAAATATTGTTGTAAGGGTGTGCGGGTTCAGTGCATATTTTACTTCTTTAGAGCCGCATATACAGGATGAAATTATTGGAAGGACCTTTATGAATGAACGAGTTTTTAAATATAACGGATATTCAAAGATATAGCTTACATGATGGACCGGGTATACGGACGACTGTATTTTTAAAAGGCTGCAATCTCAGGTGCCTTTGGTGTCATAATCCGGAGACTCAAAAAGAAGAAAGACAATTGATGTACCTGTCAGGGAGATGTGTCCGCTGTGGTGCATGTGCCGCAAGCTGTGAGTGGAATGCAATTACACTAGATGAGGGCATATGGGAATGGAACCGGGAGAAATGTGTGTTTTGTGGAGAATGCGTAAGAAACTGCTATTCGAAAGCACTTTCTCTTGTCGGAGAAAGGAAAACACTGGACGAGCTAATGAAAGAATTGGAAAAGGATAAGATTCTATATGCTCAGGACGGAGGCGTAACATTGTCTGGGGGTGAGCCGATGCTTCAGGCAGAAATGGCATCGAGGCTTGCAGCTCGCCTGAAAGCAAAAGGAATACAGACTGCAATAGATACAGCGGGAAACGTCCCATGGAAGATGTTTGAGAAAGTTTTACCTGTTACAGAATATTTCTTGTATGATGTAAAGGTAATGGATGATAATCGTCATAAACAGCTGACAGGGTGTTCAAATGAACAAATCCTTAAAAACTTGGAAAGCCTTTTAAAAGAGAAAGTGGGGATATGGCTTCGTATTCCTCTTATAAAGGGACTAAATGATCACATTGACGACATTATGGCAATAAGAATGTTTTTAGAGAACCAGCAGTCTTTAGAAATGTTGGAAAAGATAGAGCTGCTGCCATATCATGCCTATGGGATTCATAAGGCGAAAGGCATATTTTCACCTCAAAAGGAATATATGCCGCCAGATTCAGCCTATATGGAAAATTGTGCTGAACTTCTACGGGACCTGGGTGTTCAGGTCAGGGTTCTTTGAAAAGGCCTTCAAGTTTAGAAAATATTATACAGGTCAATTGGCTATATCTGCAGATAAACCGAAAGTGGAGGGAATAATGTGAGAGGAATTATAGTTACAAAGGATAAATCTCTGAAACTTGTAGATGACATTCCGGTACCTGAAATTGGCCCATACGAAGCACTGGTAAAAATAGAGTGCTGCATGATTTGCAATGGGACGGATATGGAGATCATTCGTGGGGAGCTGCCTGAGGCTCAAAATTTCCCGACGGTATTGGGTCATGAAAGTGCAGGGCGCGTAGTCGCAACAGGAAATAAAGTTTGTACTTATAAAACTGGTGATATGGTTTTGCGGGCAAGCCTTCCAGACAGCAAAAAATATTGTAGTTCATGGGGCGGGTTTTCAGAATATGCGGTAGTTACGGACACTGCAGCAATGGCAAAGGATGGATTAAAAAACAAATCAGGGTTAACGCAGCAGATTGTTCCAGAAGGGATTTCTTCCATACAGGCATCATTAATGATCACTTTGAAAGAGACCTGCAGTGCAATTAAACGAATTGGTATTAAAAAGGAAGATACGGTACTGATTGTAGGGGATGGACCAGTGGGGCTTTGCTTTTTATCTGACTTAAGATTGCTAGGAATCGAGAATATAATAATGTTGGGAAATCGTCCTGGAAGTCTTGAAACCGCAAAGCGGTTAGGTGCATCGGAGATTATCTGGAATCATAATGAAAATGATAAAAGACAGTTTAAAGAGAAGTATAGCAGAAAAGTATCTGTCTATATAGATACAATTGGAAGCCCTCAGACCATTAAACAGGGAACAGAGTTTGTAATGCCTGAAGGAAAAATTGCTGTGTATGGACTGCGGACTGGCAATGAACTGAGTTTGCAGATGAAGGGCATGCGTAATTTCATTCTGCAATTTGTACAATGGCCGATCGAAGAAAGTGAGATGTTAACACACGATTTGATTGGGAAAGGCATTATAGAAAAGAAAATACTTACCGAAGAACTTGTTTCTCATGTATTGCCAATTGAAGAATTTTCTGAAGGATTTGCCGCAATATCTGAAAAGCGTGCATTAAAAGTGGCATTACTATTTTAGACTATTATGAATATATGCATGAAAGAATTGTAAAGGTGGACAGATTATGTTAATACACGAAGGAAATCATATTGGTGATTCCTGGTATTTTGTAAAAGACGGGACATGTCATTGTTTTTATCTGACTTGTCCTGTTGAAAAGGAACGGCATACTGTGTGGGAAATTGCCCATGCAACAAGCGGGGATTTGATAAATTGGAGGAAACATGGAATTGTAGTGAAACAAGGACATGAGGGTGAATGGGATTGCCATTGCCTTTCAACGGGATCCATAATAGAGCGTAACGGACGGTATTGGATGGCATATACTGGTGAATGGAATGCACCCATTGTTAAAATCGGCATAGCGGTTTCGGATGATTTGTTTCATTGGGAAAAAGTATCTTATAACCCAATATTAACACCATCAGAAGCACTTTTTTCCACACAGGGGCGTGGCATTCGAAAGTTCTGCCATTGGAGAGACCCAAAACTGATGGAGTATGAGGGAAAAATTTATGCTCTCATTTGTGCTACAAGCAAGAAAGCCCCGATAGATGCATGTGGGGCAGTGGCAATTTGTCAGACAGAGGACATGCAGAATTGGGACGTTACCGGTGAAGTTTCTGTAGAATCTGTCTGCCAGGAACTGGAGTGTCCCCAAATATACTATATAAATGGTGTATATGTGCTATTGTTTTCATGTTTTAAGGAATTGTTTTCAGAGGACATAATAAGAAAATATGGTAATAAATTGCGGCAGACCAGCTATTATATGGTATCGAATTCTATATGGGGGCCATATAAATTTGTACCTGATTTTGAATTACTGCCGGCAGATTGTACGGATGTAAATCAAAATGTACAGTATGCAAATCAACTGATAAAATGGAATGGAAGATGGTACATTTTAGGAACAGTCTGGTCTGAAGATGGAGATTATATTGCAGATGGCCGGGAGGTAAGGTTTTCTAAAGGAAAACTTTTTACAGTAGACACGAATTCTTTTCTACAACATACGGAAAGTAAAATTGAGTCTTCAGAAATGCTGATTTAGCTCCATGGAAAGGGTGGTAATATGAAAAAAGTTATTGCAGCTGGGCACATTTGTCTGGACATTACACCGGTTTTTCGGGGAAACAAAAAGGCTGAGATGCTGGGGGATGTTCTGTCACCTGGAAAACTGATCCAGATGGGAAATGCAGATGTACATACGGGAGGTTCTGTGGCAAATACGGGGCTGGCCATGAAAATACTCGGTGCGGATGTTGCCTTGCTGGGGAAAATAGGGAAGGATGAATTTGGCAGTATGGTCAGCAAAATGTTAAAAGGCTATCATACGGAGGAAGGTATGCTTTCAGTGAGCAAGGAATCTACGTCATATTCTATTGTTTTGGCAGTCCCGGGCATTGATAGAATTGTTTTGCATAACCCGGGGGCAAATGATACATTCTGCGCGGAAGATGTACCCGAGTCTGCGCTGAAGGATTGTGCACTGTTTCATTTTGGATATCCGCCCTTGATGAAGAGGATGTATGAAAATGAGAGAGAAGAACTTCGAAAAATATTGAAGAAAGCAAAAATGGCAGGAGCGGCAACTTCACTGGATTTTGCTCTGGTGAACCAGGATACTAGGGCAGGACAGGCAGACTGGGAAATGATTCTTGAAAAGGTTTTGCCTTATGTAGATTTTTTTGTGCCCAGTGCAGAGGAGCTTTGCTTTATGGCAAAGAACACGAGTTTAATACAAAATGCACCCGGTAACCCTGTTTCCGTTTGTTGGGTGAACACCCTTTCCCTTTTCCGTTTGTTCCGTTTGCCGAGTGTAAACACACCTTTTTTAGTTAGTCTATGCCTCTTTGTGTCCACGTTTTAATTCAGAGCATATTTACATGTTCAGTTCTTCCTGTCCTCATTGTAAGTTATGGCCTTTACCGGGCATGCTTTTATTGCGTTCTCCAGCTTTTCCATATCCAACGCCTCATGCGGCCTTACAAGCGCCCTTTTATTTTCCATCTCGAACACACCTGGATAGTTCTTTGCGCATAGGGTGCAGCCCATACAGGCGTCCCGGTTAATATGAAGTCCTGCTTGTGTCAACACCTCTCCCGGCAAATCCTTGTCCTTTATGATCTTCGCTGTTATCCATGAAAAGATGATAATGGCAATAATGGTAAGTACCCATCGAACGGCCATGAATTTCGGTCCTAAAAACTTCGCTTCATTGATGAGCATTGGGATCTTAATGACAGCCCACGAGCTTAGGATAATGACAATATTTCGGATGGATGCCCCTTTTTTGTGAAGCATAACGCACATTGGAAACGCCGCATAAACCGGGCCGGCCGAAATACTGCCAACTACAAAAGAAAAAAGTACACCTTTTGCTTTAGCATCTTTGCCCAAATACTGCGTAATCTTCTCCTTTGAAACCCACATGTCCAAAAGGGCTGTCAGAACAAAGATGACTGGCATAATCATGAGCATTTCTTTGATATAGTACCCACTGCTTTTCACAGACTCAATGCCCATTGCCGGTTTTGCGATGAACATGATGATATAGGCCAAGACCACAATGACCAAGAACAGATTTTCCTTTATCTTCTTTATGATTGTCATATCATCACCCCCATCACAAGCGCGATCACAATAGCAAAAAGAAAGCTAAGCCCGTTTCGGATGGCTGTAAACTTTGCTCCAAACGCCTTTTTTTCAAGGGGGAATGTTACGACTCCCACCATAGTCAGCGTTGTCAGGAAAGCAACAGACGGAACAACGCTAACGCCTGCATTCACCAATGTACCTACCAATGGAAACGCAATAAAAGCGGGAACCAATGTAATTGTACCGAGTAGCGCACCTCCCACGGTCGCCAGCAGGGCAGATTGAGTACTCAAAAACGCTGCAATTTCAGTGGGCGGCAACAACGTTAAGATTAAACCGATTGCGAAAACAATGGAAAGGATGCTCACAACCATACCTTTTCCCATTCCGAGCGCCATTTTAAGCGCCTGTTTTGTTTTCACTTTGTCTTTAGCAAGAGATATTCCAAGAAAGATCAATGTGCCGATCCATATGGCCAGCGTAAAAACATCCATATATATCCTCTCCTTAAAGTTAATTTACTTTCCCGGAGCCGGGGCCTTTACGACAATCAGCTCTAAGGTGTTATCATGTAAGTTTTTGACATTCATTTTAATTCCCTTAGGAATTTTTAAGATGGTTCCCGCAGGATATTCATGGACTTCCTGTTCACCCAAGCCAATGGAGAGCAATCCTCTTATAACTGCCATGTAGACATTGGAGTTTGAGAAATGCTCAGGAAGGCCCTCGCCTTTGTTTAGGATCATGTGGTTAAGGTTTACATTTTCATCGGTGATAACCTTTTCAATCGTATGATTGTCATTTTGCGCCATTTGAAAAACCTGTTCAATCATTTACAACGCTCCCTTTTCTGTAATACATCTATTATAGCGTTTCGATAAGCACACAGATAGACACATAGGTTTCTTTTTAGTATAATGCTTAAATAAGGGGGGATGTTGCTGTGATCGAGAAAATCAAGAATATACCATTGCTTTCGGAACTGTCGCCGGATGAGGTTAAGCCATTGATTTCCGACAATCAATTATATCTTAAAAACTATTCAAAAGGCGTGACGGTTTATAATCAAAAAGATAACTGCAAGACGTTTGATATTGTTATATCAGGCGGCCTTGTTGCGTATTCCCTTTCAGAGAACGGTTCGGCAATGACAGTGTTTGAATTTTTCAAGGGGCAAATGTTGGGAGCGAATTTGTTGTTTGGTGATACCAACGTGTACCCGTTCACGATCTACTGCATGTCGGATGCACAGATTTTGCATGTTACTAAGAAAGCGGTATCGGTTTTTTTACAAAACCACGGCTTTACCATGCAATTTATCAGAATTTTATCGCTTAACTCACAAAAGCTCAACCATAGAATTACAATGGTTACTCAAAGGAAACTTAGAGAAAACCTTTTGGATTATCTCAGGCAACAAGCTATTTTGCAGGACTCGAATGTCATTATGTTACCAATTAATAAAAAGCAGCTTGCCGATTATTTTGGGGTGCAGCGTCCGTCTTTGTTTCGAGAGTTAAAGGCTCTAAAAGATGAAGGTTTAATAGACATTTCTAATCGTACAATTCGGATAAACCATATTCAAATTTCAATTTGAATTTACTACAATAACTGTACGGCCGTAAAAATGCTAACAATAGTAGTAAGGTGCTCTCTTTGTCGCCTGAAAATGTTTTCGGAAATCACATTGACAAAATTTGATTTGATGCATATAATAATAACATATCGAATATTTTTGATATGAGGTGATAACTTGGCAACCGTTTATGAGGAACACGCGAGGATATTTAAAGCGTTCTGCGATGAAAAACGCTTGCGAATACTTGAACTACTGCGCGGCGGAGAAAAATGTGCCTGCGTTTTGTTGGAGCAGCTGGAATTGGGTCAGTCGGGACTATCCTACCACATGAAGATTCTGGTTGAGTCGGGTGTTGTGGAGAGCCGTCAGGAAGGCAAATGGACGCACTACAAAATCAGTGAAAAAGGCAGTTCTTATGCTGGTACTCTGCTCAAGGCGCTGACAAGACCGAACGCGGTTACAGAAGAAAAAGACTGCTGCAAAAAATAAGCCATCTGACGATGGCTTTAAAACAGCAGAATACATCAAAATTATTTGATATTATTGTCCATTTATTGAAAGTGAGGCTTATATGCTATGCAAATATTAAAAGCAATTTGGGATTTTTTCCAGAATCAAATACTTGGAATGAAATGGCTAAACGAACTAATTGGCGGCTGTCTTTCAGCAGTAGGTCTTAACACCACGAATCGCTGGATTGGAAGCATTCAATTTTTTGTTTATGACGTTATAAAAATTGTTGTTTTATTATGCTTCCTGATCTTTATTATCAGTTACATTCAGAGCTTTTTCCCGCCTGAGCGTAGCAAGAAGATATTAGGGCGTTTTCATGGCATTGGGGCAAATTCAGCCGCCGCACTGCTCGGAACTGTGACGCCATTTTGTTCATGTTCGTCAATACCGCTCTTTATAGGTTTTACATCTGCAGGCCTACCTTTGGGAGTAACCTTTTCGTTCCTTATTTCATCGCCGATGGTAGACCTTGGCTCTCTTGTCCTTTTGATGAGTATCTTTGGCGCTAAGGTTGCTATTTTATATGTCCTATTCGGGCTTATAATAGCTGTGCTTGGCGGTACCATTATAGAGAAAATGCACATGGAAAAGCATGTGGAAAGCTTTATCTTATCAGCTGGTAGTGTTGATATCGAATCACCAGAACTGACGAGAAAAGACCGGTTGGTATATGCGAAGGAGCAAACGCTATCTACATTTAAAAAGGTTTTCCCATACATCCTGATTGGCGTAGGAATAGGTGCAATCATTCATAACTGGATTCCCGAGTCATGGGTAGTATCCCTGCTTGGAAGCAAAAACCCCTTCGGCGTTATCTTAGCGACGCTGATAGGAGTACCAATGTATGCCGATATCTTTGGCACGATTCCGATCGCTGAAGCGCTGCTCTCCAAGGGTGCCCAGTTGGGTACGGTATTGTCTTTTATGATGGGCGTTACCACTCTGTCTTTGCCATCCATGATCATGCTCCGTAAGGCAGTTAAGCCAAAGCTTTTGGCACTGTTCATTGCTATATGTACAGCTGGAATAATAATTGTTGGGTATTTATTTAACGCGTTACAAACGCTGATAGTATAGGAGGCTCGAAATTATGGCAAAGAACTGGTATCCTGTTATAGACTACCTTACTTGTATCGAATGCGGTACCTGTGTATCAAAGTGTCCCCATAATGTGTATGACAAAGCGAAAGCTCCTTCTCCGGTCGTCAGAAGACCTGAAGATTGCATCGACCATTGTCACGGGTGCGGCAACCGCTGCCCTGTTGGGGCAATAACCTATGTTGGTGATGATACCGGCTGGACGCCGCCGAACGGAAGTCAAGAATCCGAAGAAGCTTGTTGTTCCTGCGGATGCGAGTCAGCTCCTGAAAAGAAGATTGTTGTCGAGTATCTCTATCTTGATCTACAAAGCTGTGATCGCTGTATCGGAACAGACAACGTACTTGACGAAGTTATGATGACGATTACCCCTGCTTTACAGATGGCAGGATATGAGGTTGAATATAAAAAAATTAAGATGGAAACAGCAGAACTTGCAGAGCAGTATCGATTTCTTTCCTCGCCTACGATTCGTGTGAACGGTCAGGATATTTGCCAATCAGTCGCGGAGAACAGCTGCGGCTGCTGCAGCGAAATAAGCGGAACCGATGTTGACTGCCGGGTGTTTGAGTATAATGGAGAAGCCTATGAGGTAGCACCTGAAGAAATGCTTGCAGAATCCATTCTTCAGGCCGTATTTGGGCAGTCTGAAACCGGCTGTTCCTGCGGCGGCTATGAACTGCCTGAGAATTTGAAGATCTTTTATGAAGGAAAGAAAAGCAAATCTGCATGCTCCTGCGGAGGTAACTGCTGCTAATGGAAAAAAAGAAGTTAATAAGAATTATAGTACCGATTTTCATTGTGATTGTAATCGCAGGAATCTGGATATTCAAAACCATTAACTCTGGTACGACTGAGTCAATAACGCCAAGCAATAATAAAGATTTTGTTTTAGAGACCGAAGCTGTAGATCTGGATAAGCTGACTGCGTACGGGCTTCCCATAATTATTGACTTCGGCTCTGATTCCTGCATCCCCTGCAAAGAGATGGCTCCCGTTTTGAAAACTATGAATGCTGAAATGCAGGGCAAGGCAATAATAAAATTTGTTGATGTATGGAAGCATACCGAGGCTGCAGACGGTTTTCCAATTCAAGTCATTCCGACACAGGTTTTTATCAACGCCGATGGAACTCCCTATGTGCCCAGTGAAGAAATAGACGTTGAGTTCACTATGTACAGTTCTAAAGATACCGGTGAACACGCCTTTACGGTACATCAAGGCGGTTTAACCGAGGACCAGATGCGAGCGATTCTTGCCGATATGGGGGTGACCGAGTGACAGAAATACTGGAGAGCCTATCTGAGCTTATAACAAAGAGTGGCTTGCTCGCGCCGTTGCTTGCGCTTTTTGCTGGTATACTTACCTCTTTCACGCCCTGTTCGCTTTCCAGCATTCCTTTGGTCATCGGTTATGTTGGCGGTGTGGGTCAACGTGATACGAAACGTGCGCTTTGGCTATCCGTGACTTTTGCTGCAGGGGCTGCGGTTACATTCACAGTATTGGGCGTCGTTGCTTCACTTGCCGGGAGGTTGATGGGTACCTCGGCTTCGTGGTGGTACATCATTCTGGGAGTTCTCATGATCCTGATGGCATTACAGACCTGGGGCGTTTTTGAAATCATTCCATCAAGCTATCTTATTTCAAAGAACACAAAAAAGGGGTTTGTTGGTGCGTTCATCGCGGGTATACTTGGCGGCATATTCTCGTCGCCCTGCTCCACGCCTGTACTTATTGCGTTGCTCGCCATCGTTGCGGGAAAAGGCAGTATTCTTTGGGGTATATTATTATTGCTGTTGTATTCAATAGGGCATGGCATACTCGCCATTGTTGCAGGTACATCTGTAGGATTTGTGCAGAAGTTGTCTTCCAGCAAAAAATATGGCAGAGCAAGTACTGTGTTAAAAGCAGTGATGGGTTCACTGATTTTGATCATTGGTTTTTATATGTTTTATATTGGATTCTAATAATCATAAAAAGGAGATATTTATTATGGCACTGTTTGGAAAGAAAAACAAAAATGAAAAAACAACCTCTTGCTGCTGTGGCGGCAATTGTGATGCGGAAAGCATGGCGAAAGCGGAAAGCGCAAAAACAGAGGGCGCAAGTGTAAAGGTTTTGGGCAGCGGCTGTGCAAAATGCAATCAGCTTGAAGCTGCGACAAAAGCCGCATTGGAGCAGCTCGGAATGGATACGACGATTGATCATGTGACGGATTTTTCGCAGATTGCAGCTTATGGTGTAATGACCACTCCCGCCCTCATCATCGACGGGAAAGTAGTTTCCTACGGTAAGGTTCTGAAAACAGAAGAAGTTGTTAAGATATTGCAGAAGGTTAGATAAATAGAAAAATAAAAACCATTGTAGCAAATGGTTTTTATTTGGCATACAATATGAGTAAATGCGCATATAAGAATATTTGGGAGGGAGACTAAAATGACCGATATTTTTAAAGCTCTTTCGGATGAAACAAGGCTTAGGATATTATCACTGATATTGAACGGCGAGATGTGTGTCTGCGAAATTGAGAATTGCCTTGGTCTGACGCAGTCGAACGCCTCCAGGCACTTAACCGCGTTGAAAAACGCTGGAATACTTTCAAGCAGCAAACAAGCACAATGGGCGTACTACCGACTGAATGAAGAATTCTGTAATGAAAATCAGGAACTTATAAATTACCTTACTTATAAACTCAAGTCACTTTCAACGTATCAGTCTGATAGCCAGAAAAGAGTAAAATGCAACCAATTAGATTTATGCAATAAAAATAAGGAGTGATTTTTATGAATAAAGAAAAATCAGCAGGAATCGGTTTCTTTGAAAAATACTTAACGATTTGGGTACTTCTTTGCATGGCAGCAGGTATCCTGATTGGGAAGTTTTTACCCGGCATTCCAACAGCTTTGGAAAAGCTTCAATATGCGGGACAGAACCTACCTATTGCTGTCCTGATTTGGATCATGATTTTCCCCATGATGATGAAGATTGATTTTCAGTCCATCAAGAATGTTGGGAAGCACCCTTCCGGTATCCTCATATCCAGCGGAAGCAGTTGGCTCATCAAGCCTTTCCTCATGTTCGGCCTGGCGACATTGTTTTTCAAAGTCATTTTCCAAGCTTTTATTCCTGCGAACATGGCACAGGACTTCGTAACAGGGGCTGTATTATTAGGCGTAGCACCCTGCACCGCAATGGTGTTTGTATGGAGCCTTCTGACTAAGGGTGATCCTGCACATACGCTTGTGCAGGTTTCGGTCAATGACATTTTGATTCTTATTCTGTTTGTACCGTTGGTGCAGTTCCTGCTTGGTGTGAACGATGTTCATATTCCTTGGGATACGCTTGCGTTTTCAGTTATCCTATTTGTTGTTGTACCGCTGGCAGGTGGCGCGATCACACGCTTTCTGATGATTAAGAAAAAGGGATTAGAGTATTTTAACGAAACGTTCGTTCCCAAGTTTAATGGCATCACAACCTTTGGTCTTCTGCTTACTTTAATCATCATCTTTTCTTTCCAAGGCGACATTATTTTAGAGCAGCCTCTATATGTTTTGCTGATTGCGGTTCCATTGATTCTGCAGAATGTGATTTCAGCTAATTTTACTTATCTGATATGCAGATGGACAAAGCAGCCTCATAATATAGCGGCTCCCGCAGCATTGATAGCTGCTTCAGACTTCTTTGAACTATCTGTAGCAGTAGCGATTGCCCTGTTCGGTCCCGATTCACCTGTCGTGCTTGCCTGCACGGTTGGCGTATTGACGGAGGTACCCGTTATGCTTATGCTTGTCAAATTCATTAATAAAACCAAACATTGGTTCCCTACGTCTGAAGCTGAAAAATAGAGTTGATTGGAGCTGTTTTATGCCAATTCGGATAATAGCTTTGTGGTAATCCAATGGAGCGCAGATGAAATCAAGTTAAAAATTTAAATAGATTTATTAAAGTAGAGGAAGATAAATATGAGTGACATGAAACCAAAGGTAGCCTTTATCTGCGTCCACAACTCATGCCGAAGCCAAATTGCCGAAGCGCTTGGAAAGCACTTTGCATCAGATGTGTTTGAGAGCTTTTCTGCTGGAACAGAGCTAAAAGACCACATTAATCCAGACGCGGTTCGCCTTATGAAACAGCTATACGGAATTGATATGGAGGCAACTCAGAGATCTAAATTGCTTGAGGAACTTCCTGCGATAGATGTGGTCGTAACTATGGGCTGCAATGTTGAATGCCCATATTTGCCTTGCAAACGTCGTGAGGATTGGGGTTTAGATGATCTGGTGTTAGTATATAACTATGGACACGGAAAGTTGAACATTCTATAATATAATAAAGGGGTGTTCAATCATGGCAAAAAATCAAAAATCCTATACCCCTGAATTCAAGCAGCAGATTGTAGATCTGCGTAATAAAGCTGGTAAAGGTATCACAGAATTATCTAACGAATATGGCGTTCCAAAAGGC
>NZ_FBWL01000147.1 GCF_001517425.1 Clostridium sp. C105KSO13 | reverse complement strand
TGTTTTTGTGGTGATTACATTATACACGAAATAGGGGGGTCATTGCTATTTTATTTGTAAAAGTGGATATAACCCTTGAAAATAAAAGGTTTTAAATAAAAATAGGGCTGTAAAACTTTACAGTACCGTTTTCATATTGGGGCTATGTAAATGATAAAAAACCTTTTCCCCCTTCTATTATTTTTTACATAGTGTTAGAAGAAGCACTAGTTTTCATCTAGTGCTTCTTCTAACGTATGCCAGGCCAGTACGGCGCACTTTACTCTGGCGGGCATGTGTGATACACCCTGCAGGGCGGCGGCATCTTCCAGTTCTTCAATTTGTTCTTCATCTGTAACTTCGCCTTTGATCATTCCGAAGAATAGCTTCATCAGCTTTTGGGCTTCTTCTACAGGTTTTCCTTTGATTAGGTCTATCATGATAGAGGCGGAAGCCTGGGAGATAGCGCAGCCATCCCCCACAAAACCTGCATCTTCTATGGTTCCGTCCTTGACCCGCAGCTCCAGAACGATATCGTCTCCGCAGCTTGGGTTGACGCCTTCCAGGCTGATGGTTTTATCTTCCACAGGATGGCGGTTCCATTTGGCCCGGCTGTTTTCTACAATAATCTGGTTATATAAATCTTTAATCTCCAAGGCCCATATACCTCCTTACATTTTGGATTCCGGAAAGCAGCATATCCACATCTTCTTTTGTATTATAAATTGCAAAACTTGCCCGGCAGCAGGCTGTGATTTTCAAATAATCCATCAAAGGTTGTGCACAGTGATGGCCTGCACGGACAGCCACACCTTCTGCATCCAAAATAGAAGCAGTGTCGTGGGGATGCACTTCATTTACATTAAAAGAAATCAAGCCGTGACGGGACTTGGCGGAGGATTCTCCATAAATAGTTACATAGGGGATTTCCTTCAATTTACCGATTGCATATTCCATCAGATCATGTTCATGTGCCACAATTTTATCATAACCGATGGAATTGATATATTGTATGGCGGCTTTTAGTCCCACTTCTCCGCCTACGTTTCTGGTTCCGGCTTCGAACTTCCGGGGAATTTCGCCGTAAGTGACACTCTGCTCATGAACGCTCTGAATCATGTCACCGCCACTTAGAAACGGCGGCATTTTTTCCAGCAGTTCCTTTTTGCCGTACAAAACACCGACACCCATGGGGCCGTAAAGTTTATGGCTTGAGAATGCAGCAAAGTCCACATCCAGTTTCTTCACGTCGACGGGCTTGTGAGGAACGCTTTGTGCACAGTCTAATACTACAACAGCCCCGGCTTTTCTTGCCTGCGCTACAACCTTTTCAACGGGAGCTCTGAGTCCCAGTACGTTAGAAACCTCGGCGATGGCGACAAGACGGGTCTTGGGCCCTATTTTCTTTTGTATCTCTTCATCGGTCAGATGACCGGACTCATCGGGGTAGAGAAATGTAAGCACTGCGCCTTTTGCCTTTGCAACTCTTTGCCAGGGGACAAGGTTGCTGTGGTGTTCTGCAACGGACAGGGCAATTTCATCTCCTGCCTTTATAAACTCCAAGCCGTAGCTGTAAGCCACCAGATTGAGGGATTCTGTTGTATTCTGGGTGAAAACAATTTCTTCCGGTTCTGCGTGGAGAAATTCTGCAACAGACTTTCTGGCATTTTCATGTGCCTCTGTAGCCCTGGCACCCAGTTCGTAAACACCCCTGTAGGGATTTGCGTTGTCTTTCTCATAATAGGAAAGGGTGGCGTCAAGCACCTGGCGGGGGTGTTGTGTTGTGGCCGCATTGTCTAAATATACCAGCCGTTTTCCGTTTTCTGGCACAAGTAATGCCGGGAAATCCTGAAGTATTTTATTCTGGTTCATTACTTTTCAGTCTCCTTTCAATTTGTAAGGATAACCCTTCTCTCAAATTTTCATCCGGAATCAGATCCAGCACAGGTGCAAACCTGCCTTTTATGAGAAGGAGCCTTGCCTGGAGCGGTGTCAGCCCTCTTGAACACAGGTAGTAAATCTGGGTTTCGTCAAGACGACCTATTGTGGCTGCATGCTGCCCTTCTACTTGTTCTTCCCCGCAGAGTATCAGGGGTACTGTGCGGTTTCTTACTTTCTTACCAAGCACTAAAACGTCTTCGCTTTCATGGCCTGTTGAATAAGCAGCCCCTTTCTTGAAATCAATGGTTCCCCGAAGAATTTTACTGCTTTCCCCGGCAAGAACTCCGGCTGTGTACATGTCACACCGGGTACTCTTACCTATATGCTCCGATGTGTCGTTGAAATCGAAGACTTGAGTCTGATCCCCAAAGTAAATTGTATTTAAAAGATAATTGCTTTCCTTGCCTTCCAGAACAGCTTTTGATCCTAAAGCAGCCTTCTTTCCGCCCATAACGGCACGGATTACTTCCACTTTGGCACCCTCTTTTGCACGGATAGCCACACCGTTCCAGCTGCTGCAGGAACGGTTTAAGTCCTGTACCTGAATCAGTCTGACGAGGGCTCCCTTTTCCGCATATATTCTGGTAAGTTCTGCAGTAAATCCCGAACTGTCTTCCTTGGAATCTGCTTCCTGGAGGAGAGTGATACTGCTTCCTTCTTCTGCGTAAATACCATAATTTCCAATAATTGCCGTATTAGAACCGGAGACAGAAGCTTTAAATCTAATGGTCTGTTCTGATGCTTTCTTTGCTTTCAAAAAGCAGGAAACATTGGAATTTTCTTCTATATAAGTATCATAGGATTTTCCTATGCCACTTTCCATTTCATTGTTTCTTTTTGGGAAGTTTTCTATTCTTTCTACACCGGAGGGCAAAAGAGATACCGAAAATCTTTCATCGGAAGGTATCTCTTTTGGAGCTTCGGGTAGTGCAAATTCTTTTCCTGCCCAGTTAACGCCAAGATGGTTCCAGGTGAGAGCGGGCAAAACATTGAGTTTATCTTGCATATTGGCACACCTCCTTTTAGCCTATACTGCCGTTCATTTCCAAGTGAATTAAGTTGTTCATTTCCACTGCATACTCCAACGGAAGTTCTTTTGCCACAGGTTCAGCAAAGCCGCCCACGATTAATGCTCTGGCATCTTCTTCCGAGATTCCGCGGCTCATCAGATAGAATATTGCCTGTTCGCTGATGCGGCCGATCTTGGCTTCATGTCCGACATCTGCCTCGTCACATTGAATATCCATGGCGGGTATGGTATCAGATCTGGACCGGTCATCCAGCATCAAAGATTCACAGGATACGGAGGACTTGCTTCCAACAGCATCGGGGTTTACCTTCACTGAACTTCTGAAGGTGGAGATGCCTCCATCTCTTGATATAGATTTTGTGGATATGTGAGAGGTTGTGTTTGATGCTGCATGTACTACTTTTGCTCCTGTATCCAGATTCTGTCCGCCGCCTGCAAAAGTAATCCCTGTGAATTCCATACGGCTTCTGTCCCCCTGCAAAATGCTCATAGGATAGAGGTATGAGATGTGAGAACCGAAGGAACCGGACACCCACTCAATTGTACCGTCTTTTTCCACCCTGGCACGTTTTGTATTTAAGTTGTACATATTTTTAGACCAGTTTTCAATGGTGGAATATCTAAGCCTTGCACCTTCCCCTACAAACAGCTCCACACAGCCTGCGTGTAGATTATTTACGCTGTACTTGGGTGCTGAACAGCCCTCAATGAAATGCAGGTATGCACCTTTGTCCACTATAATAAGAGTGTGCTCAAACTGACCTGCACCCGGAGCATTCAGTCTGAAGTAGGACTGAAGAGGGATTTCAACTGATACACCGGGGGGCACATATACAAAAGAGCCTCCGGACCATACAGCCCCGTGAAGAGCAGCGAACTTGTGGTCTGAAGGAGGTACCAGCTTCATAAAATGCTTCCGGACCATTTCCTCATAAGGACCTGTCAGAGCGCTTTCCATATCAGTGTAAACCACACCCTGTGAGGCGGCTATGGCAGATATATTGTGATAAACTACCTCAGAGTCATACTGGGCGCCAACGCCTGCAAGAGATTTGCGCTCTGCCTGAGGTATTCCCAGTCTTTCAAAGGTATTTTTTATATCGTCAGGCACTTCCGACCATTTTCCCCGCATGCTAGTATCCGGACGGACATAGGTTACAATGTTTTCCATATGAAGGTCGTCCAGGGACGGTCCCCAGTTAGGAGCGGGGATGCTGTTGTAAAGGTGCAGTGACTTCATACGGAAAGTACGCATCCATGGGGGATCATTTTTCTCATCTGAAATCTGATTCACAATCTCTTCCGTGAGGCCGGATTGTACTTCGAAGGAAGGATGTACTTCGTCTTTTATATCATATATACTTCTGTCGATCTCTTCTATATTGGTTTTTTCTGATTCGAAAGCCTTCATATTAATCAGTCCCTTCTTCCATACGGCCAAATCCACTCTCAATGATTTCAGAGGCCAATTCTCTGCCGCCTGACTTTATGATATGTCCTCCTTCCAAAATATGGACATAGTCGATATTTAGCCCTTCTAAAATCTTGGCGCTGTGAGTAATAATCAAAACTGCGTTTTTCTGGTTATGGTAGGTGCTGATTCCTTTGGAAACAGTTCTCACGGCGTCTACATCCAGTCCGGAGTCTGTTTCGTCCAGCAGAGCAAGCTGGGGCTGAAGCATCAGGAGCTGCAGAATCTCAGCTTTTTTTTTCTCACCGCCGGAGAATCCCACGTTTAGATAACGTTTAGCATAAGAAGGATCCATATCCAGTGCTTCCATCTGTGTCTTTAGTTCTTTGCGGAAAGCCAGAACTTTGGGAGGGCGTCCTTCTACGACTCCTTTAGCTGTCCTCAAAAAATTTTCCAGAGTTATTCCGGGAATCTCTTCCGGAGCTTGAAATGAGAGGAAAATTCCCTTTCTGGCTCTCTCATCAGTCTTTTCATCAGTAATGTTCTTACCGTTAAACAGAATCTTCCCCTTTGTAACTTCATATCTTGGATCTCCCATAATAGAAGATACCAATGTGGACTTTCCTGTTCCGTTAGGCCCCATTAAAACATGAATTTCACCTTTATCTATTTTTAGATTAACACCTTCAAGAATTGCATGGCCTTCCACCGAAACCCCCAAATCCTGAATTTCAAGCAATGTACTGCCCATATAAAATGCCTCCTTCCAAATGGCTGAATTACATTAAAATTTTATCGATTAGTATTGTCTAACATCCTTACGGTAAAATACTACACCATTTTACTAGGAATTGCAAGTACCGGAGGTTTGTTAAATAAAAAATATGTGTACTATCGTAGGAACGTTCTGTACTATTTTGCAAAATGTCTGCAGGACAGTCCACTAGCATCTGTACAAACAGAATCAATTAATATATAATAAAGTAAAACAGTAAGAATGTGATATATAAAGGGGTTATAGAATAAAAAATATTTTAAAAATCACATAGGACAGGATAACTGGCCCGGCATACTGGTACATAATATTGCAAAGGATAATGAGTTCATGAAAAGAGAGTATGAAGAGGAGGGCACCATGGGAAAGATTGGCATGAAGGTTCCCATGAACATGGAAGAAAAGGAAGAGGATTTTCTAGAACGCATGTATTTAAGATGGAGAGAGGGAAAATCACTTTTGCTGGTCGACTTTACAGTAGAAATGAAAACTTGCAAAAGAGAGCTGAACAGTCTTGCAAAGCGAATGTTAAAGCATGGATACCTGGAGGAACCGATGGCAAACGGCGAACTTTTTTTGACGGATTTCGGAAAAAGCCAGGGATTGGAGTGTACAGTCAGACATCAAAAATTAATGCAGTTTCTTCAGATGGTCAGCGGCATGGAGCAGGAGGAAGCGGAACAGGATGCCTGCCGCATGGAACATGTAATCAGCGGGAAAGGGATGGATGGAATCAGCAACTTCCTGAAGTATGGTGATATCTACGACAGAAACTTCGGTCATATGGACTTGTCTGCCACGTATGAAGAAGGCACCTATGATATCCTTATGGCCATCTATGAGCCGGAAAAAAGAAACCCCCGATTTCTGGCAGAAGAATTTGAGAAATTTCAGACGGTGGCAGCATTAAAGGTAAAAGCAGGGGAAAGTTCTTTTTTTCTGTACTTAAAGCAGGGAAACGATGCAGGATGCTTATGGTATAAAAAAAATGAAGAGTGGATTTTGGCTGTTCGAACAGAAGATTGTTTTAGGCTTCCTACGGACATTTTTACTTATACTGTCAGTGCTGCGGTGCCGGTTACAGAAGGAAAGGCAATAATTGCATTTACGGAAAATGGAATATCACCGATTACGACAGACCACAGGGAATTGAATATTCACCTTTGGCAGCAGGAGGGAGAAAAAGAAAATGGTACAGGGAGATAACTTGAAAAGAAAGAGCCGGCCCTCCGTATTACAGCTGCAATATATGATAGAATTAGAGAGGCTTGGAAATGTACATGGGTTCCAGACCATGATTGCACAAAAATGTGGGGTCACACAAGTGGCAGTTAATAAATATCTTAAGATTGCCGTGGAAAAGGGATACTTAGCAGAAGGTTATAGATTCACGGAATATGGACATAAGTGGCTGGGCGGGTACAAAAAACTTCTGGGAAGACTGGAACGATATCTGAAGAATATTGGAGTGCCAAAGTCAGATATGAAAGAAGCAGTCAGATCTATGATTGAAAATACAGAGCGGTATGTTCTGGAAGCCATTCTTCAAAATTACGAGCAGCAGCTGCCGGGTCTGCCGGATAAGAAGATAAGCCCGGTGAGTGATATAAAAAACGTTGTTCGACAGCACACAAGGCACAGGGTCCAGTATATATTCTACCGGTTGGATAGAAACAAAAATGCCCCTGTCTCCATGTCAAATAAGGGATTTGAGGAGACTGCTTATGTTGTGCAGGAGGGAGAAAACGAATACCTGGAACTGTATATCGGTGAAAAGACATTGGACGGCCCTATACGGGGAGAAGCGGTGGAAGTAATCCCAATGTCTTTAAAATACGAGAATCGGGGTATTCTTGAAATGGCCGAGAGACAAGGTGGAAAACTGATGATTCCGCTGTCAGCCTGCCATATTCACAAGGGGCAGGACGGCGGCCTAAAAGGAATAATGTCAGTGAATATAATTTGCAGCGACGATAAGGCTCATATACTGGAAAGTACAGAACTTCTTGTATTCTGGCTGTAAGCTGGACTGGTCGATTTGAGTATAACTGGATATTTCTATAAATCCACTTTAGAGTTAATATAAGTGAAAGTAAAGTAGGAGAAAGGATACAGTTATTATGGAACGGAGAAATCAAACAGTGATGAAATTGGCCCAGACAGCTCTGCTGGCAGCGCTTTGCTACGTAACGTTTACGTTTTTACAGATTAAGATCCCAATGCCGGAAGGAGATGCAACATCTCTTCACATCGGTAATGCTTTTTGCGTGCTTGGAGCATTGCTTCTGGGAGGCTGGTACGGCGGTCTGGCCGGTGCAATCGGGATGACGATAGCGGACATTATGGATCCGATTTATATTACCGGAGCACCGAAGACATTTATCTTGAAGCTTTGCATTGGACTAATAGTAGGTTTGGTTGCACACAAAGTCGCAAGAATTAATGAGAGCAGCGATAAGAAGTATGTGTTGAAATGGAGTGTGATTGCATCTGCAGCAGGACTTGGATTTAATGTTGTGGCAGATCCGGTTGTGGGATACTTTTACAAGCAGTACATTTTGGGTCAGCCGCAGCAGATGGCGGAAGTGCTGGCGAAATGGAGTACTGCCACTACCTTTGTCAACGCTGTAGTATCGACTATTTTAGTAGCATTTTTGTATAATGCGGTGCGCCCGATTTTGCTGCGTTCCGGATTGCTGATAAAAATTAAGAAAACCGCATAGAGCAGTGCGAATATTAAAAGCTCTGTGATAATCGTGGCAATCCCCTGTATTTTATATTATAATGAGCAGTAATGAAAAGAGATAATTAAGGAGTATCAATATGACATCATTATTATTGCTTATTATTTATGTGGCTTTCATCAGCCTGGGACTGCCGGATTCCCTGCTTGGCGCGGCGTGGCCCAGTATGTATAAAGAGTTGGGAACATCTGTCTCCTGGGCAGGGGCCATTACGATGATTATTGCAGTGGGGACAATTGTCTCCAGTCTGGCAAGCGACTATATGACCCGTAAACTGGGGGCGGGGAAAGTGACGGTAATTAGTGTAGGTATGACGGCAGTAGCCTTGTTTGGATTTTCCATCAGTCATTCCTTCTTGGTTTTGTGCCTGTGGGCTCTTCCCTACGGACTGGGTGCCGGTAGCGTGGATGCTGGGCTGAATAATTTTGTCGCTCTCCATTATCCGGCACGGCATATGAGCTGGCTGCACTGCATGTGGGGAGTGGGAGCCAGCATCGGGCCGATGATTATGGGCTGGGCTGTTTCGGGAAGCTTAAAGTGGAACGGTGGATACCGCATCATATCGGTTTTCCAGTTCATTCTGACAGCGATTTTAATTCTTTCTCTGCCTCTGTGGCGAAAAAAACGAGGGGACTACGTTTCAGGCCCGAAAGCCCAAATAAACCCGGAACATGAAACGGCAAAAGCAGAAGCTTTGGAGGCTGGCTTAGAGTCACCTAAAGAGCATACGCGGCATCGGTATACATTTGGGCAGATTTTGAAGGTGAGAGGAGTAAAAGAAGCGCTGACCTGTTTCTTTTGTTATTGCGCACTGGAAAGTACTGCAGGATTGTGGGCTGCGAGCTATTGTACCTTGTACCGGGGAGTTGCTCCTGAGCGGGCGGCCAACTGGGCCAGTTTGTTTTATCTGGGAATAACGGCAGGAAGATTTGTCTGCGGATTTATTACGATGAAGGTCAATGATCGGAATATGGTTCGCCTGGGGCAGGCAGTGGCGGGGATAGGAATCCTTTGCGTATTACTGCCTTTCGGAAATGGCATTCTGGTTACGGGACTCATTTTGATAGGCTGTGGCTGTGCACCTGTTTTTCCGTCCATCATACACGAAACACCGTATAATTTTGGCGCAGGTTTAAGTCAGTCAATTATCGGGATGCAGATGGCGGCAGCTTATGTGGGAACCTGTCTGGTTCCTCCGCTGTTTGGAGTCATAGCTCAGTATATCAATATCGGGCTGTATCCACTCTTTATGGCGGTTCCGCTTTTTTTTATGATTGTAATGTCGGAAAAATTACATATAGTTGTTGAGAAAAAAGAATTGTGTGAGGAATCAATATGACATTGCAGCAGCTAAAGTATGTTGTAACTGTAGCGGAAAAGGGCACAATCAGTGAGGCGGCTAAGGATCTGTTTATTTCACAGCCCAGCCTTACCAATGCCATCAAAGAGCTTGAGCAGGAAATGCAGATTACAATATTCAACAGAACCAATAAAGGAGTTGTCATCTCAAATGAAGGGGATGAGTTTTTGGGCTATGCACGACAGGTTTTGGAACAGGCAAACCTGCTGGAAGAAAAGTTCCTGAATGTGAAGGAGCAGAGTCCGCGTTTTTCTGTCTCCTGTCAGCACTATTCTTTTGCGGTAAATGCATTTGTGGATGTGATACGGCAGTTTGACGGAAATAAATATGATTTCACGTTGAGAGAGACGCAGACATATGAAATCATTGAGGACGTACAGAGACTGAAAAGTGAGATTGGTATTCTTTACACATCCTCCAAGAACGAAGAAGTTCTAATGAAATTGATTAAGAAAAATGAACTGAAATTTGAGGAACTATTTGTGGCGAAGCCTCATGTGTTTATTGCTTCAAGGCATCCCCTGGCAGAAAGGGAGAGTCTGACAATAGAGGATTTGGAGAACTATCCTTATCTTTCCTTTGAACAGGGGGAAAACAATGCTTTTTATTTTTCAGAAGAAATTTTAAGCACCCTGGATAGAAGAAGGAATATTAAAGTGAGGGACAGGGCGACCCTGTTTAACCTTGCAATTGGACTGAATGGATATACAGTCAGTTCAGGGATTATCTGCAAAGAGCTTAATGGGGCGGATATCATTGCAAAACCCCTTCTGGTTGATGAGTACATGAGAATCGGCGTCATAACTCATAAACATGTAGCGCCAAGCAGATATGGCAGGGCTTATTTGGAAGCGTTGCAAAAATATACAAGTTATATGAAAAATAATCAGAAGGCAGACTTGGGTTTGATATAGCTTTTAGCTATATCAAACCTTTACTTTTATATATTTTTCAAATCATTTCCTGAATAGTATACTTATCCTATCAACAAAGATAGAGGAGGATTTGAAATGAATAATAGAGCACCATTTCGATTTGATATTGTAGGAAGTTTTTTGAGGCCGGGGAAATTAAAGGCTGCAAGAAGGGACTATGCTGCAGGAAAGATTAACCGGGAAGAACTAAAGGAGGTCGAAGACAGGTCAATTATTGAATTAGTTCATAAACAAAAGGAAGCCGGTCTGCCGGTAATCACAGATGGAGAGTTCAGGAGAAGCTGGTGGCATCTTGATTTTATGTGGGGACTGCAGGGAGTAGAAAGAAAGGAAAATGCACAGGGGTATGTTTTTCGCGATGAGGTAACCAGGCCAGAAACGGCAGTGCTGACGGGCAGGATATCCGGAGAAAACCATCCTTTTGTGAAGCACTTTAAATTTGTAAAAGCATTGGAGGATAATACAGTGACTGCGCGCCAGACGATTCCTGCCCCTGCACAGTTTCTGGCAGAGCTGACAAGAGCCGGAAATGCAGAGATAACAAAGCAGATTTACGAGAATGAAGATGAGTTGATTGATGATATCGGTAAGGCCTATCGCCGGGTAATTTCGGATTTATATGCTGCCGGCTGCAGAAATCTCCAATTTGATGATTGCACCTGGGGAATGTTCTGCGATGTGAAGTACTGGAAAATCCGGCAGAAAAATGCACCATCACTAGAAAAGCTGGCAGAACAGTATGTGAAAGTCAATAACCTTGCGATAAAAGATAAACCAAAGGATCTTGTGGTGACAACTCATGTGTGCCGGGGAAACTACCATTCTACATGGGCTTCTCAGGGAGGATATGCACCAATTGCACCCCATCTTTTTGGGCAGGAAAATGTAGAAGCCTACTATCTGGAGTTTGATGATGAACGTTCCGGGGATTTTGAGCCCTTAAAATATGTGACAGGGGATAAAAAGGTGGTGCTTGGTCTGATTACCACAAAGAGTCCGGTGCTGGAAGATAAGGAGGCAATTATCAAAAGAATTCGACAAGCTGAGCAATACATGCCCCTCGACAGGCTGTGTCTGAGCCCTCAGTGTGGTTTTGCATCTACGGAGGAAGGAAATAAACTGACAGAAGAAGAGCAGTGGGCCAAATTGAAACTGGTAAAGGAAATTGTACAGGAGATCTGGGGATAATTGGAAAACTGCACAATGGAAACGCATGAAAAAGCTGGAAGATGCTATAAATCCATCGCTTTTTTCATGCGCTTTTGCTATAATAGACTCATTACGATACCCGATTCTACAAATAGTTAACATCATCCTGCAGCCTGGAAATGGCAATTGTTTGACAGAAAAAACAGAATTTACCGGGGGTTAAGGGGGGAAGAAGGAATGACCAGGAACAAACATGAAAAATTAAGTATAGCGGAAAAACGTCTCCTGACGGGCGGGGTTCTTCTGGCAGCATCTGCTGTACTTACAATCGCTGCAGGCCGGTCATCTAGAATGGCAGAGTGGTATTCCGCACATATTTATCCTCTTTTTGTTGGAACGGTAGGACGCTTTGCGGGGGTATTCTCTTTTTCTCTTTCAGAACTTGCACTTTATGTATTAATTGTTTTGCTGGCCGGTTCATTTATTCATGCTGTTGCCAGTGCTGTAAGGAACAAGTGTGGCGGGCCGGTAATCCTACAGTGGGCTTCCGGTCTCTTTCTTACAGTGTCTGTACTGGTACTTCTGTACGTTTTAAACTGTGGAATTAATTATCGACGGGTTTCATTTTCGGAGAAGTCAGATATACAGATGGTGGAGTACACAGTAGAGGATTTAAAGCAGACCTGCATGTGGCTGACTGAAGAGCTAAATGCCAGGACGGGACTGGTAAACCGGGATGAGGCGGGGGTTATGAAATTGACAGGCGAAGATGAAAGGGCTGCGGTTACAGCGATGGAGCAACTGGGGGAACAATATCCTGCATTATCTGGGTACTATCCTCAGCCCAAAAGTCTGTTGGTATCAGAGATTTTGTCCTGGCAGGGGATTACGGGAATATATTCCCCCTTTACGGTTGAAGCAAATTATAACGAAGATATGACGGCATACAACATTCCATTTACAGCATGCCATGAACTGTCACATCTGCGGGGGTTCATGCAGGAAGAAGAGGCAAATTTCATTGCATTTCTGGCATGTAAGGATGCAGCGGGAGAAGACTTTCAGTACAGCGGTTATCTGATGGGCTGGATATACAGTACAAATGCTTTGAAGCGGATGGACGCGAAAGCAGCCGACGAGGTACGTTTTGGACTGAATCAGCAGGTGGAGACAGACTTGAAAGCGAACAGCCGCTTTTGGAATTCATATGAAGGAACAGTAGCAGAAGTATCGAATAAAGTGAACGATACTTATCTGAAAGTAAACGGACAATCAGACGGGGTACAGAGCTATGATAGAATGGTAGACTTGATTGTATCTTATCACCTTGAAAAAGACGGAATATTCTGAAAACGGACCGCAAAAGGGTCAGTCCCCTTTTTGTTTGAAAAGGTCTTGCATTCTGACCTGGGGTGTGATATTATTAAAAACGGTCACTGTGAAAACAGTGACCGAGATAAATAGATATATGGCTCCTTGGTCAAGCGGTTAAGACATCGCCCTTTCACGGCGGTAACACGGGTTCGATTCCCGTAGGAGTCATGATAAGGCGCAGTAGCCAAGTGGTAAGGCGTGGGTCTGCAACACCCTGATCACCGGTTCAAATCCGGTCTGTGCCTTTATTATATTTTGAGAGAGTGCTGATTCCCCTGGAATTTAGCACTTTTTCTTTTGCTTCGCTTTAAATAAACTTCCAGGCATTAACTGGTGCCAACAAAGATATCTGGCAGTACAGCAACAGTGGTCAGATAAATGGAATTTCCGGAGATACATTATCTGAAATTGCTGCTAAGTATGACACAACTTATCTAAAACTGGCACAAATTAATAATATCAGCAACCCCGATCTTATTTACCCCGGGCAGGTAATCCAAATAGGATAAAGATAGGACGATTTCGATTTTGTTTGGCCACCCTTATTTTAAATATTGCCGCTGCCGGGCTTTGGGGATTCCCAGAGCCTGACGGTATTTGGCGATGGTTCTGCGGGAGACTTTGATTCCTTCCTTCTCCATCTGTTGGGAAAGTTTGGCATCACTGAATGGCTTCTTTGTATTCTCCCCGTGGATTATTTCCAGCAGCCTGTTTTTCACTGATTCTGTGGACAAGGAATTATGCGAGATGGAGGAAGTAAACAGATCTTTTAATAACACTGTCTTCTCATACTGCAGATATTTATCTTTTATCGCTCGGCTCACTGTAGAAGCATGAAAATTAGTCTTTTGCGCAATTGTATCTAGTGACATCGGCATAAGTGGAGCATTGCCCCTAAAATAGTTATCCTGGAGCCCCAGAATTGCCATGACGACTTTGATTATCGTATTACGTCTCTGCTCAATGCCCTGAATGACAAAACGGGTACGTTCATATTTGATTTTAAAGTATTCTTTAAGTTCGTCGTCTTTAGTATTATGCATCATTTTGAGATAATAATCATTGTATTTGTAATCGCCCAACCAACTGTCATTCAGGTTGACATGCCACTGACTGGAATCATAGGAAGCAATAATATCAGGGACAATGTACTGGGTTTTAGCAGAGAGGGAATTAAGGATTGGACGAGGATTCAACTCACCGATTAAATGAATATATGATTTTATCTTAACTGATGATAAGCCCAGGGCGCGTGAGACTTTTGCGATTTGTCCGTTCAGGATATCCGGCATGTAATGTTCGATGATGGTGAACAGCTCCTGATCGTGGATGCCCTGTGAATCCAGCTGAATTTTCAGGCATTCAGAAATATCTTCTGCAAAAATTCCGACAGGCTCGAGCGTCTTTAAGATGTGCAGGCATGCATTAATCCGATCAACCGAAAACTGCGAAACATGGGCGATATCTTCCGGTTTATAAATAAAGAAACCATCTTCATCCAGGCACTCGATTAGATAATTGATTAACTGCCAGTCACTGGTGCTAAAGTCAGCTTTATTTAGCTGGCTGGTCAGAAATTCTTTTAGTTCATTTGTCTGCTGGGCAGGAATATCATTTTCTCTGGAACAGTCGTCTTCATCCCACCGAGCAGAATGTTCTTTGTATGTAAGGCTTTTTTCATAATGCTGCTCAAGGTTCTCTATCATTGAATTTTGTTTATCCTGCGAATTATCAAGCAGCGGATTTTCTAAATATTCATTGGTAAGAAAATAGTCCAGCTCCTGATTGGTATATGCCAAAAGTTCAAGAGACTGCATCTGCTGCAGCGACATCTTCTGCCGCTGCTCTAATTGGAGTGTGTTTTCCGGCATGAAAGTCCCTCCTGTGTATTGGATATGTTTACATAAAGTATAGCATTTTATCATGATAAAGACAATTGTATTGAGAAAAGCCCTTGCAGTGGCCAGGACACTTGTTACAAGATGATATACAGGACTAATAAAGCGGCACTGACAATAATAAAAGGTTTTTGAATTTTATTTGCAATTATATTTGCCTTTGGGTTGGAAACCCAGAACAGTACCATATAGATGCAGGAACAAATCAGCGCAACAATCAGTATAATATTCTTTAACATTTTATTTCCTCCAGATGTATAAGCTGATTCTTATTATAGTCAATTTCAGGGAAGAAATCTACACCTGTTTATATCTATTTCTTAATTCATGTAATTACACCAATTCTTCTGACCGGTAAACATCTCATTGTATATATTCACAGAATCTATATAATAAAAGAAAAGGTTAAAGGTATGTGATATGTAAATGCGCAGGAAGATGACAGACTGCTCTCAAAAAAGCGCAGTTTACGTTGAAAGTATGAAATAACCGGTGAAAGGTTTTATAATGAGGGATATAGCAAATCTCGCTAAGAGTTGTCAAATAGGTAACAGTTCAGCCATATGAATTTTTAGCACCATATGCATGCGAAAATAAATTTTCTCCTGCATACACTGTCAAAAATCCACATGGCTGAACTGTTACTCAAATGGGAGGAATTATTTTGAAATATCAGGAATTAATTGATAAAATGACGCTGGAGGAGAAATCCTCCCTCCTGTCGGGAAAGGATTTCTGGCAGACGGTGGACATCGAGCGGCTGGGGATCCCCTCCATGACTTTATCCGACGGGCCCCACGGCATCCGCAGACAGGCCGGGGAGGCGGATCACCTGGGGCTCAATGTCAGTCTGCCTGCAACCTGTTTTCCCACAGCGGCGGCGATGGCCAACAGCTGGAATCCCAAGCTGGGGGAAGAACTGGGTAACTATCTGGGAGAGGAGGCAGTGTCTCAGGGGGTAAATGTTCTTCTGGGCCCGGGACTCAACATAAAAAGAAGTCCTTTGTGCGGAAGAAATTTCGAATATTTCAGCGAGGATCCTTATCTGGCAGGGAAAATGGCAGCAGGATATATAAGAGGAATCCAAAGTCAGGGCGCAGCAGCATGCCCGAAACATTTTGCGGTTAACAGTCAGGAGCTCCGGCGTATGTCCAATGACTCTGTGCTGGATGAGAGGACCTTCCGCGAGATTTATACCACTGGTTTTGAAATCGCGGTGAAAGAGGGAAAAGCAAAATCTATTATGACCTCCTACAACCGGATCAACGGAACCTACGCCAATGAAAATCAACATTTGCTGCAGGAGATTCTGGTAAACGAGTGGGGGTTTGAAGGTTTTGTCGTATCTGACTGGGGGGCCAGTAACAGCCATACTGACGGCGTAAAAGCAGGAAGCCATCTGGAAATGCCCACAACCGGAAAAGACGGAATGAAGGAACTGGTCCGAGCTGTGAAGAGTGGAAACTTAAATGAGGAAGTACTGGACAAAAGAGTGGATGAGCTCCTAAAAATTATTTTTGAAACGCAAAGGACAGTTCAGGGAAAAGCAGGCAAAGGATTTGATGTAGAGCGGCATCATGTGATGGCGGAAAAAGCAGCTGAGGAGTGTGTAGTTCTTCTGAGAAATGAGGAAAATATTCTTCCTCTGAAACCAGGAACAAAAGTAGCGGTTATCGGAGATTTTGCAGCTAAACCACGGTATCAGGGAGCTGGCTCCAGCGTTGTAAACTGTACAAAGCTTGACACCCCGCTGGACATATGGAAGACAGAAGAGTCCATAGAGTTTGTAGGCTATGAGCAAGGTTTTATACGCAATGGAAAAAGCAGCCAAAAGCTAGAGAAAATGGCAGCAGAGCTTGCAAAAAAAGCTGAAGTGGTACTTCTTTATCTTGGATTGGATGAGCTGGCCGAAACAGAAGGAATGGACAGGGAGCACATGAAACTAGCGCAAAACCAGGTGGATCTTCTGACAGCGGTGCAGAAAGAGAATCCCAATGTAGTGGCAGTTATGTCTGCGGGCGCAGTGACCAATGTGCTGACGGGGAAGGTGTGTCCGTCGGGAAGATTAAGCGAGACGTTTCCCCTAAGCTATGAGGACACTCCGGCATACCGTTATTGGCCCGGAGAAGAGAAGACTTCGGAATACCGTGAGAGTGTGTTCGTAGGATACAGATATTATGAAACGGCGGGAGTGCCGGTACTGTTTCCATTTGGGTACGGGCTCAGCTATACTTCATTTGCTTATTCAAATATAAAGGCAGATGAAGAAAAAGTCAGTGTAACGGTTAAAAACACCGGAAATGTGGATGGCGCAGAGGTGGTGCAGATTTACATATCAAAATCGGATAGTGAAATTTTCCGCCCCCGAAAGGAGCTAAAAGGCTTTCACAAAGTTTATCTGAAGGCGGGAGAGAGCAGAACAGTTACCGTTTTGCTGGATGATAAGGCATTCCGCTACTATAATGTAAAGACTAATGGATGGGAAGTAGAAGGTGGGATCTATCAGGTTATGGCAGGATCCAATGCAGCAAATATTCTTCTTGCCACAGAGGTGAACATAGAGGGAACACAGGCTGAACTTCCGTACAAAAAGGAAGAGCTTCCCACCTATTATGCAGGACAGGCGGCAGAGGTGGAAGATGGAGAATTTGAAAAGCTTCTGGGACGGCCGATACCTGAAAGTAAATGGGACAGGAGCAAAGGACTGGATTTGAACGATGCTCTCTGTCAGATGTACTACGCAAAAGAGCGGTCTTGCCAGATGGATGTTTAGGATACTGAATCATTTGAAAAATAAAAGTATGGCAAAGGGAAAACCGGACCTTAATATTTTATTCATATATAATGTACCATTCCGAGGTATTGCAAAAATGACCGGCGGCATGGTAAGTATGGGCATGGCACATGCCTTGACAGAGATTGTAAACGGGCATTTTTTCAAAGGCATGGGGCACTTAATAAAAGGTTTTTTTGCAAACAGAAAGTAATAAAAGGGGACAGACCTTATAATGAGGCCTGTCCCTTTTGCAGACTTCTATGTTTATACCATAAGATGATAGATGCTTTCCACATCCTTTTGCGTCAGCTCTACAAATCCGCCCAGAGTGCCGGTATTTACGTTCCCGTAGCAGGCGGTATGTGCCAGTTTCTCGATATCCGCCTCTTTAGCTCCCAGTTCGGCAAAGTTCTTTGGCATACCAATAGAAATCAAAAATTGACGTAATGCTTCGATTCCTGCAAGAGCAGTTTCTTCCGGGTTTTCAAAATTCATCTGACATCCCCATACTCGGACAGCAGCCTGTGCGAAGCGCATTACGTTATGCCTCAGGTTATACTTAAATACGGCCGGCATCACGACAGCTAGGCCGGCTCCGTGGGCACAATCATATAAAGCGGACAGCTCATGTTCGATGTCATGGCTTGTCCAGTCCTGGGTTCTTCCGACACCGCAGGAATTATTGTGTGCCATCATACCTGCCCACATAATATTTGCGCGGGCATCATAGTTGTCCGAATCCTTTATTGCTCTTGGCCCTTCGTGGATCATGGTCAGCAGCAGGGCTTCAATCATACGGTCGGTAACCTCTACCTCTTTTGTATTGGTCAGATAACGCTCGTACAGATGGGCCATAATATCCGTAATGCCGCAGGCAGTTTGATAAGCAGGCAGGGTCTGTGTCAGAGCCGGGTTCATAATTGTAAATTTGGGTCTTAAGCCCTCACCAGTTGCTCCACGTTTAAACATTCCTTCTTCTTTCGTGATGACAGAATCAGGCGAGCCTTCACTTCCGGCAGCGGAAATGGTAAGAACAGTTCCTACAGGCAGTGCATTTTCTATAGGTTTTCCTTCATAATAATCCCAGAAATCACCATCGTATGGAACTCCTGCTGCAATGGCCTTCGAGGAATCGATTGTACTGCCGCCGCCTACAGCTAAAATAAAATCAACCTTTTCATTTCTGCAAAGTTCAATTCCTTTGTAAACCAGACCACTTCTTGGATTTGGCTTTACTCCTCCAAGCTCAATATAGGCCAGATCTTCTGTTTCCAGTGATTTCTTCACCCGGTCCAGTAAACCGGAACGGATGACGGAGCCACCTCCATAGTGGATTAAAACCTTGCTGCCGCCGAATCGTTTCACGTATTTTCCGGTTTCGTTTTCAGTACCCATCCCAAATGCAAAATAGGTTGGTGCAAAAAATGTAAAATTATCCATATGCAGACCTTCTTTCTTGTGTTTGAATATAGTATAATTCCTATCTACAGAAAACACAAGATGCTGGACAAAGAGTTCCACAGAATAGGGGTGTTTTCTGTCAAATCCGACCAAAATCAATTGTTGACGGAGATTACATAAAATGATACTATCAAATTAAGATAAATAATCACAAACCGTGCACTACGTGCACAGGGCGAAATCTATGACAAGGGAAAAAGATGTTAGAATATTCTGAAAAAAGTGAGGAATAGAAAATGAACAATATGCCGGAATTGAAAATAGGAGTTGTGGCGGTCAGCCGGGACTGCTTTCCAGAAAGCCTTTCTGTATCACGCAGGGAAGCGTTGATGAAAGCTTACAAAGAAAAATATGGTGAGGTTGAAATTTATGAATGCCCAATCTGTATCGTGGAAAGCGAAATTCATATGGTGCAGGCGCTGGAGGACATAAAAAATGCCGGATGCAATGCTCTTGTTGTTTACCTTGGAAATTTCGGACCGGAAATTGCAGAGACATTGCTTGCTAAGCATTTCGATGGACCGAAGATGTTTATTGCAGCGGCAGAAGAGACGGGAAATAACCTGGTCCAGGGCCGGGGGGATGCTTACTGCGGAATGCTCAATGCCAGCTATAATCTGAAGCTGCGCAGTGTTAAGGCATATATTCCGGAATATCCCGTCGGAACGGCAGAGGAATGTGCAGATATGATTCAGGAGTTTAAACCTATCGCAAGGGCAGTTATAGGTTTGAGCAGCCTGAAGATTATCAGCTTTGGCCCCCGCCCTTTAAATTTCCTTGCATGTAATGCACCGATTCAGCAGCTTTACAACCTGGGAGTAGAAATTGAAGAAAACTCTGAGCTGGATTTGTTTGAGGCATACAACAACCATGCCGAAGATGAAAGACTCCCTGCGGTTGTTAAGGAAATGGAGGCGGAACTGGGGACAGGCAACAAAAAGCCAGAGATTCTCCTGAAACTGGCCCAGTATGAAATTACCTTGAAGGACTGGGTTAAGGAGCATAAAGGCTACAGAAAGTATGTTGCAATTGCAGGAAAATGCTGGCCGGCATTTCAGACCCAGTTCGGATTTGTGCCTTGTTATGTCAACAGCCGCCTGACCGCAGAAGGGATACCAGTATCCTGCGAGGTGGACATTTACGGAGCGCTGAGCGAGTTTATTGGGACTGTTGTAAGTGAAGACACTGTAACATTGCTTGACATTAATAACACGGTGCCAGCAGACATGTACAAAGAAGATATAGAGGGAAAATTCAAGTACACACAGAAAGACACTTTCATGGGCTTCCACTGTGGAAATACAGCTTCCCAAAAGCTTTCCTTCTGTGAGATGAAGAACCAGATGATTATGGCCAGAACGCTGCCGGAAGAAGTGACACAGGGAACTCTTGAGGGGGATATCATACCCGGCGATATCACATTTTTCCGTCTGCAGAGCACAGCAGACGGAAAAATGCGTGCATACATAGCTCAGGGGGAAGTCCTTCCTGTGGCCACAAAATCCTTCGGCTCCATCGGTATATTTGCCATATCCGAAATGGGGAGATTTTACCGTCATGTGTTGATAGAAGGAAACTACCCCCACCACGGAGCGGTAGCCTTTGGAAATCACGGAAAAGCATTATTTGAAGTATTCAAGTATATGGGGGTTCCTGTGGAGGAAATCGGATACAATCAGCCGGCAGGGATAAGATATCCGACAGAGAATCCGTGGAACTAGTGCATCGTATAATGACTGAATTTTCTGAAAATGACGTTCAAAAGGGTCAGACCCCTTTTTGATGGAGGTGAATGATATGCTATACATAGGGATTGATTTAGGTACATCAGCTGTGAAGCTTTTGCTGATGGATGAAAATGGTGAAATCTGCAATGTTGTTTCGAAGGAATACCCCTTATATTTTCCTCACCCGGGCTGGTCTGAGCAGGACCCCCGGGACTGGTATGAGCAGATGACTGAAGGGATGAAGGAACTGACGTCGAGCTTTGAAAAGTCCCGGATTGCAGGTATCAGCTTTGGCGGCCAGATGCATGGTCTTGTAGTGCTGGATGAAAATGATGAAGTGATCCGCCCGGCTATCTTGTGGAATGACGGGCGCACCGGCAAGGAGACAGAATATCTGAATGATGTGATAGGAAAAGTCAAACTGTCTGCCTGTACGGCAAATATTGCGTTTGCCGGGTTTACGGCCCCGAAGCTTCTATGGATGAGGGAGAATGAGCCGGAAAACTTCTCGAAAATCAGAAAAATTATGCTGCCTAAAGATTATCTTGCTTATAAACTAAGCGGTGTTTTCTGCACGGATTATTCTGATGCATCGGGAATGCTGCTGTTAGATGTGGAGCATAGATGCTGGTCAAAGGAGATGCTGGAAATATGCGGGGTGACAGAAGAGCAGCTCCCAAGGTTGTATGAAAGCTATGAAGTTGTGGGAAATGTGAAACCGGAGGTGGCGGAAATCTTTGGGTTTGAAAAAGATGTAAAGGTTGTTGCCGGAGCCGGTGACAATGCTGCGGCAGCAGTCGGCACAGGCACCGTCGGGGAAGGCATGTGCAATATTTCCCTTGGAACATCAGGGACTATCTTTATATCCAGCAAATCTTTTAGTGTGGATGCGAACAATGCCCTTCATTCTTTTGCGCATGCAGACGGGAATTACCACTTGATGGGATGTATGCTAAGCGCAGCCGCCTGCAATAAATGGTGGATGGATGAAATCCTACAGACAAAGGAATATGCAGCAGAACAGGAACGCATTATAAACCTGGGTGAAAATCAGGTATTTTATCTTCCATATCTTATGGGGGAACGATCCCCCCACAATGATCCCAAGGCACGCGCTACTTTCATAGGGATGACCATGGACACTACAAGGGAGGAAATGACCCAGGCAGTGCTGGAGGGCGTGGCATTTGGCCTGAGGGATTCCCTGGAAGTGGCCAGAAGTCTCGGTATGCAGATTGAACGCACAAAGATCTGCGGCGGAGGCGCAAAAAGTCCTCTGTGGAAAAAGATTATTGCGAACGTGATGAATTTAAAAGTAGATGTTATTGAAAGTGAGGAAGGCCCGGGATACGGTGGTGCCATACTTGCTGCAGTGGGCTGCAAAGAGTTCAGTTCGGTGGAAGAAGCGGCAGAGAACCTCGTGAAAATTGTGAAAACTATTGAGCCGGATAAGGAACTGGTGGATAAATATGAAGAAAGATATCAGAAGTTCAGGAAAATCTATCCTACTGTAAAAGGACTTTTTCGGGAATTGACAGAATAGTTTTTTGACACGAATAATAAAAGGGCGGGTTAATAAAAAAGGATGTGGAATATCAATTTAACCGATATTCCACATCCTTTTTAAATTCTTTGCTCAAAGAGGCGCAGACCGGATTTGAACCGGTGCATCAGGGTGTTGCAGACCCACGCCTTACCACTTGGCTACTGCGCCATGCCTAAGAGAATATATTATGCATCCTTCTCAAAGAACTCCTAAAGTATACCAAAAATATGACCTCCCGTCAATCATAATTGCTGAAATTTTCTGGCGTGTCAAAAATGTTCTCCGGCAGTTGAAAAATATGCGCAGCACCTCTATAATAAAGAGGTGATTTGAAATAGGGGTCAGACCCTTTTGCGGCTGGTTTTCAGAATATTCAGAATATAGAGAGGAATATGTGATGAACAAAAAGAAGAAACCTAAGAAAAACGGTCTTTTTGGGGAGATTCTATCTACAACTGTGCTAATTGTCTCTATCTGTGTGCTTGTTATTTCAATATACCAGTTGGTAATGATGCTGGCCCCATATTATTCCGGGGGGAAGGAATATGATAAGGTGAAAAAAATGGCAATTAGAGACAAAGATGACACGGACAAGGTGGATAATGATGCCGGGGATGATGGCTTTAAGGTTGACTTTGACGCATTGCTGAAAATGAATCCCGACACTGTAGCATGGCTCAGATTTGATGAACCATCCGTTATTAGCTATCCCGTTGTGAAAAGTGCGGACAATGAGGAATACCTTACAAAAACATTTTCTGCCAATGACAACAAATTGGGGACAATTTTTATGGATATGCGCAGCAGCTCAGACTTTTCGGACCAAAATACATTTATCTACGGGCACAACCTGCAGGTTGGCGGAGAGATGTTTTCCCAGCTGAACGATTACGCAAGTGAAGATTTTTATAAAGAGCACCCATATTTTTATATATATACACCAAATAAGGGAAGACTTACATACCAGATTTTTGCGGCGGCAGTTGTCAATGACCAGTCGGAGAATTACAAGATTGAGTACTCCACAGAACCAGAGTTTGCTGATTATTTAGAGATGTGTAAAAATTCATCTAACTATCAGACAGACGCAAAAGTGGATTCTAGTTCTAAAATAGTAAGTCTATCAACCTGCACTAATGTAAATGAGGAAGACAGGTTCTTACTGCAGGGCGTACTTGTAGAAAACTGAATATTCTGAAACTAATTAGAAGGGCAGAAATAGTCATAAACAATTGTGCAAGCTGGCTTACTAAGGTTGGTTTATGAGTATTTCTATCCGGCGCTTAGCCACAGCGAGATAGAGCAACGCGGAATCGAGCTGGCCCTTCGCTATTGAGAAAGAAAAGGAGGTGCCTATGACTGACAGGTTTGATGTTGGAGATGTTATTCGTATGAAGAAGCCGCATCCATGCGGCAGTCATGAATGGAAAGTATTAAGAGTCGGTGCGGATTTCCGGCTGAAATGTATGGGATGTGAACATCAGATTATGGTTCCGCGAAAGTTAGTGGAGAAAAATACGAAAGAAATACGAAAAAAGTCTTGATGCGGACAGCTTCTTATGGTATTATAATTACTCGTGACGTACCCGCAGAACTCTAAAGTTCTTCGGATATTCAATTTTCCTTGTTCCCGCAAAAGGTGCGGGGGCCAGAGACCATAAGGAGGTGCAAAAGACATGAACAAGTATGAGTTAGCTGTTGTTGTCAGTGCAAAAATCGAAGATGACGCCAGAGCAGAAGTTGTCGAGAAGGTGAAAGCATTAATCACACGTTTCGGCGGCAATGTAACTGATGTCGATGAATGGGGTAAGAGAAGATTCGCTTACGAAATTCAGAAGATGAAAGAAGGATATTACTACTTCGTCCACTTCGAATCTGAAAGCAATGTCCCAAGAGAAGTTGAACAGCGGATCCGTATTATGGACAATGTACTCAGATATTTATGCGTTAGACAGGAAGCATAGAGAAAGAGGTATATATGAATAAAGTAGTTTTAGTAGGGCGCTTAACAAGAGACCCGGAAGTTAGATATTCACAAGGTGAGAATGCAACTGCCGTTGCAAGATATACAGTGGCTGTTGACCGCAGATTTAAGAGAGATAATGAGCCTACAGCGGATTTCATTCCGTGTGTTGTGTTTGGCCGCTCAGCAGAATTTGCAGAGAAATATTTCCGTCAGGGAATGCGCGTTTCTATTTCGGGACGCATTCAAACTGGAAGCTACACGAACAAAGAGGGCGTGAAAGTATACACGACAGAAGTAATTGTTGAGGACCAGGAGTTTGCCGAGAGCAAAGCCGAAAGCGAGGCCAACCGAGGCTCTTTCAATCAGGCAGCACCCAGCCCCACACCAAGTGTTGATGCAGGTGACGGCTTCATGAACATCCCGGATGGGATTGACGAAGAGTTACCCTTTAACTAGATTGTGAGATCTTTCTATAAATCATATAGGAGGTAAAAGAAATGGCTTACGAAAAAGGAAGCAGACCTGAAGGCGGCTTCAGAAGAAGAGGACCGTCACGCAGAAGAAAAAAAGTATGTGTATTCTGCGGAAAAGAGAATAACGAGATTGATTATAAAGATGTAGCAAAGCTGAGAAAGTATGTATCTGAGAGAGGCAAGATTCTTCCCAGAAGAATCACAGGAAACTGTGCAAAGCATCAAAGAACTCTTACAGTAGCAATCAAGAGATCACGTCATATTGCGTTGATGCCATATGTCCAGGATTAGGCCTTGTAAATATAGCTTTTCCGAGAAGGCGTATCCAATTTCACACCAATTATATTAGAAGATAGAACGACTAATGTTCTATCGCCAATGGTGTAGATAAAGAATAGGCGGAGGCTGTATTAGAGCAGTTTGGAATGCCGGTTTCTAATGTAATTAATATTTTTTTGAAACAGGTGGTTATGCAGAGAAGGATTCCCTTCGACCGCCTGGAAGAAAATATATTAAAGCTGTCGGAAATGCCGCAGCAATTCAAACTTTATAAAAGGAAGCCTTGGCACAGCATAGGCCTTAGACAAATGCCATGTGTGTAATTATTTTGATAGCTGTAGTTATAGATCAATACCGCAAATAAAAATAATGAGGTTTTTCGCCAGCCGATTCATCGGCTGGCATTTTGTTTGCCCGCTTTGTATTGTACGTTCATATTACGTATAGCGTAAACCAGGATACTGTGCTATTATTTATAAACAGGAAAATCTTTAATTACACCCGGCAAAGAAAGGAAACAATATAAATTATGCTGAAATTGTCAGAAATACGTAAAGCATACAAAACATTTGATTATACTCAGACCGCACTGGATGGGGTATCGGTGACATTCCGCGATAATGAGTTTGCGGCTATCTTGGGTCCCTCCGGCTCCGGAAAGACTACCATGCTCAATATCATCGGAGGACTCGACCACTATGATTCGGGAGACCTTGAAATTGACGGCATATCCACGAAGAAATACAAATCATCTGACTGGGACACCTACAGAAATAATAGGATTGGTTTTGTGTTCCAGAGCTATAACCTTATCCCCCATCAGTCAATCCTTTCAAACGTTGAGCTGGCTTTAACCTTAAGCGGTGTATCACCGGCGGAGCGAAAAGAACGTGCAAAAAAGGCACTGGAGGAAGTCGGGCTGGGAGATCACATAAGAAAGTTGCCAAATCAGCTCAGCGGCGGCCAGATGCAGAGGGTAGCAATTGCCAGGGCATTGATTAATGACCCGGAGATATTGCTGGCGGATGAACCCACCGGCGCACTGGATACGAGTACCAGTGAGCAGGTGATGAATCTTCTGACCAGGATTGCCAAAGACAGGCTTGTTGTTATGGTTACGCATAACAGTGAGCTTGCGGACGAATATGCGACGAGAATCATTCAGCTGAAGGATGGACAAATCATGTCCGACACGAATCCACTGGATGAGACTGAGGAGAAGCAGCATACAGGCCGTGCACCCCGCAAAGTCAGTATGTCCTTTTTTACAGCGATTTCACTGTCACTTAGCAACCTCTTGACGAAAAAAGGCCGCACCTTTGTGACAGCTCTTGCAGGTTCCATTGGTATTATCGGAATTGCCGCGATCCTTGCGCTGGCAAGTGGAATAGACGCATATATCGCGGGAGTAGAGCAAGAAACCATGAGTATATATCCGCTTACAATCCAAGACTCGGGAATCGATTTTTCCGGATTCTTTGCTGATTCGGGAGAAAAAGCGGCGGGCACTAAATCCGCAGCCGGCAATTCTGGTTCTGGAGGTATCAGGGAGCAAAAGATTACCGAAACCCTGTTTAACCACCAAAATAAAAATGATCTAAAATCACTGAAGTCTTATATCGAAGCGAATGGGCCAAAGATAGATCCTTATGTGAAGACGGTTCAATACTCATATGAGGTAACACCTGAGATTTACCTTGCGGATACTTCCAAGAATGTTGACCGGGTCAATCCGGATTCAATTCTTGGCTCTTATGGACTTTCCGGCAACAGTGCTCTAAATGCATTTATGGGCTCGGGAAATTCTATGGGCATGAATGTTTTCAACGAAATGCCGGGTGACGCTAAAATGTTTGAAGACCAATATATAGTGGATGCAGGCCGCTGGCCCGAAAATTATAATGAGGCTGTTATTGTTTTGATGCCTGACGGAAGTGTCTCCGATTATGTTCTTTACACTCTTGGGCTCAGAAACAGAACAGAACTGAAGGATGTAATGGAGCGATTTGTTAATAATCCTGATGCAGAGGTGAAATTAAAGAAGGAGAAAAAAACATTTAATTACAAGGACCTAATGTCCGCAAAGTTAAAAGTTATCTCTCCGGCCGACAAGTATACATATGATAAAGAGCATAGTATCTGGGTGGATAAATCCGACAACAACAAATATATGAGTGAGCTTGTCAATAGTGGCCTGGATTTGAAGATTGTCGGCGTGGTACAGGCTGATCCGGATGCAAAAGCAACATCACTTTCTCCCGGCGTCAATTACATGCCTGCGCTTACCAGCTATCTTATGAAAGAAGCAGGAGATAAAGAGATTATTAAGAAACAGATTGCAGATCCGGCTGTAAATGTTCTGACCGGTAAAAGCTTTGCTGAAGAGAAAGAAGGAAAGTCTGCATCAGAATTCGATTTTACGGATTTATTTTCTATCGACGAGAACGCCATTAAAAATGCCTTTAACATGGATCCTGACCAGATTAATCTTGACCTGTCGGGATTGGGAGATATTTCGATTAATACAGATGATATAGAACCTCCTTCTTTTGATATAAACGAGGTGACAGAATCCCTGGCCGGGGAAGTTCATATCCCATCTGAGGAACTTACTGCTATTATGACGGGCACGATGCAGGGGTTTCTGGCGGAAGAGGCAGGAAAAGAGGCTGCGGATCCGAATCAGATGGCAGAAGATCTTGCAGCTTACCTGGCACGCCCCGATATACAGGAAGCAATGACTACCCAGTTAAATGATCTGCTTGCCTCGACCCAGATAGATACTAAGCTGGCGAATACTCTTGGAACCTATATGGAAACGACCATGCAGAACTATGTAGCGCAATGGATGGATTCTATTCAGGCACAGCTTCAGGTTCAGCTTCAGGAGCAGATAGAAGGTGCACTGAGCCAGCTGCCTTCACAGATGCAAAATGCCGTCAGCATAGATCAGAATGCATTTGTCCGGGCATTTAAACTCAAGATGTCAGAAGATGAAATACTTGAGTTTCTAAAAGCTCTCATGAATCCTGAGGAGAGTACTTACGAAAGTAATCTCTCTGCTCTGGGATATGCAGATCCGGCGAATCCATCTCAAATAAATATATATCCGCTGGACTTTAATTCAAAAGATGATGTGAAGAACTTCCTTGAGAATTACAATGACCGGATGGAGAAAGCGGGAGACAAGGATAAGATTGTGCGGTATACTGATCTTGTGGGTACCCTGATGACCTCGGTGACAGATATCGTGGATACAATCAGCTATGCACTGATTGCCTTTGTTGCTGTATCACTGGTTGTTTCCTCTATCATGATTGGTGTAATTACCTATATATCTGTATTGGAGCGGAAGAAAGAGATTGGAATCTTGCGTGCTCTCGGTGCAAGTAAGCGGGATGTCAGACGAGTGTTTAACGCCGAAACCCTGATTATCGGTTTCGTAGCCGGCGTCTTGGGTGTTGGTGTCACATACCTCATCAGCATTCCGGCAAATATAATTGTTTATAACAGGCTTGGCATTGAAAAAATTGCTCAGCTGCCGATAACCGCGGCACTCATCCTGATTGGAATAAGTATGTTTTTAGCCTTTATTTCCGGATTGTTTCCGTCCTCTGCAGCAGCTAGAAAAGATCCGGTGGAGGCATTGCGAAGCGAATGATGATTTAATCTTAGTTGATCGGGAGATGTGGTATATTGTTTTTTAGCACAAAGCGTCTTGCGGTGTCAGGTGAAACACCTGTAACCCTGGAGGAAACAATTACGGTCGGGATGTTCGAGGAGATGACCGCAGATCTGGTTGAACTGACAAAAAGGCCGATAGAAACTGCATTGTCTGACAGTGGCTATACGGAGTCTGATATTGATAGGATAGCGTTGAGGTGGAAGAGATACTGACTGCATGAAAGGAGACATTTTATGGATCCATATAAAGTACTGCACCTTGAACCCGGTGCAGACAAACAGGTGGTAAAGAGAGCATATTTTAGGCTTGTAAGGCAGTACCGTCCGGAAGAGGAACAGAAAAATTTAAAAAAATCAGAGAAGCTTACGAATATTTGCAGAAAGAGTCCAATCCGGATGCTGCCCAAAGGGTTGCGCAGATACCTGAAGAATTCAGACATCCCTATCATCAGGTTTTGGAATGGATAAAGAAGGGGGAGTACGAGAAGGCGATTGCTCTGTGTGAAGGAGTGCTGCGGAAGAAATATTGTATAAAATTCAGTACAGGCGGATAATTTTCATAGACGTTTTACGAAAAGAAGTGTAGAATGATATTAAAATAACAATATCAAGGAGGATATGAAGGACATGGCTGATTTATTTGATCTAACAGGAAAAGTAGCGGTGGTAACAGGTGCAAGTTCAGGTCTTGGAGCGGATGCGGCACTTGCTTATGCAGAGGCAGGGGCGGATGTGGCATTGCTTGCAAGAAGAGCGGAAAAGCTGGAGGCTGTAAAAGCGGAGATTGAAAAGACAGGCAGAAAGGCAATAACAGCAGCCTGTGATGTCACAGAGGAAGAAAGCGTAAAGGCAGCCATCGCAAAGGTTATGGAAGCTTTTGGTCATATTGATATTCTGCTGAATAATGCCGGAGTAGCGGTAAGAGGCGGCGTAGACAGTATGACTGTAGAAGATTGGGATAAATCTTTTAACACAAATGTTAAAGGCATTTTCCTTGCCAGTAAGTATGTGGTACCACATATGAAGGAAAAAGGATATGGAAAGATTGTTAACATTGCATCTATCAACGCAGTTATAGCGGACAAAGCAGATCTGTTTATCAGGCATTCTTATAATGCATCCAAATCTGCAGTCCTGGGATTGACAAAAGGTATGGCAGCATCATATGCGAGGTACGGAATTACCGTAAATGCTGTAGGCCCCGGACTTTTTGAAAGTGAGATGACAAGCGGCACTCTGTTTAAATCCGATGAATTTCTTAAGTCCTATAATTACTCGAATCCGGCAGGACGTCCTGGTAAACATGGAGAATTAAACGGTACGATTCTTTATTTCTCCAGTGATGCCTCCAGCTATGTACAGGGGCAGTTTGTTATTGTTGACGGGGGAAGTGCGATTGTATAAAAATAGCTTCCCTTATTAACACTAAGTTTTTGTTTGCTAAACATGTAATACTGTGCTATAATTCGAATGTTATATTGAATCACAGAATTAGGAGAGTCTGACTATATGAAAATTGTTGTAATTGATGGACAAGGGGGGAAGATGGGAGCTGCAGTCATTCAAGAGCTGCTGGCCGCTCACATTTCTGCAGATATTATTGCCGTCGGAACGAATAGTTCTGCAACAGGTGCCATGCTTAGTTCCAGGCCTGCTGCGGGGGCAACAGGCGAGAACGCCGTTATAGTCAATTGCCGGGATGCAGATTATATTATCGGTCCCATAGGAATTATTGTTGCTGATGCCCTGCATGGTGAAATAACTCCTGCCATGGCAACAGCTGTCGGACAAAGCAGGGGCAAAAAGATACTCCTTCCTTCCACACGCTGCAACACTCAGGTCGTAGGCGTCCGGGAACAATCACTGAATGAATATATAAAGCTGATTACTGCTCAGATTAAACAGCTGTCTTAACTGACGATGCTTATAGCCGCATGAAGTGGCGTACACTCGCAAATGAGTGATAAGCGGTAAGACTGCCGTTGCAGTAATGCAGTGCAGACGTTCACCTGGATAGTATTAAAAACTTTCCATGAGAAGAAATAAAAGACTATAAGAAACGCAATCAAGAAGACTGCAAAACCTGCCGAATCGCAGGGCTGCAGTCTTTTTTTGCAAAAATAAAAGGGAGCGACATGAAGTTTACTGCATGCAAAGGATTTTTTAACCACAAAAAACCTGATATGAAGGGTATAATTTTACTGTTAGCGATTATTTCCATTATTTCAGTGGTATTATGCCTTGGGCTTGGTCCCGTTTACGTATCACCTGGAAATACCGCCAGAATTTTGATGAGTAAAATACCTGGAATCGGGGATGAAATACCACACACATGGCAGCAGGTCGATGAGAATATTGTAGTTGGTCTTAGACTTCCCCGGGTCTGCTTAGGAATGGTAGTTGGTGCATCTCTGTCAGTAATCGGAGTTGCGATGCAGGCGTTAGTCCGAAATCAGCTGGCAGATCCGTTTATCCTTGGTGTATCCTCCGGGGCATCGGCCGCAGCAACTCTTGGTATGCTGTTCGGTGCGTTTTCATTTTTAGGAAAGTACTCGCTGTCCATCAGTGCATTCATTGGAGCTGTTGCTACTATAATTGCCGTATATTCTCTATCAAGGGTGCACGGACGCATTAATATAGCCCAGCTGCTGCTGTCCGGTGTTGCCATTTCCATGATTATGGATGGTGTAACCCGTGTTATAACTCTAAGCGCACCAAATGCATTGGGACTCCACAATGCTACTTTTTGGATGTCGGGAAGCCTTGCAGGTGCGAAATGGGGCTATCTGAAACTGCCGCTTATTGTTCTGCTGGTATGCATGGTAATTCTTACGATAAATTACCGGGGATTGAACCTTTTGCTTTTAGGGGAAGAAAATGCCGGATCACTGGGGATAAATGTTAAGAGACTACAAAAGCTTCTGATCCTCGTGGCTTCTCTTATGTCAGGGGTTACAATTGCAGTCAGCGGAACTATCGGTTTTGTGGGCTTAATGGTTCCCCATTTCACCCGCCTGCTTGTGGGCGGGGACCACCGCAGGGTACTGCCGGTTTCAGCGCTGCTGGGAGGTATACTGGTGGTTTGGGTAGATGTTCTTGCCAGAATGCTGATTGCTCCGGAGGAACTGCCTGTAGGGATTCTGACTGCTATTATCGGCGGCCCCTTATTTATATTTCTCCTGAGGCGCAAAAACAGGGTTAATTAGTAAATATATGGCTGTTAAACATAAAGAAGGAGCAGACTTATGAAGCTAAACGTAAACAACATAACCTTTTCCTATGGAGAGAAGGAGGCAGTGGATTCTATCTCGCTTTACGTAAACAAGGGCGAGTTTGTCGGAGTGATAGGACCAAACGGCAGCGGGAAATCTACTTTACTAAAGAATATTTACCGTGCCCTCACTCCGAACGAGGGGACAGCTGTTCTGGACAATGAAGATCTCTTTTCCATGAGCCATAAAAGAGCTGCACTAAAAATGGGAGTTGTAGGCCAAGAGAACGAGGTACCCTTTGACTTTACCGTAGAAGAGATTGCTGCAATGGGACGGACGCCCCACAAGAAACTTTTTGAGATTGATAATGAGTATGACAGGAAGATTACAAATCATGCGCTGGAACATGTGGGTATGGAGTCTATGGCCAGGCGAAGTTACCGCCAGCTCTCCGGAGGAGAAAAGCAGAGAGTCATTATTGCAAGGGTTATCGCCCAGGAAAGTGATTTTCTCATTTTAGATGAACCGACAAATCATTTGGATATCAGCTACCAGATGCAGGTGTTTGATTTTGTGAAAAGATTAGAGGTAACCGTACTGTCAGCTATTCATGATTTGAATATGGCAGCCCTCTACTGCGATCGGATTTATGTGCTAAAAGACGGGAAAATTGTACTAGAGGGGACCCCTGAGGAAGTTCTTACGCCGAAAAACATCTATGAAATTTATGGAGTTCATTGCGATACGTCGATTCACCCTCTTACAGGGAAGGTGTCCATCACCTTTTTGCCGGCAAACGTTTATGTATAAAGAAGGAAAGCGAGGTAAATAGTATGAAAAAAAGAATAATAGTGGCATTGTTGTGTGCAGCAATGATTTTAACAGCTTTGGCGGGCTGTGGGAGCAGGGCTGGTGAAAAAGATGGTGATAGTGGGGAAAGCGCGGAAGTGTCAGCACAGAAAAAGGCTGCCCAAGTTTCTGATACCGGCTACCCAATAACTTTAGACAATTACGGACGTAAAATAACGGTTCAGTCAGCGCCTAAGAAAGTACTTGCTCTGGGTCCCAATTGTGCAGAATTGCTGGTGGCCCTCGGCCTAGAGGACTCTATTGTGGGAACAAGTCTGCGCAATCACAGCCGAGGGCCACTGCCTGAGTATGCCAAGGCCTTAGAAGCTATTCCCGAGATAAATCACAGTTCGGCCACCAGGGAAGCCGTGATTTCCAGCGGGGCGGATTTTGTTTATGGCATTGACTGGGAGTTTGGCGGTGACGGACTGGATGTGGATGAGTTGGAAGATTACGGTATGACGACCTATATTAATTCAGCCACAACCCTGGAAGAACAGTATCAGGAAATACTAGACCTGGGGAACGTATTCGGAATTGAGGACAGAACTGCCGAGTATGTTAAGGAACAGGAGGAACGCATCCAGGCTGTACAGGATAAGGTTAAAAATGAAAAACCGCTTAAAGTCCTTGTGTATGACAGTGGCAGCGATGGAGTATTCACCTGCAGCGGAACGAATTTTGAGTCTTTGCTTATTGAATTGGCGGGCGGAGAAAATCTGTTTCAGGATGTAGAGGATAAAGCATGGGTAACTGTAAGCTACGAGGAAGCACTCTCACGGGAACCGGACATTATTCTTGTTCATGATTATGACAGCCCCTCGGTGGAAGAGAAGATTGAAGAAATTAAGGCCAATGATGTGCTTTCCAAGCTTTCCTGTGTAAAGAACGAGCGTTTTGCAACGATTGATCTTGAGAGTGTGCTGCCGGGCGACAGATTGGCTTATACGGTGGAAAAGCTGTCTGAAGCATTTTACCCCGCTGCAGGAGAAAATACAAATAAGTTAAAATGATTTTACAGAAGGAGCGTTTTTATGAACCAAAAAGATATACTCGAAATGCTGAACAAAGTAAAGGAGGGGAGAGTGTCTCCTGACGAAGCCCTCACCCACTTAAGGACAGCCCCTTTCGAAGACCTGGGATATGCAAAGATTGATAATCACCGGGGGGTACGGCAGGGTGTACCGGAGGTTATTTACGGTATGGGCAAGACTGCCGGGCAGATCTGCGGTATTGTAGACAGAATGCTGAAGAATGGTGCAAAGGATATTCTGGTGACCCGGCTTTCGTCCAAAGCAGCTGCGATTTTGGAGAAGCAGTGCCAGCTTGAATATCATCCCATTCCCCAATTGGGTATTGTAAACCGGGATTCTGAAAAAGAAAAGACGGGCGATATCGTCGTTGCCAGTGGAGGCACAAGTGATATGGCGGTATGCGAAGAGGCCGCACTGACAGCGGAGGTGTTGGGAAACCAGGTGACCCGGCTCTACGATGTGGGGGTTGCAGGGCTGCACCGTCTGCTTTCGAATCTGGATGTACTGACATCGGCCCGTGTTGTCATTGCTGTTGCGGGCATGGAAGGTGCACTTGCCAGCGTAATTGGGGGTCTTGTATCCTGTCCGGTTATAGCAGTACCCACCAGCGTAGGATATGGGGCAAATCTTGGCGGGATTGCTGCACTTTTGTCAATGCTGAATTCCTGCGCATCGGGAGTTTCCGTGGTGAATATTGATAACGGATTTGGTGCAGGATTTCTTGCAGGTAGAATCAATCAGGTAGTGTAAAGTAACCTATGAAAAACAGAACCTAAAAAATAGGTTCTAAAAGAACCTTGAAAATTGCAGATATTTTATTCCTTGGCAACGTCCGCCACCCTTGACGGCGCACCAAAGCAATGCTC
>NZ_FBWL01000146.1 GCF_001517425.1 Clostridium sp. C105KSO13 | reverse complement strand
ATACCTCTCTGTTTTAATAAGATTTTTACTAACCGGCAAAGTCAGTAATCTTATTTTACACCGAGGTATTTTTTTCTCAACCTTCTTTCTTGGAATTCCTTATATTTTAATTATACAGGAAGCTCCTTCTTTGTTGTAAAGTTTAAAATAATAGTTTGTCATTTTTTACATAACTTTACATAGCTATTATACAACTATTGACAGAATTGTAAAGAAAAGGCAAACTAAAATATAGTAAACTTAAAAGTGAATAAATTTAATTATTTAAATAATCCATAATTTGACATACAAATAAATTGTTGGTATAATCCAAATTATTGATTAAAATAGTAGTATACGCGAAATAGTGCGTATTATTCGCTGATATTAACAAAGTTTCGGAAAAGGAGTGGACAGATTGCCAAATGAAGAAAAGATAAAAGTAGGAATTGGATTTGCGACAGGGCGTAAAACCTTTCGGAAGGTTTTGAAAACTAATATTTTGAGCTGGCGTGAGGGCGGGGTGGCAGAGAATGAGAATATTAGTCTGAACCTGTTTGTAGCTTATGATTTAAAGTATGAGAATACCAAGGTGACAGACTATACTAATATTCCGCAGCACTTGCTTAGGGACTTTGACAGTACCTTTTTTCTGGGAAAGACAGCGATAAATAGTGAAATTCGGAGTCTGGCAGATACTGGGGTTCTATCCCCGGATGAAGCACAGCTGTTCTTTCGGGGAGGATATGCGGGACAGCGGAATATGGTACTTTACTGGGCTGTCAAGGAGCAGATGGATTACCTGCTGTTTCTGGATGATGATGAGTATCCTATGGCAGTTACGAATACCCGTGACTGGGCAGTCTGGAGCGGACAGCATGTTCTGCGTTCTCATCTCAAGTATATGCTGGACACCGGAGCAAACATTACGAATGGATATCATTGTGGATACATTTCCCCGATCCCTTCTATTGAATTTAGCAATCAATTAACAAAAGAAGATTTTCAGGTTTTTATTGAGGCAATCAGCAATGACATTGTTAATTGGGAATCACTGGAAGTTTTGATGCGTCAGGGCGGTGTCACTTATGCAGAGCCGTCAATATTGACAGGCAGTGGGTGCGGAGAAATTCCTTTGATTAATAAGTGCAGGTTTATTTCGGGATCTAATCTCTGTATCAACTTGAAAGACCGTGCCCGGGTGCATCCCTTTTATAACCCGCCCGGTGCCAGAGGGGAAGACACGTTCTTAAGCACCCTGTTGGGGGACAGTAAAGCATTTAAGGTACCCTGCTATACTTTTCACGATGGTTTTGCTGCATATGATCAATTGATGGACGGTGTGCTGCCAATCCGCCTCAGACCGGTCTGTACAGATATGGATTTTGTAATACAGCGTTTCCAAAGAGCCTGTGTAGGTTGGGTGCGTTATAAGCCGCTGCTGCTTTATCTTACCCAGAAGGATACATATGAAAGCCGGATTGACAATATGCGTCTCCAGCTGGCAGCAACTCTGCCGAAGATTGCCTCTTATCTGGGGCGTGAGGACTTTACGGATATTTCCAGGGAACTGGAATGTTATCATCAAAATGTAGAGCTGCACGCTATGCAGTTCCGGAAAACCATTGAAGTATGGGAGAAATTGCTTTCCTGGCTGGAAGGCAAACAAAAAAGCCTGTTGGATCGGCAATGATACAGCGAGTTGTTGAGAGAGTCCAGTACACCGGACTCTTTTTTTTAATGTCATATCTTTCACTCTGTGCTCACATAATGTTAGTTTACTAAGCTAATTAAAATAACGGCAATATTGTTAAAAAACTGTGAAAATTATAAAAGTGTATTGATATATTTATAGAATACTACTAATATATCCGTTAGACATCTAATTAAATTGCTTTAGCGAAATGTTTAGAGACTTTGAAATTCAGAGGTCGGGGAAGGAGGAAAAAATGGATTGCGATATTAATCGTGTCCCCACTATAGGTCTCATGAGCCGGGTTATGCACATGAGTATGGAACAGATAAGGGTTCTCTTTGAACAGTATGATTTAAAACCAGGTCAGGCAGGTATCTTGTTTATGTTAGATCATAAAGGGGAAATGTCTCAGCGCGAGATGGCAGCTTTGATGAGTGTTACACCGCCGTCTATAACTACAGCTATCCAGAAGATGGAGAAGCTGGGGTTTATTAAACGCAGACTGGACGACAAGGATCAGAGAATCATGCGCCTCAGCTTGGAGGAGAAGGGGAGAAAGTGCGTTAAGTATACCAAAGAAGTAGCAATGAAAATGGATGAAATTCTTTTCAGGGATATGAGCCAGGAGGAGATAATGCTGTTTCGCAGGCTGCTCTTACAGATGCAGAAGAATCTGAAAGTGGCAGACGACTCTCCGACTTAAATTATTAGACAGAATATGAATACAGAAAGGGATATACTATGAAGAATTTATTTAAGTATATTGGGGAAAACTGGAAGGCTATGATTGCAATCCTGGCAGTACTCATTATACAGGCATATTGTGATTTGTCGCTTCCCGGCTATACCTCCGATATTGTAAATGTGGGGATTCAGCAGGGCGGCATTGATGAATCTATACCGGATGCGCTGACCCGGGATGATATGGATAGGCTCCTGCTGTTTGTTGAAAGTAAGGATGCCGACACAGTAAAAGATGCATATGAACTGACAGACACAGGCTATGACTATGATGGCCCGGTGTACGTTTTGAAGAATACAGCGGCGGAAGATGAAGATAAGATTTCCGAGTTGTCTGATATTCTTGGAAAACCAATGTTATTTGTTACCGGAATTGAGTCCGGGAGTGATGTAACAACAAAGCTTGAAGACTCCATGAAGAAGAATATAAAGACATCAATTACTGAGCAGGCACAGAAAAAAATGGATGAAGCCGCGGCCCAGATGACTGATGAGCAGAAAGCTGCGCTGTCAGCAAGCCCTGAACTTGCCGAGAAGCAGGCTGAGGCTGAGAATCAGGCCCGGGCCCAGATAGATGATCAGCTCAAAAAAGTTGACGCTGCGGATATGTATGAGTTATTTGAAATGATTCCGGATGGACAGCGTACAGAAGTGATAGAGAAGATAGAGGACAAACTCGCTGATATGCCTAATGCAATGATAGACCAGGCAGCAACTGTATACATTAAGGATGCATATAAGAATCTGAACATGGACACAGATAAGCTGCAGAATCATTATCTTCTGTCAACAGGGGGCAAGATGATGAGCCTTGTGTTTCTTGGAATGATTGCTAATATTTTGGTTGGTTTTATGGCATCCCGGGTAGGAGCCTCAACAGGACGCAGGATGAGGGCCAGAGTATTTAATAAAGTAGTAGGATTCTCTAACAACGAATTTGATAAATTCTCTACAGCCTCACTGATTACAAGGAGTACGAACGATATTCAGCAGGTGCAGCTTCTGACGGTTATGCTGCTTCGGATGGTACTGTATGCGCCCATTATGGCCATCGGCGGTATTTATAAGGTGTTCCATACAAATGTTTCCATGTCATGGATCATTGGACTTGCGGTTGTGCTGATTTCTCTGGTAGTTTTAGTCCTTTTTACGGTGGCAATGCCCAAGTTTAAAGTGTTACAGAATTTAGTAGACAAATTGAATCTGGTAACGAGAGAGATACTGACAGGTCTCCCGGTTATCCGTGCTTTCTCCACAGAGAGGCATGAAGAAGAGCGTTTTGACACAGCTAATAAAAATCTGACAAGAACCCAATTGTTTGTAAACCGCGCAATGACTTTTATGATGCCGGTTATGATGCTGGTTATGAACGGAATTGCTGTGCTGATCGTGTGGACCGGAGCTCATGGAGTCAATGACGGACAGATGCAGGTAGGAGATATGATGGCATTTATACAGTATACAATGCAGATTATTTTCAGCTTTCTAATCTTGAGCATGATTTCCGTTATGCTTCCCAGAGCGGCGGTGTCAGCAAACCGTATTGATGAAGTACTGAAAAGTGAGACACTGATCCGGGATCCTGAAAAACAGAAAGAACTGCCGGAAAAAACCAAGGGAGTTCTCAGGTTCGACCATGTATCCTTCCGCTACCCGGGAGCAAATGAGGATGTGCTTCACGATATTGATTTTGAGGCAGAACCGGGACAGACAACAGCAATTATCGGAAGTACAGGAAGCGGCAAATCAACGCTGGTAAATCTGATCCCTAGGTTTTATGACGTAACGGAAGGCAGCATCACATTGGATGGAATTGATATCCGTGATGTAACTCAGCATGATCTGCGTGACAAATTGGGATATGTACCGCAAAAAGGAGTCCTGTTTTCCGGAAATGTAGCTTCAAATATTATGTACGGCAACCCACAGGGGAACGAAACTGAGATGATAGAGGCAGCCGAAATAGCGCAGGCTGTAGAATTTATTGACGAGAAGCCTCAAAAATACGAAAGCCCGATTTCCCAAGGTGGAAATAATGTGTCCGGCGGGCAGAAACAGCGTTTATCCATTGCAAGGGCTGTTGCAAAACACCCCGATGTCTTTATTTTCGATGACAGTTTTTCTGCATTGGACTATAAAACGGACGTTACCCTGCGGAAAGCACTGAAGGAGAAGACGGCAGACAGCACCGTATTGATTGTTGCACAGCGTATCAGTACCATTTTGCATGCAGAGCAGATTATTGTCCTGGATGACGGTGAAATTGCGGGAATAGGGACGCATCAGGAACTACTGAAAAATTGCAAAGTATACCGGCAAATAGCAGAATCTCAGCTTTCGCAGGAGGAAATAAAAGAAGGAATGGAAGAGGCTTATACAGATCATGCGGGAAAGGAGGCCGGCAGTCATGAGTAGTGAGAAAAAAACACCAACTAGAAGAATGGGCGGACCTGCGGGCCGCATGGCTCCGGGAGAAAAGGCAAAGGATTTTACCGGGACTTTGAAAAAACTGATTTCCTATATGGGAAAATATAAAATTCAACTAATCTTTGTTGTTATATTTGCCATCGGCGGAACCGTATTTGATATTGTCGGTCCTAAAATTCTCGGAAAGGCAACGACAGAGATTTTTAATGGACTGGTGAACAAAGTATCCGGCGGAGACGGCATGAATTTTGGAAAAATCGGACGGATCCTCATATATACTCTAAGTTTATATCTTATCAGTGCACTATGTTCCTTTGTACAAGGATATTTGATGACAGGAATGTCACAGAAGATGACATATCGGCTGAGAAAGGAAATATCCGGCAAAATCAACCGGATGCCGATGAACTATTTTGATAAAAGAACACATGGTGAAGTCCTTTCCCGTGTAACAAATGATATTGATACATTGGGACAGAGCCTGAATCAGAGCGCAACGCAGCTGATTACATCCATCACCTCTATCATAGGTGTGTTTGTGATGATGCTGACAATCAGTCCGCTGATGACGGGTGTGACACTTCTTATACTTCCTCTTTCTGCAGTGTTTATTTCTGTGGTTATGAAACATTCTCAGAAATACTTTCGCGGACAGCAGGAATATCTAGGAGAGGTAAATGGCCAGGTGGAAGAAGTCTATGGCGGACATAATATTGTCAGGGCCTTTAATAAGGAAAAAGATGTACTGGCAGAGTTTGAAGAAACAAATAACAAGCTATATGATTCTGCATGGAAATCCCAATTTATATCCGGTATTATGATGCCTATTATGCAATTTATAGGAAATCTGGGTTATGTTGTAGTGGTTATCCTGGGAGGTTATCTTGCGGCTAAGAAGACCATTGAAGTCGGAGATATCCAGTCCTTTACCCAGTATGTAAGGAGATTTACCCAGCCAATTCAGCAGCTGGCACAGGTATCAAACCTGCTGCAGTCCACGGCAGCGGCTTCTGAACGTGTGTTTGAGTTTCTAGAAGAAGAGGAAGAAGATCAGACTGCAGAAAATCCGGTATCTGTAGAAAACCTCGAAGGCAACGTAGAATTTGATCATGTGCACTTTGGATATAATGAAGACAAACTCATTATCAATGATTTTTCGACAAAAGTGCATGAAGGTCAGAAGATTGCTATTGTAGGGCCTACCGGAGCCGGAAAAACAACAATGATTAAGTTGTTAATGCGTTTTTATGATGTAAATACCGGGGCCATACTTGTGGACGGGCATGACATCAGAGACTTTAACAGGAGCGAACTGCGCCAGATGTTTGGAATGGTGCTTCAGGATACATGGCTGTTCCATGGAACCATAAAAGACAATATACGCTATGGGAAGCTAGATGCAACAGATGATGAAGTTATAGAGGCAGCAAAGGCAGCCCATGTTCATCGCTTTGTCCAGACTCTTCCCGGCGGATACGATATGGAACTGAATGAAGAAGCAAGCAATATATCTCAGGGCCAGAAGCAGCTGCTGACCATTGCGAGAGCTATCCTGGCAGATCCGAAAATACTGATACTGGACGAAGCGACAAGTTCAGTAGATACCAGAACAGAGGTACAGATACAAAAAGCCATGGATAACCTGATGAAGGGAAGAACCAGCTTTGTAATCGCACATCGTCTCTCCACCATACGGGATGCCGACCTGATACTCGTCATGAAAGACGGAGATATCGTAGAACAGGGAAATCATGAAGAACTCATCAGGAAAAATGGGTTCTACGCAGAATTATATAATTCACAGTTTGAGAAGGCAGCAAGTTAAAGATAAGTAAAAAGGCCTGACATGTAGAACAGCATGTCAGGCCTTCCCTTTGTAAATATAATGATAAAGTAAGCAAGGTTTTCATATATATAAATTGACATTTATTTACGGAGTTAAATATGGAATCAATCTTACAAATAATAAAATCAATAACCGGATATTTATGGGGCATGCCAATGCTGATAATTCTTCTGGGGACTCACTTATATTTTACTGTCCGGCTTGGCTTTATCCAACGGAACATTCCGAAAGGAATTCGGCTCAGTCTTTCAAAAAAGGAAATGGGAGACAATGGTATTTCGCCTTTTTCTGCGCTGGCGACAGCGTTGGCTGCAACCATAGGTACCGGGAATATTATAGGTGTTTCAGCAGCCATAGCAATTGGGGGGCCGGGAGCAGTGTTCTGGTGCTGGATGACAGGAGTACTTGGTATCGCAACCTGTTATGCTGAGTGCTTTCTGTCTGCCAAATATAAAGTGAAAGGTCCAGACGGTTCTTACACAGGTGGACCTATGTACGTTATGGAGAAGGTGCTCCATCAAAAAAGTGCAGCAGTGATATTTGCAGTAAGTACCATTCTTGCCTCCCTGGGCATGGGAAGCAGTGTCCAGGCTCATTCTATACGTGCAGCGGTGCAGGTGCAATATCCGGCATCCTCCTCTATAATCGGAATAGTGGCAGCATTTCTTGTGGGGGCCGTAATACTTGGAGGAGCAAAGCAAATTTCGAAAGTGTGTACATATCTGGTTCCCCTCATGAGCTTTTTTTTCTTTGGAGGCTGCCTGCTTTTAATCTGGTTAAACAGAGCCTATCTGGGAGCGGCGTTTGGGGTTATTTTACAATCCGCTTTTACTTCAAAATCGGTTTTCGGAGGACTTGCCGGAACCGTTGTGATGGTGGGAATGCGGACGGGAATCTCGAAAGGACTTTTTACAAATGAAGCGGGACTGGGATCTATTCCTATGACTGCGGCGGCATCCAGAATAGAATGCCCTGTGAAGCAGGGTCTGATTTCCATGACAGGTCCGTTCTGGGATACCGTTGTAATGTGTGCAATCACTGGAGTAGCCATTGTAAGCAGTATGCTTCGGGCACCGGATGTATATGCAAAAGCGGCGGACGATCAGCTATGCTTTCTGGCTTTCGACGGACTGCCCTTTAACGGCAGCATGCTGCTTTCCATATCATTGGTGCTTTTCGCATATGCATCTATCATAGGATGGAGCTATTACGGAGAATGTGCGGCGCAGTACCTCTGGGGAAAAGAAAAAATTCTTCCATATAGAATCGCATACATAGCAGCAGTATACTTCGGAGCAGTCATGTCGCTGGATGCTGTCTGGACAGTATCGGACTTATTCAACGCCTTTATGGCATTGCCCAATATATTGTGTGTCTGGATGCTCAGAAAAGTAATTATACAAGAAACCAGGAGCGGGATAAACACAAAAATCAATTGTTGAAAATATAGGCTATAAAAGCTTTTCGGATTTACAAAAAGCGGCTCCTTGTGCTAGAATAAGAGAGCAAGTTATATTGGCAAATAACAAGGGGGGAATCATGTATGGGGTTAACGCATTTTGATGAAAACGGAAAGGCTGTCATGGTGGATGTGACCGAGAAAGCAGACACTGTTCGCGAGGCCACAGCCACAGGCAGGATTGTTGTAAATAAAGAGGTGTATGATGCCATATGTGCAGGCACCATAGGAAAGGGTGATGTGCTGGGGGTCGCTACCATAGCGGGGATTATGGGAGCAAAGAGGACAGCAGAGCTGATTCCCATGTGTCACATTCTTCCTATTACAAAGTGCAAAGTGACTTTTGAGATGCTGCCCCAAGCGTACGCAATTCAGTGCTACTGTACTGTAAGAGTAACTGGAAAGACCGGGGTGGAGATGGAGGCCCTGACGGGGGTCAGCACAGCACTTCTAACGGTGTACGATATGTGCAAGGCATTGGACAAGTCTATGGAAATCAAGGAAATTTATTTGTGCCGGAAGACCGGCGGAAAGAGTGGAGATTACCGCCATGAAAAAAAGATGGAAAACAGCAATCATAACGCTCAGTGACAAAGGCTATGCCGGGGATAGAGAGGACAAAAGCGGACCTCTCATCCGAAAGATGTTAGAGGAGGCGGGCTATGAAGCGGCTGAGATGATTCTGCTCCCCGATGAACAGCGGATGATTGAGGAAAAATTAATAGAACTCTGCGATAAAAAGCATATGGATTTGATTCTGACTACAGGCGGGACAGGCTTTTCACCCAGAGACTGTACACCGGAAGCGACCTTTGCGGTTGCAACCAGGAATGCACCGGGGATTGCCGAGGCCATGCGTTATGCATCCCTTCAGATTACCCCAAGGGCAATGCTGAGCCGGGCAGCGTCTGTTATCCGGAATCAGACATTGATTGTAAACCTTCCGGGAAGTCCAAAGGCAGTGAAAGAAAACCTGGAGTGTATTATGGAGTCACTTCCGCATGGACTGGAGATTATGAAGGGTATGACAGGAGAGTGTGGGTCATGATAGACCAATACAATAGAAAAATTGAATATTTAAGAGTATCGGTAACAGATCGGTGCAATCTTCGTTGCGTATACTGTATGCCCAAAGACGGGATAGAACAGGTGGCTCACAGCGACATATTGTCTTACGACGAAATTATAAGAATATGCCGAGTTTGTGCCGGCGAAGGGATATCGAAGATTAAACTGACCGGAGGGGAACCGCTGGTCAGGAAAGATTTAGCTGAACTGCTTCACAGGCTGAAAGAAATGGAAGGGATTGACCAAGTGACGCTGACGACAAACGGAGTGCTTTTGGCGGATCAGATTGCAGATCTCACAAGAGCAGGGCTGGATGCCGTGAACATCAGCCTGGATACGTTGAATCCCGATCAGTATAAAGCAATTACAAGGCGGGATGAATTTGATAAAGCCTGGCTCGGACTTAAGACAGCTTTGAAGTATCCGAATATCTCCGTAAAGGTGAATTGCGTCATTCTCCCGGGAATTAATGAATCGCAATGGATTCCGCTTGCGGGAATGGCCAGGGAAAGCCATGTGAATGTCCGCTTCATTGAAATGATGCCCATAGGACTTGGCAAGTCCTATCCGGGCAGCAGTCAGCAGGAAGTGCTGGAAAGGCTGGAAGAAGTTTATGGAAAGTCAGAGGTTTTGTCTGGCAGGTTTGGCAACGGCCCGGCGGTTTATATCGGATTCCCGGACTTTTGCGGAAAGATAGGGTTTATCAGTGCGATTTCTCACCAGTTTTGCGGAGACTGTAACAGAGTACGCCTGACAGCAGAAGGATTTTTAAAACCCTGTTTACAATATTCCACAGGAGAAGATTTGAGAAAGCTGCTGCGGGATGGTATAGAGGATAAGGATCTGAAGGATGTAATTAGAAGAGTGATATTTGAAAAACCCCGGTGTCATCAGTTTTCTGCTGAAAAAGATGCAGAAGACAATCTGGAGCAGAAACAAATGTCAAGTATCGGAGGTTGATTATGGGAAAAGTAATTGCTGTCTGTACAAGTCCTGAAAAGGGGACGCAGAAAAAGAACATAGGTGAAGCAGTATTTATAGAAGATTATGGTATAGAGGGCGATGCCCATGCAGGAAAATGGCACAGGCAAGTGAGCCTGCTGTCCTATGACAAGATCGAGGATTTCCGCAAAAGAGGGGCTGAGGTTGAAGATGGCGCTTTTGGAGAAAATCTCGTTGTAGAAGGGATTGATTTTAAGACGCTCCCTATAGGTACACGCCTTAGGTGCAAGGACGTAATTCTTGAAATGACTCAGATTGGGAAAGAGTGCCATCACGGATGTGCCATATTTCAGAAAATGGGGGATTGTATTATGCCCCGGGAAGGTGTGTTTTCGAAAGTAATCAAAGGTGGAGTGATTAAAGCCGGAGATATGCTGGAAGTGATGTAAATCACCAAACATATAAGGAATGAGTTTAAATGACACAAGATAAAATACTAAAAATGAAAGGCTGTATTTTTGCGTTTTTGGCGGGGGCACTATGGGGCATTACCAGCCCTGTGGCACAGTTTTTGTTTGACAGCAAAGGGATTGTTGCAAAGTGGCTTGTGCCATATCGTCTGCTTACGGCAGGTGTGCTGCTGCTCATATATACAGGATTAAAAAAACAGGGGATTACCAAGGTCTGGAAGCAGAGGAAGGATGCTTTCAGACTTGTAATATTCGGCATATTCGGAATGATGGGGATGCAGTACACTTTTTTCGCTGCTGTGCAGGAGATGAATGCCGGAACGGCAACAATCTTTCAATATCTGAATCCGGCAATACTAATTGTGTTTTATGCAGTGGTTCATAATGTCCTGCCGAGCAGGAAGGAAACAGTATCTGTGATTGTGGCCGTGACCGGTATTATGATTGTGGCGACACACGGTGACTTTTCAACTCTTATGGTTTTACCCAAGGGTCTTATTCTGGGAATCATGCTGGCGGTAATCACCTGCATTTATGGGGTTCTGCCGGTGCCTCTCCTGAAGAAATATTCTGCGGAAGCGGTTAGCGCCTGGGGGATGATTATCGGAGGTACAGTACTGATGCTTGCAGCCCAGCCATGGAAAATGCAGGTGACGATTGACTTTCAGGTGAGCCTTGCGTTTATTGTGATCGTTGTATTCGGGACAGTTCTGCCTTTTGGTTTTTATCTTATCTCGGTGAAGTATGCGGGTCCTGTTTATGCAGGACTGTTTTCCAGTATTGAGCCAATTGCGGCAACAGTGGTTGCAGCTGTTTTTCTGGGAACAACATTTGCAAAGATGGACATTGTGGGGTTTGTACTAGTACTGTCCACATTGTTTATATTGGCTATTCCCGATAAAACACAGTAGGTTTAATAAGCCGCGGCAGACTTAAAAAATGTTGCATGCGTGAGGAAAAAGTTATATAGTGAACGTTAAGACTGTTTCGGGAGGAAAAGAAAAATGAGATGGAATAAATTTCGGTTGAAAACAACAACAGAGGCAGAAGATATTGTCAGCAGTATGCTGATGGATTTGGGTATTGATGGGGTGGAAATAGAAGATAAGATTCCTCTTACACAGTCTGACAAAGAGCAGATGTTTGTGGACATTCTTCCCGAGACAGAAGCTGATGACAAAGTGGCTTATTTAAGTTTTTATACGGAAGAGGATGCCGATATGGAGCAGATTCTAAAAGACATTAAAAGAGAGCTGAAACAAATGTCTGCTTACGTGGATGTGGGAGAGTGCCTGATTGAAGAATCTCAGACAGAGGACGTGGACTGGGTAAATAATTGGAAGCAGTATTTTCACCAGTTTTATGTAGACGACATACTGATTATTCCTTCCTGGGAAGATGTAGCACCTGAGGACAGTGATAAACTGGTGATTCACATTGATCCGGGGACTGCTTTCGGCACGGGTATGCACGAAACAACCCAGCTCTGTATCCGTCAGCTCCGGAAATATGTAACTTCCGGACATAAGATTCTGGATGTGGGATGCGGCAGCGGTATTTTGGGCATGCTGGCACTGAAATTTGGAGCAGCCTATTCTGTAGGTACAGATTTAGACCCTTGTGCAATCGATGCTGCCCATGATAATATGGAAGTCAACGGGATTTCGCAGGACTGCTACGAAGTACTTATCGGAAATATTATTGATGATAAAGCAATTCAGGACGAGGTGGGTTATGCCCGGTATGATATTGTTGTGGCAAATATTTTGGCAGATGTGCTGACAGAACTGACACCGGTTATTGTAAATCAGATGAAAACAGGCGGCATGTACATTACGAGCGGCATTATTGATGATAAAGAAAAGACGGTTGTAAATGCAGTAGAGAAGGCAGGACTGGAGGTCTTGGAAGTGACATACCAGGGCGAATGGGTGTCTGTGACCGCAAGAAAGAATTAGTGTAGTAAAAGGAGGGTTAAGATGCATCATTTTTTTGCGGAGCCGTCCCGGATTAAGGATAAAACTATATATGTGGAGGGTACAGACGTAAACCATATGAGAAATGTACTCCGCATGAAGCCTGGAGAACAGGTGAAAATAAGTGACGGACAGGGAAAGGAGTATCTCTGTGAGGTCGGCCGGTATGAAGAAAAATGCGCTATCCTTAACATTGTGTCATCCGGTAGAGGCCGGACAGAACTTCCTTCCAGGATATTTCTGTTTCAGGGACTGCCTAAAAGTGATAAGATGGAACTGATAATTCAAAAGGCTGTGGAGCTTGGCGTATATCAGATTATTCCCACTCTGACAAAACGTACGGTTGTAAAACTGGATAAAAAAAAGGCCGATAAGAAAATAGAACGCTGGAGCCAGATTGCACTAAGTGCGGCAAAACAATCGGGCCGCAGCATGATTCCGGAGGTAAGGCCGATTATGACTTTTAAAGAAGCGCTGAAGTATGCACAGAAAATGAATGTTGTGCTGATACCCTATGAAAAAGCAGAAGGGATGGAACAGACCGGGGAGATTATTTCTTCTCTGCGCCCGGGGCAGGATGTAGGCGTTTTTATAGGCCCTGAAGGCGGATTTGAAGAAGAAGAAGTTGAAAAGGCGATTCAGTCAGGGGCAAATTCCATCACTTTGGGGAGACGGATTTTAAGGACCGAGACTGCAGGATTTGCCGTACTGTCTATCTTAATGTACCAGCTGGAAAGTGTCACTGTCTCGCCCTAAGCATAATTTAGTAGTAAGAAAGTATAAAGGAAAATTGGTATTATGGAAGTATATTTAGATAATTCAGCGACTACCAGGTGTTACCCGGAAGTTGGGAATTTGGTTTATAAAGTGATGTGTCTGGACTACGGCAATCCGTCCTCCATGCACAGAAAGGGTGTGGAGGCAGAACACTATGTAAGGGAATCAAAAGATAGGCTGTCAAAGATATTAAAAGTGAACCCAAAAGAAATCTTTTTTACCTCGGGTGGAACAGAAAGCGACAATCTGGCATTGATCGGCTCTGCAAGAGCAAACAGAAGATCCGGCAACCACTTGATAACCACGGCCATTGAGCATCCTGCCATATTGAATACAATGCGGTATCTGGAAGAGGCGGAAGGCTTCCGGGTGACCTATCTTCCGGTGGATACAAACGGAAGAGTAAAGCTGGAGGCTTTAAAAAAAGCGTTGTGCCAAGATACAATTCTCGTTTCAATTATGTATGTCAATAATGAGGTGGGATCTGTGCAGCCGGTGGATGAGGCGGTACAGATTGTCAAAAGATACAATCCGTCCATTTTGTTCCATTCAGATGCAGTGCAGGGATTTGGAAAATATCATATTTACCCTAAAAGACAGGGGATAGATATGCTTTCCGTCAGCGGGCATAAGATTCATGGACCAAAGGGTATCGGATTTATTTACATGAATGAAAAAACAAAGATAAAACCTATTATTTTTGGAGGGGAACAACAAAAGAATATCCGTTCAGGGACAGAAAATGTACCGGGTATTGCGGGCATGGGCCTTGCGGCGGAGATGATATACCAGGATATGGACATGAAAGTGGCACTGATGCGTGATCTGAAATCTCACTTCCTGGAGGGGTTATCTAAAATTGAGAACACAGCGGTTCACGGACTGACCGATGAGAACAGTGCACCTCATATTATTAGTGTGGGGGTTGCGGGAATCCGCAGTGAAGTGCTCCTGCATGCTCTGGAAGATAAGGGCATCTACGTTTCTTCCGGTTCTGCATGTGCCTCCAATCATCCGGCGGTCAGCGGAGTGTTAAAGGGTATCGGGGCGGCCGAAGAATATCTGGACGCAACGCTAAGGTTCAGTATGTCAGAGCTTACGACAAAGGAAGAAATTGACTATACGCTGGAGACGTTATATAATTGTATTCCGATGCTGAGAAAATATACGAGAAGGTAGAAGCTATACAAAGGAGACCATATATGAGATTTCATTCATTTCTAATAAAATACGGCGAAATCGGCATAAAGGGAAAGAACAGATATCTGTTTGAAGATGCTCTTGTCCGCCAGATTCGGTTTTCGTTAAAAGACGTAGATGGTGATTTTTATGTCCATAAGGCACAAGGAAGAGTGTATGTGGAATGTAACGGTGCGTACGATTACGAGGAGACTGTAGAAGCTCTTAAGAGAGTGTTTGGCATTGTAGGCATCTGCCCGGTTGTGCGGGTGGAGGATCGGGGCTTTGAACAGCTTTCAAAAGATGTTGTCTCGTACATGGAAGGAATGTATCCGGAGGGAAATCAGACCTTTAAGGTGGAGGCAAGGAGAAGTAAGAAGCAGTATCCCATGAACTCAATGGAAATCAATTCCGAGTTGGGGGACGTCATTTTGGATGCGTTTTCCGGGATGAAAGTGGATGTACACAATCCTGAGATTCGGCTGAATGTGGAGGTTCGGGAAGAAATCTATCTGTACTCAGAGACTATTCCCGGCCCCGGCGGAATGCCGGTGGGGACCAACGGGAGCGCTATGCTGCTTCTCTCAGGCGGTATTGACAGTCCGGTTGCAGGCTATATGATTGCGAAGCGTGGTGTGCAGCTCCATGCAACATACTTCCACGCACCTCCGTATACCAGCGAACGCGCAAAAGAGAAGGTAGTAGATTTGGCCAGGCTTGTTTCCAGGTATGCAGGACCAATACAGCTTCACGTAGTAAATTTTACGGATGTTCAACTTTACATCTATGAAAAGTGTCCTCATGAGGAATTAACGATTATTATGCGCCGCTACATGATGTTGATAGCCGAGCATTTCGCAAAAGAAAATCACTGTCTTGGACTTATTACAGGAGAGAGTATCGGACAGGTGGCTAGCCAGACCATGCAGAGCCTTGCAGCTACAAATGCAATATGTACACTGCCGGTCTACCGTCCATTGATAGGCTTTGATAAGCGCGAGATCGTAGAGGTTGCAGAAAAAATAGATACATTTGAGACCTCGATTCAGCCTTTCGAAGATTGCTGCACTATATTCGTTGCAAAGCATCCGGTGACAAAGCCGAACCTGGAAAGAATTGAGAAGTCTGAAAGAAACCTGGAAGAGAAGATTGATGAACTAGTTAAGACTGCCATCCAGACTGCCGAGATTATAACAGTAGAACAATAAAGAGAAAAGGACAGTAAAAAAGAGTCTGGACTGCCAGACTCTGCATTTCATAAGCTGCACTTATTTGATAATGTATTGATCTAATGCGGCAAGAATGGTATCTATTGCATTATCTTCAGCGTGGATATTTAATTCAATTGGTTTTGAAAGATCCAGACTGAAAATACCCATGATTGATTTGGCGTCTATTACATATCTCCCGGAAACTAAATCAAAGTCATTGTCAAATTTTGTGATTTCGTTTACAAATGATTTTACCTTATCGATGGAATTTAAAGAAATCTGTACCGTTTTCATTGTATATTCCCTCCTTAATGTGTGTTAGTCAAGGCATTTTGCCTTATGTATATTTTACGGGAAGAGAGTTTAAAAGTCAAGGAACAAAGCTGGAAAAAAACAGGAGATTAATTATGAAAAAAGTAGCACTGCATAATCTTGGCTGCAAAGTAAATGCTTATGAGACGGAGGCCATGCAGGAAATGCTGGAAACAGCCGGATATAAGATTGTTCCCTTTAAAGAGGGGGCGGATATCTATATTATCAACACCTGCACTGTGACGAACATTGCGGACCGCAAATCCAGACAGATGCTTCACCGGGCAAGAAAAATGAATCCTCAGGCACTTGTTGTTGCTGCGGGCTGCTACGTGCAGACTCAGGAGGAGCCGGATCCGTGTATAGATGTTGTGATTGGAAACAATAAAAAGCAGGATTTACTTTCCATTTTGGAAGAATATGACTATGATAAGGATACCATTATTGATATCAACCATACAAAACAATATGAGAATCTGCACCTTTCCAGAACGGGTGAGCATACGAGGGCTTATATTAAAGTACAGGATGGCTGCAACCAGTTTTGCTCTTACTGTATTATCCCTTATGCGAGAGGAAGAGTCAGAAGCCGTGTCAAGGATGACGTGATTGAGGAAGTGAAGCGGCTTGCACAGAATGGATACCAGGAGGTGGTTCTCACAGGAATTCATCTCAGTTCCTATGGCATAGATTTTAAGGATGACGAAGAAAATCTGTTGTCCTTAATACAGGCGGTGCATAACGTAGAGGGAATCAGCAGAATCCGTTTGGGGTCACTGGAACCACGGATTATTACGGAAAAGTTCGTGCAGACTATCTCGACGCTGCCGAAGATGTGCCCTCATTTTCACCTGTCGCTGCAAAGTGGCTGCGATGATACGCTAAAAAGGATGAATCGCCGGTATACAAGCGGAGAATATTATGAAAAATGCACTCTGCTCAGAAAATATTTCGATAATCCGGCACTCACAACAGATGTGATAGTCGGGTTTCCCGGGGAGACTGATGAAGAATTTGAGGAGTCTAAAGCATTTATTGAAAAAGTGGGTTTTTATGAGACTCATGTGTTTAAGTACTCTAAAAGACAGGGAACAAAAGCAGCCGTTATGGAGGAACAGATCCCTGAACAGACAAAGGCCGGGAGAAGCGATATTCTTCTTGCTCTCCATGAGAAGGGGCGGCAGGCATACGAAAAAAGCTTCGTTGGAAAGGAAGTTGAAGTGCTTGTAGAAGAAAGCGTGGAGATCGGAGGGGAAATTATGCAGATCGGTCACACGCGGGAATACATGAAAGCTGCACTGAAGACAAAAGAAAACTTACAGAATCATATAGTAAAAGTACAAATTGAAAATGATTTACAAATTATACATTGAATTTTAGGCGGGTTTATATTAGAATTGATGGTAGGCAGATAACATGGGTTGCTTGTTACAGCTCAGCCATAAGCCGGATGATGCTTAGGCCGAACTATAACAAACATAAGAAAACATACAAAACGGAGGAGAAGTAATGAGCGATTTAAGCAACACCCAATTCTTTCAAGTTGAACCGGGCCCGCAGATTTCCGCCAGGGATATTCTGGAGATCGTGTTTAAGGCATTGAAGGAGAAGGGATATAATCCGGTGAATCAGATTGTCGGTTATATCATGTCCGGTGATCCTACGTACATCACAAGCTTTAACGGCGCCAGAAGTCTTGTGATGAAAGTGGAAAGGGACGAGCTTGTAGAAGAATTGTTAAAAGCGTATATAAGCCATAATTCGTGGGAATAATATATATGCGGATAATTGGACTTGACTATGGTACGAAGACCGTGGGTGTGGCAATCAGTGACGCACTTAGTCTCACTGCCCAGGGAATTGAAACGATTCAGAGAAAAGAGGAAAATAAGCTTCGGCGTACTCTGGCACGTATAGAGGAGCTGATTTCCGAATATAATGTAGATAAGATTGTACTTGGTTTTCCAAAGCATATGAATAATGATATTGGAGAGCGCGCACAAAAATCTTTGGAATTTCGCGACATGCTGATCAGGCGTACCGGGCTGGAGGTTATTATGTGGGATGAGCGGCTCACAACTGTGGAAGCAGAGCGGGTTCTGATTGAGAGCAACGTCAGACGGGAGAACCGCAAGAAGTATATCGATAAGATTGCAGCGGTATTCATCCTGCAGGCTTATCTGGATTCTGAACATTTGAAGAAGGAAAGCCGGAAGGAGCCGGAAGGCTAAGAGGATATTTCTATGGAAAAAATTAAGTTTACCTTTGAAGATACGGGTGAAGCAGAAGAATTTTTTGTACTGGAACAGACAAAGATTAACGAGAATGTATACATATTGGTTACAGACTCGGAAGAAGACGACGCAGAGTGTATGATTTTGAAGGATACATCTTTCCCCGATGACAAGGAAAGTGTATATGAGATTGTTGACGACGACAGGGAACTTATGGCAGTTGTCGATGTTTTTGAAGAGTTGTTGGAAGACGTAGATATTGAAATGTAAAGTCTTAGGATTTTTACAATAAATTAACTTGCTGCAAATGAAGTGGAGTATAGCGATGGAACAGGAAAGGGTACAGAAGCTGCTGAATGACAAGCTAAAAGAAAAGGGACTAAAAGTAACGCAGCAGAGAATATTGGTTTTACAGACCCTGGCAGACAGAAGCGGCAGACACATGACGGCCGAAGAGATTTATGAGCTGATAAGGGAGAAGTATCCCGAGATTGGACTGGCTACTGTTTATCGTACTTTACAGCTGTTCCTTGAAATACAGCTTGTGGACAGTATTAACCTGGATGATGGATGTGTCAGATATGAGATCGGACATATGTTTGAAGGCGAAATGAAACACAATCATCATCACCTGATATGCAGATCATGCGGAAAAGTTTTCCCATTTGAAGATGATTTTCTGGATGAACTGGAGAATCATATTGAAGAAGCTACAGGTTTTCATGTACTGAATCATAAGTTGAAATTTTACGGACTATGTAAAGATTGCCTCAATAAAAGCAAATAATCCGTCTTTATTTTAAAAGAAAGAATGTGATTGAATCTGATGGACGGAGGATTGCTGTTATTTTCATGCGCAAAAGCAGGTACATAAAACACATGGAGGTGTAGAATTATTGAAAAAACAAAATGAAGGAAAAATAAGGATTGTCCCTCTCGGAGGTTTGGAGCGAATAGGGATGAATATTACTGCCTTTGAATTTGAGGACAGTATTATTGTTGTAGACTGCGGGCTTGCGTTCCCGGAGGATGACATGCTGGGTATCGATCTGGTGATACCGGATGTGACATATTTGAAAGATAATATAGATAAAGTAAAGGGATTTGTTATTACTCATGGACATGAGGATCATATCGGGGCACTTCCCTATGTATTGAAAGAAATCAATATTCCGATATATACAACAAAGCTGACTATGGGAATTATTGAGAATAAGCTTAAAGAGCACAATTTGCTGCGGAGCACTAAGAGGAAAGTCGTGCGTCATGGACAATCCATCAATTTGGGAAAGTTCAGAATAGAATTTATTAAGACGAATCACAGTATTCAAGATGCATCGGCACTTGCTATTTATTCACCGGCAGGGATTATAGTGCATACAGGTGACTTTAAAGTGGACTATACGCCGGTATTTGGTGATGCCATTGATCTGCAGCGTTTCGCAGAAATCGGAAAGAAAGGCGTACTGGCCTTAATGTCTGACAGTACAAACGCAGAGCGTAAAGGGTTTACTCCGTCCGAGAAGACTGTCGGGAGGGCTTTTGATCAGATTTTTACAGAACATCAGGATACCCGCCTTATTATTGCAACATTTGCATCTAATGTGGACAGGGTGCAGCAGATTATCAACACGGCATATAAATATGGGCGTAAGGTGGTTGTAGAAGGCCGGAGCATGGTAAATATTATAGCCACGGCGTCCGAGCTGGGCTATCTGAATGTGCCGGAGAATACTCTGATCGAAATCGATAAGATGAAGAATTATCCGCCGGAGAAGATGGTACTTATTACCACAGGAAGCCAGGGAGAGTCTATGGCAGCCCTGTCACGCATGGCGGCAGATATACACCGCAAGGTGACAATTCAGCCAAATGACACAATAATTTTCAGCTCCAATCCGATTCCGGGAAATGAAAAATCTGTCTCTCATGTGATCAATGAACTTTCGGCAAAGGGAGCAAATGTGATCTTCCAGGATGTCCATGTATCAGGACATGCCTGCCAGGAAGAGCTAAAACTGATATATTCCCTTGTAAAGCCCAAGTATGCGATTCCGGTGCACGGTGAATACCGCCATTTGAAAGCTAATGCGGCTGTGGCTGAATCACTTGGGATTCCGAAAGAGAACATCTTCATCATCCGGTCAGGAGATGTGATGGAGATTAGTCAGGATGAGGCAAAGGTTGTAGACAAGGTGCACACAGGAGCAATTCTGGTGGACGGTCTTGGAGTAGGAGATGTAGGAAATATTGTACTCAGGGACAGGCAGCATCTGGCAGAGGATGGAATTTTGATTGTGGTCCTGACTCTGGAGAAGGGGACAAATCGTCTGCTGGCGGGCCCGGATATTGTATCAAGAGGATTTGTTTACGTGCGTGAGTCGGAGGCCCTTATGGAAGATTCTCGTAAAGTGGTATCCGATGCGCTGGACAAGTGTCTGTCGGGCAAACATGCGGACTGGAATAAGATTAAGCTGGTGATCCGTGATACACTAAATGACTATATCTGGAAAAAGACCAAGAGACGTCCTATGGTGATTCCGATCATTATGGATGTAGAAGGATAAATTATGATAGTCGATGAACGTATTACTACATTCATCAATTCATTAGATACAGAGAACAGTGAAATATTGGAAGCTATAGAGAGGGAAGCATTGGACAAATATGTCCCAATTATCAGAAAAGAAATGCAGAGCTTTCTAAAAGTGCTTTTAATGATACAAAAACCTATGTGCGTCCTCGAAGTGGGGACGGCCGTAGGTTTCTCTGCGTTATTGATGAGTGAATACGCCCCTGAGGGGTGTGAGATTACAACAATTGAAAAATATGAAAAAAGAATTCCTGTTGCCAGAGAAAATTTTCGCAGAGCCGGCAGGGAAGATCAGATTACTCTGTTAGAAGGGGATGCGCTGGAGGTGCTTAAAGGTCTGACAGGATTTTATGATTTTATCTTTATGGATGCAGCTAAGGGCCAGTATATTCACTATATGCCGGAAGTTCTGCGGCTTCTGAAAGACGGAGGAACACTTGTTTCTGATAATGTGCTGCAGGACGGGGACATTATAGAATCCCGCTTTGCGGTGGAACGCAGAAACCGGACCATTCATGCACGTATGAGGGAATATTTGTATGAGCTAAAGCACCATGAAGATTTGGTGACATCTATTATCCCTCTGGGAGATGGTGTGGCCATCAGTACAAAGAAAGAGAATTACCCTAGGCATACCTGTATGGCCATTCGGCCATGAAAGGAGAAATACCCCAGGGCATACCTGTATGGCCATTCGGCCATGAAAGGAGAAATTATATGGGAAGACACCCAGAACTTTTAATTCCGGCAAGCAGCCTGGAAGTATTAAAAACAGCGGTCATCTTTGGAGCAGACGCTGTATATATCGGTGGGGAGGCGTTCGGTCTCAGAGCAAAGGCAAAGAACTTCTCTATGGAAGATATGAAACAGGGAATAGCATTTGCACATGAACACGATGTAAAAGTGTATGTCACGGCAAATATTCTGGCCCATAACCAGGATTTGGCGGGAGTTCGTGCGTATTTTCAAGAACTTAAAGAGATAAAACCGGATGCCCTGATTATTGCCGATCCGGGAGTTTTTGATATTGCAGCGGAGGTTTGTCCTGAGATTGAAAAGCACATCAGTACACAGGCAAATAATACCAACTACGGAACCTACAATTTCTGGTACCGCCAGGGTGCAAGCCGTGTGGTGACTGCCAGAGAGCTATCTCTGGTGGAAATCAGGGAAATCCGTGCAAATATTCCAAAAGACTTGGAGATAGAGACATTTGTCCATGGAGCAATGTGCATTTCTTACTCCGGCAGATGCCTGCTGAGCAACTACTTTACCGGCAGGGACGCCAACCGTGGGGCATGTACGCATCCATGCCGCTGGAAATATTCGGTAGTGGAGGAGACCAGGCCCGGCGAGTATATGCCGGTGTATGAAAATGAGAGGGGAACCTACATTTTCAATTCCAAGGATCTCTGTATGATAGAGCATATTCCGGAGTTACTGGAATCGGGTATTGACAGTCTAAAGGTGGAGGGACGCATGAAGACAGCCCTTTATGTGGCGACGGTAGCCAGAACGTACCGGAAGGCTATTGATGATTATCAGCAGGATCCAGAACTTTATAGGAAAAACATGCCATGGTATCTGGAGCAAATATCCAACTGTACCTACCGACAGTTTACCACAGGATTTTTCTTTGGAAAACCGGATGAAACTACACAGATATATAACAATAACACTTATGTGAAAGAGTACACGTATCTGGGGATAGTAGGTGGGGAAAAGGACAGTATGTACCAGATAGAACAGAGAAATAAATTCTCTGTAGGCGAAAGAATCGAAATTATGAAGCCGGATGGTACCAATGTAGAGACAGAGGTGCGCCGGATTGTCAATGAAGATGGAGAATCTCAGGAAAGCGCACCTCATCCCAAACAGGTGTTGTACATTGAATTAGGCGAAAAAGCTCAGTGGGGAGATATACTGCGGAGAAAAGCATAGCGGGATTTTTTAAAAAAATTCCCGCAACTTTTCTACAGCACTCTTTTCTATGCGGGAAACGTAGGAACGGGAAATACCAAGCTGCCTTCCGATTTCTTTTTGCGTATATTCTTCACCGTTATACAGTCCATAACGCATTTTCAGAACAAGCCGCTCCCGAAGGGAGAGTTCACTTTCCACTTTTTCATACAATTTTTGTATATTTTCTTTGAGGTAAATTTTTTCAGGGACATCTGTTTCATCTGCTTCAATAATGTCATACAATTTAATCTCATTGCCTTCTCTGTCGGTTCCGATAGGCTCGTATAAAGAAATTTCTTTATTGGTCTTTTTTCTGGCTCTTAAGTACATAAGAATCTCATTTTCTACGCACTTGGATGCATAGGCAGCAAGCCGGTTTCCTTTTTTCGGATTAAAGGTTACGACAGCCTTGATTAATCCTATGGTTCCGATTGATATCAGGTCTTCCGGATCTTCATCCAGGTACTGATATTTTTTAATGACATGTGCAACGAGCCGCAGATTTCGTTCGATTAAGATATGTTTTGCCTGAAGGTCACCCTCTGTATATTTTTGCATGTAATATTTTTCTTCAGCTGGAGTGAGGGGGGTTGGGAAAGATTTCAAGAAGAGCACCTCTAAGCACATTTGATATAGTCTATGTGGAAATTGCGGAAATTGTGCTTTTCCATCGAAAAAAAGGACATGAGGGCGAGCTTGGCAAGGGCGGTTTGTGAATATTTTTTCCTTACAAACGGTTGATAAGAATTGATTGACACAACTACTTATGTGGGATAATATATGTTTTAAGAAGACGGGCTGACATGAAATAAATATGTCCATCATTCTCCTGGAAAGTCTTTTCCGGAATTATCAAATCAGGCCGAATCGGCCATGTTTTTCAAACTATTTATGAGGACAGGATTGCATATGTCCTCCGAAAGTAACTATTTAGGAAAGGGGTGCGTGAATGAGTTTCAGCACAGTGTTATCGGCCTCTATCCAGGGGCTGAAGGTGGAGTTTGTTAATGTGGAGGCAGATGTGAGCAACGGGCTGCCTGGGTTCCATATGGTGGGGTATCTTTCTTCGGAGGTAAAGGAGGCGGCAGAACGGGTGAAAACAGCCATTAAGAATTCCGGTCTGGACTACCCGGCGAAGAAGACGGTGATTAATCTTTCACCTGCCACCATGCGAAAGAGAGGAGCTGCCTTTGATTTGCCAATTGCGGTGTCTATCTTGGTTTCTCTGGGGCAGATCAGGGAGAGGTGTGTTAGAAATGCCCTCATCGTAGGGGAATTAGGACTTGACGGGTGCATTCAGGAGGTGCCGGGAATTCTTCCCATTGTATTGGAAGCCAGAGATGCGGGGGTTCCCTTTTGCATAGTCCCGAAAGGAAATGCAGCAGAGGGAGCACTTGTGGAGGGGATTTGTGTCATAGGGGCAGGGAATCTGACAGAGGTATTGGGATTTTTGTCGGGAGATATTGCGTTAGAGCCGGAGCCTTATCCGGATGATAAAGTGAATTCCTGCATAAAAGAGGTACCGGATTATAGTGACATCTGTGGACAGGAAACAATAAAAAGAGCTGTGGAAGTAGCGGTTGCAGGAGGACATAATCTACTCCTCATAGGACCTCCCGGCAGTGGGAAATCTATGGCGGCGAAGCGAATTCCCGGTATCCTGCCTCCCATGACAATGGAAGAAAGCATGGAGATTACGAAGATATACAGTATTACGGGACGGATTGATACAAAATATCCGTTGATTCGGCAGCGGCCCTTTAGAAATGTGCACCATACTGCCACAAGGGCTGCACTGATAGGCGGTGGACGGATTCCGACACCGGGAGAAATTAGTCTGGCTCACAGCGGCGTGCTGTTTCTGGATGAGCTGCCTGAGTTCCAGAGATCCGTGCTGGAAGTGCTTCGAGAGCCTCTGGAAGAACATAAGATCCTCATATCCAGAAATCACGGAAATTACGTGTTCCCGGCAAATTTCATGCTTGTGGCGGCTTTAAACCCTTGTCCCTGTGGGTGTTATCCGGACATGGAGCGTTGTACCTGTACACCCGGCCAAATCCAAAATTACCTGGGTAAAATAAGCCAGGCTTTTTTAGATCGCCTGGAGATCTGCGTTGAGGTTCCCAGGATAACGTATGAATCACTCGCGGTGAAAAAGAAAGAGGAAAGTTCCTCAAAGATAAGAGAAAGAGTGTGCGAAGCAAGGAAGATTCAAAATGAGCGTTATAAAGGCACAGAGATTGTCACGAATGCTATGCTTGAGGTAAAAGAACTTGATAAATACTGCAGGCTGGGAAAGGAAGAAAGCCGGCTTATAGAACAGGCATTTACAGCTCTCGGCCTTACGGCAAGAACGTATCACAAGATATTGAAAGTATCAAGGACAATTGCTGACCTGGATCGAGCAGAAAGAATTTGTACAAAACATATAAAAGAGGCCATAGGATACCGTACAATAGATAAAAAATACTGGGGAAGGTGAACAAATGAAGTATGAATACTGGTTTGCACAGATTACAAGCTTAAACGATAGAAAAAAGTATCTTTTGAGAGAATACATGGGGACTGCAAAGGACATATTTTATATAGAAGAAACAAAATTAAATAAAATGGGGTTCTTAAATGAACAGGATATCAATACAATTATGCAGGCGAAAAAATCACGGAACCCAGATATGCTTTATGCTGTCTTGAACAAGAAATCTATCCGGTTTATCCCATGGTTTTCTGCAGAATTCCCGGAGAAACTCCGTGAGATCCCAACGCCCCCATATGCCCTTTATGTCAGGGGATCGGTGCCGGAGAAAACAAAAAAGACAGTGGCGATCGTAGGAGCCAGACGGTGCACCCACTATGGAGAAAAATATGCTCTGGAATATGGAGAAAAGTTGGCACAGTGCGGTATAACTATCATCAGTGGGATGGCACGTGGGATCGACGGGGCCGGGCACCGAGGGGCGCTGTTGGGAAAGGGAATTACATACGCTGTGCTGGGCTGTGGTGTAGATATCTGTTATCCGAGGGAGCATATTGGGTTATATACAGATATTTTGGAGCAGCAAGGGGGGATTTTGTCGGAGTTTCCGCCAGGAACACCTCCGGCTGCTTATAACTTTCCGCGAAGGAACAGAATCATCAGTGGGCTGTCAGATGTTGTTCTTATCATGGAGGCCGGAAAGAGAAGCGGTTCTCTGATCACGTCAGATATGGCTTTGGAGCAGGGACGAGACATCTATGCCCTTCCGGGCCCTGTAAACAGCAGTCTGAGCCGGGGCTGCAATCAGCTCATAAGCCAGGGGGCAGGCATTCTTTTATCACCGGAAAAACTGCTGGAGGATCTGGAAATTTCCCCTTTTTCTTCAGAGAAGAAAGGTGGTAAAAATAAAAAAGTGCTTGAAACTGGAGAAAATATGGTGTATAGTCGACTTTGCCCGTATCCGAAGAACTTCAGTAAGCTTGCCGAAGAAACGGCTTTGCCGCCGGGAGAACTGCTGGAGAAGCTGGTATCACTGGAATTGCAAGGATACATAAAAGAAGTATCAAAGAATTATTATGTGACCTTATAGCGAAAGCACCGTTATAGGGTCTCTGCAGTTTAGCTGCTGAATGAAATATAGACAAAGATATTTAGTTAAGTGTGGAAAGAAAGAGGTTTTTATGGCACATTATCTGGTTATTGTGGAGTCGCCGGCAAAGGTGAAGACAATTAAAAAGTTCCTGGGAAGCAATTATTCGGTGGCAGCATCGAATGGGCATGTCCGTGATCTGCCTAAAAGTCAGCTGGGAATAGACATAGAGAATGACTATGAGCCAAAGTATATTACAATCCGGGGAAAAGGAGATATTCTTGCCAATCTACGCAAGGAGGCCAGAAAAGCAGATAAAGTTTATCTTGCAACTGACCCTGACCGGGAGGGAGAAGCAATCTCCTGGCATCTGGCAGCGGCCTTAAAGCTGGATGAAAAGAAAATGAACCGTATCACATTCAATGAAATTACAAAAAAAGCCGTGAAAGCTTCTTTAAAAGCACCGCGCGAGATAGATATGAACCTGGTGGATGCCCAGCAGGCCCGCCGTGTTCTGGACAGGATGGTAGGTTATCGTATCAGCCCTGTTCTCTGGGTTAAGGTGAAGCGAGGCCTAAGCGCCGGAAGAGTACAGTCTGTGGCTCTGCGTCTCGTAGCCGACAGAGAAGCTGAAATCGATGCATTTATTCCGGAAGAATACTGGACATTAGATGTTATATTAAAAGTGAAAGGGGAAAAGCGACTCCTTAAAGCCAGATTCTATGGTACGGATAAGCAGAAAGAAACCATTTCATCCAAAGAAGAACTAGATAAGATTATTAAAACTATAGACAAAGAAGATTACAAGATCACAGATATAAAAAAGGGAGAGCGCATCCGCAAGGCCCCTTTTCCGTTTACAACGAGTACACTTCAGCAGGAGGCTGCAAAAGCATTGAATTTCGGAACTCAGAAGACTATGCGCATTGCACAGCAGCTTTATGAGGGTATTGATATTAAAGGCAGCGGAACAGTGGGTGTGATCACCTATCTGCGTACAGATTCCACAAGAGTCTCTGATGAGGCAGACGAGAGCGCCAGACAATATATAGTAGAAAATTATGGAAAAGAGTATGTGTCAAAAGGGCCAGGTCCCAAAAAGACTGAAAAAAAGATTCAGGATGCCCATGAGGCGATTCGCCCTACAGACATCAGCAGGACTCCCGCATCATTGAAGGAATCTCTTTCCCGGGATCAGTTCCGTCTGTATCAGCTCATATGGAGACGATTCACAGCCAGCAGAATGCAGCCGGCGAAATACGAGACAGTTTCTGTAAAAATCGGTGCCGGAGAGTACCGTTTTACGGTTGCTACATCCAAGATAGCATTTGAAGGTTTCCGTACAGTTTATACAGAGGCAGACGAAGAAAAAGAAGAAAGCAACGTTCTGGTAAATGGGCTGAACATGGATTCCCGCCTTACGAAAGATGCGTTTGATACAAAACAGCATTTCACACAGCCTCCTGCTCATTTTACGGAGGCAGCGCTGGTTAAGACCATGGAAGAGCTGGGGATTGGAAGGCCGAGTACGTATGCACCTACGATTTCCACAATTTTGGGGCGCCGGTATGTTACGAAAGAGGCAAAGAATCTTTACCTTACGGAAATCGGAGAAGTGGTAAATAATATTATGAAGTACTCATTTCCCAGTATTGTAGATGAGAACTTTACTGCCAATATGGAAGGCCTTTTGGACATGGTGGCAGAAGGAAAGGTACCATGGAAAGAAGTTATCCGAAACTTTTATCCGGATTTGAACGAGGCGGTGGAGGTTGCCGAGAAGGAACTGGAAAGTGTAAAAATAGAAGATGAAGTTACTGATGTGATCTGTGAAGAGTGTGGCCGCAATATGGTCATTAAGTACGGCCCTCATGGAAAATTCCTAGCATGCCCAGGTTTCCCGGACTGCAGGAATACAAAGCCTTATCTGGAGAAAATAGGAGTACCGTGTCCACTGTGTGGCAAAGAAGTGGTAATTCGAAAAACCAAAAAAGGCAGAAGATATTATGGATGTGAGAATAATCCGGAATGTGAATTTATGTCATGGCAGAAGCCGTCCAAGGAAAAGTGCCCGGAGTGTGGAAGCTACATGGTGGAAAAGGGAAATAAACTAGTGTGTGCTAATGAAAAATGTGGATATGTCCGAAACCTGAAAAAAAGTTGATAAAATGTCATTGATATTTGCAAAGTCGTATGATAACATGTCTATATCAAAGGATTTGGAACGAGTTGTATACACAATAAGGTATGGAGGAAATCGATGAGCGTACAGTTATTGGATAAGACAAGAAAAATCAATAAGTTACTGCATAACAATAATTCCAGTAAAGTTATTTTTAATGATATTTGTGACGTTTTAACAGAAATATTGGAATCTAATGTACTTGTAGTAAGTAAAAAAGGAAAGATACTCGGTGTAAGCAAATGCAGTCAGGTGAATGTAATAAAAGAGCTGATGGCAGAATCTGTGGGAGCACATATTGATGCAATACTAAATGAACGTTTGCTGAATATATTGTCCACAAAAGAGAATGTGAATCTGGAGACACTTGGGTTCTCCCCGGAGGCTGTGAAGGGGTACCAGGCTATCATCACACCGATTGACATTGCAGGTGAGCGTCTTGGCACACTGTTTATTTATAAGCAGAATACTATTTATGAGATTGATGATATTATATTGAGTGAGTATGGAACCGCTGTGGTCGGACTTGAGATGCTGCGCTCTGTGAATGAAGAGAGTGCGGAGGAGACAAGAAAAGAGCACATTGTTCAGTCTGCGATCAGTACACTGTCCTTCTCGGAGCTAGAAGCCATTGTTCATATTTTTGATGAGCTGGATGGGGTGGAGGGCATCCTTGTGGCAAGCAAGATTGCGGACCGCGTAGGCATTACCAGATCTGTGATAGTAAATGCCCTTAGAAAGTTTGAGAGCGCCGGGGTCATTGAGTCACGATCTTCAGGGATGAAAGGGACTTACATCAAGGTTCTGAATGATTATGTTTTTACTGAATTAGAAAATATTAAGAAAGAACGTTTACAGAAATAAGGCAGCTGGTTTTACAGTTGCTGAATTTGACTAAGTAAGCAGGAGGGTATCAGATGTCTGATACCCTCTCTTAGGATAATAAGTGGAGGTGAAGAAAGATGTATGAGGGAAACTCGGTAGATTTACAGATGGAAAAAGTAATATCGGCGGATGTGATTTTTGATGATGCGGCTCGACACTGCCAGGTTTTTAAGTATGATCTGGAGGATGATTACATATACTTGCAGCTGAAGGAGGATGACTTGACCACAATCTCACTGGATGCAAAATATCAGTGTTATATCTCCACGAAAAGGGAACTCTTATATTGTACCGGGGCGGTTAGGGAGCGTTTTCAGTCTGAGCATGGAAGTATGATAGTTTTTAAAATTGAAAATGGTTTTTATAGTGTATCAGAAATAAAACGTCCGATGAAGAGAAAACTTGGAGCAGATTCGTAAAAGAAGTAGTTTTATAAACTATATATAAAATTTGGAATCTCTGTTGACAAATTGAAAACAGAGTGCTATTTTATATTTATGAAGTTAGCACTCAAAAGAAAAGAGTGCTAATAGAAACAAAAATCAAGGAGGAATTATAATGAAACTAGTACCATTGGGTGACAAAATTGTGTTAAAACAATTAGAAGCAGAAGAAACAACAAAATCAGGCATTGTCCTGCCGGGACAAGCCAAAGAGAAGCCACAGGAGGCAGAAGTTATCGCAGTTGGACCTGGTGGAATTGTAGACGGAAAAGAAGTTACTATGCAGGTGAAGGCTGGTGACAAGGTAATCTATTCCAAATATGCAGGAACAGAAGTGGAACTGGAAAGCGTAGAATACATTATTGTAAAACAGAGTGACATTTTAGCAATTGTAGAATAGAAGAATAGGAGTGAATGACATGGCAAAGGAAATTAAATACGGAACAGAAGCCAGAGCAGCATTAGAGAAAGGTGTGAATCAGCTGGCTGATACAGTAAGGGTTACATTGGGACCTAAAGGAAGAAACGTAGTGCTTGATAAATCCTTTGGCTCACCGCTTATCACAAACGATGGTGTGACAATCGCAAAGGAGATTGAGCTGGAAGACGGCTTTGAAAATATGGGAGCGCAGCTGATTAAGGAAGTAGCTTCCAAGACAAATGATGTAGCAGGTGACGGAACAACAACAGCAACAGTTCTTGCACAGTCTATGGTACATGAGGGAATGAAGAATCTGGAAGCAGGAGCTAACCCGGTTATACTTCGCAGGGGTATGAAGAAAGCCACAGATACAGCAGTAGATGCCATCGCAAAGATGAGCAGCAAGGTAACAGGCAGTGAGCAGATCGCAAGAGTTGCAGCTGTATCATCAGGGGATGATTCTGTTGGAAAAATGGTAGCAGATGCTATGGAGAAGGTTTCCAATGACGGTGTTATCACAATTGAAGAGTCCAAGACAATGCTTACGGAACTGGAGCTGGTAGAAGGTATGCAGTTTGACCGGGGCTACATTTCCGCATACATGGCAACAGATATGGAGAAGATGGAAGCAAATCTGGAAGAGCCTTATGTTCTGATTACAGACAAGAAGATTTCTAACATTCAGGAAATCCTTCCACTCTTGGAGCAGATTGTCCAGGCAGGCGCAAGACTTCTGATTATCGCTGAGGACATTGAGGGTGAGGCACTTACAACTTTAATTGTCAATAAACTTCGTGGTACTTTTAACGTAGTGGCTGTAAAGGCACCGGGCTACGGTGACAGAAGAAAAGAGATGCTGCAGGATATCGCAATCCTGACAGGCGGACAGGTGATTTCCGAGGACCTGGGAATGGATCTGAAGGAAGCTACAATGGAGCAGCTTGGCCGTGCAAAATCCATTAAAGTTCAGAAAGAAAATACTGTGATTGTAGACGGTTATGGAGATAAGAAAGCAATTGCAGACAGAGTTTCTCAGATCAAAAAAGGAATCGAAGAGACAACATCTGATTTTGATAAAGAAAAGTTACAGGAGAGACTTGCAAAACTGGCAGGCGGTGTAGCTGTAATCCGTGTAGGTGCTGCAACTGAAACGGAGATGAAGGAAGCAAAACTCCGCATGGAAGATGCTTTGAATGCTACGAGAGCGGCTGTAGAAGAAGGAATTATTGCAGGTGGTGGTTCTGCATACATTCATGCTGCAAAACAGGTTGCAAAGCTGACAGAGACATTGACTGGAGATGAAAAGACAGGGGCTAATATCATTCTGAAGGCTCTGGAGTCTCCACTATACCACATTGCATCAAATGCAGGTCTGGAAGGCGCAGTTATTATTAATAAAGTTAAAGAGTCCGAAGCAGGAATAGGTTTTGATGCTATGAAAGAAGAGTATTTAGACATGGTAAAAGAAGGTATTCTTGACCCGGCGAAGGTTACAAGAAGTGCATTACAGAATGCTACAAGTGTAGCAGCTACATTACTCACAACAGAATCTGTAGTTTCTACTATTAAAGAAGATACACCAGCAATGCCGGCAGGCGGAGCAGGTGGAATGGGAATGATGTAATAAACTTCCCACTATATAAAAGTCCCCAGGCAGTGGATTTTACTGCCTGGGGACTTTTTGCTTGACAAGTTTCTCTAATTTCTGTACCATAAGGTTTAAAACATTGTTATATAACAAAACACAACCAGGCAATGGCTTGTCTATAACAATATGTCAAATACACAGATTAATAGAGAGGAGAAAGAACATGGGTAAAATAATTGGGGAAGGCATTACATTTGACGATGTACTTCTTATTCCGGCGTATTCAGAGGTGATTCCAAATCAGGTGAACTTGTCAACTTATCTGACGAAAAAGATTCGGCTGAACATTCCGATGATGAGTGCAGGGATGGATACAGTAACAGAACATCGTATGGCAATAGCTATGGCCCGCCAGGGCGGAATAGGCATTATTCATAAAAATATGTCAATTGAGGATCAGGCAGAAGAGGTCGACAAAGTCAAGCGTTCGGAAAATGGGGTGATTACGGATCCTTTCTATTTGTCGCCGGAACATACACTGGGGGATGCCAACAATCTGATGTCCAAGTTCCGCATATCAGGTGTGCCAATTACAAAAGGGAAAAAGCTGGTTGGAATTATTACAAACCGTGATTTGAAATTTGAAGAGGATCTTACAAAAAAAATAAAGGAACGTATGACTTCTGAAGGGCTGGTCACAGCCAAAGAAGGGATTACTCTGGAAGAGGCAAAGAAAATCCTCGCAACTGCCAGAAAAGAGAAGCTTCCTATCGTAGATGATGCAGGCAACCTGAAAGGTTTGATTACAATTAAGGATATTGAAAAGCAGATTAAGTATCCGCTGTCCGCAAAAGATGCACAAGGTCGTCTCCTATGCGGTGCGGCAATCGGAATTACAGCAAATTGCCTTGAGCGTGCCGGTGAACTTGTGAAGTCAAAAGTCGATGTCATTGTGCTGGATTCTGCCCATGGACATTCTGAAAACGTACTGCATACCGTGCGCATGATTAAGGAAAAATATCCTGACCTGCAGGTCATCGCCGGGAATATCGCAACAGGAAAAGCTGCAAAGGCTCTGATTGAGGCAGGTGTGGATGCCGTGAAGGTAGGAATCGGACCGGGGTCTATCTGTACAACACGTGTTGTTGCGGGAATTGGCGTTCCTCAGATTACGGCTGTGATGAGCTGCTACGAAGTAGCAAAGGAATATGGTATTCCTGTTATCGCAGATGGCGGTGTTAAATATTCCGGTGATATGACAAAAGCTATTGCAGCCGGTGCAGACCTTTGTATGATGGGAAGTATTTTCGCAGGATGTGATGAGAGTCCGGGAACTTTTGAACTGTACCAGGGAAGAAAATATAAAGTGTACCGTGGAATGGGTTCTATTTCAGCTATGGAAAACGGAAGCAAGGATAGATATTTTCAGTCGGATGCAAAAAAACTGGTTCCGGAAGGTGTAGAGGGCCGTGTTCCATATAAAGGAACTGTGGAAGATACGGTGTTTCAGCTGATGGGAGGACTTCGATCCGGCATGGGTTACTGTGGTACAAAAAATATAGAGGAGTTGAAACATAATGGGCAGTTTATGAAGATTTCTGCTGCATCATTGAAAGAAAGTCATCCTCATGATATCCACATTACAAAAGAGGCACCGAATTACAGCGTAGATGAGTAAAAATAAAATTCAAAAACAGATGAAAAAGCACAAGCTTACAAGAAAACGCAGGATCACAAAAAGATGGTTAAGAGCCCACAACGATGCATTATGGATATATGGCGGAATTATAGTTCTGGCAGTTGTGACCATTGTTCTGGGAATATATTCCTGCACTGCAGGCAGAGGAAAAAATACAGGCTTGGAGGCAGATGCCTCCAAGCCTGCTATTGATGTACAGCTTTTGGACGTCAATGAGTATTCCAGGCCTGGGATAAAGTCAGATTCAATCACTGGAATCGTCATACATTACACAGCAAATCCCGGAAGTACCGCCCAGGAGAACCGGGATTATTTCAATGGATTAAAAGACAGCCATGCAACCTCAGTCAGCAGCCACTTTGTAGTAGGGCTGGAAGGTGAAATTGTGCAGTGTGTCCCCACCTGGGAGCTGGCCTATGCATCCAACGGCCGAAACCATGACACAGTGTCCATTGAAAGCTGCCATCCGGATGAATCTGGCAAGTTTACACATGAGACCTATAAATCCCTGGTTCAGCTCACAGCATGGCTGTGCGAGAAATATGGACTTACAGAACGGCAAGTTATAAGACACTATGACGTCACCGGAAAAAACTGCCCCAAATATTTTGTGGAAAATGAAGAGGCCTGGAAACTTTTCCGAGGAGATGTAAAAGCAGCATTGGCGAAATAAAATAAAAAATAGGATTCACACTAAAAGGAGGATATTGAACATGAACGAAAGAATCAACCGCGTATTGGAAAAAATGAAGGAGAAAGGACTTGATCAGTTATTACTGTCCGATCCGCTGAGCATCCGCTTTCTGACCGGAATCATGGTAAATCCGGGGGAGAGGCTTTACGCACTGCTGCTGCGGGCGAACGGAAAACACACGCTGTTTTTGAATTACCTGTATTATGTATCTGATACCGGATTTGAGGAAGTGTGGTTCAGTGACATGGATGATCAGATTGCCGTTCTGATGGATCATATTGACACAAAGAGTGTATTGGGAATCGACAAGACATGGCCGGCACGTTTCTTAATTCCGCTTCAGGAGCGCTGTCCGGAATTAAAGACGATCTGGGGATCGGACTGTATCGATGATGTACGTGCTGTCAAGAACGAAGAAGAAATAGCAATTATGAAGCAGGCATCTGTCATCAATGATAGTGTGATGGAAAAAGCTGCCGCATTCATCAAAGAGGGTATGTCAGAAAAAGAGATTGCAGATTTCATTGACGAAGAATACCTGAAAGCCGGAGCAAGCGGAGTCAGCTTTGATACGATCGTCTGCTTTGGACCGAATGCAGCTGACCAGCACCATACCCCAAGCGAGACACGAACATTAAAAGCAGGCGAATGTGTTTTGATTGATATGGGCTGTATCTGGAAAGGATATTGCTCCGATATGACAAGAACGTTTTACTGCAAGAGCGTTGACGAAGAGCAGGCTGCGATCCACGATCTGGTTCGTACAGCTGTTGAGAAGGCCGAAGCAGTGATCAGACCGGGTGTACGTTTCTGCGATATTGATGCACAGGCCAGAGATCTGATCGACGAGGCCGGATACAGTGAATACTGGCGGATTCGTCTCGGGCACTTCATCGGTCAGGAAGACCACGAATACGGTGATGTAAGTCCGATCAACAAGAATGTGGCAAAACCAGGCATGATTTTCTCTATTGAACCGGGTATTTATATAGAAGGAAAATATGGCGTCCGTGTCGAAGACCTTGTTCTTGTAACAGAAGACGGCCATGAACTGCTGAACTTTGTAGACAAGAAATGGAGAATCATAGGCTAAGATCAAAAGCAGCAGTGCGCAGTTCCTTTTTCATGCATGCTTGTTATTTATTCTTCTGGAGGAATACGAGTACATACCCTGCAGAGAACCACCTTTGTCAATGCATGAGCATGTTTTTTATGATGCGGCAAAAAGAAGAGGATGACTTTTTTAAAAGAATATTGCAAATGTTTGAGTCATGAAACCGATGGTTAAATCTGAGATTAGTTTAAACCATCGGTTCTTTTATGACAAGTTAGCGTGAGAACAGTAACAATATAAGTTACTGTTCACACCCGCATAAACCCCAAAAAATCTCTTCGTTAAAATGACGAAATTTATTTTTTTCAAAATCACCTGATGTGGATGCTGTAAATACATTCAGGAGAAGAGGTGGATAACTCTTTCT
>NZ_FBWL01000145.1 GCF_001517425.1 Clostridium sp. C105KSO13 | reverse complement strand
GTGTGTGGTCTGCTGTGTGAGGGTGAGTTGTCTACGTGTGGTCTTGCTCTTGTGACGCGCGTCAGACGTGTTTTTCTTTTTTTTTTTTTTTTAATGATACGGCGACCACCGAGATCTACACACTGCATATCGTCGGCAGCGTCAGATGTGTATAAGAGACAGGCATTGGGCCAATATTTTCCTGGCACTGGCATAAATGGCCTGTATAGTAGTGCGGGCGACTTCCATCTGTTTAGCACATTGTTCCTGTGCTGTCTCTTATACACATCTCCGAGCCCACGAGACCTCTCTACATCTCGTATGCCGTCTTCTGCTTGAAAAAAAAAAAAAAAAAATACACAATCCAAATCCCCCCCCCCAACCACCCACATGACCACATAACCCATCCCACCGTATCCACAACACCTCCTCAC
>NZ_FBWL01000144.1 GCF_001517425.1 Clostridium sp. C105KSO13 | reverse complement strand
ATTCCTGTTCTTTGTTTGAAGGTACACGAACCAGAGCCTCATAGTAGGTGCTTCTCGCGAATTTCAAGGCTTTACACATCTGCTTGACAGTGTAGTATTTAAGATTGTTGTTGATAAAGGACACGTACTCAGCTATTGATTTTTGGCAAATATGGCGGTAGCTTTTTTTAATATTTCATTCTCTATCTCTAGTTCCTTCATTTTCTTTTGAAGAGCCTTATACTCTTTCATAGAAATGGTTTCTGTTTCTGAAACCTGTACTGGAGAAAGAAGTTTTACCCAGGTAGAGATTGTGCCTTTTGGAACGCCATATTCGTTAGATAATTCTGTGATACCTTTACCAGCTTTATTACGCAGATCTACAATCTGCTGCTTAAATTCTGGGGTATAGGATTTTTGATTTTTTGCCATGATTGAACACTCCTTTATTATATTATAGAAAGTTCAACTTTCCGTGTCCATAGTTATATACTAACACCACATCATATCCAGATACCTGTACGCCGGAAAAGTCTTCTTCGGTTTTTGTAAGGACAATTTTTCCTTTCTGCGCCAGATCCTGCTTTTCCACTGTCACTATAGTCACGCTGTTTTCCTTACTGGAATTGTCCTGGGATACTTGGAAGGGAATTGGTGTTTTATCCAACACATAGCCTTTCGGTGCCTGTACCTCTACCAGTGTATAGTTTCCAAAAGAAAGAGATTCCGGTGTAACCAGACAGCCGTCCGCCCCGGTATAAAAGGTATCCAGTAAAGTGATTTCCGGATATGTGTACTGCATGGTCACAAGATTTCCCGCTTCGTCATAAATCTGAAAGCCTGCCCCGGATAAAGGAATGGTCTTTCCGGTTTCAGCATCTTGTTTTACAACTTTGATATACGACTCAAAGGGGCGGTTATTGATCAGAAAGCGGTATACTTCTCCGTTCTTACTGACAAAAACATCAAAGTCTTCGATTCTTTCACTCCCCTCCCAGCCCTTTGTCTGGTGCATGGTATAAATTCCATAAGGCAGATCCTTTGTTTCGGCATAGCCATTGCTGTCACACACAAGCAGATCTTTTTCCGTATCTTTGGCTTTCTCATAACTGCCTGCATTCTTTAAATAGACCTGAAACTCAGCTCCTTCCTCCGGTGTCTCGATTGCAGTGCTGCCGTCATCGGTGTGCTTGATCACAGAAATGCGTCCTTTTATTACCTGCTCTGCCACGTCTCTGGAAATAAGATTTCGCTCCACCGTATAATTCTTTGCCTCTGCACCCACCGGATAAACAGTTTCGTCCAGGAGATAGCCTTCGGAGGGTGTGATTTCCCGGATAGTCCAGTGGTCCCCGCAAGTGTACTCTTTTATTGTGAATGTTCCTTCAGCATCCGTTGTATAGGTATCGATCAGAGTCTCTTTGTCATAAAGGCCATAAACAGCACCGGAAAGTGTGCCGTCCCCTTGTGCTTTTCCCGTTTCCTGATCTGCTTTAACCGCATGGATGCGAAACTTTTTCAGAGTATTGGTCATGGTGGCATTGATAACGTTCTTCCAGTTGATGGCGACCTGCTGCGATGGGGGAACCACGTAGCGCAGAGCTGTATCCACTTCCTCCAGTGTGTAGGGTTTTGTGCCTGCTATCAGAATGTTTAAAAATGTGGCAATACCGCTCTTGTCTGTGACTGCATAGGCATCCACAGCTTCACCGGATAAGGCTGTCCCATATAAGCGGAACTTTACACCTTCCTTTAATCCGTCCTCAGAAGTCTTTGTCACTTTCAGACTTCCACGCTTTAGTGTATTGGAAAAATCAACCTGTGTCGTTTCCCCTCCTGTTACGGTGACTTTCTGTTCTTTCTGCGTTTCATACCGATTTTCTGTAAGCTCTGTTACGGTATAGGTTCCGGGGACCAGATTTTCCACTTTCATTGTCCCGCCTTTTCCTGTGGTGACCGTCTGATCCACACCGTTTCCTGTGATGTGGAACTTTAAACCTTCCACGATACCATCTTCAGAAGTCTTGACAATCTTTAGATGTCCATAAGGGGTTTCCACATTCATATAAGCGTTTACAGCTGCTGTGTTTTCCACTCCGGTCACAATATCCTGTAAGGCAGGATCTCCATAAGCAACCAGTTTTGCACTGCTGCTGACTGCAGGTACTTTCTTTACTGCGGATACTTGTACCTGTCCGCTTATTGCTTTGGCAGAAGTAACTGTCAGTGTATTTCCTGATGCACTTACTTTTACATCACTGTTGGATGAGATGAAGTTAAATTTGGAAAGTATCTTATTCTCATCCTGTATCTTCAAAACATGATTTTTTCCATCCCATTTCATCTGCTTTGCTGCACTGTCTTTGCTGACAGAAGCAAAGCTTGGTATGGCTTTATGATTCTTCATGGATGTCACGATCTGGTTATAGTTTTTCGCCACCTGACTGTTGGCACCGTCTGCACACATACCCTCATAGAACTTGCTGTCTGTTCTGTCATAAGGCGCCACTGCTTTGCGGCATCCTGTTGTCACTTCCCATATCAGAAGTGATGTAGCAAGAACCTTTTCGCTTTCCGTACCGGAAAGGCTGGCCATACTGCCCTGGGCTCCATAAAGTAATACAAGATTTGTTGTATCGCGTTGTTGCTGGGATAGTCCCTTCCACAGGGCAGATGCATCTTTCTGTAAAACATCTCCTGTGTTTAAGGGCATCCCCGGTCGGATGCAGTAAGCATTCTCTCCATCTGCATAAATCCGGGTAATGGCTTCCCCTGCATAGGCACAGGTACGCCCGTTATGGGAATACGTCTTTTGATAATGCATGGTATTTCCGGCTCCGTCGTAGCAATAATCAAAAGTGATGGTAGCTCTTTCGGAAACTGCCATGGTAAGCTTTGCCGGAAGCACGGAAAGCACTGCGGTCAGTGTCAGCAGCAATGTCAGACATTTCTTTAAAAATGGTTTCATTCTCATTTTCAATATATCTCCTCCTTGGGACATAAAATATCCCTGCTGTTTTGCAGGGTGATTAAAGATGATATTCGATTAGCCGAAAAAGGATAGCCACCACCTCCCTTATTGTCTTTTCGGCTGGTAAACTGCTGGTATCTTGGAAGGGGTAGGGTGTGGGGAGGGGAACCATACAAAATAACTTCCCGTAAAAGAACCTGTTTTCCCCTTGGTGTCAGATTTCATCGCTCCCTGCCCCTTTCCCGTTTCCGGTATAGTTCCAATGCCCTGACAATTGTATCTTCCATCTGTTTTGCAGGCGTCCCCGGCGAAAAGTATTTGTTGATACGCTCCTTGGGCATGTGAAACTGTTCTTTTTGATTTCCTTTCTCCTCCGATAAAATGGAGAAGATTACATTTGCATCAATCCTCCCTTCCTCTGAAAACTTCCGCAATTTAATGGCCTGTGCATGACTGGGGGTACGGTCCTCCTGCTCCATCGTGTCCAGTAACTCTTCCTGTTGCTCTTTCGGCAGGTAAGATAACTCCACCGCCGGACGCATGGCAATCTTGCCCTCATCCACCATATCCAAGATAGATGGAATAAGTTCTGTTAAGCGAATATAACGTTGTATTTGACTTTTGCCTTCCCCGACACACTCTCCCAATATTTGCACAGAGTATTTTCCCAACTTCTGCCCCAGTGGGGCAGAAGTTAAATCAGTCCTCTGTCCCTGCCTTTTCATTGCCTCCAGTTTCATCTTATAAGCAAAGGCTTTTTCTGATGGAAGAATATTTTCTCTTTGCAGGTTGGAATCCACCATAATTACGGTAGCTTCATCATCAGTTAAATCCCGGACAATACAGGGGATTTTCTGTTTTTCTGCTAATTCACTGGCCGTTTTTCTCCTGTGTCCTGCTATCATTTCATATCCGCCTTTCGGCTTCGTCCGGACAAGGGCCGGAACGAGAACACCATATTGCCGGACACTTTCTGCCATGTTCAGCATGTTTTCATCCATTCGCACCTTAAACGGATGATTGGGAAAATCACTGATTTCATTTAGCGGTATATCCTGCACACTCTCCCGTTTTGCTTCATCCCGTTCTTCCTGTGTACTGAACAGGTCATCTGCTGCGGGCAGATTTAGCTCGATTTTGCTGCCTTTCCCCATCCCGGATCACCTCCTTTGTAAATGCTTCATAGGCTCTTGCAGCTGCTCCTCCTTTATCATAGCGGTAAACGCTTTTGCCTGCAGCGCTGGTTTCTGCCGCCTTTACCGCAACGGGGATAACAGCTTTGTATACTTTAAGCACTCCTCCATAGTTTTGCCGCAGGCTCTCCACTGTTGCACGGGCAAAATTTGTCCGCATATCTGCTAATGTCAGCAAAACACCATCCACTTTTAAATCCGGATTGGATTTGCCTTTGCACTTTACCAATTGTCTTCATCAGCTGTGTCATCCCTTTCAGGGACAGATAATGAGCCTGTACCGGAACAATCACGCTGTCAGCTGCCGCCAATGCATTGATCGTCAGCATTCCTAAACTCGGCATACAGTCAATTAGGATGTAATCATAATTCTTCTTTATCTCACTTAGATACGATTTTAGGGTAAACTCCCGGCTCATAGCATTGACTAAGGTCATCTCCATGCCTGACAACTCAATATTCGACGGGATAAGAGCTACACCTTCTTCATGGTGTACAATTCCTTCGTGGCAATCCAGCGGTTCATCACGGATTAGCCTGTTCATCTGCATGGCCAGTGTTACCGGAAGATTATCCGGTTCTGTCCAGCCCAGTGAAGTGGTCAAATCCCCCTGGGGATCTGCATCCACAAGCAGTACCCCTTTTCCTGTGTTGGCAAGCCCAATTCCCAGGTTGACTGTTGTAGTCGTTTTTCCTGTTCCCCCCTTCTGATTGGCAATGGCAATTACTTTGCACTTTGACATCACTGCTTTCCTCCTTTCTCGGAAAATCTAGATCTCATTTTACAGAAAATGATTCTTTTCCATAGATCACATCCTTTACAATAAAATATTGCTTTTTACTTCATTTCCCCAAACATCCCAGCCCGGTGTGACCTGGCGGGCAAACAACTCAATGCGGGGTAAATCTCCCATGAGTTCAACAATCTTATCCCTTGTAATATCTGGTTTTTTACTGTGCTGTTCTAACGGACTGACAATAAGCTGATGTACCTTTTTAGAAATTCTTTTTGGATGACCTTTCACACCAAGCAGACAGATTTCTGCGTTAGAGCGTGTCCAGTACCCGAGTCCGAAAAAAAATCCTTGACCCGATTTATTCTGCTTCACCCATACAAAGGCAACTGTCTTGTAGGTAAATGTCCAGGCACTCATAACTTTCAATGCTTCCGGAAGCTGCGGGAAGGTCGTCCATAAGAATAAAACGCTGTCCTTTTCTGCAATAACTGGTACAGGCAATGCGCAAATATCTGCAAGCGGCATCGTATGGTAATGATTTTCAGCTACTCCCTGTCCCTTATTCCGCCGATACTCCCATGGTGGATCTGCATAGATAATGGCATATTTCAAAACTTCACCTCCCCACTTTTAGGCACAAAAAAAGACGTCCATTTAGGAGCGCCTTAATAAAAGTATTTTCACACTCGTTTGAGCGAGAATATGCAACTACTCTGCAATCTTTTCGTCTAATCTACACTCATCTATAATATCGAAAAAATCATAAACAGCCTCTGTAACAAAAAACTCCATAATATCTTTTGACTGTTCCATTGCCGCTATGCTAACTGGATATTCCATCCCGGCAATGGCATATATTCCTCGAATCATATGAAATGCCTCGGCAGCTTTGCCCGTATCCACTAAAGCAGCTAAAGCAAAGTAAATATCCTCCATGTCGCTTACACTTTGCCCGTTGGAAAATAGTTCACCAACCAATACTGTCACATACTCCCCGGAAATAATATTGATAGTATTCTTCACATAATTACTGATTCCTGCACTTTGTTCTCTCTCCATCCTATCTCCTTCCTACATGCAGCTGCTTTTATGAAATCATCTGACTATGTACTAACGCAAAAAAGCCCGCCTGCTCTCATATAAAAGAACAAACGGCTAACAATCACTCTTACACTTCTTTATTCATTTTTACTTGATTGGTTTTGATATTAAAATGGTACACAGACAATATCCGATTTGATAATTTACAATAAGTTCCGCAAATTGGGGGGCTTTTGAAGGCCTTTTGGGGGAATTGCACTATCCCCCAAATTTATATGAAAATATGGCAATTTATGATAAGTTTCAGCTGTTTCTTTTTTACACAAGAAACCCCGGAATTGCCTGCAATTAATGGCTTTCCCGGGGTTTGACATTTCTGTATGAAATTCAGTTTAGTTTCCCATCTGAGCAGCAACTTCCTCCGCAAAGTTTTCCTGCTTCTTCTCAAGACCTTCTCCTGTCTCAAAGCGAATGAATCTCTTCACTGTTAAGTTAGCGTTGTTCTCTTTTGCTACTTTTTCAACATATTTTGCAACTGTTAAATCGCTGTCCTGAACGTATGCCTGGTCTAACAGGCACACTTCTTTCAGTTCTTTGTTCAGGCGTCCAATAATCATTTTCTCGATGATATTGTCCGGTTTCTCCGGGTTTTCTTTTTTAGCCTGAGCCAAAAGAATCTCTTTTTCATGATCCATGTATTCCTGAGATACTTCTGCACGAGATACATACTTCGGGTACATAGCTGCGACCTGCATTGCCACATTCTTCAGGCACGTCTTGATCTCATCATTTATAACGTCTGTATCAGCTTCTACAAGAACGCCTATGCGTCCGCCCCCGTGAATGTAGGATACAACGCATCCGTCTGTTACGACTTTCTCAAATCTTCTGATATTAAGATTCTCTCCGATTACTGCAATCTCTGCTACTAAAGCATCTTTTACAGTCTTTGCTGTATCAGCCTTCCAGGGCTCTGCCAGAAATGCATCTATATCTGCTGCCTCTGTCTCTGCCGCCTGATTTACAACGGCTTCAACAAATCCCTGGAACTCCTCATTCTTTGCAACGAAATCTGTCTCAGAATTTACTTCTACGATAGCTGCTGCTTTATCATCTTTTACGACTGTCTTTACAATACCTTCAGCTGCAATTCTTCCTGCCTTTTTCTCAGCCTTTGCTTGTCCGTTCTTTCTTAAAAATTCAACAGCTGCATCCATATCTCCGTTTGTTTCTGTAAGAGCCTTCTTGCAGTCCATCATTCCTGCACCCGTTATTTCTCTTAACTCTTTAACCATTCCTGCTGTAATTGCCATGATTATTCCTCCATCATTGATATCCATTACTTAAAAATGCCTCAACCCGTCTCCACAGGCTGAAGCATCTTGAATTCGTACTATTTTGCTTCTACAGTCTCTTCAGCTACTGCTTCATCTGCAGCCTCTTCATAATATTCTTCTTCGCCTGCTGCACCTTGATTTACTTCAACAACAGCATCTGCCATCTTAGAAACAAGCAGTTTCACTGCTCTGATTGCGTCATCATTTCCCGGAATTACATAATCCAATTCTTCCGGATCGCAGTTTGTATCACAAATACCGATCAGCGGAATTCCAAGTGTATGCGCTTCCTGAACGCAGATTCTCTCTTTCTTCGGGTCTACAACAAAAATAACATCCGGCAGTTTCTTCATTTCTTTGATTCCGCCCAGGTTCTTTTCTAACTTGGCCCACTCTTTTTTCAACTCGATTACTTCTTTTTTAGGAAGTACATCGAATGTTCCGTCCTCGGACATTCTCTCAATATCTTTCAAGCGCCGAACTCTGCTCTGGATTGTCTTAAAGTTTGTCAGCATACCGCCCAGCCATCTTTCATTAACGTAGAACATATTGCAGCGTTCTGCCTCCAGCTTGATAGCATCCTGTGCCTGTTTCTTTGTTCCAACAAACAGGATTGTGCCGCCTTCTGCAGCAATATCTGCAACAGCTTTGTAAGCATCGTCAACCATTCCTACTGATTTCTGCAGGTCAATGATATAGATACCATTTCTCTCTGTGTAAATGTACGGAGCCATCTTAGGGTTCCATCTTCTAGTCTGATGTCCAAAGTGAACACCTGCTTCTAAAAGTTGTTTCATTGAAATAACACTCATGTTTCTTTCCTCCATTGGTTTTGAACTTCCGTATGCTTTAATTCTTTCCTTAAAACCGGCCTGTTTCATACAGACTTAGGCACCACCAAAGAAATCCGCATACGTGATTTTTGTGGCGGATATAGTATATCACAGAAAAAAATCAAATGCAAGAATTTTCTGAAAACAAGCCTCAAAAGGGACAGTCCCCTTTAGACTCCCCTTTTAGTCTTGCTCTGTCCGGCTCCTTTGTGGTACACTGAAAACAGATTAACGCAAGTTCTTTGCTTGTATGATAAGGAGGTAGAAATATGCATTTTACATTTGCACATAATAATCTGAATGTCTATGATTTACAGAAATCGCTGGATTTTTATAAGGAGGCACTTGGTCTGGAGGTTGCCCTCACTAAGGAGGCTGAGGACGGCAGTTTCATCCTTGTATATTTAACTGATGGCACAATGCCCCACCAACTTGAGCTCACATGGCTCCGGGATATGAAGCGTCCTTACGAACTGGGAGATAACGAGATTCATCTTGCCTTTCATGTGGACGATTTTGATGCTGCACTGGCAAAGCATAAAGAAATGGGCTGCGTGTGTTTTGAAAATCCTGAGATGGGGATTTACTTTATCGAAGACCCGGATGGATACTGGCTAGAGATTGTTCCTGCAAAGTAGTTATAAACAATGCATTCGTCTAGTAAAAAATCCCGCGAACGCGGGATTTTTATTTATAATTTAATATTCTTACCAATATCTTACAAATACAGAAGCACGTACCGGACTTACACAAACAGGTACCCCGTCTTGCTGCGCTTCAATCATTTGGCCTCCGCCTATGTAAATTGCCACATGTCCCGGTGTCCATGCTATATCTCCAGGTTGTGGATCAGAAACCTGACGTCCTCCTGCAAGCTGAGCTGTATCTACACGGCCAATGCTGATTCCCGCCTGTGCATGACACCACTGTGTCAATCCGGAACAGTCAAGTGCTACATAAGGTGTTGAACCTCCCCATACGTAAGGAACTCCAATCTGTGACCAGGCCGCATTCACAATTGTCTGTGCAGCATTTGTATTTCCCGAGCTTACCGGGTGGTCTGGAGTGACATCTGGTGGGGTTGGATTAACTGTATCAGGAATATCCTGTACTTCCGGTGCTGTGTCGCCGCTTGTCTCACGAACTTCATCTGCCTTTGTCTGCGCTGCACTGGCCTTTTCTGCTGCTTCCTTTGCTGCCTTCTGCCTTGCTGCTTCCTCCATAGCCGCCTTCTTTGCAGCCTCCTGAATCTGTTGGTCCAGATTAGCCACCTCTGCGCTTTTGGTGTCGATGGTTGTGCTCAGTTCCGTCTGCTGATCCTCATACTGTGTCTGCATCTCTTCCAGCTTATCCATGTCACTCTCCAGAGATGTCTCCAGATTCTTGACTTCTGTTACAGTATCTACATATTCATTTAGCATATTTCTGTCATAACTATGTATTTTCTGAACGTATTCGGCTTGACTCAGCATCTCCGCAATGCTTCCCGAACTTATGATTCTTTCCAGTGCGGAACCATCGCCCTCTTCGTACATATACTTAATACGTAGCTTCATGTCCTCGTACTGCTGCTTTTCCTTTTCCTGAGCATCTGCCAGCTGCTGCTTAGCCTCAGTAATCTCCTGTCCTTTTGAAACCAGCTGACTTTGCAGCTCTGTCATCTTGGACATAAGTGATGACAACTGTGACTGTAGATTATCAACTTCGCTCTGAGCCTGCTTCTTCTGTGACTCCAGGCTTGAGGACTTAGCCGGCGCTGCAAATACCGGCATTGCTGCCATGGAACATGTCAGTGCTGTGGCTGTAAGCACATTACGTACTTTCTTAATTTTCATGTGATTCACCCATCCTTATTCTTTTTATTATCTATGTCCCCACATATGTGTCCTACTATACAATATTCTTTGACATTTTTCAACAGCATATAGCAAAAAAAATTGGCTCGGGACTCAAAATTTCTTTTTTATTTGCATATATTGAATTATAACGGATGGATCAAAAAAATGCAATAACTTTTTAACAGTTTTGTAATATTTTAGCAGAGCGTTTTTGCATCCGGATTTCTATGCAGTCTGCTACTGGTAAACTGCCCGAAAATCCATGTTTTCTTCTGCTCTGAGAGAATCGATGTTGTCTTCTCCATATAGGATTTCCAGCCCATTTCCAGGTTTTACCAGCCTCCATCCACGAAAAAGATATCCCTTTCTTTCTACAGAACTTTTGGGCAGCACTGCAGCATCGAGGACATCACCGCTATGAACATTAATCTTCTTTATTATGTATTCATCCGGCAAATCCCCTGCTTTCGGTTTTTCTTTATCCGGTACCCAAAAAGAAACTGAGTAGAACTTCTCTTCTCTGGTTTCTGCCTCCTCCAATATCACCGTTTTCCGGCAGGATATTTTCCCATATCCGATTACCTGCCTATACTTTTCTGTCACCCTGACATCCAGCAGCCCCTTCTCCACATCCATGCCCAATATCTCTATAATAAAATCAGAATTACTTGTTGTTTTCATAAGAAACCCCTGAATAAAATCTGCTGCAAACTCATCTTCTTCAGATGAGACATCTATATTATACGTTGGGCGGATTTTCAAAATTTTCATGGACTGCTCCATTGCTGCACTTAAACTGCTCTCTAGTTCATTTTTACGTATTGTTCTATTCTCGGCCGTTTGAATGGCCGTCCCCGAAAAAATCAGTATTATACTCATGAAAAATACAATTATGGCATTCCTCATACCGTACCCCCTTATCTTGCGTACCCTGCAATCTGGTGCTCGAGAAACAGATTCAGTACAGGGAGTGTGTAATCATATGTCAATGTGACTTTTGCATATTTTTCGTTTTCTATACTGGTGAGCAGCTCAATTGCCAAATCTTTATATCCGTTTTCCCGGGCTTTCTTTTTACAGCTTTGTATTACAGTCTCTGAAAAATCCCCGGCTTCTACCTCTGCTACTACCGTCGAGTGGTAGTTTTGTGCTTTTTGCGTATTCAAGGATGCTATAATATAAGCCGTGCTCAGAACTGCCATAAATGCAATCATAATCATCCCCATCATTGTCTCAACTGCACCCTTCACTTTTCCTCCTTTCAGTCTGCGATAAAGCTGTACTCCTTCTCTGTCGTCTTTGTACTGCCCAAAAATGAGTCAGCCACCCGATAAACAATGCGGTACTTTCCAGGCAATACAGGCATAAACTTTTCCGGGTCCACCTCTTTTGTAATGTCCTTTTCCTTCGGATCTGTAACTTTTGTCACAGACACTTTTGCCGCCTCACCTCCGTCAGTCTTTACTTTTATAAGAAATGCTTCCGCATCCAGAAGATTATATACCTGACCTCTGTACAATTTTTTAGCCTTTACAGACAATTCAGGAGGTTTTCTGGACAAAATGGATTCTGCAAGGGGATAAGAGTCCTTGTCCTTCAAAGTTGCTGCGGGTCGAACATTTTTTATCATCCCTGTCAAACTTCCTTTCCCTGTTCCCATCAACAGCGGTATCATACCGCCCAGAAGGATTACCAGAATTATAAGCTTTCCATATTCTCCAAGCATTGTCTTCAAAACCATCACCCCCACTTACTGCATCATATGCCTGCAGTTCCAATTCCATTGAGAAAAGTCTGAATCAGATGCGTAATTTCTCCATCTGTTCCAAACATCCCCAGTAAGGTGCTTAAAAGCACAAGTCCCACAATGCACACTGTAGTTATACCGCCATACTCTTCCATAAATTCTTTCATATACCTTGCTCCCTTTTAGATTTTACAAACCATTTTCTTCTATTTAAAATGTTGTCTCACAGAGCATACGCAGAATATCCCACAAACCGGACATTATGGCAAATCCTGTCAGGGAAATTGCAATAATGCCTCCGTATTCTTCTAAAAATTCTTTCAATGAAACTTATCTCCTCTCATGCTATATTCGTAACTGCAGACAAAATATAAGCCATAACCAGCCCTAAGTCTGCCAACATTTTTACAACTCCTGTAACCATCGGCAGAAGAACAAGGAAGCTAATTCCTGCCAGACGGTCTTCTGCCTTTAAACGCTCTGCCCTGTCTGTCATGGACAGACCTCGCTCTACCAGCGGACCAATCTGTCCGTTAATATCCGTCGCACCAAATTCTGCCATAGAATACAAAACCTTCATAGCAGACGTAACATCCGGAAGCTTTACCTTTTCCATAAAAGACAAATAAGGACGGACAGAACCTGGGGCCTCCTCTATCCTCTCCAGCAGAAGGGCCAGCTCTTCCTGCAGGATCTCCGGTGCATACGCGGCAGATTTTGATAAAGATACATGTACATTGTCTGTCTGCAGACGTAAAGACATGCTCATCAGCCAGTCCGGAAAGGTCTTTTCCACCTCCCTCACCACATATTTCATGGAAACCTTGTACTGCCGGCGGGGCTGAGTACACAGCAGCACCGAGAAAAGCAGAAGAAGCCCTGCGGCAGTCAAATTTCCCTGTTTTCCCAACAGAGCGGCAAAGATAACAAAAAGTATCGCAAGCAGGCACATCTTTTTTGTCTCCTTATGTAAATCCCGGTGCATCACATAGTTGTACTGTCTTTTGACCTCTTCAAATTTTCGCATACCGTCCTCTTTTATAAGGCCTGCCGACAGCTTCACCTGGGCAGCATACCATATGAGCAGATTCAGCAATACTGTCACCATTGTAACAATTTGTGATACCAGATGCTTTGTGATCCCGAATTCTTTCGGCAGCATATAGACAGTCATTGCGCAGACCAGGAACGAAAGCATAATACCGATTGTTATTTTTACCTTTATATTTTTCTTTTCTCTCTGCAGATCATAAACCCTGTCAATCCACAGTCTTCTCTCTTTTAGGAGAATATCCGCAGACGTGGTAAAATCTCCGCCTACCGCCTCTGCCTCTATAAGAAAGTCATGGATTTTAAAAAGCTTCGGGCAGCCATATTCCTTTTCTATAATAGAAAAAGCTTCCCTGTAAAGATTATTTTCAGCTGTCCCGTTCTGAATAAACGTTATTGCTTCCAAAACGGCATCATAAAGTCTGCTTTCTCCTTTTTCAAAGAGCACAAGAGTATCCTCCAGTGAGTTTAGTATCTTTGCATGCCTTTTGAAAGAGTAGAGCATCTGTTCCATGTAAGCTGTAATATCTTCAAACCGCCTGGCTTCATACCGGCTGCGGTAGACCATTGCAAACATGCTGGGTACAAAGCAGGCAGTGCTCCCACAAATAGCCAGAATAAAGGGCAGTTTCAATTTAAAAACATAGAAAAGGCATGCTAGACATCCATACAATCCCAGGAAACACTCCACATACCTGCGGGGAGAAAAATTATATCCGAATCTTTGAATCTCTCTGCGTAGGCATCCCGGGTTTAAATACCGCAATATCCCGCTCGTTTTTTCTCTTTTCATTTTCCCCTCCGCATACTTATGCCCGTACTTAAGGCTTCCTGCTCAAATTTTTTCTGTATATTAAGAGGCATTTCCCCTGAAATAAACTTTCCGCCCTCTGCCAGCAGATGCATCACATTCTTTTCCCCTACGCGGTCAAAAAGACAAATCTGGTCAATAAATCTTACCACTTCTTTATCTTCTGTTACCCTCTTGCGAAGCAGGACCCCCACATTCAGGAAACTATAGATATCATTTTCCAGTCTGGAGGCAGAATAAGTGTCCTGCATCATATTCTGAATCCTGTCGGGTATTTTTCGAGTGTCATCTGTGTGAAGTGTTGTAAGGCCATGAAGGCCTGTTGAAAAACATTCCAGCAGGTATTTCACCTCCGTTGACCGGGCCTCGGAAAGCAGAATCCACTGGGGATTCTGTCTAAGCGCGGTCTTGATAGCTTTTGTATAAGAGAAAAATTCTTCATCTACCTTCAGCTCCACACAATTTGACCCAGGATTGATGTCCCTGTAATGTATTTCTAAGTTGTCTTCTATGGTCATCACTTTTTCTTCTCTGGGTATGAATTGAGTCAAAAATTTTAAAAGCTCAGTTTTTCCTGCCCCGGGCCGGCCGCAAAATACCATGTTCATCCGCCCGCGTATACACTGAATCAAGAAATCAAGCACCTCTCTGGAACAATACCGGTCACGAAGCATTTTTTCTTCCGTCATACGCATCACGGCTGGAGTCTTCCGAATAGATATTGAATATCCTGTGTTTGTCGCACTGGGGTGTATAATCGAGATACGCAGAACATCCGTCTCCGCCTCCAGTACATTGTTGTATTTATTGATTTGTTCACTGACTACATTGGAAACTCTGACACTGAACTGACTCACAAACTCTTTTGACAGCTTTATTGGAACCTTATAAATTCCCCGTTTCAAATGTTCGACCCATACATCTGTCCCATTGAAATTAATGTCTGTAATATCTGTGTCCAGCACATATGGCAGAAGCGGCCCGAAACTGTCCTCCTTTAAATTCCATGATTCCCTGGAAACCCTCACTTATTCTCCGCCTTTCTGCACATTATTTTGCCGTTACTGTTGTATTCAGTGCCGCTGTCAGTTTCTCCACGGCCTCAGTAATACCATCCCTAATACTGTTTCCAATAGGTGTTGCAGCCACCACAATTATCATAATAATGATTGCAGCCACCACAATTACACCGTACTCCTCCATAAATGTCTTCATACAGCTCTCCTTGTCTATAATTTTTGAACTTAGATTTGAATAATTGCTTCAATTTGTTGTTTGCATATGTTTCAGAATTGAATCAGACAATCAATAGACACCACCACCTTGATCAGACAAAACACTATGAATCATTAAAGTCAAAGACCCCGCAGCAATCGCCAAATGGAAATACAAGCATTTCCGCTTGGCTCGTTGCCCGCGGGAATAAATAAGTTGAAAAACCGGGGATCTCCCGAAAAGGTTTATAGAACGATACAGGATGTACCGCTATAGAATTAAAACCAAACACTTAGAATGTGTTTGTGATGTGTATCATATCACAGGTAATATTTTCTGTCAATCCAATTTTTCTACAAAGGGATATATTATATTTTCGTAAGAGAGGAGACCATCAGTCTCCTCTCTATTGAACCTATTGAATAGACAGGTTTGTATAGCCCATCAGGCTTAAATCCACCTGCCTTGCAGTCTCTCTGCCTTCGCGTATGGCCCACACAACCAGCGATTGCCCTCTGTGCATGTCTCCCGTGACAAAGATATTTTTCACATTTGTCTCATACTCACCGGGAACTGTCTTTACATTTGTTCTCTCATTCACTTCTACACCAAATGCTTTCGTGATATAGTTTTCGCTACCCAGAAAACCTGCGGCTATAAGGACAAGGTCTACGTTCACACTATACTCACTGCCCGCAATCTCGGTCATCATCATCCGGCCCGTTTTTTCCTCTTTCTTTGACTCCAGTCTCACCATAGTTGCTTTGCATACCGCACCATTTTTATCTTTAATGAATTCCTTTACAGTAGTTGTGTATACCCTGGGGTCCTCTCCGAAAACCGCAGCAGCCTCTTCCTGCCCATAATCGATTTTGCAGACTTTTGCCCATTGAGGCCAGGGATTATTTTCTGCCCTCTCCTCCGGTGGCTTTGGCATCATCTCTACCTGGAGTACGGATTTCGCACCATGGCGGACAGAGGTCCCCACACAGTCATTTCCCGTGTCTCCACCGCCGATTACCATCACACGTTTTCCATTTGCAGAAATATAGGTGCCGTCTTTCAATTTCATATTATTAGACCACAATGCTTTTGTTGTTGATTTCAAAAAATCCACTGCAAAATAAATACCCTCAGCCTCACGCCCCGGTACCTTAATATCTCTTGGATTCGATGCGCCACAGGCCAACACTACCCTGTCATATTCTTTCAGAAGTTCTGCCGCCTTCACATCCTTTCCTACATTACATCCCGTACAAAAAGTGATGCCTTCCTGCTCCATAATTAAAATTTTTCTGTCTATAACCTGCTTTTCCAGCTTCATGTTTGGAATACCGTAACGCAGAAGTCCGCCCACTTTATCTTCCCGTTCAAAGACCGTCACCAGATGTCCTCTGTGGTTCAGCTGGTCAGCCGCCGCAAGGCCGGAAGGTCCGGATCCTATAATTGCCACTTTTTTACCTGTTCTTACCTTAGGCGGGCGGGCAGCTGCGTACCCTTTTGCATAGGCATATTCTGAAATACTGTATTCATTCCCTTTTATAGAGACCGGATCATCGTGAAGTCCGCATGTACATGCTGCCTCACATGGAGCCGGACAGACACGGCCTGTAAATTCAGGAAAATTATCGGTTTTCCTGAGACGCGCATAGGCCTCCTCCCAGTTTCCCTTATAAATCAAATCATTCCACTCCGGCACAAGATTGTGCAGAGGGCAGCCACTTGCCATCCCTCCCAGCATCTGCCCGGACTGGCAGAATGGGACACCACACGCCATGCATCTGGCGCCCTGTATTTCCTGTTCTTCTCTGGAAAGAGGCGTGTAGAACTCCTGGAAATGTCTAATTCTTTTTTTAGGTTCTTCTGCTGTTTTATTCTGTCTTTCATACTCCATAAATCCTGTTGGTTTTCCCACTGTTTTCGCCTCCTATCTTCCATTTTTTATTTTGTAAAATGCTTCAATCTTTGCCTGCTCACTGCTTAATCCCTTTTCTTCCATCTGCAGAATTGCAGCCATCATGCGCTCATAATCACCTGGTATAATTTTCTTGAACTTCGGAAGATATTCCTTAAAGTTGTTCAAGATTTTTTTTCCTATTTCAGAATTTGTATAAGCCACATGCTCTTTTATCATATTTTTAAGTTCCTGCACATCATACTTATCAGTCACACGCTTAATACTTACCATTTCTTTATTTACTTTGCGGTACAAATCATTTTCCATGTCCAGCACATATGCGATGCCGCCGCTCATACCAGCAGCAAAATTCTTTCCCGTCCGGCCCAAAATGGCTACACGGCCGCCTGTCATATATTCACATCCGTGGTCTCCGACCCCTTCTACAACTGCATAGACACCGGAGTTTCGCACGCAGAATCTCTCACCGGCAACACCGCCGATAAATGCTTTCCCGCTTGTAGCCCCATAGAACGCAACATTTCCGATGATGATATTTTCACTTGCCTTAAATTTGATTCCGTTTGGAGGGCAGACAACAAGCTTGCCGCCGGATAAGCCCTTTCCAAAATAGTCGTTGCTGTCCCCTGTGAGCTCCAGCGTAAGTCCGGCCGGAATGAAAGCGCCAAAACTTTGTCCGCCCGCCCCCTTGCACTTTACGACATAAGTATCCTCTGGAAGCCCCTTGGGGTATCTCCTTGTGATTTCAGATCCGAATATGGTTCCAAAAGTACGGTTCACATTGGATACGTCCAGCTCTAGGCTCTTTCCCTGCCCCTTTTCCAATGCCGGGAGAAAATGTTTCAGGAGTACTTTTTCATCCAGCGTTTTCCCCAGTTCAAAGTCAAATACTTTCTTTGCATTAAAGATCACACCTTTTCGATTCTTCGCATAAGGATTGTACAGAATACGGCTTAAATCTAAAGTCTCGGCGCGCTTGGACGTTGGAACTTCCTTTATCTTCAGAAGGTCGGTTCTTCCCACAAGTTCATCGACGGTACTCACACCTAAACCAGCCATGTACTCTCTTAGTTCTTCTGCGATAAAGCGCATAAAGTTCACTACATATTCCGGCTTCCCGAGAAATCTCTTCCTCAGTTCCGGATTCTGGGTTGCAATTCCTGTGGGACAGGTATCCATATCACAAACCCGCATCATTACACAGCCCATCGTCACCAGAGGTGCCGTGGCAAATCCAAACTCTTCCGCACCCAGCATGGCTGCGATTGCCACATCACGCCCGCTCATCAGCTTTCCATCGGTTTCGACACGTACTCTGTCACGCAGACCGTTTTGTATCAGTGTCTGGTGAGTCTCAGCAAGGCCTAATTCCCAGGGCAGGCCTGCATTGTGGATAGAACTTCTGGGGGCAGCTCCGGTACCGCCGTCGTATCCGGAAATCAGAATGACCCCCGCACCTGCTTTTGCGACGCCGGCCGCTACCGTTCCGACGCCGGCCTCCGACACCAATTTTACGGAAATCCTGGCATCTTTATTGGCATTTTTACAGTCATAAATTAGCTGTGCCAAATCCTCAATGGAATAAATGTCATGATGAGGCGGCGGAGAAATAAGGCTCACTCCCGGTGTAGAATAACGTGTCTTCGCTATCCAGGGATATACCTTTCCTCCCGGCAGGTGTCCCCCTTCTCCCGGCTTAGCCCCCTGAGCCATCTTTATCTGAATTTCGCTGGCACTAACAAGGTACCTGGAGGTCACCCCGAATCTTCCAGATGCCACCTGCTTGATTGCAGAACCCCGTTTCGTATTCAGACGGTCAATATCCTCGCCGCCTTCTCCGCTGTTGGATTTCCCGTGAAGCAGATTCATGGCCCGGGCCAGCGTCTCATGGGCCTCCTTGGAAATGGAACCGTAGGACATGGCACCTGTTTTAAATCTCGTAACAATAGAATCTACACTTTCTACATTTTCCAGAGGAATGCCTTTCTTTGGGTAGCTAAATTCAAGCTGTCCTCTTAAATTAATCTGTCTGCCCTCTTCATCTATCATTTTTGTATATTCTTTAAACAGCTGATAATCACTGTGCCTTGTGGATTGCTGCAGAGCATGGATGGTCCTTGGATTGTAAAGATGTTCCTCACCGCCGCTTTTTGATTTATGCCGCCCCACACTGTCCAGGGTCATGTCAGCTTCCAGCCCCAGCGGATCAAATGCTTCTGAATGAAATGCAGTGTAATCCCTTGCAATTTCTTCAATTCCTATGCCTCCTACACGGCTGATAGTATCTGTAAAATATTTGTTGATAAATTTTTCTTTTAGTCCTATGGCCTCAAAGATCTTGGCTCCCTGGTACGACTGTATCGTAGAAATCCCCATCTTGGAGGCAATTTTAATAATGCCGTGAATGACCGCAGAGTTATAATCATTTACTGCCGCATAATAATCTTTGTGCAGCATGTTGGTATCAATAAGCTGACGGATGGACTCATGGGCCAGATATGGATTGATTGCACAGGCTCCATAACCAAGCAGGGTGGCAAACTGATGTACTTCTCTGGGCTCACCGGATTCTAGAATCATAGCAACACTTGTTCTCTTTTTTGTCCGCACCAGATGTTGCTGCAGGCCCGATACTGCCAGCAGGGAAGGGATAGCAATATGATATTCGTCCACGCCTCTGTCAGAGAGAATCAGTATATTCGCTCCTCCCCGTATTACCCTGTCGACTTCGATAAATAGATAATCAAGGGCTTTTTCAAGACTGGTATTTCTATAATATACAATAGGAATTTCCGCTATCCGAAACCCTTCGATCTTCATGCTTTTTATTTTAAGAAGATCTGTGTTGGTCAGAATCGGGTTATTTACCTGCAGCATTTTACAGTTTTCTTCCTTCTTTTCCAGGAGATTGCCGTCCTTTCCTATGTAGATAGCCGTGGAGGTTACAATCTCTTCGCGGATCGCATCAATAGGTGGGTTTGTCACCTGGGCAAATAACTGCTTAAAGTACCCGAAAAGCGGTTGGTTTTTGTGGGAGAGTACCGCGAGAGGTACATCAATTCCCATGGAAGTAATTCCCTCACCGCCGTTTTTTGCCATATATAAAATTGAACTCTTTACATCTTCATATGCATAGCCGAATGCCTTCTGAAGTTTCACACATTCTTCTTTTGAGTAGGATGGTACATCCTGATTCGGAATCTTTATATCCTGCAGATGAATTAGGTTACTGTCCAGCCATTCCCCATAAGGATTTTCGCTGGCATACTTTTCTTTCAGCTCTTCGTCATCAATCACTTTTTTCTGCACGGTATCTACCAGAAGCATTTTCCCCGGGCGGAGCCGTTCCTTTACAAGGATTTTTGTAGGGTCAATATCCAGTACGCCTACCTCAGATGCAAGAATCAGATAGTCGTCATCTGTAATATAGTATCTGGAAGGGCGCAGACCATTTCTGTCCAGCACGGCACCCATGCAGTCACCGTCGGAGAACAAAATGGATGCCGGCCCGTCCCAGGGTTCCATCATGGTGGAATAGTACTGATAAAAATCCTTCTTGTTCTGTGCCATGCTTTGATTATTGATCCAGGGCTCGGGTATCGCAATCATAACGGCCAGGGGGAGTTCCATGCCGCTCATCACCATAAATTCCAGGGCATTGTCCAGCATTGCAGAGTCGGAACCGGAAGTATCAATGGCAGGAAGAACTTTATGTAGCTCCCCTTTCAGGTATTGGGATTCCATGTTTTCCTCTCTTGCCCGCATTTTATCAACATTACCGTGGATGGTATTGATTTCCCCGTTGTGTACTATATAGCGGTAAGGGTGGGCTCTCTCCCAGCTGGGGTTCGTATTAGTGCTGAATCTGGAGTGTACCATTGCAATGGCAGACTCGTAATCCTTATCCCGCAGATCCCGAAAAAACATGCGGAGCTGCCCCACCAGGAACATGCCTTTATACACAATTGTGCGGCTGGAAAGAGAGATCACATAAGTATTATCACTGCTCTGTTCGAAAATCCGTCGCACTACATAAAGCCGGCGGTCAAAGGGCAGCCCCTGATCAAGTTTCTTGGGCTTTTCAATAAAAGCCTGCATAATACAGGGCATACAGTCCACAGCTTTTCTGCCCAGAATCTCGGGCTGAATGGGTACTTCTCTCCACCCCAGAAACTTCAATCCTTCCTTTGCCGTAATTACTTCAAATATTTTCTTTGCCTGATTTCTCTTCAGTTCATCTTGGGGAAGGAAAAACATTCCGATGCCATAATTCCGTTCTTTGGGTAAAGAAAAACCGAGGGGTCTGCAAACTTTGGAGAAGAACTTGTGTGAAATTTGAAGTAAGATTCCTACACCATCTCCTGTTTTACCCTCGGCGTCTTTGCCTGCTCTATGTTCAAGATTTTCTACAATTTTTAAGGCATTCACCACTGTATCATGGCTTTTTATTCCCTTAATGTTTACAACTGCACCGATACCGCAGTTGTCATGCTCGAATCCGGGCTGATACAGACCGGCCTGTGAGCTATTAATTAATTCACCCATATTCCCTGTCCTTTCCTAAACAGCTTTTGCATGTTGTTTTTTATTTTTTCCTACTATACTATATTTTTTTTCATTTGTAAATAAAAAATTTATGTGGAATTGTCAGATAATTAGACATTTAAGTGAATCTTTGTTAATTGTCAGTTTATGGGCTCAAAAGGGACAGCCCCTTTTTCAGTGGGAACTGCCCTTTTTGCATCATCGGAACATATCCGGTGTTATTTCATTTTTGTCGGCAGGCTTCATGTCTTCCGGTTTTTCATCAATCTTCTGAATCAATACAAACATGACTGAACCGATAAATGCACTGGCCACGGTGGCAGCCGCCATTCTTACCGGCTGTACTGCAAGCCAGGCAAATCCCCCGGTATTTGTCAAAGTCAGCGATACAATGTTGGCTGTAATATGAAGGGCCGCCGGTGCCTTAAAGGAACCGTATTTTTCATATACGTAGGCGAGAATCATTCCCAGCAGAAAACTGTATAAAAACTGTACTATATTGCCGTGTGTAATACTAAACAGCAGTGTTGAATATAATGCTGCCCTTAATAAAGTTTGTTTTTCCCGATATCTTCTGTATAATATTCCGCGGAACATCAGCTCCTCTGCCAGAGGAATAATGATTCCCAGGACCACAATCTGTGCCGGAATCTCTGCAGAATAAAAAGTATCTGTAGCTGTCTGGTATCCGTCGCTTATAAAGGCAAGATTTGTCATAATTGAAAGACAGCTCATGCCAATGCAGACCGCCCCGCCAAGCACAATAACAAGTGGGTAGCTTGCAACACCGGCTTTTTTGTTTAAGGGCAGCTGCAGAAGCTTTTCCCGCTTCCTGTCCTTCAAAAACAAAGTCAAAGTCAGAGGTATTGTAACCAAAGCCGCAATTCCCAGAATCTCAACCTGGTACCTCTGTACAATCTCCATAGCCTTCTCTCCACTTTTCAGGGCCAGCTCCATAATTTCTTGCTGGGTCATACTTTCTGCAGTGAGACTTTTACTCATAATCTCCCCCATATAGGGCGCAAGAACTATCATTTCAATCACAAACTTGGCAAAAAAATCTATGGCCCAATACAAAAGAATGGGACCGGCCAGCCTCCAAAATCGTTTTGAGTTCGGATTTTTATTCATTATCTGTCTCCTCCGTCTTCTTTTGTACCCACGCTCTTATCTTATCTTCGGTACCACTTAAAGAACCCTGTACCATTTCTCGTTTTCCGCCGCCCCGGCCCCTAAACTGTTCGTTTAGCCCTTTCGCAAGGGGACGTACATCCATGTTCCTCCCGCCGATCACATACCGAAAACCTGTATCGCCCTTTTTTGCAAATACAGCACATCCCGATTTCCCCTTTGCCAGCACCTGATTCATGAGAAGTCTTGGCTCATCTCCCTCCAGATCCTCCTCAAAAAGGCAGACAAAGCCTTCTTCTGCTGGAACCTCTCCTGCCCTATACTCCAGTAATTTTCTCCGTGTATCTGCCAATTGAGCTTTCAGCCGGTTCTTATCTTCTTTCAGATGCTCTGCAGCCCGGAAAACCTCCCCTTCTTTAGCGCACAACATTGCAGAGATGTTTTTTACCTGCTCTTCTTTGTCATTATAGTCTGCAAGAGCTCTGAAACCACAAAGCATTGTCACCCTGACCCCCCCTTTGTACCGCTGTATATTCGTAAGCTTTATAAGCCCGACTTCTCCGGTTCTTTTTGCATGGGGCGCACAGCACGCACATGCATCATACCCGGGAATTGTTACGATTCTGACCTGCCCTTCAATCTCAATCTTGCTCCGGTATTCCAACGTTTTTAATTCTTTATCCGTCGGATACGTAGTCAGAATTTCCAGATTTTTAACAACAGCCCCGTTTGCAGCATTTTCAATCTCACGGAGTTGTTCCTTTGTTATCTCCCCGTCAAAGTCCATAGTGCTGTCTTCATTTCCTAAATGAAAGCCCACATTGTTCCAGCCAAATCTGCTGTGCACCAGCCCAGATACTATATGCTCGCCGGTATGCTGCTGCATTTTCATAAAACGCAGCTCCCAGTCTATCTTCCCAGTGACGTCCTGTCCTTCTTTCAGACTTTCTCCTGTTATGTGATAAATCACGCCGTCTCTTTCCTGAACATCTGTCACCTGTATATCTCCGAGAAAGCCGGTATCTGCGTACTGCCCGCCGCCCTCCGGAAAAAAGGCAGTCCTGTCAAGGACTACCTCAAAATGTTCTCCCTTTTTTATGCATAACTCTACCCGGGCCTCAAATTCAGTCATATGGCTGTCTTCATAAAATAATCTTACTGTCATGCTGCTGATTACATCCTTTCCGGTGCCTCAAAACCAAGCAAATCAATACAGGTTTCCAAAATCTCCTTTACCAGCTTCAAAAGTGCAATATACCCTGACTGCTTCGTCTCATCTTCCTCTGTAAGGATCTTCGTCTCATGATAAAACTTGTTGAAAGCATTGGCCAGGTCATAAATATATGCACAGTTCTTGTGGGGAGCGCTCTCCTCATACACTGTCTCTATGACATCATTAAACTTTACAGCCTCCAGCATTAATGTCTTTTCAAAACCATCCGAAGGCTCCTGGATGGCAAGCCCATCCAGTGTGCCGTGCATTTCCTTATATTTATTCAATATAGACTTGATGCGGACGATGGTATATAAAATATACGGCCCTGTATTTCCTTCAAAAGAAGTAAACCGGTCAACATCAAATACATAATCTTTGGAAGCCTGATTTGACAGGTCCCCATATTTGAGGGCAGCCAGACCTACAATCCTTGCTGTGTGCAGCGCCTCTTCCTCAGATACTGTCCGGTTGTCCATAATCTTTTGATACATTTCTTCAACGATGTCCCGAATCAGATTCTCCAGTCGCATAACGCCGCCTTCTCTTGTCTTAAAAGGCTTGCCGTCTTTTCCGTTCATGGTACCGAAACCAAGGAATTTTAAATCTGTACCCTGACCTGCAATTTCAGTTTTTTTTGCACATCTGAACACCTGCACAAAATGCAGTTCCTGACGCTTATCAACCACATAGATTATCTCATCAGGTTTGTACAGTTCCTCACGCTCGAGAAGTGTCGCCAAATCTGTTGTGTCATACAAAGCGGCGCCGTCCGACTTCAAAATCATACAGGGGGGGACTTCTTTTTTGTCGCCTTTCTCCTGTACATCCACAACAAGCGCACCCTCATCATAGTGGGCATAGTGGGTGTCCTTGAGCCTCTCTACCATACCAGGAATATATTTCTGGACATCAGACTCGCCTTTCCATAAATCAAACTCCACGTTGAGCTGCTCATAATTCTTTTTCAGGTCCGCCACAGATACCTTCATAATATGTCCCCAGAGTGCACGATAACCCCGGTGACCGTTCTGCAGCAGATATGTGGCATGAAGAGCCTTTTCCCGGTATTCATCGTGTTCTTTTGCATAAGCACTTGCCGTGGGATAGATTTCTTCCAGCTCCCCTATCGTAAAGGGTGCTTCTTTTGGGTACTCTCCCTTATAATTCTCATCAAAATAAGGAAGCTTTGGCTGCCTTCTCTCCAATTCTGTAATAATAAGCCCCATCTGGTATCCCCAGTCTCCCATGTGGATATCACTAATCACTTTGTTGCCCTTAAACCGGGCTGTCCGCTTGACACTCTCCCCGATGATTGCCGAACGGAGGTGTCCTACGTGTAGAGGCTTCGCCACATTAGGCCCGCCGTAATCTATTATGATTGTCTTTGGTTTTTCTTCCTTCTCTGACCCTAAATTTTCAGATACTGCCATCTGATTCAGGTATTTTGCCACAAATGAAGGTGCCGCCTTCATGTTTATAAATCCCGGTTGCACAGCCACCGCTTCTGAAAAATATTCACAGCTCTGCAGCTTTTCCACCACAGCATTTGCTATCTGTATGGGTGCCTTTTTGTAAGTCTTTGCGGCCGCCATGGCACCGTTACACTGATATTCACATAAATCCGGCCTGTTTGACAATGTTACTTTGGCAAATGATGCATCCACCCCGGCACTTTCAAATGCCTTCTGCATCTCTATGGTAATAACTTCCAGTAATGTCTTCACTTCTTATTCCACACTCCGTTCTAAATTTGTTCCATTTGGCTATTTTATCATGTATAATCAGTAAGGGCAAGTATTATGAGAAAGGAAGTTTATGCATGAAACTAAAAATAGGATCACACGTTGGAATGAGGGGTAGAGAAATGCTCCTGGGCTCTGCTAAAGAGGCCGTATCATATGGAGAAAACACCTTTATGATCTACACCGGTGCACCACAGAATACACGCCGGAAAGAAATCAGCGAATTAAATATAGAGCCTGCATGGGAATATATGAAAGAACATGGCATTGAAGAATTCATTGTACATGCTCCTTACATTATTAATCTGGGAAATTCCGTAAAGCCGGAAACATTTGAACTGGCCGTTCAATTCCTGGATAAAGAGATAAAACGCACGGTTGCCTGCAGAAGCCATATCCTGGTTCTCCACCCCGGCGCACATGTGGGGGCTGGTGTAGATATTGGGACGGCACAGATTATCATGGGATTAAACGAGGTGCTCACAAGGGACACAGGCTGCTTCGTGGCCCTGGAAACCATGGCGGGAAAAGGCTCTGAAATCGGCAGATCTTTCGAGGAGCTGGCCCGCATCTACGATGGAGTTAAATACAATGACAAGCTGCGGGTCTGCTTTGACACTTGCCATACAAGTGACAGCGGGTATGATATTATACACAGGTTTGATGATGTGATCGAAGAATTTGACAGGATACTCGGCAGGGAACAAATTGCTGTATTGCACATTAATGATAGTAAAAATGTGCCTGGGGCAGCAAAAGACAGACATGCAAATATTGGTTTTGGTGAAATTGGATTTGATGCCTTAAACGCTATCGTACATCACAAGGATTTTGAGGGCATCCCCAAAATTCTGGAAACTCCTTACGTTTTCTCTGTCGTAAATCCGAAAAAGTCACATGCCCCGTATAAATACGAGATTGAGATGCTTAAAAGTGGACATTTTAATAAACACTTGCTGGAAGAAATCGTAGACGGCAGATAGTATCACTTAGTTTGTTGATTGGAAATAACGATACATAACTTTTATGAATTCCGGTATCTGTGTTTTCATTCCTTGGTGTTTGTTTTTCTGTTCATAAAGAGGTGAAAATACAGATACCCAGATTTTCTAATACAAAAATTTCATCGTAGAGTAATCTTTTGTCTTCTATATTATCTTTTATTCCCGTAAAATGATTCAACTCTATCTTATATAAATCTTCTTCATCTACGGCTTTCTTGTCAAGCATAGTTTTCAACTTTACTTTCTCCGGATATAGTCCTGCGATTCCTTCTGTGCGGGAAGCAACTACTCTTCCGATCAGTGTTCCCTTCTCAATCTCGCGCAGTAGTTCCAACACATTCTCCCGGCTCTTAGGTTTATCTTCTGCTTCCAGATACACTTTTGAGGCTGTCACAAATTCCGGTCCGGGTATCCCCAGTTAGTCGACGCCACCAGCAGTGTAACCGCCACCAGAATAACAATTCTTACTTCATGTACACGCACTCCCAGACTCCTAGCCTCATCATCATCAAGTACCAGCATATTCACCTGCCATTTCATCATCCATAAAACCATACAGGCAAAAAGAAAAAGCGGTATTGTTACCTTCAGCTTATCCGGGGTAATGTTAGCAAGACTTCCCATAGCCCAGTAATCAATTGATGCCAGTTCTTTTTCTGGATCTGCCAGGTATTTCATAGACATAATAAATGCATCTGACAATGCCTTAACCGCAATTCCCACCATAACATAGGTTGCCGAAGTTCTGTACTTTACCAGTCCGGATATCCCGATTACCACAAAAACTGCAATGAGTCCGCCAACAAACGAGCCCATTGCAGCAATCAGTACATTTACATGGAAGAAAACAATAAGAAACGCTGCACCTGCATTGGCACCCGCCGAAACACCAATCAAGTCCGGTGCTGCCAGAGGATTTTTGAAAATCATCTGGTAGATTCCACTGGCCACCCCAAGGCTGATTCCCGACAACACAGCCATAATAGTTCTGGGCAGCCTCAGGTTAATGAAAACATTATATACCATATCCGGTACTCGTCTGCCAAAACAGATATCCGCAATCTGTCCTACTGTGATTCTATATTTCCCGAGACAGATGGAAATTAAAAACATGCAGACCAGTACCGCCCATGATACAACAAATATTATCTTTTCTTTTGCCTTCACATCTTCCTCTTTTTCTACTGTGTCAACTGTGTTGTATCGATTGCAATTCCGTAAAATTCTTTATAGAAGGTCTCTGCTTCTTTAACAAAATCGTCCTGGGAATAGGCATCCGGTACAATAACGGCTGCAAGCCAGAGGCTTCCAAGAATCGTTGCTGGTACAGGTGAATCCCACGCTTCATACCCCTTTGGCATCTGATACACTGCACCATTTTGTACTGCTTTTATTCCTGCTAATTGTCCATCGTTTAAAACATCCTCCACCGAATAGTCTGCATCTGAAATCAGTACAATCATATCCGGGTTATAAGCAATCAACTGCTCGTAAGAAATATCTGCCCAGCCGGTACCCGTCAGATCAGCGGCTGCATTTAGATCCTTTGTCTCCCTGCCCGCGATTTTATCTCCCTCCCCCAACGCCAGTAGCATTGACGTAGAGATCAGTCACTTTTGTTGTCTCTTTTGATTCCTTCGTCCTTTGCCCACAGCCTGCCCCAAGAGATGCAACCATAGTCAACGATAACATTACTGCCAATATTTTCTTTTTCACTGCATTTCCCCCTAATCGATAAAATCTATAAGTCATTGTATCACACGGTATATTTTGTTTCAATACATCCGAAAAAAATATTAGGAGCAACTTGACATCCGCTTCCTCTTATTGTATTTTTGTATTATACAGATAATACAGTCCAATACCCCCCAGCAAGCTGACGGGGCATCAAACTTGTAGCGCAGCAAGCTGCGGAGTATTGGACCCTCGCAGTAGTCGCCAAATGGAAATGCAGGCATTTCCACTTGGCTCGTTGCTCGCGGGAATAATGTTTTTACACATACCATAGAAAAGGAGGCGGCTTAGATGCCCTGGGATTTAGATAATAACCGCCCAATTTACCTGCAATTAATGGAACGTATCCAGCAGGATATTATAGCCGGCGCGTACAGCCCCGGTGACAAACTCCCCTCCGTTAGGGAGCTGGCCCTTGAAGCCTCGGTCAATCCGAACACCATGCAGAAAGCTTTATCTGAACTGGAGCGCAGTGGATTAGTATATTCACAGCGGACCAGTGGAAGATTTATCACGGAGGATAAGACCATGTTAAAGAAGATAAAACAAGAACTGGCATCCGAACACATCCGTCAGTTTTTTGAAAAAATGACTCTCCTGGGATACAGCAAAGAAGAAGTCCTAGAATTAGTTCAGAAAACGCTTAAAGGAGGCACAGCAAAATGAAACCCATTCTGGAATGTCAGAGTTTAACTAAAAAATACAGCGGCTTTTTTGCACTTTCCAACCTGAATCTGACTCTGGAAAGAGGACAGATTGTAGGGCTTCTGGGTCCTAACGGAAGTGGGAAAACCACTTTGATCAAGCTCATAAACGGCCTGTTGGTACCCAAGGACGGACAAGTCCTGATTAACGGCGTGCCGCCAGGAGCCGATACGAAAAAAATAGTGTCTTACCTTCCGGAGAGGAGCTGCCTGAACGAACACATGAGAGTAAAAGAAATCCTTTCCTACTTCTCAGACTTTTATGAGAACTTCAATGCAGCACATGCCAAAGCCATGCTCAGTGATCTGGATATTGATCCCCGCGCACGGCTGCGCACACTCTCAAAAGGAACCAGGGAAAAAGTGCAGCTTGTACTTGTCATGAGCCGTGATGCAGAACTTTTCATACTGGATGAGCCTATCGGGGGAGTGGATCCCGCAGCAAGAGATTACATTCTTCAAACTATACTGACGAATTACAATGAGAATGCCACTATTCTTCTTTCCACCCACCTGATTACAGACATTGAAAATATGCTGGACCGGGTTCTTTTTATCCGGAAAGGACAGCTTGTCTTAAATGCCCTGGTGGATGAAATACGTACAGCAAAAGGACAATCTGTAGATTCACTGTTCAGGGAGGTATTTAAATGTTAGGAAAGTTATTGAAATATGATTTGAAGTATGGCAATCGCATTTTTATTGCAATCCACGGGTTTTTACTGATAGCCTGTATACTTGGCCGGTTTCTGTTTTTTGAAAGACTGGATTTTAATGCTGACTCCGCCATTATTGCACCTTATGTGGCATTGGCCGCAAGTCTGTATATCCTTTTATTCACGGCAGTTAGCCTGGGCGTTGCAGCTTTACTGGCCGTTCGGTTTTACAAAAATCTTTTCACAAATGAAGGGTATTTGTCCTGGACATTGCCGGCTACACCTGTGCAGCAGCTTTGGGCGAAACTTTTTTCCGGCACAATCTTATACATAATTGACATCCTGCTGATGGCACTTTCTTTACTTATACTTTTGACCGGCCCCAATGTGATTGCAGCCTATGAAAAAGCAGCTCCGGAAATAACACAGGCTCTCGGCATGCCCCTTGACCGTTATGGATTTCTGGTGCTTGCGTTCACCCTGTTAAGCTCCTTTAGCGGCACGGTAACTATATATGTATGTATTACGATCGGACAGCTTTTCCCCAGCCACCGGGTATTATGTGCGATTCTTACATATTTCATTATCACAGCTGTCACACAAGTTGCCGTACTGGTTTTTTTGATTCTGTTCAATTTATTTCCCGGTGCTTACATGAATGCCGCTGCTGCAGAAAGCAACATGACACAGTACCTGTTCACAACATTCAAATTAACCGGCGGCATTAATCTTGCTCTTACAGTTTTGGAATACCTTGCTACCCATTATATCTTCACAAAAAAATTGAATCTTACCTAAAGACCACCTGTATCAGCAACATATACAGCACTGTGCCGGCCCCGATGCTTAGCAGGTTATTTCGTCTCCAGACATGCAGCACTACAACGGTCAGTACCGCAAGGGCTTCGGGAATCCCGTGAGGACACGACATAACAGAAGTATCCCTCAGACAATATACAACCAGCAGACCGATTACCGCAGGGGCAAGCACTTTTCCCAGATATCCCACCGTCTTCGGTATCGGTTTTCCTTTTGGAAACACAAAAAACGGTAATGCTCTGGTACAAAATGTTACAGCAGCCACCGTCAAAATTATAAGCAGAGATGTGATTCTATTAATCGGCATGATCTTCCACCTCCTCTTCCAGGCGATTTTTTGCTATAAACAACACCAGAACGCTTACAACCATGGTCGGAAATACAAAGTTTGTGCTTCCGAATACCTGCAGGCAGAGAATGGCCGAGGTTACACCGATTGCCGCCGGTATACGATTTCTGGCGTCCAGCCACTGTTCCGTAAATATAACAACAAACAGTGCTGTCATAGCAAAATCTATCCCAGCTGCATGGAAGGGCAGTACATTTTTCAAAATGCTGCCGATAGCTGAGCCCACTACCCAATAGACTTGATTCAAAAGAACGATTGCAAACATAAACTTATCTTCGTCCACGCCATCCGGTGCTTTTGTCAGGCATAAGAGAGAGTAAGTCTCATCGGTAAGTCCAAAAACCATATACCAGCGTTTCTTTCCCATCTGATGGAACTTTTCCAACCAGGTTAATCCATAAAACACATGGCGGATATTCACCATCAGAGTCATGAAAATAATCTGTGCAAAAGAAATACCCGGCACAAAAAAATTCACCGCCAGATACTGGGCGGACCCCGCATACACAAGAACACTCATCAACACTGCCCACCAGATTGAATACCCTTTTTCAGCATACATTATACCAAAGGCAATACCTATGAACAGATACCCCGTAAGTACAGGAATCGTATAAGGAAAAGCCTTTTTAAAGGCTAAATTATAACCTGACATCACTTTCTCCTCTCATCTTTTGTTTCTACATACAATACACAGACTTTACGATATTAAAAATATAACTATCTGGGAGTACAGACACAATTTTGCTTTGTCATACTCTCAGATAGTTATAAATGATACACGTCTGAGCGGAGTCGAACCGCCGCACATGCCTCCGGAGGGCATTGCTCTATCCACTGAGCTACAGACGTATAGATTATAAAGGTTCTGTAACAGAACCTTTATAATCCTAGCACAGATTTTGGAAAATGTAAAGAGTTTCCGGAGTTCCTTTTCTATGTTTGTGAAGGTTCCTGCTTCTGAAACATCAGATGCCCTTCCTTTCTCCGAAAGAAATATGCATGGTTACTCAGCACTTCTTCCGGAGCAACCTGTGTTTCGTTTATTTCCTTCACCATCTTATCCATTTCTTCTGCGTCAAGACCGTGTGATGTAGGCACAATAATTACCTCATGTATGCTGCTGGGCAGAACAAAGTAATCTTCTTCCAGCATTTCACCTATCATCTCAAGTACATGAGGGTAAAGAACACAGGATGCTCCACAATACCGTGCCGGATTTGTCAGTACATACATGGTATCCTTCTGCTGCTTTCCCGTCTGACTCAAAAGATTTTCCCTTTCATTTCTCTCCTTTACAAGATGCTCCGTTTCTCCGGGCGCTTCCTCCAGCATTTCCCGGATTACATGGTGCATAGTAAAAAACTCGGCAGGCAGAAGCGCTGATGCATTCTTAAGTGCCCTCGTATAAAGTTCCTCCCAATCGATTCCCCACATCTTCAGATGAGCATTGCTGACCTGTATCGTAGTCGTTCCCTCCTCGTCCTTCTGCAACAATACATAAAACACCATAGATAAATCCAGAATTTGCACGGATGGAACATGTTCCAGCATTCTTTCATTTTTTTTCGTATGAATCAGCTTGAATACCACCTTGTCCTTAATCTTGTCATATTCCTGAAAATAGTGATAGTCCCAGGATTCTCTTCCCTCTATCGATTCATAAAAAGCTAGAATCTCCTGCACCAGCACATCCAGACGTTCTCCTTTCTCAAATCTGTGAAAAAGTCCTTCAAGATAGACAGCCGGGGAAGCACGCAGCTCCTTTGACTCAAATAAAATTCCTTTTTTCTCCCTGCCGTTATTTTTCTGGGCAGTGTAAACCTTAGCCTTTACCCCCTCCTTTAATTTACTATTCAATTGTTCTTCTACAGCGCACAAAAAATCTTGATATTCCATACTATTCCTCTCTTCATTTGCGCACTCATCTTAACTTGAGAAATTGACACGAACCGTGTCGGATGATTAAAAATCATTCGATTTGAAAATATTTGGTAAAATGATTATACATAAATTATACTCAAAATACAAGCCCTCAGCTCGCAAAATATTGTTGCAAAGATAGGGGGGGCTGCCCCCCTCTTTCATTTATACACGGGACAGATATTCTCCAGTCCTTGTATCAATCTTTAATACATCGCCTTCATTTACAAACAATGGAACCATGACAACTGCCCCGGTTTCTACTGTAGCCGGCTTTGTGGCCCCCTGTGCTGTATCACCCTTAAATCCCGGCTCTGTCTCTGTGATAGTCAGCTCGACAAACAGCGGGGGTTCTACTGAAAATACATTTCCGTTGTAAGAACAGATTTTAACTGTCTCGTTCTCTTTTACAAACTTTAGTGCATTGCCGACAACCTCTTCATCCAGTGCAATCTGATCATAGGTATCAACGTCCATAAAATTATACAGAACGCCGTCACGATAAAGATACTGCATGTCCTTTCTGTCAATGTGCGCCTTCGGGAACTTTTCTGTTGGCCTGAAAGTCTTCTCTACAACACCGCCGCTGATTATATTTTTTAACTTTGTTCTTACGAACGCCGCACCTTTACCTGGCTTTACATGCTGAAATTCCAAAATCTGATAAACATTACCGTCAATTTCTACGGTTATACCATTCCTAAATTCTCCTGCTGAGATCATTATAATCCTCCTTCAATTGTGCTGTCTACGCACTTGCCTTTTTACACTGTTTATAATTTTATAATAATTTTACACATTTTTCAACCTTTTTTTGCTCAGACTAGCACTTCATTCTGTAGAAATGCAAGACTATTTTCTCAAGGCTGCGTTTTAGTACAATCTGAATCTCCTCCTTTGGATGAATTGGCTTCACAAGAATATTCCTGATGCCACTCCTTTTTGCACCCCAGATATCCGTAAAAAGCTGGTCGCCGACAAAAATAGTACTAGAACAATCTGTCCCCATAATATCCATAGCCTTTTTGTAGTTTTTCACAGAGGGTTTATGAGCATCGCAAATATAGTTGGTCTGAATCTTTTTATTAAACATTTTGACACGAGGTTCTTGATTGTTAGACAAAAGACAAGAGGAAAACCCAATTTCCCTTAACCTGACAAACAGCTTTCTGGCCCGGTCGTCTGCCGGTGCTCCATGGGGAACAAGGGTGTTGTCAATATCAAACACAACCCCTCTGTATCCTTCTTCGTATAGCTTTTCATATGGGATGACATATGCTGACGTCTGATAGTCATCCGGAAAAAATCTTTCAAACATTATTCTGTATCCATTTCCAGCAATTTAGTAATCAGTTCCTCGCAAATCTGCAAAACATCCTTATCATCTGTCTGGATTACAATATCTGCTGCCGCCTCATACTTTTTACGCCGCTTTTCCATCAGTTTAGTAATATATTCCACATTGTTATTGCCCTGAAGAACCGGCCGTTCCTGGTCGTCTTTCACACGCTCATATACCGTCTCGGGACTTGCTGTGAGCAGAACAACGCGGCCTTTTTTCTTCATCTCTGTAACATTCTCTTCCCGGAGAGCAGCACCGCCTCCGCATGAAATAATTGTATTCTTCTGTGACTGCAGCTCAATCAGAAGCTCCGTCTCCTTCGCCCTGAAATAAGCTTCCCCATATGTAGCAAAAATATCCGGGATACTCATCCCTTCTCTCTCGGCAATTATCTGATCCATCTCTGCGATCTTCATGGAAAACATGGCGCTAAGGTAATCTGAAACGGTTGATTTCCCGGCACCCATGAAACCGATTAAAATAATATTATAAGGAAACAACTTTTTAGCCTGAATTCGCTTGCTGACATACAGAATCCGCTTGAATACATCATGAATTTCCTCCTGATATTTATTGCCTTCAAGCTTTTCCTTCAGCCTTCTAACCTGCTTTTCTTCCTGCAGAGGCTGAAAAATTGGCATGCCATGCGACTCTTTATAAACCATAATCTTCTCTGCAGCCGCATTGCGTTCCATCAGGGCATCTATAATCTTATCATCACACAGCGCAAGCTGCTCACGATACATCTCCAAGTCATTCATCTTATACTTTCCATCCTTTTAAATCCTCATGTCATCATAGTATAACAATTTTCCCCTGTAAGGGCAAGTTATGTAATCAAATATTTTATTTCTGAGAATTATATTGGTTACTGTTCACAGGCTATCTTGTAATAAAAGAACCGATGGTGTAAACTTATCTCAAAGTTAACCATCGGTTCTTTATCCTTCGAATATTTGCGATACGTTTTCGAAATAATCATATTCTGACCTTT
>NZ_FBWL01000143.1 GCF_001517425.1 Clostridium sp. C105KSO13 | reverse complement strand
AGAGCATTGCTTTGGTGCGCCGTCAAGGGTGGCGGACGTTGCCAAGGAATAAAATATCTGCAATTTTCAAGGTTCTTTTAGAACCTATTTTTTAGGTTCTGTTTTTCATAGGTTACTTTACACTACCTCCCGGTGGACTGTCTCGCCGGCACTTCACCAAATATCTTCATTGAAGATCCATGAAACAGTACACCAGTATATCAGTCAGTCAATGCGAACTACATGCCATACTGACTTTATTCATAGTAGACTTCTTTTAGAAACAGACCCCTGGCAGGAGCAAGAAATCCTGCATATTCCCTCTGCCCGGCCTCCAGAACTTTTTCCGCCTCTTTCGGCGCCCTCTCTCCGATGCCGATTTCCAGCAATGTCCCTGTCAAAATACGGATCATATGGTACATAAAGCCTGTTCCATAATACTCCATCCGCAGCTTGTCGCCCTGTTTCTCAATGATTATATCATAAATCGTCCGGATTGTGGATATTTCGTCTTTTTTATCTGTAAAGCCCGCAAAATCATGTGTACCTGTCAAGTAACCCGCTGCTTCCTTCATAGCTAAGATGTTTAATTCGTGAGGATAATGAAAACAGTACTTTCTTGTAAAAACATCTGCTTTTTCCCGAATATCCACAAAATATTCATATCGCTTGCCTTTTGCATTTTTCCGTGCATGAAAACCGTTTTTTATAAGCATCATATCTTTAACCCTGACATCTTCCGGCAGCACTGCATTTAATTTCAGGCGAAATTCATCTTCAGCCACCTTGCCCGGCAAGGTTACGCTTGCTGCCTGCCCTTTTGCATGCACGCCCCCGTCTGTTCTGCCGGAGCCATCTATCTTTGTTTCCCGTCCTGCCACCTGGGTGATTGCTGTTTCCAATACCTCCTGTATGGTCATCTCCGTTGTTTTTTGTCTCTGCCAGCCCTGATATCTTGTGCCGTCATACACTACCGTCAACTTATATGTCCGCATATTCCTTCACTTCTCCGTCTTTTAAAAAGAGCACCCTGCTGCACAGCATACTCACTACATCCAAGTCATGGGATACAAACAGGTAACATATTTTTTCCTTCTCCTGCAATTCACGAAGGAGCTTAATAATCTGAGCCTGCACGGTGACATCCAGTGCAGACAAAGGCTCATCCGCCAAAATCAGCTTTGTTCCCGTCATAAGTGACAACGCAATGCTTACACGCTGTCTCTGTCCCCCGCTTAATTCCCCTGGGTAACGGTCATAGATTTTCGGCAGAAGATGCACCTGTTCCAGCATTTTCTCCGCTCTTCTGCGGCGTTCTTCCTTTGAATATCCCCCTTGAACTCTCAGGGGTTCTTCCAGAATCCAGCCAATAGTCTTTCTTGGATTTAAAGACCTGAAAGGATCCTGAAATATCATCTGGGGACGTTTTGTATAATGAACTACTTCTCCCTCGTAATCCTTTTGCAGGCCAAGAACACATTTACACAGAGTGGTCTTTCCACTTCCACTTTGTCCTGCCAGGCCCACAACTTCTCCTTCATATAAGGTAAAGGAGACATCTTCCAGTACTTGTTTTCTTTGTCTGCCTTCTCTATAGAAAGCATTCAGATGCTTTACTTCCAGAATCTTTTCCGCCATTTTACTCACCTGCCTCTGCCCGTAAAAGTTCATAAAAAGCAGTACTTCTGGTACGTTCCGGAATTGCAGCAATCAGTTCCTTTGTATACTCTGTCCGGGGATTCTCAAATATTTCCCTAGTTATACCTTGCTCCAGTATCACACCGTCTTTCATCACCAGTACACGGCTGCACAGCTCATTTACAACTCTCAAATTGTGTGAAATGAACAGAATACCCATATTATACCTTCTATTCAGCTTCTTCAACAATTTTAATATACTCTCCTGTGTTCCTGCATCCAGAGCAGTCGTTGGTTCATCGGCAATCAGAAGTTTCGGCCTGCACACAATCGCCGCGGCAATCATAACCCTCTGCCGCATTCCGCCAGATAACTCATGGGGATATTTTCCGTACAATATTTCCGGCTGATCCAGCTCTGCATCCTCCAGGGCCCGTATGACCTTTTTCCTGCGCTCCGCTCTGGAAAGCTTTGTATGAAGAATCAACGCCTCCTCCACTTGTTTTCCGATTTTCATCGTCGGATTGAGTGCGGTCATAGGCTCCTGGAATATCATACTGATATCCTTTCCCTGGATTTTTCTCATTTCCACCTGGGTCAACTTCAACAGATCAGAGTTGTCCAGAAAAATACTTCCGCTTTCCAAAACCTCATGTTCCTTTGTGAGACCGGCTATAGTCAAAGCTGTCATAGTTTTTCCGGAACCCGACTCTCCTACAATTCCAAGTATTTCTCTGCTCTCCATCTGAAAAGAAATTCCCCTTACAGCCTCCTGTTTTTTTCCGCTGTCCTCAAAATGAATAGACAGATTCTCTACTTTCAGCATTATCTACCACCCCCGAACCTATCAAGAACGCCTTCTCCAAGCATGTTTACCCCGAGGATCAAAAGTATCAAAAAGATTCCTGGGAAAATCGCACACCAGGGCCCGCTTGCCAGGTAGGTCTGAGATTCCGACAGCATCAGTCCAAGGCTCGCATCCGGCGGCTGTACACCGATTCCGAGATAACTCATACCGGCCTCCTGTATCACTGCATTGTTAAATCCGATAGCCAGTGCGGATAAAAGCGCAGGCATAACGTTTGGCAGGATATGAACAAACAGAATTCTGGGGGTTGGCACACCTATAAGTCTCGCGCTGACTATATAGTCTTCTTCCCGGCACCGCAGGAATTCGCCCCGTACAATTCTTGCAAAACTGGGAATAAATGCAATGCCCAGCGCCAACATGACTTTGTATTTTCCGGTTCCCCATACACTTATGATTACTAATGCCAGAAGCACACTTGGAAATGCTGCCAGGGCATCATTTATGCGCATTAATATTTCGTCCAGCCAGCCTCCGAAATATCCGGTCACTGCTCCTGATAGAATCCCGATTCCTCCGCCGATTACAATGGTTCCCAGCGCAACAAGTAATGTGTTGCCTGCTCCCACTAGTACCCGGCTGAACACATCCCGTCCAAACTGGTCTGTGCCAAAAACATGGACCAGCGCGGGGCCCTTCAGTTTGAGAGAGCCCTGCATAGCTTCCGGATCATAGGGGGACCAAAAGAACCCCAATAAAATAAGACCTACCATCACAACCGTAAGGGCCAGACCAAATACAAAGTTATAACCAGTTTTTCCCAATTTCCCTTTACTTATTCTTAACTGCTTCAATTTCATGCCCCTACACTTCAATCCGCCTGTCCAGTTTCTGATACAGCAAGTCCACCAGCACATTAACCATCAGAATCACTGTGGCAATTAAAACAATAATTGCTTCCACCACAGGGTAGTCCCTCTTTGAGATAGAAGAAATCAATGTCCTCCCAAGTCCGGGTATGCCAAATACCTGCTCTATGACGATGCTGTTGGCAATCATATCCGCAATTACCATTCCCAGAAAAGTAGTCACAGGAAGAATTCCATTGCGCATTACATGCCGCAGCAGCACCCGCCAAGGATTATTTCCTCTGCTCTGGGCCGTACGCACATAATCCTGCCTCATCTGAGCCAGCAGGGAATTGCGAAATAGTTTTATTGTCATCGCCGCCTTGGGCAGCGCAATCGCAATACCCGGCAAAATAAGATACTTAAGAAACCCCCCCATGCTCTCTTTATAAGATACGTAGCCTCCGGGGGTGAAAAGTCGGAACAGTAATCCAAACAGCACAGTAAAAACAATTCCAATAAAGAACGGGGGAACTGACATGACAATCTGATTCAGAATAGTGAACAGCCTGTCTATAAACTTATTTTTATATCTCACACACAACACGCTGACCGGTATAGAAAACAAAAGAATAAATAAAAATGCAATCGCTGTCAGCGTAAGAGTAATGGGAACCTTGTCTCCAATCATCTCCCTTACAGGAGTCTGATAGGAATAAGATGTGCCCATATCCCCCATCATAAAATCTTTCAGCCATCGTCCATAGCGCTGCGGCAGGGGACGGTTTAAGCCCATCTCCTCCCGCAAAGCCTGGACTTTGCTCTCTGTAGCCTCTGTGCCCAGGATACTCCTGGCCGGGTCTCCCGGAATCACCTCAAAAGCAAGAAAGGCAAATATACTGACAATCAACAACGTAATTATAAGACCTGTTAATTTCCTGATAACAAATTTCATATCTGTCTCCTTGAAATGGGGTCTGACCCTTTTGAGGCCCGTTTTCGGAATTGTTTCCAACAATTCCGAAAACGGCAGGCAAAAGGGTCAGACCCCTTTTTCTACTCTACCATATATATTGTGGACATATCCTGTACATATAGGGGATAGAATACATATCCATCATATTTATCGCTGACTGCGACCAGGTTTGCCAGATCCTGAATATATACGTTGGCTGCCTTTTCGGCAAGTATTCCTTCCAGTTGTTTGTAAAGTTTTGTCTGTTGTACCTCATCTGTAGTAGAAACTGCCTCTTTGAATACCTTTTCATATTCTTCATCATGGAAATTGATGAAGTTTCCTGAATTACCTGTAGTAAACCGCTCAAGCATTGCCCGGGCAGACAGATTAGCCGCATCCACACCGACTACTGTAGACTGATAGTTATGATTTGCATATACCTCTTCCAGCCAGGACTCCCACTCAATCGGTTTTATTTTCACATTTACACCGATATTTTTCAATTCTTCCGCAATCACCTGGGCAGTATCCACATGTGGCTGATCTGCCGAACTGACCGTAATTTCCAAATCAAAGCCGTCGGGATAGCCCGCTTCTTTTAGCAGTTTCTTTGCCTTATCATAGTCCTGTTCATAATAATCTGCATATTCATCATCATAATACTTTTTCAGTCCCGGATACATACTTGTCCCGATGCGCACGCCTTTTCCGTCTGATATGATATCCATGATTTCATCCGGATTAATTGCATAACTCAGCGCCTGCCTTACCTTTTCGTCGTCCAACGGCTTTACGGCATTGTTCAGATACAATGCCTGAACAAGATTCATGGTTCCCTCTTCAATATGGAACCCACTTTTAAGTTCTGCTGCCTGACCCGAGGTCAGCCGCATTGTCATGTCAATGGAACCGCCTTTTAAATTCGTCACCAGCATATCTGCATCTGCCATGATCTTAAACTCAACCTTGTCTAAATGTGCCTTTTTTCCCCAATAGTCCTCATTCTTTTCCAAAAAAACATTTTCCTGAGGGCTGCGAGATACAAACTTAAAGGGGCCAGTCCCCACAGGTGCCGTCTCAAGGGAGTCATAATCTTTCGGGATAATCGCGGTCGTCATATAGGCAAGGAACTCTGTATTTGGTTCTTTCAGTCGTATCTCCACAGTCTTATCGTCCAGGATATTCACACTGTCAATAATAGAATACGCTGATACCAATGGATCCCCATTTGACGTATCAGCGCATCTGTCTATTGAATATTTCACATCTTCCGCCGTCACGTCATTCCCATTATGAAACTTTACTCCATCACGCAAAGTAAATGTATATACCTTTGCATCATCAGAAATTTCATAATTGCTCGCTACGGCTTCGATTAAATTACCATCTTTATCCGGCTTTACCAGGCCTTCATAAATGTTAAATAAAACCTCTTTAGTTCCTGCCGCAACTGCTTTGTGTGGGTCAAGACTGTCCAAATCCTGGGAAATACCAACTTTTATACTTCCGCCTTCGACCGGTTTTCCAGAAAGTTTATTCTCAGTTATTGACGGTGCCGCCTTCTTATCACCTGAACACCCGCTCAGTGCAATAGCTGCAGCTGCTGTGAGCACCAGAATTGTCTGTGCTACTCTTCTTCTCATAATTGTCTCCTTCTTCAAATAACTTCCCATATTCAGTTTTCGTTTTTTATTTTATTAGATTTGTTCTTCTTTGACAAGCTTTTTAGGCCAAAAATTTCTTTAATTCCGACATAAATGTATTAATATCTTTAAATTCTCTATATACAGAGGCAAATCTGACATAGGCAACGGGATCCAGCTCTTTTAGCTTGTCCATGACAATCTCGCCGATCAGACTACTGGGAATCTCTTTTTCTTCTCTGTTAAAAATATCCAGCTCCACTGCATCTATGGTCTTCTGAATTTCCTGTGCAGGAACAGGTCTCTTATAGCAGGCTCTTAAGACTCCTGATTCAATCTTGGAACGGTCATACTGCTCCCTGTTATTATCCTTCTTGATTACAATCAGCGGAATAGTTTCAACTTTTTCATAAGTTGTGAAACGCTTTCCGCACTCATCACAAGAGCGTCTTCTGCGGATGGAACTGTTGTCTTCCGCCGGCCTGGAATCAATCACCCTGGTATCAGAATGTCCACAATAAGGGCATTTCATAATATATTCCACCTCTCTTCTAATCTTTTTCCCCATTATACACAATATCTAGTACTTTTGCAAAAACTTTTCTTCCCGGATTTCTACTAGTATAATGTCCGGTCCAATCTTCCTTATGCATTCCCAGGGAATAATATATTCACTGTCTGTACCCAGAAATCCGCATATTTTTGCCGGGCCCGGTATAATAATGGCTTCTATCCGTCCATCCTTAATATCTATTGCCACATCTACAACACAGCCAAGCCGCTTGCAGTTACACACATTAATTACTTCTTTTTCTCTTAATTCACATAGTCTCATATTTTCACCTGATTCCCTTTTACGCAAAGAATGCCTGCATGGAATAAAAGTCTCTCTCACTTTTACTCTATGCAGGCATTCCCCGGCAGGTGCCATACTGTCACTAAATTGTCATTACTTTTTCACTTTCAAACGCTTTTCCTATGACTCCGATTAAGATTGCGCCAATTACAAGTGTAATCCCCAGGGTCGTTGTGTACTGCATCATTGTAACCTCCTGAGTCAGTATCCCCTGCAGGGCAAGAGATGTATTATAAATCGGCACCGCATACAGCCAATCACCGGGAGTCTTTGTTGTAAACATTGTAGTCATCCCCAGTACAAGAATCAACATATAAACAGGCATTACATATGAACTGGCTTCTTTCGCTGTTCTGGCAAACACGGAAACCAGAACAATGATTGCCGAATATAAAAAGGCAATTGCAACAAGCAAAACGGCCAGCATGGCAATCTGTTTCGGGTTTAATGTAAGGTTCATCCCCAGATCCGATTCCCCCATCATCTGCGGCATAAACGCCACCAGTGCTCCTACGTAAATAACTGAGGAGACTCCCGAAATAATCATCAGGGCAATTACTTTTCCCAGAACTATGGAGCTTCTCTTGATAGGGGAAACCAGGAGGCTTGCCATAGTTCCCCGCTCCTTTTCTCCCGCCACCATATCTGTTCCGATCCCCATAGCCCCGGCAAATAGTAGGATTGTCACGAAATACGGGAGCATCATGCCCAGAACCTTACCGCCTGCTTTTTCTTCATCCTGGATTTCCATATCCGGGTTATCCGAATTCACGGTGAATACGGTCAATCCTCCCATATCATCCACTCTCTGGGACAGAAGACCCTGACGGTATGTTTCCAATACCCCGGTTGAAATAGTATCATATGCAGCCCGGGAATAGTCCTCGGAAGGATTATAATATGTCTTTATCTGGGGAATGGCGTTTCCCCGCTCATAGCCGGACACCATAGCTGCAAAATTTTCCGGAAACTTGATTAACAAATCTGCATCTCCATCCCGAATCATTTTCGCTGCCTTTTCCCAGTCTTTCAGCTCAACGATTGTACAGTCTTTGTCTGCTGATTTTAGAAACTGTGGAAACCCGGCCGGTGCATTTTGAACATAGACGATGGATGCATGAGCCTCTACATCCTTCTGCGCATTGTTGCTTAAACTCCCCACCAAGGACATAACTCCTATCATAATAATGACCGGGAGAAGAAAAACTGAGAAAATCATCCTTCTGTCCCGGAACACTCTGTCCAGTTCTTTTCCACATATAAGTTTGATTCCGTCCATTTTACTCCCCCCCTTTTTGGTGCCTGTAAAGTTCAAAGAAAGCATCTTCCAAATCATCCGCATTTGTGTCGTGAAGAATCTGGGCTAGGCTTCCCTCTGCCACCTTTTTCCCGTCGATGATTACTCCTATCCTGTCGCAGATTTTCTCTGCCTCGGACATAACATGGGTGGAGATCATCACGAGTTTTCCCTCGGATTTAAGCTTTTTTAAATAGTCGGTCACACTTCTGGCGGTAATAACATCCAGTCCATTTGTAGGTTCATCAAAAATGATAATTTCCGGGTCATGTACCAGGCACACTGCAATAGCGGCTTTCTGCGCCATACCCGTGGACAGTTCCTTGATTTTTTTATGGGAGAAATCCTTGATTCCAAAATAAGTAAACAATTCTTCTTTTCTAGCCGTAAGTTTGTCTTCCTGAATATGATGGAGTCTGCCAAAAAAGTTAAACATATAATCTACCGAAAATTGAGGATCCAGCTTAATATCTCCTGTCAGAAAACCAATCTTTGCTCTCACCTTCTCAGGTTCTCCCTTCACTTCATGTCCCGACACAAATATCTCCCCCTCTGTAGGCTTGATAATTGTGGAAATACAGCGCAGGGTAGTGGTCTTGCCGGCACCGTTCGGTCCCAGAAGCCCATATATCTCTCCCGGCCTTGCAGTAAGACTTAAACGATCCACAGCAGTCTTCAAAGAATTCGTTGCCTTTGATTCCTTCATCTGCTTTTTGTTTAATTTATAAATTTTAGTCAGATTTTTAATTTCAATCATAATACCCTCCTCCCATTGTACCATTGTGTTAATACAAATATATCCTTTTGAAATATATTTGTCAATAAAGATTTTTATTCCATCCCCCTCTTTTTTTCTTTTACAAAATATACTACAATGTTTTCAGGATTGCGGGAGCACCTAGTGCGGAGCAACCCGTTGGTATCATAACCTAAAGCAAATGAGGAGGATTAAGTTTTGAAAGAAACCATATTACTGTTCCATATTCCGGAAAAAGAAAAAAGACTGAAAATTGAAATGGCACTCTTCCCACTCCACGTGCGGCTGAAGTATATAATGCAGGAAGATTACCACCAGCCCCTGGGTGTGCTGGCTGGTATAAAAGACGCCGTCCCCGCCGAGGGCAGTTACACCGGCGAGGATCTTCCTGATACCATGATTGTCTTTGCCTTCTTCAGCGACAGCCGCCTGAATCAGGCACTGGCTGCCCTAAGAAAAAGCGGTGTCGGCCCACTTTCCTACAAAGCAGTCCTGACCCCCACCAACCAGCTCTGGACTGCCCCGGAATGCTTTGCTGAACTCAGACAAGAACATGAAGCCTTAAATTAGAAAAGGGGTCAGACCCTTTTGCGGCCGGTTTTCAGAATATTCCGAAAATTATGGGTGTAAAAGAGTCTGACCACTCTACAACTTTTTTTCAAAATATTTTTTAAGGGCTGCCGCCAAAATACAATATGCCATCACCATCCCCCACACTGACCAGAATACTGCCATGCTGAAAAAGCCAGATACCAGCATGGTCACGTAGCATAGTCCCATGGTACTCATTCCCGCCCAATACATTGCTTTCTCTGCAATCAGACGATTTCTTTCATCTGATTCTTTCAGGCGCTCTGCACGCAGCAGCTTTTCATTTTTCAACATTCTTTTCGTCTTCAGTATGTTCTTAAGTGAAAAAAAGAATATAACTGCCCCTGTCCCCGTGAATACTCCGCTCAAAAAGGAGCCCTGAACCCCGTTGTCTGTCATCATCCAGAACAAAGCAACTAAAATTGTAACCACACCAAGCACACATAAGACCCTATCCCGGTTCATTCCGAAAATAAGTTTACCTCTATACTCTTCATCTGTCTTTGCCCCCTGGCTCAACGTTTGTATCAACATATGTTTTCCTCCTCCAAATTAAAAATAAAAATATCTTCAATCGCCATATTAAAATACTGCGCAATCTTATGTGCCAAAATAAGTGATGCGTTGTATCTGCCGCTCTCCAGAGAAATAATCGTCTGCCGCGTCACTTCAACCGCATCAGCCAGTTCATTCTGGGTGATTTTGTGCTCCTTTCTCAATTGTTGAATACGATTTTGCAAAATTTCCCTCCTTATGAATGCTTGTGATGTATAGCTTACTTTACACTTCAAGTATAGTCCACTTTACATCTATTGTCAAGTGTATTTTTCTTCTTAAAAGAGTTAAAAAAAGAGCCATCCCTTTTGTGTTCAGCTTTCAGAATATTCTGAAAACCGCCCGCAAAAGGGTCTGCCCCCCTTAATAATGTGCCCCCCCTTAATGTGCAAACTGACTCTCATATAACTCTTTGTAAAATCCTCCTCGGGCCAGTAGCTCTTCATGTTTACCCTGTTCCATGATGTTCCCGTCCTTCATGACCAGTATGACATCTGCCTCACGGATGGTAGATAGCCGGTGGGCCACAATAAAGCTGGTCCGCCCTTCCATCATACGCTGGAAAGCTTCCTGAATCCTGATTTCTGTCCGTGTATCTATAGAAGATGTTGCCTCATCTAGGATCAACATAGGCGGAAGATTGAGCATAACCCTTGCAATACATAGGAGCTGTTTCTGTCCCTGAGAGAGATTTCCGCCGTCCTCCTGAATAAATGTATCATAGCCGTCTTCCATTCTTTTAATAAAATTATGGGCATGTGCAGCTTTTGCAGCAGCCACGATTTCCTCCCGGGGAGTATTCGGCCGGCCATAAGCAATATTTTCTGCTACCGTACCCGACTTAAGCCATGTTTCCTGCAGCACCATGCCAAAGTTCCCCCGGAGACTGTCTCTGGTTACTTCTCTGATGTCATGGCCGCTAAGGATAATCTGACCGTCATCTACATCATAAAAGCGCATCAGCAGGTTAATCAATGTGGTTTTACCGCAGCCGGTGGGCCCGACAATTGCTATTTTCTGTCCCGGTTTAGTTTCCAGATTTAAATGCTTCAAAAGTGGAACTTTCTTATTATAAGAAAAGGAAACATCTTTCAAGCTCAGATTCCCGTCCTCCTTTTCTAAAACAACCGCATCTGCTCTGTCAGGAATTTCCGGGTCCTCTTCTATAAAATCAAACACACGTCTTGCACATGCAAAGGCATTCTGCAATTCTGTCACTACACTGGAAATCTCGTTAAACGGCTTGGTGTATTGATTTGCATAACTTAAGAACGCAGAAAGCATGCCTACAGAAATTGCTCCCTGTATGGCTGTCAATGCACCTACAATACCAACTCCTGTATAAACAAGGCTATTGACAAATCTGGTAGTAGGATTTGTGATAGAAGAAAAGAAAATTGCCTTCAGGCTCACCTTCTGTAATTCTCTGTTTACTTCATCGAATCGTTCCAGCGCCCTGTCTCCATAGCCAAAGGCCTGAACCACTTTCTGATTTCCCACCATCTCATCCACAAGTGCAGTCATTTCCGCTCTTGTCTCCGACTGGGCCTTGAACATTACATAAGTCCGCCTGGCAATAAAACTTGCCACAAATAGTGACAGCGGTGTAATCAAAATAACAACCAGCGCAATCTTTACATTTATGGAAACCATGAAAACCAGTGTTCCTAAGATAGTCACTATTCCGGTAAATAATTGAGTGAACCCCATCAGCAGTCCATCTGAAAATTGCTCCACGTCTGTAATAATACGGCTGATTACCTCACCATATTGATGACTGTCCACATAACTTAGAGGAAGTATCTGCAGTTTAGAAAATGCACGAACCCTTATATCCTTTACTACCCTATAGGTTATAATGTTGTTGCACAGATTCATCAGCCATTGTGCAAGGCTCGTAATAAATACCACCACAGCCATTACTTTTAAAATATAAAATACTGCTTCAAAATCCACCTTGCCCTTTCCAATTACAAAGTCAACAGCATCACCTGTAAGAATAGGTGCATACAATGTGAGGATAACAGAAATCAGTGCAAACAGCAGTGAAAGAATCATATAACGCATATATGGCTTAATCAGAAGTAAAATCTTCTTTGTTGTCTTGTCTTTTTTCCCTGACATATCAGCGCACCTCCTCCTTTGACAGCTGGGAATAGCAGATTTCTCGGTAAACCGGACAATTCTCCAAAAGTTCCTCATGGGTTCCACTGCCTGCTATGTTCCCGTCATCCAGCACAATAATCTTGTCTGCATACCGAATGGAGGCAGCCCGCTGGGATATGATAAAAACAGTCATTCCCGAGGTATCTTCAGAAAGAGCTTTCCGAAGCCTGTAGTCCGTAGCAAAATCCAGTGCGGACGCACTGTCGTCCAGAATCAGCACCTGGGGCTTTCTTACCAGTGCTCTTGCAATCGTCAGACGCTGCCGCTGCCCCCCGGAAAGATTTTTCCCGCCTTCACTGATTACTGTGTCAAGACCTGACTGCCGGGACTCCACAATCTCAAGTGCCTGTGCCGTTTTCAATGCAGCAAGAATCTCGCTATCTGTGGCGTCAGCCTTTCCCATCTGCATATTCTGACGGATTGTTCCATGAAACAGAACCGCCTTTTGCGGAACAATTCCTACCTTGCCTCTTAAAACATCCATTCTCCATTCTTTTACATTCACACCATTCACAAGCACACTGCCCTCTGATGTATCGTAAAACCTGGGAATCAGATTCACAAGAGTAGTTTTCCCGCTGCCTGTTCCCCCTATAATCCCTATAGTCTCCCCGGCATATGCCTGGGCAGTGATATTTGACAAAGCCGGCTCCTGGCTGTTCTGATAATAAAAAGTAACATTTTGCATTTCTACCCTGGCCGTTTTCTGCTGTTCTTCGTCAGACTCTTCTCTTACCTCAGCAGTTCCGTCCTTAATCCCCGGTTTTAAATCAAAGACTTCATTAATTCTGCCGGCAGATGCCATTGCCTTCGTAAAAGAAATAATCAGATTTGCAAGCATTACAAGTGCAAGCAGAATCTGGGTCATATAATTCACAAGGGCTATAACCTCCCCCTGTGTAATTCTCCCCACATTTACCGCACTTCCACCGTACCAGACAACCGCAATAATTCCAACATTTACAAATACATAAGTGACGGGATTCAATAATGCCGATATCCTGCCCACCTTCAGCTGAAGCTTCATTAAAATGCTGCTCTTCTCTTCGTATTCCTGCATTTCCTGATTCTGCGTCCGGAAAGCCCGAATCACCCGGATACCTGCCAGATTTTCCCTTGTGGAAAGCAGTACCTGATCCAGTCTCTTCTGCACCTTCTTATATAGAGGAATCGTAAGCATCATAATTCCATAAATGACAAGAGCAAGCAGCGGAACTGCCACCAAAAATATAAATGCGATCCTCACATCTATGGTAAAAGCCATGATCATAGCTCCCACTACAATAAACGGTGATCGCAGAAACAATCTCAGGACCATGTTCACCCCTGTCTGTGCCTGGTTTATATCACTGGTCATACGTACCACAAGGGTGGAGCTTCCTGCTTTATCAATCTCCCCATAAGACAGCTGCTGAATATGACGAAACATAGCATGGCGCAGTGCTGTTCCGAACCCAACCGCTGCCTTTGCCGCAAAATATTGTGCAGTCAGGGATGACGCAAGTCCCAGCACGCCGAATAAAACCAGGACTCCTCCCAACTTCCATATATAAGAAATGTCTTGATTCTTTATCCCTACATCTATAATCCGGGCCATTACAAGGGGCACTATCAATTCAAACGTAGCTTCAAGCATTTTAAACAGTGGTGCAAAAACGCTTTCTTTTTCATACCCCTGCAGAAAATGTAATAATTTCCTCACATTTTTTTCCTCCATATCACTTTCATTAACATTAGAATTGTAACAGACAATCCTTTTGCTGTAAATGTCCTGCATGGCTACTTTCTCATGTTTTGTGGTATCATAAAAGTATTGACTTTTTATTCACGAAATATTATTGTATTATTTAAATAATACAGATATAGTATTAAATACGGAGGTATCTTTCATGGAACCACTCATCAAAATTGAGAACATACATAAAATCTATAATCCCGGTGAAAATGAAGTCCGCGCTTTGGACGGCATTGACCTGCGTATTCAAAAGGGTGAATTCGTAGCAATCATAGGGCACTCCGGATCCGGAAAATCTACGCTTATGAACATGCTGGGCTGCCTGGATGTTCCCACCTCAGGGAAATATTATCTAAAGGGGTACGATGTTTCGCAATTGACAGACAATCAATTGTCGGAAATCCGCAACGAAGAAATCGGTTTTATTTTTCAGGGCTTCAATCTGGTGGCAAACCTGGATGCTGTGGGGAATGTAGAGCTTCCCCTCATTTACCGGGGAATCGGGAAGCAGAGACGCCGCCGCATTGCTGAGGAAGCTCTAAAAAAGGTAGGCCTGGGCACCCGGCTTAAGCACAAACCTAACGAATTGTCCGGCGGGCAGCAGCAGAGAGTTGCCGTCGCGCGTGCCATTGCTGCCCAGCCGCCAATTATACTTGCAGATGAACCTACCGGTAATCTGGATACCAGATCCACTAAAGAAATTATGGAAATACTAAAAGGATTGCATCGAGGAGGGCGCACCGTTATCATCATCACACACGACGATGATATTGCCAATCAGGTCAATCGGATTGTCCGCATTGTTGACGGGCGTGTAGAAAACGACTATCTAAATGAAGAAAGGGAGGATGCATAACATGTTTTCTAAGAAGAAAAGGGAACAGGATAAAGATTTAGACACCATTATCACAGAGACTCTGGAGGAGGATGCAGTTTATGATGAAGATTCCTATGAGCTTGAAGACAGTGGCGCAGGCAAACCGCCTCGCAAGAAATTGCCCGGTTGGGTTATTATTCCGATCATCGCAGTTCTGGCAGTTATCGTTATAGCAGTCTCTTTCCTTTCTAAGGGAAACGACAGTGGAAATGGCACTACTCTTCAGGTTTCAAAGGTAACCACAGGGGATGTCCGCGAGGTATACAACGCCAGCGGTAAAATTGAAAGTGAAAATACAAAAACATATTATTCCCCTGTTACGGCTCCTGTGGAAAAATGCAATGCCGTCGTGGGAAATGCAGTGAAATCAGGGGATCTTTTAGTTTCATTTGATACAACCAACCTGGAACGTGACAATCAGCAGGCCCAACTGACACTGCAGTCCAGCCTAAACAGCTCCCTTGCTGCAAAAGCACAGAATGCAAAAGCCATCGATGCAGCAAACGCGGCAAATGCACAGGCAGCGGAACAGGCAAATCAGCTGGCTGATCAAGTAAATGAATTGGGTGCACAGGTAGATGCGGCATATGCAAAATATCAGGAGAACCTGGCTGCGGCGGAGGCCGCTGCCCCCGGACAGGAACAATTGAAAGCAGAAATTGTAGCGCAACAGAATATAATAGATATAAACAATGCTACTATACAGGAAATCAACGATAATTATGGTAACAGCCGTGCTAAATTAGATGCAGCATTAGCAAAGCCCTATAGTGAAAGAGATGATAATGATTGGGCAACAATTACATCATTACAGAAGGTATATGAAGGATATGATGATGCTGCTAAAGCGATAAAGGAGGCACAGGAGAAAATCACTGAAGCGAACAAAGGCATAAATAACGAAGCCGTCGACGATGCCGGCTACAATGAGCTCAATGCCCAACTGGAATCTGTCTACGCCCAGTGGGAAGCTGCCTATAATGCGGCATCTGCCCCCACTGCGGATGCGGGCATGTCTTCCGCCGAACTGGAAGGCCTGGCCATCAGTGACAATCTGGCTGAGCTGACAGCGCTGACTCCTGCCGAGCTGGTAGCAAAGGGTAAGGAGGGGATGACCGCTGATATGGACGGGGTTATTGCTTCCGTAGGCCTTTTGGAAACCAATACGGCAACCCAGGGAATGGCCATGTTTACAGTTGCCAGCACGGAAAAGGTACGGGTGAAAATCGAAGTGTCTCCTGACGATTATGAAAAAATAAAAGTCGGAAACAAGGTGGAAATTACTGTGGGAGAATACAAATATCAGGGAAAGCTGACGAAAGTCAATAAAATAGCTCTTAACAATGAAAAGGGCAACCCTGTTATCGGCGCAGAAATACACATCGACAACCCTGATGAGAACATTTGCATCGGTGCCACCGCAAAGATTTCCATGACCGTAGCCGAATCCAGTGATGTTCTCCTGGTTCCGACTGAGGTAATCAACACTTCCTCCGAGGGTGACTTCGTATATATCATTAAGAATGGTGTTGTAAAGAAAAAATCGGTTGAGCTTGGAACTGCATCGACGACTAAGATTGAAGTAAAGAGTGGCCTGAAAAAGGGTGACCAGGTCGTAAATGATTTAAATGTAGACATCAAGGATGGGATGAAGGCCACTGCAGCGGAGAAGAAAAATACAGACACGGAACAAAAGGAAACAGATTCACCCGTTTCGATCAGTGTAACGGATTGAGAAAAGAGGATATAACATGGGACAATTTTTAGAATATGTAAAAATGGCTCTTGACAACATCCGTTTCAATAAAGGCCGCTCCTTTTTGACCATGCTGGGCATCATTATCGGCATCACTTCTGTTGTCACCATTGTTTCCATCGGAAACGGGCTGAAAAAGGATGTGGTAGATGCATCAAATGAGCAGAACAATACTGTCATTGTGCAGACGAATACGGATGTAGTTTCTGATCCAAACAGTATTACCGGAGATGATATTGCCTTTTTAAGAACTTCTCTGGATGAGTCTGTACAAAGTGTATCTGCTTATACACAGACCTCCGGGACAATCGAAACCCGCAAAGGGAGCTTTGATGCGTATATCTTGCTGACGACACCGGATTATGAAAATGCGCAGTATACTGATCCCTTGGTAAAAGGAAACTACTTCACTGACAACGACGTAGCCAATGCCAATATGGCCTGCGTAATTGACGAACTGACTGCCTTATATTTATTTGGGAACACGGATGTCATCGGCATGAGTATTGAACTTAAAGTCGACAGCAGCATACAGAGCGTAAATATTATAGGCATCCGCAAAACTTCACAGGAAATGATGGCGGCTGAAAAGCAGTATCAGGCCATGGGAATGGATAAAAGCATCAGCCTGGAAATGCCTTTTACAGTATCCAATGCCTTTGGAAATCCTATTGAGGCATTTCCCGCCGTTTCTATCACTGCATATGATAAAGAGCAGGCAGCAGGGATTGCAAAAAATGCAGTTCAGATATTAAATTCCAGGCATCAGAACCTGGGAGACTCGCCGTTTATTCAACAAAAACCCATGGACTTCTCAGATATGTTTGGTTCTATCATGGACGGAGTCACCGCCTTTGTTGCTTTGGTTGCAGGGATTTCTCTTGTTGTGGGGGGAATCGGTGTTATGAATATTATGCTTGTATCCGTTACCGAGCGCACCCGGGAAATCGGTATCCGCAAGGCATTAGGCGCTAAAACCGGTTCTATTGTGGCTCAGTTTCTTTGTGAGTCTGCAATCATTTCAGGAATGGGCGGTATTATAGGTATTATACTTGGAGCCGCACTGACAGCGCTGATTACCGCTCTTGGTGTAGGCGGAATCAAAGCTCAGCTTTCATTTCCGGCTATTTTAGTAGCCACAATCTTCTCATGCAGTGTAGGAGTTGTGTTTGGAATCTATCCAGCCAGAAAAGCAGCAAAATTAAGTCCAATTGAAGCATTACGCAGAATGTGATATTATGATACGAAGGTCAAAATACCTTTTGACCTTTACATCACATTATTTATAATTTTAAAATTCTAAAATCGAGGAGGATTTTTGCATGAAAAAACGAAGCACATTGTTAAAAGTATTATCCATTATCCTTATTGTTCTTGGGGCTTTAAGCCTAATCTCCAGCATCATTGGGGTCGCTGCCGGCAGAATGGTCCCTGAGGAAACTTATGCTTCCCTGGGAGTAGCGGCACCAACTACCTTTAGTTATATTCTGTCTTTTGTAGGCTCCTTTATTTTCTTAATTTCGGGTATCGTGGGGGTAGTCTACAAATCCAAACAATCCGTATTGATCATGGGAATTTTACTGGCTGTATATTATATTTTCAATATTATATATTCAGCTGCGATTGCGCCATTTTCCGCACTCAGTCTGATTAATCTTATATTCCCCATTGTCTACCTCTGGGGCTGGTATCAGTCTAATTAGATCAGTTACATTAATTTTCAAATGAACCAAGAAAGGATATTATCATGGACGAAATACATGTGAGCAAGGAACATTTTACAAGTAAACCGGACTGCTCGTACCGTACAGACAAGGAAGCAAAAACCTATGACCTTCTGGATAAACTGCATATTCCATATGAAGGTGTAGATCACGATGTGGCCCCTACAATCGAGGCCTGCAGGGCAATAGAGGAGGAGCTTGGAATCCTCCCCTGCAAGAATCTGTTCCTGAGGAATCGTCAGAAAACCACATTTTTTCTACTTCTCATGCCGGGGGACAAAAGGTTTTTAACAAAGGACTTATCCAGTCAGCTGAATATTTCCAGGCTTTCCTTTGCAGAGCCTGAGTTTATGGAAGAATTTCTAAACCTCACACCAGGCTCTGTCAGCGTACTGGGGCTTATGAATGACAGGGATTGGGATGTTGACCTTCTGATCGACAAAGAATTACTTGATAATGAATATCTGGGGTGTCATCCTTGTATGAACACCTCCACATTGAAAATAAAGACTGAGGATATTCTGAAAAAGTTTCTGAAACATACCGGCCACCGATACACTGTTGTCACACTTTAACATTGATTTTTCACTCAGGAAATACTATACTTTTCATAACACATATTCATATAAATCTTAAAAAATCAAGAGGGCACGCATATGAAAAAAAGAGTCGTTGTTGCACTGGGACACCGGGCACTGGGAACCACCCTCCCCGAACAGATGGTGGCTGTAAAAAAGACAGCAAAATCCATTGCAGATCTGATTGAAGAAGGTTACCAGGTTGCTATAACTCACAGCAACGCACCACAGGTAGGCATGATTCACACCGCCATGAACGAGTTTGGCAAGACACATGACAATTACACCTCTGCTCCCATGTCCGTATGCTCGGCAATGAGTCAGGGCTATATCGGATATGATTTGCAGAACGGAATCCGCGAAGAACTTCTGAACCGCGGTATTTACCGCACGGTCAGCACCGTTCTCACCCAGGTCATCGTAGATCCTTATGATGAAGCATTCTATACCCCCACAAAGGTTTTGGGGCGTTACATGACTGCCGAGGAGGCCGAGGAAGAACGCAGAAAGGGAAATTATGTGGTAGAAGAACACGGCAAAGGTTTCCGTCGTGTCGTAGCTGCACCCAATCCTATAAAGATAGTAGAGCTGGATGCCGTGAAGGTTCTGCTGGATGCCGATCAAATCGTAATCGCATGCGGAGGAGGCGGCATACCGGTTCTGGAACAAGACAATCATCTCAGGGGTGCCAGTGCTGTTATAGAAAAGGACTTAGCTGCAGGAATACTGGCAGAAGGAATTGACGCAGATAAACTGATTATCCTGACAAGCGTTGAGCAGGTCTGCATTAACCTGGGACGACCGGATGAAGAAAAGCTTGGTGAGATTACTGTAGAACAGGCAAAGAAATACATGGAAGAAGGACATTTCGGTATTTATAATATGCTTCCTAAATTCCGCGCGGCAGTAGAATTTATAGAACAACGTGACGGCAGAAGTGCTCTAATAACCTCCTTCGACAAGGTAAAAGACGGAATCAAAGACAGAGCCGGAACTATCATAAAATGAAAAAAGGGGGTCTGACCCTTTTGAACGCTAAATTCTGAATTGTTAGAAACAATTCAGAAAACAAGCCTCAAAAGGGTCAGACCCCCTTTTCGTATTATTTCTGGTTGGCAGGTTCTACAGCTATAGACTTTCCTTTTATCTTGGTATGGGCCATAGCATTTAATACTTCTCTTGCATATTCTTTGGGCACTTCTACGAATGTGTATTTATCATACATATCGATGGAGCCAATTACTTTTCCCGGGATGCCGCTTTCTCCCGCAATAGCGCCGACAATGTCTCCGGGTTTTGCTTTGTTTTTTCTGCCTATGTTGATGAAAAGGCGTATCATTCCCGCTTCTTCCGCACCGGTATCTCCAAATTCCATTTCTTCAGGGCTTATTTCATTTTGTCCGGAGGTGAATTTCAGAAATGCAGCCGCCATATCCATGACCGTGTAGTCGGAGACATTCACTTTATTTTCAATCGCAAGAAGATATTTTGTCAAATCTTCCGTTTCAATAAGATGATCAATTTCGTCCAGGATGTTTTCCATTTTAGTACTTGCTACATCATTTAAAGACGGAACCTTCTGTGCATATATCTTTGTCTTGCAGTAACGTTGAATTTCCTTTAATTTATATGCCTCTTTCCCGGACACAAAGGAAAAGGCTCTTCCTTCCCGTCCTGCTCTCCCTGTTCTCCCTATTCGATGCACGTAATATTCATCGTCCTGGGGCAGGTCATAATTAAATACAGCCTCAACCTCTTCCACATCAATTCCTCTTGCCGCCACATCCGTGGCCACAAGGATGTCAGTTTTACCGGAACGGAATCCCTGCATTACCCGATCCCTCTGTACCTGCTTCATATCACCATGCAGACCTGCGGCAAAGTATCCTCTGCCGAGAAGCCCATTTACCAGAATATCAACCTGTTTTTTCGTATTACAGAAAATAACTGATAGCTTTGGTGTATAAATATCTAAAAGACGGGAAAGTACTTCTTCCTTATTTTTAGGTCTCACCTCATAATAAAACTGTTCAATATTCGGCACCGTCAGCTCTTTTTTCGTCACCTTAATAAGCTCAGCTTTTTTTTGAAACTTCTTTGTAATATCTAATATAGCCCGGGGCATTGTTGCTGAAAATAGTACTGTCTGTCGTTCCTCGGGGACGCCTTCCAGAATTGTCTCAATATCCTCGCGGAATCCCATATTGAGCATCTCGTCCGCCTCATCCAGAACGACGGTGTGAACATCTTCCATTTTTATGGTCTTTCTTCTCATGTGGTCCATCACACGTCCCGGTGTGCCAATAACCAGCTGTGCTCCGCTCTTTAAAGAGCGAATCTGGGTCACAATTTCCTGGCCGCCATAGATCGGCAGTACCTTAATCCCATGCATATATTTTGCAAGGCTGCGGATTTCTTCCGCCACCTGAATTGCCAGTTCCCTTGTTGGACAAAGGACAATCGCCTGAAGTTTTCTCTCTTTTGGATCTATCTTTTCCAAAAGGGGAATACCGAAGGCCGCCGTCTTTCCCGTACCGGTCTGAGCCTGCCCGATCATGTCCTTTCCTGTTCTCATAACAGGAATTGCTTTTGCCTGGATTGGTGAAGCCTCCTCAAATCCCATGCTCTTTACTGCTTTTACAATTTCGGGGAGGAGCCCCATCTCTTCAAATCTTACTTCTTCCATAAATCTCCTTCAATGTCTTTCGTTACAGTTTGCCATAAGATTGAATCTACCTCACTTTTTCCCGCACATATCCTTAAAAAGCCCGCGCCAAACTGTAGCTGTCAAATAGTCGCAGGTGATATCATAACAAAATTCTAAAAAGATGTCAAACAGCAGGAAAACCTCCAGTATCCTTCTGCCCGGTTTGGAATAATTGCACCACTTTCTTTTTATTCTTGCATTTCTGCTATATAAGGTGTAATATATGCATATACTAAACATAGTTTTCAATACTATATGTAATGTTTTTAATTTCCAGGAGGTGTGTCACTTATGAATAAGAAACCCTTTTTTAAAGACCCAGGCAGTGCAATTACACATTTTATAGGAATGCTGATGGCTATATTTGCTGCGATTCCTCTATTAATAAAGGCAGCTCATGAACCGAGCAGGATATACGTAATTTCGATTTCTGTCTATGCTGTAAGCATGATTTTATTATATGCAGCCAGCACTACTTACCATACCTTTGATTTATCAGAAAAGAAAAATACTATTCTAAAAAAAATTGATCATATGATGATTTTTGTGTTAATCGCAGGAAGCTATACCCCCATTTGCCTATTAGTGCTGCAGGGAAGAACCGGCAAGATTTTACTAGGAATTGTATGGTCTGTCGCAATTGTGGGGATTTTAATAAAAGCTTTCTGGGTATACTGTCCCAAGTGGGTGTCTTCCGTATTATATATCGGAATGGGCTGGACCTGTGTGCTGGCGTTTACCCAGATGTTAAATAACATGTCCAGAACCGCATTTCTATGGCTTTTAGCTGGCGGCATCATTTATACAGTCGGCGGAATCATTTATGCAATGAAACTTCCTATTTTCAATAACAGGCATAAAAATTTTGGGAGTCATGAAATATTTCACCTGTTTGTTATGGGAGGCAGTGTATGCCACTTTGTTCTCATGTACTCTTTCCTTCTGCCCTAGTGGGTACATCAATGTGGGCATACAGAAAGCAGGAGTAAATGAATGTATATCATTTACTCCTGCTTTCTGCTATTCAAACATGTGGTTCAACTCCTGTATTCTCTTGTCTATTCCATGTTCTATAATATATTCACTCACCGTCTTTGGCACGTACTGCTGCCATTTTTGACCTTCCACTATTGTTTGTCTTATTTTGGTTCCTGTAATTCCTCTTTCGTCCTCTGTCTTTCTCCAGAGCACCTCTGTCTCCAGGCCCAGTCTCTGCAGAATCTGATAGCATTCCTCATCCCACTGACCGCAGATGCTCATAAAATAGACAGCATCTCTGGGAGCATATTGGGTGATTAAATCCGGCTGACTTATGGGAAACGGGATTATCTCATATTCTTCCCTTTTCACCCCAAAATCCCTCAAGGCACCCTGTATCATCTCAAGGCGTTCAAAATAGGTAAGGGGGTTATCCCGTTTTGTTGTCCCGTGCAAATCTAAAGAGGATGTTGCTGCAAAGGCAACAATATCCGAATGTGTAATCCCGATGTATAACTTCCTGCATCTCATTTTGGCTGCAAGTACATTCTCCATATGCTTTAAGTGAAAGATTTGAAACCTCCCATGTATAACCCCTGTGTCGACCATCACCTGGCCCCCCTCTCCCGGCTTTGAGTTGATTTTTCCATCGTTTTTCCGTCCAGGGCAGCATACTGCAGAATGTCATTTTCATCGTACACCAGCTTAAGGGAAAAGAACTCTCTGTCTTCCTCTATAAAGCGAAAAAAGATTTTATCTCCTTCCCATATATTCAGCTCAAAAACCTTTTTCTTATCTACCCATTCCAGTTCTCCCTCATCACAGGCTATGGGCTCACCTGTAAAGCCATCTGCGGTATAAAGAGACATGTATTCCACAATATTCTCTCCATATACAAAGGTTACGATTCCTCGATACTTATATGAAGTCAGTGTATACCCTGTTTCTTCCTTTACCTCGCGCAGCAGGCATTCCTCCGGACTTTCCCTGTCTTCAAAGTGTCCCCCGACACCTATCCATTTATCCTTATTCACATCATTTTCCTTGACCGTACGATGCAGCATCAGATAGCGGCCGTCTTTCTCAATATAGCACAACGTACTTAACTTAAACATCTCTTTCGCTCCACTCCTTCCTTTTGTCCTTCGTTATACCGGGATACTATCCCGCACGCAGAGTGCCCCATAACCCATAAGGTTATTAGGCCACTCATCAAATCCGGGCAGCTCCCTTGCCCCTCTGCGGAGATAGGCTTTTACCTTTTCACCGTACAAATAAGGATCGTTTCCGTTTACAATGCCCCACTCCATCAAAAGAGCTGCACTCCCTGTCACAAAGGGCGTCGAGAAAGATGTACCCGTAACTTCCGCATATGTGCCGCCGGGCACAACTGTGGTAACTCGAACTCCCGGGGCCACCAGGTCGGGCTTTAATGCGGTTGAAAATGTGCCTGTGGGAAAAATTCCCCGACCTGAAAAGTCCGCATAACTGAAGGTAAGTGCATCATACGCGCCTACAGTAATCACCCTGCCGGCCGTGGATGGTATCGTAAGGGTTGCATCGCTCTTTGGGAATAAAAATCCAGTCCCCTGATTCAATACACCCTGGCTAGGCAGCCACATCTGGTATTCCCCTGTAACCAGTCTTTTTGGTGTCAGTATAATCTTCCATTCCCCACTGTTTATATATGAATCTCTAGGGAGGAAATCTATAAAAATTTCCTGTTTTACACTATAGGGACTTGGTTCTCCATAGTACAGCAGTATTTCTGTCTGCCCCAGTACAAAACGCTGAGGACCGAGAATCTGCTGCAGCGGTCCCACCCTGACACCTGAAGGACTTTCAATGGAAATATCCACATCATCCACATAGGATTTCCATATCTGTACACTGACCGTTGGTTCATTCATCTGTACCCCCAGCCGGATAATTTCTTCTGTCCCCTGTACAAGAGTGCCCGAGGTATGACCGCTGCTGGTCCCCTCATTTCCGCTGCCTACACTTATGGTAGTTCTTCCGAAGTTTGATATCTCATCCAAAAATCTCTCCAGAAGAGAGGTGCCGTCATGAGGGCCATATGTATTCCCAAAGCTTATATTTATCGATACCGGCATCTGGTATTCTATTCCCTTTCTCACAGCATAATCTACAGCCTGCATCAGCTCTGTTGTCCTGGGAAAACTATCCTCTCTCGGATTTCCAAGCTTAACAATCAGAAGTTCACTTAGGGGTGCCACACCTACAATCTGGCTGCTTGCAGTCCTCGAACCGTTTCCGGCTGCAATTCCGGCTACCGACGTTCCGTGCCCCGACGTATCCTGGCTTGGTACAATTTCTTCCCGGGCCATCCTATTCTCCTGCTGCAGGGCATTATTAATCTGCTCCATCGTATATTCTGTTCCAATATTATATCCCACGGGAGGATTCCCCTGTATGGTCTGATCCCACAGCGCACGTATCCGCGTTGTCCCGTCAGCGTTTCTGAAGTCCGCAAGAGTATAATCAATACCGCTGTCCAAAACCGCGACCAATACACCATTGCCGAATAACGAAAAAGGAGGCTGCTGCACGGGATTGATGCAGGAAACCCGCTTTCCGTTAACTAACTGAAAGAACAGCATCTTTGGTTTTTCGATGTATTCTATCTGAGGAAGCGCCGCCAGTTCCTCGATTGCAGACTCTCTAATTGTAATAATTGCATATTCATTTGCCAGTTGTGTCACGGTCTGGGCAAGAGCACGAACAGTATCCAGTGATTCGGAATACTTGATAATTAAGTCCCATTCTCTGTCAATTGGATTATATCCCACGTCAAGTTCCCGTGATTTCTGTCTCTCCTCTTCTGTAGCGTCCAGCGCAAGACTCAGCAGGTTCTCATTTTTCTGACTCATCTAATAGCTCCCGGCAGATTTTTCATTTTACTATATGTAAAATTATCAGCCTTATATATACTCTTTTTATACTAATATGAGTCCCGGCTATTAAATTATTCTTCTTTTAGTTGAACCCGATCAGCCTTCTAGCCACACTGTAGGCCATAGAGGAAACCTTTCGTCCTGACTTCCCGGGAAGGTTGGTAGTCTGTCCAAGTATTCCATAACGAATCCTCATGTAAGAACCATAATCCCTCTTTTTCAGATATTTCCACAGTTCTGTCCTTTTCTCCAAATTTTCCTTTTTCTTGGAGCGGATACACAGAATGGAGGATACCGTCATCATAATAGCAAGATAATTCAACATATATTTTTTGAGCTTCTTGCTGGATATCATTCTAAGCTCATACATATCTATCATGGACTTTGTTACAAATATCTGCTGATTGATTCTGCTGATCATAATCTTCTCATTCACAGACTGATCCTCGCGGCCTATAAAGTACCGATAAAAATCCACATCCAGATAATACAGGTTCCTCACATGGGGAAGGGGATAATAGACATAAATGTTGTCCACATAAAATGTATGCTTCGGAAGCGTGAGCTGGCACAACTTCAACATCTCGGTTCTGTAAATAACTGAGTGCATCAGTATGTACTGATCCAGCCGAAAATGTCCGATGTCATCCCAGTGAAAAATCTGATTCTGGGGAAGGACATTGCGGTAATGGACTACTTTCTTGTGTTCCATTCCCAGCTTCTCGTACACATAATTAGATACAATCATGTCCACCTCATTCTCAGCATGAACAAATCCTTTCACGGCACCTAGTATCTCCATCAGGGCCTCTTCATCTACCCAGTCATCGCTGTCCACTACTTTGAAATACCTTCCTGTGGCATGAGACAACCCAGAATTCACTGCGTCTCCATGCCCCCCATTCTCCTTATTTACAGCTTTCACAATCGTGGGATAGCTTTTGGCATACTGCCTGGCTATCTTCTCAGTCCTGTCTTTGGACCCATCATTTACAATGATGATCTCTACATCTTCCCCGCCCTTTAATACGGACTGAATTGCTTTCTCCATATAGTCTTCGGAATTATAGCATGGAATCGCGAACGATATATATTTCATTTTAATTAACACCTCTTTACTTGGATAATGCACATGATGTAAGTATAATGCATATCTTCTAAATTTCCAACAACTTTATTTGAATTTCCGTTCTTTACCGGTTCATATCAGTTGTAAAAAAAGTGTTTATCCTTTATAGTTAAATTATAAAAATGATCTCTCGGAATTCTGATTGATCATGCCAGCACTGCTGGCAACAGGACATTGAAAAGTGAATATTATCCAAAATGAAATAAATAGTGAAAAAAGAGTATGAGAAATAGACATAACTGTCGCTA
>NZ_FBWL01000142.1 GCF_001517425.1 Clostridium sp. C105KSO13 | reverse complement strand
CCCGACCTCGTGTGTGTCCTCCTCTTAGTCTACTCTTCTATGCTTTCTCCTCTACGTGGGTTCGATATTTTTTTTTTTTTAATGATCCGGCGACCACCGAGATCTACACACTGCATATCGTCGGCAGCGTCAGATGTGTATAAGAGACAGCTTATAGGATTACTTCTATGTTCTATTGGACAGAGAATACAAATCCCAACCCAACTAATGCTAGCAGTAACCATAATGATATTTTTAAATAAGTATAAATTCTGTCTCTTATACACATCTCCGAGCCCACGAACTAAGGCGAATCTCGTATGCCGTCTTCTGCTTGAAAAAAAAAAAACACAAAAAATATAGATAGTTACTTCCTTTGGTATATTCTACATAATAATACAACATGTCCTTTCCTTCCACTC
>NZ_FBWL01000141.1 GCF_001517425.1 Clostridium sp. C105KSO13 | reverse complement strand
GAGCATTGCTTTGGTGCGCCGTCAAGGGTGGCGGACGTTGCCAAGGAATAAAATATCTGCAATTTTCAAGGTTCTTTTAGAACCTATTTTTTAGGTTCTGTTTTTCATAGGTTACTTTACACTACCATGAAAACCCGGTTTTCTCAAAAATTTTCTCTTTATTACTATGCTCTTACATCTCAAAGCGATCTTTTGTCTTATTAGACTTTTGATTTCTTTTTTTCTTCAATGTCATAATTGACACCTTCACCTCTGCGTACAAAACACCCCCTTTATCTTTCAAACTTAATGACAAATCATTTGGAAATCTATTAAAGTAGTGTATCACTTTTAGTAAGTCTATTGAGCTGATACTCCCGAATCCCATTTACTCCAGATAGTGCAAGTATAAGTAACATATTCTTCTGTGGCCCCAAGTAGGCGTCCGTCGGCTCGAACCATTCGTGAACTGTATGTACACCGCCCTCTTCTCCACCTCTCCCTACTGTAATTGCTGGAATTCCCAAACTTATCAGATATTGCAGATGGACTCTTAAAAAACATTATGCTCCTGTTTTAAATTAAAGCCACATTGGTTCCTATCGAATATCCATACTTGTTAGTTTATGAAACCCCATAAATTTCAGTTATACACTACCTTGGGGTTACCTGCTTTCTTATCAGTGTTATAATATAAACTACAGTGTAAATTGGTAGATTTCAAAATACAAAATAAATCAGATTTTTGAAGGGATTTCATTATGAAAGATAAAAGAACTATATTGTCAGAAGCAGCTCTTGCCGTCGGCATTCTCCTGGATGCCGCAGGTGTGGCGCTTATTACAAAAAGTGATTTAGGCATCACCGCGGTCTCAGCCTTGCCTTATACTCTGAGCCAGGCTTTTCCTGTCTTCACCTATGGAACATGGTACTATATTTTTCAGATTAGTCTGATGCTGTTATTAATATTACGGACCAGAAAATTCAAAAAAGATTACATTATAGCCTTTGTGGTTGGATTTTTATTCAGTTTTGCCCTCGATGCAGCTACTTTTTTGTTCGGATTCTGGGCCGAATCTCTGTCTTTTAAAATGGTGTATTTTATAGCGGGAACACTGTTGCTCATGATTGGAGTAGCTTTTCTTATCAATAGTGGTCTGCCAATTATGCCGCAGGACCTCTTTACCAGAGACTTCAGCAGCTTTATCGGCATCCCCTTTAAAAAGGTCAAAACCACCTTTGACATCAGTTGTGTTGTCATAAGCTGTATCATTGCCCTTCTGGCGATCAGGCATTTAATCGGAATTGGCGTTGGAACCCTCTTAAGCGCATGTATAAACGGATATGGAATATCCTTCTTTCGGGATTGGCAAAAAACAAGATGGACATTTAAAACAAAGTGGATAAAAGCATCTTAAAAATCCATTCTGGATATAAACGCAATTTTTCCCAGCCTCTTTTTTAAGTTATTAATTTTTATTTAATTCTGCCATCATCTGGTCAAATTCTTCGAATTTTACCCCCCTGGGGATAATAAGGCAGGTTCTGTGTGAATGACTGTAAAAGCAGCTGATTCTCAGTCGAGTTTCGCTCCTTCACCGATTTCGCATTGAAAAGACCGTCAGCAACAGCTTCAACAGCTGGGGGAACTGCACATATTTTTCCAAATCATGTATGGAAGTCTTTCATAATACCGCTCATGTAAAGTATACTCACATGGTCGGGCATACCCTGAATAAAAGAATTTAGTTGCTTCAGCGCAGACATTTTTGCTCTTCCGGCAGATTCTGACTCACCTTATATGTAATACCTGATTTTATCATTGTTGTATATACGCTCTGGTGTTTGCTGAAAAAGCAGACGGAATAATTACGTATGCTGCATATTTGCCTGAAGTTATCCCCGTAAGGGCCTCTTCCAGATTGGTATAAGCAAAATCATTGTTCAAAAATTGAATCAGACTGGCGGCATAATTGATATTCTGTCCGTTTTGCTCCACGCCAGTGTCCAGATTCACAACGTATTAGTGATCTCATCCACTGCTACAGCCTGACTATTACCTGGTGAAAGGCCCCTTCTCTGCTTTGCCGGATGCGTCATTGACTTGCATGAGTGCGAATATCCGCATGGTTGAAGTGTTACCTAATATTAAAATTATACTTGTCGGTACCTTGTGCTTTCTGTATAATATTTAAGGGTCCTTTTTATGGATTACAGTTTTTGCACGGTTGGTATCCCCGGTTGATAAGCTCCTGCCTGTCACCTGTGAATTTCTGCCTGTTTTTTTCTTTCATCGCTGATACACTGGAGCAGTCCGGTTTGTGAAACTTTCCTGTGTTTTCATTGATAATGTATAGCTTCTCCTCTGCCGGCTCCTCCCCAGATTTCCGGCTGCCAGTATACGCAAAATTCTCTTCAGCCTTTTGACTGTTTCCGTCTGAATAGTCAATATCCACACCGGGCTGCACATCATATGCAAAAACATTAAAACAGATTCCCCCGCCCTCGTCTTCTACCGACCATCCTTCCATTAGAACCCCGTCAGCAACAAGATTATCACCGGTAAACATAGGAGTAACCCTGTACAGTACATGGTGATTGGTTTCTTTTATGTAATCTGACACCTCATTCTCAAAAGGAAGCATGCCCTCTGTATTCAGGTATCTGGTTCCCGTGATCAGGTTTTCGGAATTGGCATTTTCTGCAGTCAGCTGATAGCCAATAAGATGACAGCGGTTATATAAATATTTTCCATCTACAAAATCATATTTCTCGATCTGCCATCCGCTGGGCTTCACGGCACCAATGGCACCTCTTTTTTCTTTCGGCATCAAGTCCTGTCCGATGTTGGCATAGGCCGTCCGGCACCGCCCCAGTGAATCAAGGGGACTATATTGTTCGAAGGATGTAGTGTCCTCCTTTTCTTCATCTGTAAAATAAGGTTCATTGTTATTCACCTCCACATATGCATTCCCTGAATAATCAGGAATGTCCGAAACGGACACTATCTCTGTCGGTGTATCAGGAGTGGGGAATGCAGTTCCGATATCAGCGGCATTTTGACAGCCCGTAATCAGAAATGCCGATAGGACTGCCAGAAAAAATTTCTTTCCAAATTTATTTATTGTTCGCATGTCTTCATCCATTCTGTATATCTTCTAACCTCTTTCAATTTAATTTCTCTCGCAAAACCATCTGTAAAATGCCGCCGTGGCGATAATAATCCACGTCCACATTAGAGTCAAAACGCACGATGCAGCCAAATTCCACTGTTTTATCATTCAAAGTGGCTGTGACTTTTACCTTTTGAGAGGGCTTCACATTTTCATCAATAGACACATGGAAGGTCTCTTCTCCAGTCAGGCCCAGGCTGTCCGCTGACTCCCCTTCCATAAACTGCAGCGGCAGAATTCCCATCATCACAAGATTAGAGCGGTGAATCCGCTCATAGCTTTCTGCAAGCACCATTTTAATTCCCAGTAATTTGGGGCCTTTCGCCGCCCAGTCTCTGGAGGATCCCATCCCGTAATCTTTTCCTGCTAAAACTGCAAGTCCGATATTATTTTCTTTATATTTCATACATGCATCATAAATGGTCGTAACTTCATGATCCGGCCAGTAAGTAGTGTAACCGCCTTCCGTACCCGGTGCCAGCTGATTTCTGATTCTTATATTGGCAAAAGTTCCCCTCACCATTACTTCGTGATTGCCCCGTCTTGACCCATACGTATTGAACTCTGCGCGTGCAATTCCATGCTCTGTCAGATATTTTGCCGCTGGCGTATTATTTCCGATGGCCCCTGCGGGAGAAATATGGTCTGTTGTGATTGAGTCTCCGAATTTGGCCACAGCTCTTATTCCCGAAAGGGGAGTTATATCCTTTGGTTCTTTTGGCATGTCCGTAAAAAAATCCGGGTTTTGTATATATGTTGATTTCTCGTCAAAGTTATATAAGTCCCCTGCACTTGCCTCTGCTTTTATTCCATTCCACAGTGCATTGTCTTCATAGAGGGATCTGTATTCTTTTTCAAATAGTTCCGGTTTAACGCTGCGGGCAACCATTTCGGTAATTTCGGAAGATGATGGCCATATATCCTTCAGGAATACGGCTTCATTTTCTTTTCCCACTCCTATGGGCTCATGGAGCAGATCTATATCCACAGTTCCTGCCAGCGCATAGGTCACAACCAGAATCGGAGATGCCAGATAATTTGCCTTTACAAGCGGATGTATCCGGCCTTCAAAATTTCGGTTTCCGGAAAGAACCGAGGATACCAGTAAATCATTTTCCATAATAGCATCGGAAATCTCAGGAAGCAAAGGACCGGAGTTTCCTATACAGGTTGTACACCCATATCCCACAACATAAAAGCCCAGCTGCTCTAAATATGTCAGCAGCCCGGATTCTCTCAGGTACCCGGTCACCACTTTAGAGCCTGGCGCCAGCGAAGTTTTAACATGGGCCGGCACCTTCAGCCCCTTTTGGACAGCATTTCTGGCCAACAAACCTGCCCCTGCCATGACTGCAGGATTTGATGTATTGGTACAGGATGTAATAGCCGCTATAGCCAGTGCTCCTGTTTTCATTACACTGCTTCTTCCGCCTGCCAGATTTACACGAACCTCTTTCTCAAATTCCGAATCTGAGAGTCCATACCCCTGGTTGCCGAGAGGTGCCGTAACGGATTTTACAAATTCTTCTTTCATCTTTCCAAGCGGGATTAAGTCCTGTGGGCGCTTCGGACCGGACAGGGATGTCTCAATCTTGGACAAATCGATTTCGATAACCTCACTGTAATGCGGCTCTTTTTTCTTGTCAAAAAACAAATGATTCGCTTTCAAATAGCCTTCCACCAAATCAATATGCTCTTTCGGCCTGCCTGTCAATTCCAGGTACTTCAGTGTTTTCTCGTCCACAGGGAAAAATCCACAGGTAGCTCCATACTCAGGAGCCATATTTGCAACAGTGGCCCGATCAGCCAAAGACAGCCCTTCCAGACCCTCTCCGAAATATTCCACAAACTTGCCCACAACACCTCTTTTTCGCAGTACCTGTGTGATAAGGAGTGCAAGATCCGTAGCATTTACACCTGTATTCAGCATCCCTGTAAGCCGCACTCCTATTACTTCCGGAGCAGTAAAATAAGAGGGCTGTCCGAGCATTCCCGCTTCTGCTTCAATTCCGCCGACACCCCACCCCAGTACACCAAGGCCGTTGATCATTGTCGTATGAGAGTCAGTACCTACCAGCGTATCCGGATACAATACTGTTTCGTCACCTTCTGTCTTCTCCTGTACAACCTTAGCCAGGTATTCCAGATTTACCTGGTGGACAATGCCTGCTGCCGGAGGAACAACCTGAAAATTATCAAACGCTTCTTTTCCCCAATTTAGGAACTGATACCTCTCCATGTTGCGCTCAAACTCTCGATTAACATTATCGTTCAGTGCATTAGCGGTAAGATACTCATCTACCTGCACGGAATGGTCAATCACAAGATCCACCGGTACTTCCGGATTGATTTTGCGGATATCTCCATTTGCTTCTGCCATAGCTTTTCTCATGGAAGCCAGGTCGACAATCGCCGGAACACCCGTAAAATCCTGCAAAATAACCCTTGCAGGTTTAAACGGGACTTCTGTTCTTGAAGCATCCCCGCTGTTCCAGTTGGCAAGGCTGCGGATATGGTCTTCTGTGATGGCGTAACCGTCGCATTGCCTGATTACAGATTCCAACAGGATTTTGATAGAATAGGGCAAATGATCTATATCATAGCCCTCCTCTGTCAGGGAGTATATATCATAGTAGCTGTAAGTGCTGCCGCCTATCTTTAATTGTTTAAAAGCTCTTTCTTTTATACTCTGTATCATGAAAACACCATCCTTTCAAATTACACATAAAATCACCCTCAAATAGATTTTCATATTTTATCGTCCTACTTGAGGATATTATATCCAAACTAGGTAATTATATCAAGTTAACCTTCAAAGGGGCTGAACATCAGTTGACTAAAATCAACTGGTGTCCAGCCCCTTTTTTAAAGCTCCCCGAGTAGGGTTCGAACCTACGACCCTTCGGTTAACAGCCGAATGCTCTACCACTGAGCTATCGAGGAATATATGTGCCCGGCAGTTCTCTGCCAGGTTTAAGTGGAGAATACGAGATTCGAACTCGTGACCTCCTGCTTGCAAGGCAGGCGCTCTCCCAACTGAGCTAATCCCCCATGGAATGAATTATTTCAAACAACTTTTACAAGATATCATATTCCATGGGAATTGTCAATATATTTTTACATACTTTTCATGCCGTCCTCTAAAACACCTCCAAAAGGACATCTTCGACACCGCCGCAGACCATGCCGTCATCCTCCGCATCTTGTCCTGTCATATCAACATGACAGATTTTAGATTCTGTGGTTCCGCCTCGAAGCATCAACAGCGCTTTCTGCAGTACATCAGACTCCATACATCCACCTCCGATAGTCCCCACTGTCTTCCCGTCGGGAAGAATCAACATCTTAGTCCCCGCTGCACGGGGTGCCGAACCCTGGCGGGCCACAATCGTGGCAAGAATCTTTCTGCCCGGACTTGATTTTTCATCTAAAATAGCTCTCATTAATTCTTTTGAGAATCCATAATTTCTTTTCTTCTTATTCTTAACTTCAATGATTTCAGCCATAATTGAAACTGCTATCTCTGCGGGTGTCTCCGCACCTATATCAAGCCCAATCGGAGCATGAACCTGATTTAGTACAGCTTCACCACATCCCTTTTCAAGCAGCATTTCTTTTACTTTGCGTATCCTCAGGCGGCTTCCAATCATCCCTATATATGCGTGTTTCTTATTTAAAATTTTTTCCAGGCAGACCTGATCGTAACGATGACCTCGTGTTACTATCACAAAGAAAGTATCTTCATTTCCCGGAATTTTATTCAGCCCATCCTCAAAAGATTCACAGATAACCCGAAATGCACCAGCTTTTCTGGCATTATCTGCAAAATGTGGGCGGTCTTCCAGCACAGTTACAGCAAACCCCATCATAATCCCTATTTGAATCACTGGTATAGAGACGTGTCCGCCGCCGCAGATCACAAGTTGCTTTTCCTGCCCAAGACTGTCGCAAAATATTTTTTTCTTTCCGATTACTGTTGTAATTCCTTTAAAATCTGCTTTCAATTCCTCATTATGCTGCGAAAAAAATCCCCTTTTCTTGCTCTCCCAGACAATCCGCCCATCTGAAATCAACGCCTTTTCGCCGAAAGCCTCACCCTCCAGAACAGTTAGCACCATATTGCGAGAATCCGGATCACAATTTTCTATATTTTTATATAAATCCAGCATAGTATTTTCCTCCTGTGGTAAACACGATTTTCTTTTGCAGCTGCAGTTTTCAGAACCTCAGCAATTTTTGAAGCAAAATATTTTTATTATACAAATATGTTAGTATCTGGCTGCTTTCTATCATATCAAAGCATGCTTTCCCAAATGCTGTGGAATACATTACCGTAATAACAAGGAATACTAGCCACACGAAGAGAAGGGCACCTACGATTCCCAGGACTCCTCCGGCGATACGATTCAGCGTACACAGCACCGGAACTTCTCCAATAATATCCACGGCCGCCATCAACGCCTTTACGATGATGATTGCCAGCAAAAACGTTATCAGAAAGGACAATAGTTTAATCGCCATCTGCGCAATGTAGGACGCTACATACTCTGTGAAACTGGTAACACTCAGTGTTTTATAGATTTCTGAGTTATTATTTTCTAATATGGTATTCTTCATAAAGGTGGGAAGAGCTGATCCTTCTATCTGCTTTATCTGATCATCTCTCGGGACATCCCCCAAAATTTTCAGGACATCTTTCTCATCAATTCCCATGCTCCCCCAGTCAAGGCTGCCAAGATCAGCCAGCTGCTCCCTGCTTAATTCGGCAAGGGGAGTGCCACTGAAGTCTATTTTCGAAAGCTGCTCGTCCGTAAGCCTGGGCATGAACACCTCAATACATTTTTCCTTTATCATGTCATCAATAGGTGTATATTTTGTCAATGCTTCTGCCACATATGGATTCAAAAATATCATAAGTACAATGGTCAGCACTGTTGAAAGAATGGAGAGTCCTATCCTGAAAAATCCTCTCACAACTCCTGTCACAATCCCTATTAAGAAAATCACCGCAACTGCTATCAATAACCAATTATCCATGTTTTCTCCTATTTTACCAAATAAATTACTCTTAATTCATTTGCGTTTATCACCAGGTATCTATTAATGCCCCAAGAGGGAATAACCTCTAAGGCTGTAGTTTTCAAATCGCCTTTAAACCTTTGAATGCCATTTTTTGTAATAATACAGCACCTGGTGCCATCGAACATGATAATTTCGCCGCCTGCCATCTTGATATTGCTATATTCTCCCTTGAAGGCTTTATTCATAACCTTTTTTCCGGATTTATCATACAACCGAGCCTCATAGCCCGATTTGTCTTTGTTCAAAAGTGTGAAGCCTATGTATTTATCCGTATGAAATGTACCCGCAATTTCCTGCTCTATCTTGACGGTCTTTTTCTTTTTGGGAGTGTCTTTTCCTTTATATATAGTAAAGGAGCTGTCACTTACTGCCACAGAGGTAACGTCATCCATAAAATACACTTCCGGGGTGATAACCCCGTCATATTCCTCCATACCCACCTCATTATCTGTCCGGCTTTTTCCCGCAGTGCCAAAGTTATAATGTGCAATCTTGGATTTCATACTGCCGCCTTCTGTGGAAAGATAAGAAACCATCAGCATTGTCCCGTCCCGGGACATGTCCAGGCTTAAAGGATAGCCTGTCCTGCCGGCAGTGATTCTGTGCTCTGCCAGAATATTTCCTGCCGCATCATAGGATATAATCTTGGGCGTGTCTTCATTCTTCAAAATGGCGCTTACAATCCCCTGGTTGGAAACCGATATCTTTTCAATAGGAAGGGATGTATCAATCTCACCTTTAAGACCTTTCTCTGTGAACACGAGAATAGAATTCCCACCGCTGTCGGCCACAGCAAATACGTCTTGATTTACATCAATCACCGGAGTCTTCATCTGACAGGACTGAATCCATTGCTCTTCATTTTTCCTGTTCAGAAATACGATTCCATCTTTGCTGTACCGGACAATTCCGTCTGCAAACTGGACATATCTGTTGTTATCCTCCGTCTCGTTGGTATAGTCCGCCGCCTTAGTTGTCTTAGTGTAGGAATGATTCTCCAACAGCAGGATAGTCCCTGTAACTATCATAATCACCAGAGCCACCATTGTTGTGCCTGTTTTGAATCTGCTTTTTCTCCTATTCTTTACCGCCTGCTTCAGCTTCTCCATGTCCACCGGTTTTGCGATCTTTAAATGTGGATTTTTCTTTTGCGTCATTTTGAACCTCTTGCTTTTTATCGGAGTATTATACCATAAATACTAAGCTCGAAAATACCTCGCCAAGTAAAAGCATTATACCACATTTACAATACTCATAAAAGACTTCGCTTAGCATTTATGGCAAAACCAGCTTTTGTCCCACATAAATCAGGTTTCCGTTTGAGAGGCCGTTCATTTTGCAAATAGCATCCACATGGCTTACATCTCCATATGTCTTTCTGCTGATAACAGCCAGGGTATCACCCTGCTCCACTATATAGACACCATCATCCCCATTGGCTCCCGCCGCATCGGTGCTCTGCGTATCGGTATTTGCAGTCTCGCTGTTTTCAGGTGTATCGCCTGCCTGTCCACTTTCATCCTTCTCTTCTACGCCTGATTGCCCGTCTTCCTGAATCTGCTGCCCCGATGACTCATTTGTGACAGCCGTGGCCTTTCCGCTTGTTTCTTTTGTCTTCACTGACTGGGTGTCCGAAGAAGATGAATCCGAAATATTATTTAGAGTACTCTGTACTGATTTCATTTTATCAAAATTGTTCAGCGTTGTAACCCCCATAATGATAACAACCAATACCAGGCACGCACTGACCGCGTACATTAGCCGATTGGTTCTCTTCTGGTGCTGTTGCTCCTCGCGGGATCTAACAAGACTACGAAAGTCCTTTGCAGCTCTATCTTCAAAAGTTTCCGAGGCACACACCCCATTCTTCTTTCTAGTCGAGATCATATAGTTCTGCATACACGGGTTTTTCTCATAATATGTATAGTGCCCGCCTATTTCCATCAAATCATTCAGTTTGAGGACATAGTATGCCTCATCCTTCTCTATAGGGTCTTTCATAATAAAGACTGAATTTTTCTTCGGGAACGATTTCTTATGGAACTTTACCGTTTTGTGCTCCGGTTCCAACGGCACCCCTTGGTGGGCCACAAACCAGCCAAGCATCTCTCCGTCCTCAAAATACTGTTTGCATTCCTCATAGGCTCTTTTCCACGCATCGTCGTCAATCACATACTCCTTGTCCGACATTTTCAGATCATGAATCTGAATTGCTCCATATATGTAAACGTACTCCTCATCATTTGTCTTTTGCATATCACCCACCAGAAAAGCCCCTATCGGTTCCTCCCCAGCTTTTTCACATAACTGGGTGAAAAAAGTATCCACATAATCTTCCACATAAATCTTCGGGCTGTCACTTACATTCCCGATTTGACGTACATTCTTAGGAATCTGTCTCTCCATTACACTCACCTCTGAATAAAATTTTTCTAAAGCATAGCATAACGAAAAGGCTGAATTTATCACTTAGTGTCAGGTGCGTTCGACAAAAAACACAAAGGGATCACAAAGGGGATCACAAAGGGGTCAGTCCCTTTTGTACGCCGTTTTCAGAATATTCTCAATCTTTCTTTGGGAAAGTCCGGTCTCCTGTTTGCAGGTTTCGAAAAACTTCCTTTTTATGGTGCCCACCGTCAGCAAAGTCTCCATCTCCTCTATACGGTTATCAAACAGATATCTTTCTGTAAATATTCTGACCCTTTCGGTGTTGTGAATCTGTTCATCTTCAACGGTATCCAGAAAAGATTTTTGCTCAAACATTCGATGAAATCTCCAAAAATCATCCATATTCTGAAAACGTGTTTTTAACATATTAAACGCCGCCTCTCCTATTAATTCTGAAGCTCCATTCTTATATTCCCACGCGCTGCTGAACTGGTAACTAAAAGGTTCACCTGCAAGATATACTTTTACTGGATTGTTATGAATATAGCGCAGGCAGCACCAGTAATATTCCTCAGTTTCCACACAGTCACTATAGTATCGTCCCTGAAAAACGTGACCATGTCTGTCATATTTACTATTATATCCTTCTGCATATGTCGAATTTACACGCTGCATAAATCGCGGTAGTACCTTATACTTTGCTTCCAGCATAAGATGAATATGGTTTGTCATAATACAGTAAGCGTAAATCGTGACTGGATATTCATCCAATTGCTTCTTCAAAATATTCTTGAACTCAAGTTTGTCACCGGTTTTGTTAAATACTTTCTCCTTATTATTTCCTCTCATTACAACATGGTAAAACCCTGTCCCGCTTTCTCTTCGTTTGTCTCTTGACATGCACCCTCCTTTAAAGTGTGTGATGGAAATTTAAATATACCTTTTGTGAAATGTTTGCCCCGAGATGGGCGAAAGAATTGTAAAACTATTCTGAAAATGGAAGGCAAAAGGGTCAGTCCCCTTTTTAAGTCCCCTTTTTAACCAACAGCCTCCCCCTTTGCATCTACCGTGAGGGGGAGGTCTGTCTTTTAAATTGATAAACTATTCTGAAAATGGTTCGCAAAAGGGTCTGACCCTTTTATATATACTGTCTGCATCCAGGCCGTATTTTTCTATCAGCTCTAATGCAGGCCCGGATTCTCCGTAAGTGTCGTTGATCCCTATCTTCATTACTTTTGTGGGAACCTCTTCTGATAGGACATCGCATACTGCGCTTCCCAGTCCGCCGATGATATTATGTTCCTCAACTGTAACGACTTTGCCGGTTTCCTTTGCTGCTGCAATGATTATTTCCTTGTCAAGCGGCTTAATTGTATGGATGTTGATGACCTTTGCTTCGATTCCGTCTGCCGCCAGCTTTTCGGCTGCCGCAAGGCAGTTTGATACAGGAAGTCCGGTCGCAACTATGGTAACATCCTTTCCTTCCCGGAGGACAACGCCCTTACCCAATTCGAATTTATAATCCGGGTTATCATTAATAACCGGAACTGCCAGTCTTCCAAAGCGCATGTAAACAGGCCCTTTATGCTCATATGCCGCTTTTACTACTGCTCTTGCTTCCACGTCATCGGACGGGCAAACAACCACCATTCCGGGGATTGTGCGCATCAGGGCAATGTCTTCGTTGCACTGGTGTGTGGCACCGTCTTCTCCTACTGAAATTCCTGCGTGTGTGGCACCGATTTTCACGTTCAAATGCGGATATCCTATAGAGTTACGCACCTGTTCAAATGCGCGTCCTGCCGCAAACATGGCAAATGAACTCGCAAACGGTACTTTACCTGTAGCTGCAATTCCTGCTGCTACACCCATCATGTTGCCCTCCGCAATACCGCAGTCTATATGTCTTTCAGGAAATGCTTTTTTAAATATACCAGTCTTCGTGGCTGCTGCAAGGTCCGCATCCAATACGATTACATCCTCATGTTCCTTGCCTAACTCGGTCAAAGCATTGCCATAGCTTTCTCTTGTAGCGATTTTCTTTACTTCTGACATAATGCTTCACCTACTTTCTCTAAATCTGCTATTGCCACTTTATACTGTTCGTCATTCGGAGCGGTTCCGTGCCAGGAAGCCTGATTCTCCATAAAGGAAACGCCTTTGCCCTTGATTGTCTTTGCAATAATTGCTGTGGGGCACCCCTTTACAGTTTTCGCCTCTTTAAATGCGGCATCAATCTGATCAAAATCGTTTCCGTCAATATTGATAACGTGGAAATTGAATGCTTCAAACTTCTTATCAATAGGATAAGGGGAGTTTATCTCATCTATCGCGCCATCAATCTGAAGGTTATTATTGTCCACAATAACAACAAGATTATCCAGCTTTCTGTGGCCGGCCAGCATGGAAGCCTCCCATACCTGGCCTTCCTGAAGTTCACCGTCACCTACCAGAGTATACACTCTGTAGTCGTCACCGGATAGCTTCGCTGAGATTGCCATGCCCACTGCAGCTGAAATCCCCTGCCCCAACGAGCCGGATGTCATATCTACACCGGGTATATGCTTCATATCCGGATGTCCCTGAAGATAGGAGCCTGTGTGCCGGAATGTCTCCAGATCTTCAACCGGGAAAAACCCTCTGTGAGCCAGAGTAGAGTATAATCCCGGACTTGTATGCCCCTTAGATAATACAAATCTGTCACGATCCGGTTTCTTCGGATCCTTAGGATTAACATTAAGTTCCTCATAGTAAAGGTACGTGAAGATATCTGCTGCTGAGAGTGAACCGCCGGGATGTCCTGACTTTGCACTGTGCACCGCCGTTATAACACCTTTGCGGACCTCATTTGCAGTCTTCATCAATTCTAGCTTATTCATGAAATTTCTCCTGTCTATTAATTTTTACCTTATTCACCAAAAACAGCTCTGTAATCTGCCTGGAATTTTGCGATTCCGGCATCTGTCAGTGGATGATGTGTCATCTGCTCAATTACTGCATATGGCACGGTTGCGATGTCTGCGCCCGCAAGTGCACAGTCTGTTACGTGCATCGGATTACGCACGCTTGCTGCGATAATTTCTGTATCAATTCCTGCAGCTGCAAAGATTTCTGCAATCTCTGCGATTAAGTCTGTCCCACGCACGGAAATGTCATCCAGACGACCCAGGAACGGGGATACGTATGTGGCTCCTGCTCTTGCTGCCAGAAGTGCCTGATTTGCAGAAAAAATTAACGTTACATTTGTCTTAATACCTTCGGAAGAAAGAACTTTGCAGGCTTTTAATCCTTCCACTGTCATTGGAATCTTGACTACCATGTTTTTATGAATCTTTGCAATCTCTCTTCCCTCTGCAATCATACCCTCTGCATCTGTAGTTGTTGCTTTCACTTCTCCGCTGATTGGGCCGTCCACTATAGAGGCAATCTCCGCAATCACCTCTTCAAAAACCCGTCCTTCTTTTGCTATTAATGAGGGATTCGTGGTGACTCCGCAAATAACACCCATATCATTTGCTTTCTTAATATCTTCTACCTTTGCTGTGTCGATAAAAAATTTCATGTCTGTTCCTCCTCTCAGAACTAGAATCCTTTGTTTTCTCGATGTTAATTATAGCCGCTGCAGTCATGCGGGTCAACAGGACTATAAATTATTAACGCTTTCGTCAGTTTATATAGTCAAATTATTAATAAACATTCTTCCATTCATCCATAACATCTTTTAACATAAAGCATTACTGTATCCCTTTTGTTGTATTTTAAACGGCAGCCTGCCCCCTAATAGATTTCGCGCACCAAATTATTATTAATAATATTTCATATTAAATTAATTTTTCAGGTTTAATTCTAGATAGTTATATTTTCCTTCTTTTATCTCTGGGATATGAGGTAGTTCCCCTTACAACGATTTTCGGTTCATACTCCACATGATAAATGCTGATAGGCTCCATTTCCGAATACTTTTTGTCTCTGATCTTAATCTTTTTCATAATGATATCACAGGCATCCCTGCCTTTATAAATCACAAAATGCTCTATAGTCGTCAGAGATATTTTATGCATTCGCGCGAACAGCGTATTATCACATCCCATAACAGACATGTCACCGGGGACCTTATATTTTTCATCGTAGAGAGCATCCAGTATCCCGAAAGCAATCATATCATTGAGCCCCACGATGGCAGTCAGTTCTTCATGCTCCGCAAGAAGCTCTTTTGTCAGATCATACCCGATGCGATACTCAGAATCTATTCCCGGCACATCCTTATCCATCTTCTCATTGGCTGCCTTAATAATCACATTATTCCCCAGATTTGCATCCTTAAACTCCTTAAGAAAACCTTCCACCCTCTTGGAGCGCTGTTTCTGCCTTACAGTAAGCGGCGGAGCAATATATCCTACATGCTGATGTCCCAGTTTCAGAAGATGCTTTGCCATTATCCTCCCCAATTTAGAATTGTCGAGCTCTACAGCATCTACATCCAACTTTTCATTTTGATTATTAATAATCGCAAAGGGAATCTGTGCTGAGAGATCCTCCACCACAGGCATAAAACATCGGCTGGGATTACAGGTGTAGATTACCCCCTGGGGATTCAGAGATGGCATCATTTTCAGATACCGCTCTTCCAGTTCCAAATTCCGCTGTGTGTTGCAGACAAAAAGTCCAAAACCCTGTTCTGTCGCTTTGGATTCAATCCCCTGAAGCAGCATGACATAATAAGGGTTCGTCAAATTGGGGCAAAATACTACCAGGAGCTTCTCACGCCTGTTTTCCATCTGGCGTTTTCTCTTCGGCAGCTCATAGCCAAGCTCGGCCGCTGCTTCCTCGACCTTTCGTATGACATCCTTGGAAAACGAAACATTGTATTTTTTATTCAGCACCATGGAGACGGTGGCCTGGGAAACCCCCGCCTTTCTCGCCACATCCGAGGATGTTACTTTTTTCTTATACATAATCTCATATCCTTAAAGTCCCTTCCGGGGCGCTAGTGCACTAGAGTTCTGTTCTGCCTTCCAAAGCTCTAAGAAGTGTTACCTCGTCAATATACTCCAGATCACCACCCACAGGAACTCCGCTGGCAATCCGGCTTACCTTAATTCCCACAGGCTTAATCAGCTTGCTGATATACATCGCCGTCGTTTCTCCCTCAAGGCTGGAATTTGTCGCAATAATTACCTCCTCCACATCGCCCTGAAGACGCTCCATAAGCTCTTTAAGTTTAATATCCCCCGGGCCAATACCAAGCATAGGAGAAATCGCCCCGTGAAGCACATGATAAACACCGTTATATTTCCCCGTTTTCTCGTAAGCTGCCAGATCCCGGGGTGTCTCTACAACCATAATTGTCTTCTGGTCTCTGTCAGGGTTGCTGCAAATCGGACAAAGTTCATGATCTGTCAAGGTACAGCACTGGGCACAGTATCTCACATTATTGCGGGCCTCCACAAGGCACTTTGCAAAATTTTCCACTTGCTCCCTGGGCATATTAATAACATGAAAAGTCAGCCTCTGAGCAGACTTTGTCCCAATTCCGGGCAGGCGGGAAAACTCCTCAATCAACCTGCTTATTTGATTGCTGTAATAATCCATTTAAATCCCTCCTGTAAAAATCAGAGAGCTCAAAGGGGTCTGACCCTTTTGAGCTCCGTTGCCTGAAAACTCTTGCATGGCTGAACTGATTAGAACATCCCCGGCATTCCTCCGCCGAGTCCACCTGTCAGTTTGTTCATTGCAGAACTGGACTCTTCATCCACCTTCCGAAGTGCTTCATTCGTAGCCGCCACAATCAGATCCTCCAGCATTTCTATATCTTCCGGATCCACAACCTCTTCCTGCAGCTTCACTTTCATCACTTCGCGCTTGCCGGATATGGTAACTTCTACAGCACCACCACCTGCTGTTGCTGTAAATTCTTTTGTCTCAAGTTCTTTTGCCTGTTCTTCCATCTGTCTCTGCATCTTTTGTGCCTGCTTCATCAGATTTGCCATATTACCGGGCACTCCGCCTCCCGGAAAACCGCCTTTTTTTCCCATAACTTAATCCTCCACTGTTATTTCCATGTTAATCTTCTTTTCGATGTCCACAAATGTATCTTCAAAGTGCCGTCCCTCTTCTACCTGACGGACCTCCACTTCTACTTTTTTCCCTATCCGCTTCTCAATCAGCTCTTCAAGTTCTTGTTTATGTTCTTCCTTACCGACTACATCTGCCTCCAGAGTGCCAGGCATAACAATCAGCAATCTGTTGTCCCCTCCCAGGCTGAGCCTTGCCTTCTTCAGAAATGTCCGAAGCATTCCGGAAGTCTCATCTGCAATGGGCCTGAAGTTCTTCACGACCTCCTGGATATCCTCCGGGATAGCGTTGGGAAGCTCCGGCTTAGGAAGCTTTTGACCGGCTCCCTTTCTCTCCTGGTCTCTGTACACAATTTTCTCCTGCACAGCAGGTCCCTGCTCCACCTTTTCCTCCACGGCACGTATACGGTCCAGCAGTGTATCCTGTTTAACCTCCATGGCCGGGGTGCAGAGCTTAATCAGCGCAACTTCAAGCAAGACCCTCTTCTGCGTCGCATACTTCAGCTGCCCTGACAGTTCAGAAAAAATACGAATATACCGAAGCAGCATATCCGGCTCTATCATCTTAGCCTCTTCTTTCAACTGAAGCATATTCTCCGTAGATACATCTAACACGTCTTCTATATTATCAGATGTTTTCACCAGAAGCAAGTTCCTGAGATACCATGTAAAATCTGCAGAAAGCTGCGTCAGTTCTCTTCCATCCATTACCAGTTCTTCTACTGTATCCAAAACTTTAGGTATGTCCCGCTTTATAATATTGCGTAAGAGTCTGCTGAACACATCTGTATCCACAGCTCCCAGCACATCCAGAACCTGATCATAGGTCAGCTTCTCTCCAAGATGAAATGCAATACACTGATCCAGAAGACTTAGCGCATCCCGCATAGAGCCATCCGCCGCCTTCGCTACATAACGCAGTGCCTTGTCCTCTACTTCCACCTGTTCTGTTTTCATAAGCTCCTGAAGCCGACTCACAATAACCTCAATACTAATTCTTTTAAAATCATACCGCTGACAGCGGGAAAGAATGGTAATCGGTATTTTATGCACCTCTGTCGTTGCAAGTATGAAAATTACATATTCCGGCGGCTCTTCCAATGTTTTTAATAGCGCATTAAAAGCGCCTATGGAAAGCATATGCACTTCATCTATAATGTAGACCTTGTATCGTCCCTCCGTAGGACGGTAAGCCACCTCCTCGCGTATTTCACGGATATTATCCACCCCATTGTTGGAAGCGGCGTCAATCTCAATCACATTCATAGATGTCTCCCTGGCGATGGACCTGCACATCCCGCATTCTCCACAGGGACTCCCATCTTTCGGGTGCTCGCAGTTTACCGCTCTGGCAAATATTTTCGCCACGCTGGTTTTACCGGTTCCTCTGGTTCCGCAAAACAGATATGCATGCCCGATACGGTTTGCTTTGATCTGATTCTGTAAAGTTGTAACAATATGATCCTGCCCCTTCACATCTTCAAATGACGAAGGGCGAAATTTTCTGTAAAGTGCCGTGTATGACATGAATTACACCTCTAATTCTTAAATTTCATCCCCAAAACTTATTCCAATCCTTCTGGCTTCCTGAATCCCTCCTTTTTCAAAATACTATAAGGCAATGCCTTTTCATCTTTATGATTATACCCCATTTTATACTACGTAACAAGAATTAGCTGCCTGTGCTTGTCGGCAGCTTATAATCTCTGTTCTCTATCGCCTAACTTATCTGATTTGGTATTCCACCAGATCCTTAATCACTTCACCTGCTATCATCAACCCAACAGCAGGAGGAACAAATGCATTGCTTCCCGGAACCTGACGGCGCTGGGTGCATTTCCGTGCTGTCCCAGGAGGGCAGATGCAGTGTGCCTTACAGCTGATTGCCATGTCTTCGCTAGGCACAATGGGCGTCTCCTTAGAATAAACGACCTTCAGACTTTTAATTCCCCGTTTCCTGAGCTCACGGCGCATAACTTTCGCCAGTGGGCAGATGGAAGTCTTGTAAATGTCAGCCACCTCAAACGCAGTGGCATCGACCTTATTTCCTGCACCCATAGAACTGATAATCGGCGTGCCTGCAGCATTTGCGTTTTCCACAAGTGCAAGCTTTCCGGTCACTGTGTCAATGGCATCCACAACATAATCATATTCTGTAAAGTTGAACTGTCCCGCTGTATCAGGGGTGTAGAAAGTTTTATAAGTATTCACAACGACATCCGGATTAATATCGGCAATCCGTTCAGCCGCCACATCCACTTTATATTTGCCTACGGTTTTACGGGTGGCGTAGATCTGGCGGTTGATATTTGTCAGGCAGATCTTGTCATCATCAATCAGATCTACCGTCCCCACACCGCTTCGCACCAGTGCTTCTACCGTATAACCTCCGACTCCGCCGATACCGAACACGGCAACTCTTGAGCCTGCAAGCCTTTCCATGGCCTGCCTTCCAAAAAGTAACTCAGTTCTCGAAAATTGATTCAGCATAATCTATAACTCCTCAATAAATAAATGTCTTCTATATATTCCGGGAGATTATAGCACAATGTGTGTATTTTTTCAATTGGCCGCCGCACGGTGAAAGATAATACTGGAATGGCTGAAGATTGCACCCTATAGTCTGGCTTATCCGATTTTATTCTTTTTGTTCCAGACCCTTGGGCTGAACATAATCTCCTCCTCCGAGGCAGGGATAATACAGGCTATGGTACCTGTCTTCACACTTGTTGCTGCCTGGTTCATATTAAAGGAACGAATCGGAAACCTGCAGAAGCTCTTTATGGCAATCTCCGTAGCCGGTATGATTTTCATTAATGTGATAGGAGGATTCCAAGTTAAGAATAACGGATTCCTGGGATTTCTTTTTATTTTGATGTCTGCAATATTATTCGCAATTTACAATGTCCTGGTAAGAAAACTGTCAAAAAATTATGACACACTCCAAGCCTTCCTTTACAAGCGCCATTTTGTACCTTGGATTGCTTTCGTCCTTAGTGACACTGGCCCTTTCCGCATATGCATTAAAGTATCTGGAAGCAACAAAGGTCGGTTTATTCAGCAATGTAGCAACGGTTGTAACAATTTTAGCCGGCATGTTTTTTTTGCAGGAAAAGCTATTCTACTATCATTATATAGGAATCATAGCAATTCTCGCCGGGACTATAGGCTTTAATACGGTTTCAAAAGCACACAGCCGTCCAGAAATATAATCAAATCATGTGTCAAACATTCTTATAGTAAACCTTTTTCCTTTGTGCTAGAATAAAAGAAGTTGAGGCGGCAGGAAAAAGTTTCTTTGCCGCAAGCTGAATTTCAAATTAAAGGAGAGTTATCATGGCATCCATCAGACCCTTTCGGAGCATACGCCCTGCAAAAAAACTGGCACCCGCTATAGCGGCACTACCCTATGATGTGTACAACAGCAAAGAGGCAAGAGATATTGTGAAGCAGAACCCCCTTTCCTTTTTGCAAATAGACCGGGCAGAAACCCAGTTTCCTCCCGATACAGATATGTATTCCCAGCCTGTATATGAAAGGGCTCGAGATACATTAAATGAAATGATAGAAAACAGTTCTTTCGTTAAAGATGAGAGCGCCTGCTATTATATCTACGCACTCACCCTGGACGGTCATACTCAGACCGGACTTGTGTGCTGTGCCTCCATCGACGATTATCTGGAGGGCAAAATTAAAAAACATGAAAACACCCGGGAGGACAAGGAACAAGATCGAATACACCACATTGATACAATGAGCGCACAAACAGGTCCGATTTTTCTGGCTTACCACATGAATGCCTCCTTGAATCAGATGTTAAATACAGTAAAGGATACTGCCCCGCTTTATGATTTCACCAGCGAAGACTCTGTGCAGCATCAGGTGTGGCAGGTCAAGAGTCCGGAAAATATTGAAAAAATCACCAATATTTTCGCAGGAGTTGACAATATTTATATAGCTGACGGCCATCACCGTGCTGCATCTGCCGTAAAGACAGGTTTAAAACGCAGATTGGAATACCCGGACTTCGACGGAAGTGAGGCGTTCAACTATTTCCTTTCCGTCCTCTTTCCTGCTGAAGAACTTCATATTTATGACTATAACCGTGTTGTTTCTGATCTGAATGGCTATACATTTGACAAGTTTCTTGATATGATAAGGAGCGGCTTTGAAATAAAAGACATGGGTAATGAGATTTGCCGCCCTTCATGTAAAGGCGAAATCGGACTTTACGGAAACCATCGCTGGTATCTACTGAAAGCGAATCCATTTTTATTTTCGGATGACCCGGTGGACACCCTAGATGTATCTGTTCTGCAGAATGTGATTCTGGGTCCACTTCTGGGAATTAAAGACCCCAAAACAGACACACGTATTCAGTTCGTGGGCGGAGTACGGGGACTTAAAGCCCTGTCTGATGCTGTAGACAAGACTGGAAAAGGAGTGGCGTTTGCCATGTACCCCACCTCAATGGAAGAGCTGCTTAAGGTTGCAGACGGAGGGAGGCTCATGCCGCCCAAATCTACCTGGTTTGAACCAAAACTTAGAAGCGGACTATTTATCCATCAGTTCGAGAAATGAGTTGTAACTTTAGATTGATTTTGAAGGAGATGTTAACAATGGAAAGAAACGATCTTTGCTGGTGTGGCAGTGGAAAGAAATATAAAAAATGCCATATGGCAATCGAAGAAAAAATGAAACTGCACGCTGAAAAAGGGGAAATTGTCCCGAAGCGTAAATTGCTGAAGACCCCTTTTCAGATTGAGAAAATTAAAGAAAGTGCCGCTGTTAATACTGCAGTGCTCGACGCGGTAGCAGAACAGATTCATGCAGGAATGAGCACTGAGGATATTGATAAAATTGTATATGATGTTACAGTTAAGCACGGTGCGATCCCCGCTCCCCTGCATTTTGAGGGGTTCCCAAAGAGTGTGTGTACCTCTATAAACAACGAAATATGCCATGGCATTCCCGACGAAAGTATTATTCTGAAGGATGGAGACATCATAAATGTGGACGTGTCTACGAATTTAAAAGGTTATTTTTCAGACGCCTCAAGAATGTTTAAGATAGGGCAGGTTTCCGAGGAAGCCGAACGTATTGTAAAAGTGACAGAAGAGTGCGTGGAGTTAGGTCTGGCCGCAGCAAAGCCCTGGGGACATTTAGGTGACATCGCTGATGCCATCAATACCCACGCCAGGGCGAATGGATATACTGTAGTGGAAGATATCGGCGGTCATGGAATTGGCCTGCGGTTTCATGAAGAACCTTTCGTCAGCTATGTCACACCAAAAGGCAGTGAAATGCTCCTCGTTCCCGGTATGATGTTCACAATTGAACCGATGATCAATGAGGGAAGTCCTGATTTCTATGTGGATGAAGAGAATAACTGGACGGTATATACTATCGACGACGGACTCTCAGCACAGATCGAATACATGGTACTGGTAAAAGATAATGGAATTGAAGTATTAACTAAATAAGTATCGAGAAAACAGCCTCCTGACATGTTATACTCCTTGAGTAGATACATGTTAGGAGGCTGTATAATTGAGCCCTGCAATCTACATTTATTTCTATTAGACGCTTAGCCGAATTCTCCTTTAATTAATATATCCCACTTTTTTCAATATCTCTTTTGCCTTTTCCAGGTTCATATCCGATACCAGTATCACAGGGCCCGTACAGCCCATTCCGCTGTCCGCATAGATGCCTTCTTTCCACAGCGCTTTCACGCCCTCCTCCAGATCCATGATCTCGATTCCGGGGATCTGCTCCGTCACCACCT
>NZ_FBWL01000140.1 GCF_001517425.1 Clostridium sp. C105KSO13 | reverse complement strand
CCATCTCCACATCGTTTCCTGATCCTTCGTTTTTTTTTTGTCCATTGTTTGTTTTGCTCGTTGCGCTCGCCCGTCTCGATCATTCCTTTTTTTTTTTTTTTTAATGATCCGGCGCCCACCGAGATCTACACACTGCATATCGTCGGCAGCGTCAGATGTGTATAAGAGACAGCTAACAGTTGGTTTTATTGTAACGAATGGAATACCTATGTTGCCCGCAATTATGATTGGTCTGGCACTTGGGACACTAGCTGTCTCTTATACACATCTCCGAGCCCACGAGACCTCTCTACATCTCGTATGCCGTCTTCTGCTTGAAAAAAAAAAAACATCCCCTCTCCCACACGACATGCATACCTCTCGTCTCCCTACTTCTACTTTCCACAACCCCAGTCGACAACAAACTATAGACATCCGCGCATC
>NZ_FBWL01000139.1 GCF_001517425.1 Clostridium sp. C105KSO13 | reverse complement strand
AATCAAAACTACATAAGCCGTCCGCATGCGGGACTTGGTTCAAAAGGAAAGTACTAAATCAGGGGCTTGAAGTTCTAATCAGGCTCCTGATTTTGAGCCCCTGACTTAGAACTTTCCTAATTTATTCGAATGAAATATCCTATATTAAGATTAAATCCAGATAATTGAATGGGCATAGAATGCTTCCTGTCTGCATCCTATGCCCATTCTTTAATTTAGATAGATTATTTTCCAGCTTCTTATACCGGATAACTCCATTCTTTTTATCTGTCATATCCGGATCCACTTTTGTCTGTTGGGCTTCTCGATTCTTGTAGAAGTCAACTGCCACCTGTGGAAACAGGGTATACGTAAGCACGTCCTCATCGTGCTGAATCCAGCGTTCACATTCTTTTCTGAATGTGTCCAGCTCATCCAGAATTAAGTCTGCAGGCCGGTAGGTAATGATATCCGGGTTTCCCCCAGAATTCTCTACTGTACTTCCGGGTTAAGGGGTCTGATGGCTTTCCCGTATTTGCCGCTCAACGCATCTTTGGTTTCTGTCGTTGCCATCTTGTACCGCTCACCGGTCAGAACATTTAACACTGACCCGCAGGGAAGCATCAAAGGTTACTCCTCCCCAGCATTCCACAGCGTTATATTCGACTTTATCCATCTTATCTACAATCGGAAGCATCTCATATGTGGTTATCTGGGTATCAATCAAGGATTGATGCGCATCACGCAGTTTCTTTTCCGTTATTTTAACCGGCCTTTTTTATTTCTGCCATTTATTAAATCCTTTGTTCTTATTACTAGTTACCCTAGTTCAATGTGCCAATACAGCTCCTGCCTCTACTGCATCGCCCACTTCAATATTAATATTAGCTACTGTTCCATCTTGCGGCGCAATAATTGGTATTTCCATTTTCATCACCTCAATAATAACTACAGGTTCACCTTTCTTTACTGTCTGTCCGACTTTTGCTTCTAATGTAAGAACTTTTCCGTCCGCCCCTGCCTTTACTTCGATAGCTCCGACTGATTCAACTTTTTTTGCCTGCGCTATCTACTTTGATACCGTTAAAGTTACGGGTGCAGCCGGTGACATCGGTAAGGCTGCAATCGCCGCCGCAATTATGGCAGCCGGAATATAGTCATCTATATCTTCTGTTTTTCTGCAATAACAGCAGCTTGCCCGCTGTTATCCGGCATTTCTGGCCCCTCCTCACTATACTGTCCCATGCTTTTTGACTGGATGTCTTCTCTTTTCGTATATAACATTTCAAAAGCTGCCTTTCCGATAATCACATTCACTTTTGCAACCTCAGATTCAGCAAAAGCATATAAAAGACACGCAACCTCCCTGGGCAGGTTTCTCTCATTATCTTTGGTTACCGTAAAACCATTGATATTTGTCAGAGTCATTATAGGAACAGAAAATGCATCACAGAAACGTATAAAATCTGCAGCTTTTCCTGCCGGTGCTACACTTAAAGAACCATCGGATACTGTTTCTGCTTCTGCATGGACATTGTAAATTCTACCGCGGTTTGCTACCGCTCCCACCATATGACCACTTAACTCAATAAATCCTGTTACCATATCTCTGGCCTGGAATTCTGCCTATGAAATTGCGAGCCCTCCCCCACAATTGCCAAAGACAGCACTAATCTTCGGTACAATTCCACATGCCATTGTCTGTTTCTTAAAAATGCTTCCAATTGCCTCCAGCGCATCCGTAGCTTCCTGTAGTCAAAGACCTACACTGACCAGTAATGCAACAACCGGCACCCCCATTTTCATCGCTTTTGATCTTTCATTATTATCCATCTTATACCTGTATAATTATTCAAAAAAATAATTGCATTTTCTTTTTATTTTAATTAACTATATGAGTATCCGAAGAAGAAGTACTCAAACTTCAAAAGTCTAAATACTTCTTTATATTTTCTAACCGTTTACCTGATTTACCGTGTTACCGTCAAGAAATGATCGAATATTTTCTACGGTTATGTCCATGATTCTCTGCCTCGATGCCTGAGCCGCCCAAGAAATATGTGGCGTAATTATACAGTTTCGAGCTTTCAACAGTGGATTGTCACCCTTAATCGGCTCTGTTGAAACAACGTCAAGGCCGGCCGCATATACTTTGCCTGTATTTAATGCATCCGCCAGATCCTGCTCCACAACAAGCTGTCCGCGGCTATTATTAATCAGAATTACACCATCTTTCATTTTTGCAATATTAGTTTTATTGATGATTCCTTCTGTCTCTGGGAAAAGCGGGCAGTGCAGAAAAATAACATCAGACCGTGCAAATAGCTCACCCAAAGATACATATTCCGCCAGCCGTCCGCCTGCTTCACTCTCATAAGCATCATAGGCAATGACCTTCATGTCCAATGCATTTAACAGTTTCGCTGTAGCCTGGCCGATTCTTCCTAGTCCAATGATACCGGCTGTCTTACCGTACAGTTCAATCATCGGATAATCCCAGTAGCACCAGTCCGCATTGTTCTGCCATTTTCCGGCTTTCACAGTCTCATCGTGGTGCCCGTAATGGGAGCAAATTTCCAAAAGCATTCCTAATGCATATTGCCCTACAATCTGGGTTCCATAAGTCGGTACATTTACAACCGGTATTCCCTTTTCTTTTGCATATTCATAGTCCACCACATTATATCCGGTAGCAAGCACTGCAATTAGTTTCATGTTTTTGCACTTATCCATGGTTTCCCTTGAGATCGGCGTTTTGTTGATTACCACGATTTCCGCATCGCCGATGCGCTCTGCAATCAACGGCAATTCCTCATAGGATGTCCGGTCGTATACACTCACCTCACCCAGTTCCTTAAGCGCATCCCAGCTCAAGTCCCCCGGGTTCTCTGTATAGCCGTCTAAGATTACTATTTTCATATATTTTTTACCTTTCTTCTTTCAATTTATGTACTGCCGCCTCTTCCGTTACAATGCCGTTCAGGAGTTTAGTTTTTCATCCAACACTTTCATCTGATTTAACTCACGAATATATAAACTCTGTGCCAGCTCCAGACTCACCTCAATAAAGCGAATTTTCTGGCCCGGCTGACTTTGTGCAATTCTCGGCAGATCCACTGTAATCACCGTTCCGATCTTTGCGTATCCCCCTGTACTCTGCCGGTCCGCCAGCATAATAATAGGCTTGCCGTTAGTTGGTACCTGAATGGAGCCAAGAGAAATCCCGTCTGTGATTATATTTCCATCTCCCCGATGCTCTATAGGCTCTCTCTCGATTCTGCAGCCCATCCGGTCAAATTCATTGGTAATCACCCCGCTGTCCCAGAAAAAGCTGCGAATTCCCCGTTCCGTAAATTCAGCATCCTGAGGACCAAGTACAACACGAAGTACAACTTCATCCTTGGGGTATACATTTTCCGGAACTTTCCTCTCTTGCATCCTCGGGAGTTCTGTTTTCGGATCTGAAAAGGCAATTTCATCCCCCTTTTCCAACTTGCGTCCTTCTAGACCACCCAGTTTGTTTCTCAAAAGTGTCGACTTACTGCCCATCACCTCAGGTATATCCAAACCCCCGGAAAATGCAATGTATCCCCGGCAGCCATTTCTCGCACCTGCAAAAGACAGCTCCTGTCCCGCCTTTACAAGAACAGCCCGATACATCGGCAGAGATTCTCCATCCAGCATTGGTGTCAGATCTCCACCGGTAACTGCGATGATATTATCAGAGGTAAACCTGAGTGCCGGGCCCATAAATGTCATCTCCAGTGCTCCCTCTGTCATCGAATTCCCGACAAGGATGTTTGCAATGTGGAAGGCATGGCTGTCCATAGCGCCGGAAGTAGATACACCATATGCCTGATATCCATATCTTCCTTCATCCTGAACCGTTGTCAAAATTCCGCCGTTTTCTACTGCGATTCCCATATCACATCCTCCGATCTTAAACAGTTTTCTGCAGATTATAAGTTTTCACCTGATACGTTCCCTTCTCTACCTCCTTACGAATTTGCTCATATTCCCATTTTGTGATTGGAATATGCTTTACCCATTCACCTGCATTTAGAAGGAACGGATCCTTTTTGTTATAATTGCAGATATCAAGAGGTGTACTTCCTATGATGTTCCATCCGCAGGGCTGTTCAAACGGAATCAAATCCGACAGGTTTTGCTGAACAACCACCGATCTGGCAGGAATCTTTACCCGGGGTTCCTCTCTTCTTTTAAAATGGAAAGACTCCTCAAATCTCGCCATATATGGGTGTCCTGGTGCAAACCCAAGCATATATACATAATACTCATGTTCTGAATGTCTGCGGATAAGCTCCTCTACAGAAATCTGTTCCAGCTGTGCACAGTACTCCAGATCTGGACCCGTCTCTCCGCCATAAAAAACCGGAACCTCCTTGACAATCTTTTCCTTTGCCGCAACTGAGTGCATATTACCAAGCCTGACTTTTAATGCTTCAACCAAATCACCAAAGCGCACCTCTTCAGGGCGGTAATGCACTATCAAAGCACAATACGTAGGCACAACTTCTATAACGCCATCTATCGGATTATCTTTCAGCGCTTCCTCCAACATACGGACTCTTTGATTAATTTCAAGACAGATTTCGTTACCAAATTCAACGGATACCGCTCTGTCCCCTGCTATAAGAAATTTTACATCCATAAACACTACCTCTGTATTCTGATTTCTACGCCATAGAAATTGGACCGCCTCTTAGCCTTCCTGCTGTACAAATTCTGTTAATCGCTACCATATATGCCCCCATACGCAAAGTACTGTCTTTTTTCTGGCTCATTTCTCTTACCTCCTTGTAGGCTTTCAGCATCACTTTTTTCAACATCTGATTTACTTCGTCCAGTTCCCATGCCATGCTCTGAATATTCTGAACCCATTCAAAATAGGATACAACAACCCCACCGGTATTTGCTAGTATATCCGGAATTACTGGGATATTCCTCTCAGCAAGAATTTCATCAGCCTCCACGGATGTAGGACCATTCGCCGCCTCAACAATCACTTTTGCCTGAATTCTGGACGCATTATCCACTGTAATCTGATTCTCCAAAGCTGCCGGAATCAGTACATCACACGCACAGGTCAATAAGTCATCATTTGTGATATGCTCCACGTTCTCATCTACATACTCTTTCAGACACTTGCTCTTATCAAAAAGGAATTTCAAAATTTCAGGAATATTCAATCCATCTCGGTTCATCACACCACCGGACCAGTCACTGACTGCGATAATACGTTTTCCTTCTTCGTACAAAATACTTGCTGCAGTTCCACCAACATTTCCCATTCCCTGGATTGCATATCCCAAATCTTCCGTCTTCAGTCCCAAATCTGTCAGAAATTTTTCTGCAATGATTGTAACGCCCCGGCCTGTCGCCTCTGCTCTTCCTATGGAACCTCCGATTTCAATCGGTTTGCCGGTAACAACTCCAGGAACGCTGTGTCCTTTGAACATGCTGTAAGTATCCATGATCCAGCCCATAACTTCTCCATTTGTATTGACATCCGGTGCGGGAATATCCTGATCCGGTCCAATTAAAGGAAGAATCCTTGTTGTATATCTTCTCGTCAGTCGAATCAGTTCCTCTTTTGATAATTCTCTGGGATCCACCTTGATCCCTCCCTTCGCTCCGCCATAGGGGATATTGACAACAGCACACTTGAATGACATCCAAGCTGCCAGAGCCTTTACCTCATCAGGATTAGCATTCTGGTGATAACGGATTCCACCTTTGTATGGCCCTCTCGCACTATTATGCTGTACACGATATCCCTCAAATACTTTCAGTTCTCCATTATCCATCCTAATTGGAATGGATACCGTCAATTCTCGTTCTGGGTATTTTAAGGTCTCATACTCATCGGGTTCTAGACCCAGTTTTTTTCCCGCCTGTTCAAGTACTGCAATCATATTTTCATAAGGATTGTAATTCTTTGCTTCCATTTTTATTCCTTTCGTTCATTTTGCATATTTGACGAGTGCCTAAGTATCTTAATCTACAAATTCAAAACCTGCTTCTTTTAATTTAGAATCTATCCAGGGACGAGGCCATTCTCCCCGATTCAGAATTCCTTCTATTTGCTTCTCTTCTCCCGCATGATAAGCCCGTGCAGTTTCTGCCAGTTCCTTGGCATGCTTTGGTCTTACTGCAATCAGTCCGTCCGAATCCCCAACAATGATGTCTCCGGGATTAATAATAATTCCAGCAAAGGAAACCGGAAAGTTCATTTCTCCCGGACCGTTTTTATACGGACCGTTCGGTGTAACCCCTTTAGCATACACAGGGAAATCCATCTGGCTTAAGGTATAGCTGTCACGGACACAGCCGTCAATGATGATGCCTGCAATTCCTCTTGACCTTGCATAGCTGCTCATTATCTCTCCGCAGAGAGATCGGCTCATACTCCCCTTATTGGCAAGGACAATAACGTCCCCCGGCTGTGCCATATCCAATGCCGCATGAAACAAAAGATTGTCTCCTGCCGGTGCATTTACCGTAAAAGCAGTTCCCAGAAGCTTTGCTTTGGGATTCAGCGGATAAATACTTGCATCAACGGCCGCGATTCTCCCGCAATTATCATCTATATTTGCTACTGGAATACCGCGGAAAGCTTTTATTACTTCTTTTGATGGTCTCTCAAAGTTTTTTCTTATTCTACACCCTTCTGACATATAAAACCCTCTTTTCTTTTAATTTGCAACTGTTCAGAACAATTGCTTTATTTGCATAATAACATACAAGATAATAATTGAAAAACGAATAATTTCTCTGTATAATACAAATAAATCTTATAATATAATCTAAAAATAGGAGGAGTAAAGCATGAACATGTCAGAAATCGAAACCTTTTTAACCATTGTACATACAAAAAGCATTACCCGAACTGCAGAACTGTTGTTTTTGTCCCAGCCGACCGTCAGCCACAGACTGAGTTCATTGGAAAATGAATTAGGATTTCCACTCATGATACGAAGCAAAGGTCACAAACAAGTGGAACTTACCCCAAAGGGCTTGGATTTTATTGTTCTTGCAGAACGCTGGATGTCTCTGTGGAAGGAAACTATGGAGCTCCAAAGCAATCATGAGGCGCTTCTCTTGACCATCGGCTGCACCGACAGCTTGAATATAGCCCAGTTTGCCCCTCTTTACAATAAAATTTCTTGCGAATATCCTAACATTGACCTCAGTATTCAATCACACCATTCCTCGGAGCTGTACGGTCTACTGAGTGATCACAGTATAGATATTGGATTTGTATATCACAAATTGCATTACAAAAATATCATCACTGAAAAGATTTTTGAGGAACCCTTTTATCTCGTACAATCCGACCAGCCTGCCATACAAGCTTCCAAGGTACATACAGATGAGCTTGATTCATCCCTGGAACTTTTCCTCAGCTGGGATGATAACTTCCAAATCTGGCATGACCGATGGTTGTCTGCCGTCTCCAGGCCCCATATTGCAGCAGATACAGTCACCTTGCTGGACCGTTTATGGAAGAACCCGGGAAACTGGATGATCGCGCCGGTTTCTGTAGTTCTTGAGTTGTCACATTACCGCACGGTCTATACCAGCCAATTGAAGAACCCTCCGCCAAACCGGGTCTGTTATAAGATTACATCCCGCTATCCAAAAACCACCAGCAAACAAGCTGTTGGGTTTTTCGGAGATATCCTGGAACAGTTTTTAGAAGCCCCCAACCCGGTCATCCCTATAGCTCAAGTCTGGGGCGGACCATCGAAACATTAATTGCAGATAAAGAGTCGGAGAATGAACGTCGTCTATGTTTTGGACGCCTCATTCTCCGGTCCTTTCACTTTTTTCGTTTATTTTTTTATGCTACTCATCTTCTTAAGACATGCTATTTTCTCAGCTCTGCTACTGCCTTTTTAATCCGCACACAAGCCTCCTGAAGATCTTCATAACTGCAGGCATATGATACCCTAAGGTATCCCTCACCTTCTGATCCAAATGCAGCCCCCGGAACAAGTGCTATCTTTGCAGAATCAAGGAGATACTCCGCTACCTCCATGGAAGGCATTCCCAGACTTTTGATATTGACAAAGATATAAAACGCACCCTGTGGATTGTTACAGCTGATACCTTCGATCTCGTTGAGTGCCTTCACCATATAATCTTTCCGTCTCTGATATTCTTTTCTCATTATCTCTACGTCCTCTGCACAATCACGCAATGCCGTAATTCCCGCTTCCTGTACAAAGGAGGGAGCACAAGTGACAGTATACTGATGAACCCTGACACAAGCTTGAATAACTTTTTTTGGTGCACACATATATCCAAGACGCCATCCCGTCATAGAATAGGCTTTCGAGAAACCACCTAATGTAATCGTTCGTTCTTTCATTCCTGGAAGAGAGGCGATACTTGTATGGTTTACTCCGTCATACACCAGCTGACTGTAGATTTCATCCGCTACCACAAGTAAATCATATTTTACGGCAATCTTACTCAATTTCTCCAGTGTATCCCTTGAAAATACACCACCCGTAGGGTTACTTGGATTGACAATTACAATCATCTTAGTCTTGTCTGTAAGTTTTTCCTCCAGCTCAGCAAAATCAATCTGATAATCATTCTCTTCCCGCAGACTGTATGTCACCGGTTTCGCCCCCAGAGAGCCAGGAACATGAATGTAATTCAGCCATACTGGATTCGGGACCAGGACTTCATCTCCCTCCTGAAGAAATGCCGCCATGGATGCATAGGTTGCTTCACCTACTCCTACTGTTACGAGAACTTCTTCAGCTTCGCATACTACGCCATGATTCTTTGTCTCCCATTCTGCGATTTCTTTTCTAAGTGCAGGTACCCCATAATTTGATGTATAAAATACATGTCCTGCCTTCAGACTCTCATATGCAGCTTCTTTAATTTTCTCCGGAGTATCAAAATCCGGACGGCCGATTTCCAGATGAATGACCTTCTCCCCCGCCTGCTGCATCTTCGTCGCCTTTTCCATTACTGCACGAATCTCTGAAAAAGGAAGACTTTCCATTCTTTTTGCTGTTTTGTATTCCATATGAAATCCTCCCAAAGCTATTTTTATTGTCTAAAAACATGATATCATCGGGATATTAAAAAATCAATTTCATAATTTATATGTATAATATTAATATTTTCTATATTTAGCTGTTATAAATATCCTCATTCAATTCCTTCTCCTTTTTATTTACAATGACATTGACCGTCGCATCGCCAATTACGTTCAGCGGCAGAAGTGCCATCTCCACCGGTCGGTTAATTGCTACAACCAGCGCATAGGCAATCATACATGCATCTGATGTCCATCCCATACCGGAAAGAAGGGTCACAATCAGTGTTGTCCCTGCAATCGGAATTCCCGGACAGCCCATCGCCGCAGCGATAGACAAAAATGCCACAACAACCAATTGTGAGGGTGCTACATTGATGCCTGCACTTGTAGCTATAAAGGTAGCTGCAAACATATGCATCACAGTTGTGCCGTTCATATTAATGGTCATTCCTGTCGGAAGTACAAAACTGGTAATCTCCTCACTGCACCCCAGTTCATTACGATTGGTTCTAATATTCAACGGCAGACATGCAGCAGAAGAGTTTGTGGAAAATCCGAGTACACCCACCTTAGCAATCTTCTTAATAAACTTGATTGGATTTAATCTTGTTGTAATCCAGAGGCCGATTGGATAAATCGTTATTACAAGAACAAACAGGGTAATCATTGCGCCTGCAATATAGGCCGCGGCCGGTGCCAGGTACTCTACCCCGTAAATTGCAAACGTGCGAGAAATGAGGCAAAAGATTGCAATAGGACCAACTCTGTTTATAAGGAAAGTCAAAAAAACATTAATGACTTCACTTGCGCTTTCCAGCACTTTCTTCAATGGTTCTGCTTTCTCACCTATCATATTCATACACAATCCAATGATAATTGCCACAACTACAACTGCCAGTATACTATTATTGCTGCTAAACGCTTCTGTAATATTAGAAGGCACTGCATCAATAACAACTGAAAGTGGATTAAATGCATCAATGGTAGCCGCATCCACTACTGCTTCACTGGGGAGCTTAACATTAAAAAGCCCCGCCGTTTTCATTCCATATGCAACTATACCAGCAAAGAAGGTTCCTACTACATAGAAGGATATAAAGCCCAATACAGTACGTCCTGCAATTCTCCCTAGCTTCGATGAACTGGATATACTGCACATTGCAAGGCTTAAAGATACCAGCACCAACGGTACGATTGCCATCTGCAGCCCTCTCATGAATAGCTGCCCGATGATGTAGAACAGGCCTAGGGCATTGACACCCCCCGGCGCCGTAATATCCTGGAAAAATATTTTATTAATTACATCCCATACCCATTCCCGGCCAGCACCAACCAATTGCTCTCTCAGCAGCAGAAATGCAACACCTACAATCAGACCACTTATTAGGGCAATCATCATATTTTTTACTACCGAATTCTTTTTTTTCGATTTTTCTTTACTCATTTTTTCATCCCTTTCGCACTTTCTGTCAATTTTACCATTCACAACTTATATATGTTTGATTTCAATTCCCTCTTCTGCGAATTTCTCGTGGATTTTCTGAACAAAAGCCAAGGCTTTGGGACCATCGCCATGTACACAGAGTGTATCGCCTTTGATATCCAGTTCTTTTCCATTAATAGATGTGACTTTTCCCTCTTTAATCATCTTCACACATCTCTGAATTGCTATTTCCTCATCTGTAATCATAGAACCTTCCGTTTTCCTGGGAACCAGAGAGAGATCGTCCATGTACGCCCTGTCTGCAAAAATCTCAGATGCGATTTGCAATCCCTTACTTTCCGCAATTTCACCAAGGACTGCACCGGCACAGTAATACACAATTAAATCTTTGTCGTATTCACAGATTGCTTCACAAATTGACGTCGAGATATCCTCATCATATTGACAGGCATTCCCCATGGCACCATGAGGTGCCACATGCTGCAGCTTCATGCCATAACTTTGCGTAAATGCCGCCAGAGCCCCAATTTGATACCTAACATAATTTTTTACCTCATCATGGGAAAGTACCATCTTCCTGCGCCCAAACCCCAGCAAGTCCGGATACCCCGGATGTGCACCAACCATAACCTTTCTTTCCTTTGCTGCACGAACAACTTTGTCCATTACCATAGGATCTCCCGCATGCCATCCGCAGGCTACATTGGCGGTTGTCACGTATTTGATGATTTCATCATCCCCCCCAAGCTTGTATGCTCCAAAGCTTTCTCCCATATCACTGTTCAAATCAATACTAAACATAATATCCTCCTTCTCGTTTTGCTGTTTACAGCAGTTAGCGACCCACAGTTTTTCTTTTCCATCACTCTAATCCTTTGTATAAAGATTGAGTTAGTATTTACAACCCGTAGTAACGGGATATAAAATCTGTCGTATATGTGCCCTCCTGAAAATCAGGGGTATTCAAGATGTCATACTGAAATTCGGTGTTTGTTTTCAGCCCCTCAATCCTTAATTCTCCCAGTGTACTGATCATCTTCCTCAAGGCGCCTTCCCCATCCCTATCGTGGACAATTACCTTTGCAAGCATGGAATCATAATAGGGCGGTACACGATAGCCGGGGTAGAGTGCGGTATCGATCCGCACACCATTTCCACCCGGGAGGTGCAGTTCACGAACTACATCTGGACAAGGCATAAAATTATGTACCGGATCCTCAGCATTAATTCGACACTCAATTGCATGGCCGTTGAATAAAATATCCTTCTGGCAGATACTCAAAGTTTCCCACTGTGCAATCCTGATTTGTTCCTTGATTAAATCAATGCCGGAAACCATCTCACTAACCGGATGTTCTACCTGAATACGGGTGTTCATTTCCATAAAAAAGAAATCCCCTGAATGATCCAGTAGAAATTCTATGGTACCGACACTTTCATAACCAACAGCTCTTGCCGCCTGCACTGCCATATTTAACATTTCACAACGCGTCTTGGATGATAAAGCAGCACAGGGAGATTCCTCAATCATTTTTTGGTGCCGGCGCTGAACAGAACAATCCCTTTCTCCTAGATGTATAATATTTCCATACTTATCTGCAGCAATCTGAACTTCCACATGCCGTGGATTTTGAATATATCTTTCCAGATACATTGTATTGTCTGCAAATGCATTAAATGATTCTTCCTGCGCAATGCGAAAATGAGGAATGAATTCCTGCTCATTTGCCGCAATCCTCATGCCTTTTCCGCCGCCTCCCAGGGCAGCTTTAATCATAATTGGGAATCCAATTTCTTTTGCTTCTTCAAGCGCTTTTTCTGCATCATAAACCGGATCTTCGATTCCGGGAACCACAGGAACTCCGGCCTGCTTCATGGCTTGTTTTGCCATAGACTTATTACCCATTTTCTGAATCAGAGAAGCCGGAGGCCCAATAAAAACAATATTATATTTTTCACATACACATAATAGAACAAACTGTGAATTCTCTGATAAAAATCCGAATCCAGGATGAATGGCATCTGCTTTTACTGCAATAGCCACACTTACAATACGATTCATATTCAGCTAGCTTTCTGCTGCAGAAGCCGGACCTATACAGACAGCTTCGTCGCCCAGCTGTGTATGTAAGGCATCCCTGTCTGCCTCTGAATATACGGCAACGGTATAAATACCCATTTCTCTACAGGCCCGAATGATACGGACGGCTATTTCTCCGCGATTTGCTATTAATATTTTTCTGAACATATTTCCCACCTTTTATACTTCTATTGCAAACAAGGGCTGCCCATATTCAACCAATTGTCCGTCCTGTGCAAGGATATCCACTACCTTTCCTTTACACTCAGATGACAATTCATTCATCATCTTCATGGCCTCAATGTTTCCAAGTATCTGCCCTTCTTTAAAGTCATCTCCTATCTGTACAAATGGGGCTTCATCCCGACCCGGTGCCGTATAAAAACATCCTACCATAGGGGAGTGTATTACCTGCCTGCTGCATGACTGTGTTTTGGCCTCTGTTCCCATCTGCTTTGCGTCTACATCAAAATAATCAGTTGTTGTTTCCAGACTACATTGGGAGGATTTCTGAGCGGATTGATTCCTTGTAATATGTAACTGAAAGTCCTTATCCTGCATTTGAAAATCATCCATGCTAAGTTCATTCACTACTTTAATTAATTTAATGACCTGTTCAATTTCCATTGGTTCCTCCAATTCTAGCTATTTTGCCCCAATTCTTTTTCCAGTCTTTTAATTTCCCGCAGTTGCTTGAGATATAAATCTTGTGCCAGATGAATACCAACACGGATAAATCTTACCTGACGCCCGGGAACACTTTGCGCTAATTTAGGAATATCCACAGATATCACTGTTCCCAGCTTTGTATAGCCGCCTGTAGTCTGACGGTCTGCCAGCATAATTATAGGCTGCCCATTCGTTGGTATCTGAATAGAGCCAAACGCCACCCCGTCACTAATAATATTTCCGTCTCCTTTGTGCTTAAGTGGCTCCTTACGTTTTAAGCGGCACCCCATTCTATCAAACTCCTGGGTGATTTCTGCTCTGGAAGAGAAAAAGCTGCGGATCTCTTCTTCTGAGAATTCGTAATCCTGAGGACCGGTAACAACTCGTAAAATGATATCCTTTTGTGGAAATAATTCCTGCTCCATTTTTCTCTTTTCCATGTACAACAACTGCGTTTTGGGGTTTAGAAAACCGATCTTGTCCCCCCTTTTCAACTTTCTGCCGCTCACACCTCCAAGATGGTTTCTCATTAATGTAGATTTGCTGTTCAACACGACAGGTATATCCAGACCTCCGGCAAAAGCCAGATAACTACGGCATCCATTTTCAGGACCTGTTCCAAATGAAAGCACATCTCCCGCATGTACAAGTACCGCTTGATAGGTGGGGATTTTTTCCCATTGACTGCAGGGCAAAGATCTCCCCCGGTAATCGCAATCAAATCATCTTTTTCAAAACGCAGGCTGGGACCGGCGTAAGTTATCTCCAATGCACCTTCGGTTCGTTTGTTCCCGACCAATATATTTGCGATTTGAAAAGACTTTGTATCCATCGGTCCGGCAGGGGATACTCCAAACTGCTGATAGGTAAACCTGCCCATGTCCTGAACTGTGGTCTGTACTCCAGGATTTTCTACTAAAATTCCCATTATTACACCACTCTTTCATAACTTTTTAGGCGATAAATTCCTTTTTTAACTTCACTTCTGATTTTCTCATACTCTGCAGCACTGATGGGTACATAGCGAACCCAATCTCCTGCATGTATCAGAAAGGGATCTTCTTTTGAGTATTCACAGGGGGTGAGAGGTGTTGCTCCTATAATGTTCCATCCACAAGGCTGTTCAAAAGGAATTAGATTAGACTGATTCTCCATGACCACAATGGAGCGTGCGGGAATACGTACTCTTGGTGTCTCCCGTCTTTTAAAATGAAAGGGTTCTTTAAAGCGTGCCATATATGGATGTCCAGGAGCCACTCCTAACATATAGACATAGTATTCATGCTGTGAATGAATTCTTATGAATTTCTCAACAGAAACTTGTTCATAAGCAGCACAGTCTTCTAAATCCGGTCCCAATTCTCCCCCATAGCAGACTGGAAGCTCCTTTACTATTTGCGTTTTCTGTACCTCCACAGACTTAGTACTCATACTATCAAGACGCTCATGCAGCCTTCCTGCCAACTCTTCATATCGTATAGTTTCTGGTTTGTAATATATCATCAGGGAGGCATAGGCTGAAGCTAACTCCACAATTCCGTCAATTGGATTGCTTGTTAATTCTGAAAAAAGCCCCCTCACCATCTGGTTGGTTTCCATGCTTATGTCTTCTCCTAATTGAACAGATATTGCCGAATCACCGGCTATCAAAATTTTTGCGTCCATTCCCCTCCCCTTTCTTACATCACTATATTATTGATGTCATTTAAAACTTGATTGTAGTATATCACAAAAATTTTATATAAAGAAATAAATAAATTAACTAACATATATAAAGGATTTCTATTACTTTTGTTATTCTTATCACATATCCACAAATAGGTAAATAGTAAAGATAGATGTCAATCTTAACCTCCCCTACTCTTTGCATACGCAAAATATTATCTATATTTATTATGTAATATATTAATATATTCTATTAATATTATAACGCTGAACAGTTTTTTCCTGGTCATCCTTCCTTTGAACATAGAAAACCCAGCCTTCCCTAATTGTGGAAAGGCTGGGCTTTATATATCACATAACTCTTCTCAAAGGAACAATTCACTTTCAATTCCAATGATCTGCTCAACCGGAATAATTGTTTTATCCGCCATTATAAGAGTCCGTGCATATTCATCAATCTTTTTCACACACCCGGTATATGATACATATGTTCCACCTGCCTTCTTTTCATCAGGTAAGAAATAAGTAATAGTCACCTCTGCATCCGTGTCGGTGTTGTCCCTGATAATCTGCAGCTTTTCGTTTAATACTTCCTTTTCAGATTCGTCCAGGTCTATTTTTTCTTCTGTCAGGCGGGCGGTTTCTTTAATGGAAGTGTCATAACCTGTCAAAGCAGCAAACGGCGCAAACTGCGCGGCTCGGTCATGGTTTGACATATGCACCCTGGTTGCAGACTGATGGTGAGGCATACCAATAATATCATCATAAGGGTATTTTTCCTTTTTATTAATCACTGCAATAGTCCTCATTCTTCTCTCTTATTTTCTAATCCCGAATTTTATCTCAACTTTAACTTTACGCTTTATGTCCGCCGATCTGACTGTTGCGATCCTTGGCAGTTGCCCCTTTTTCTAGATTCATACCCTTGAGAATAGCATTTTTCCCGAACCTCTTCTTAATACTCAGGGCAGCCTTCTGCATATTCTTCTCGCGTTCTAATGCTGCATTTTGCTCTGCCTGCTTCTTTTGCTTTTCCTTATAATCTGTAAATAAATCCATCTGTTCATAATGCTCTGTATTTAGTACATCATTTTCATCAATAATATGATTTACCACTATGGTAATTCTTCTGACAAGCAGATTTCTATCAACTATCCTGTCATATAACTCCATCATCGCCTTGGTAATCAGCATAGTGGAGGATGTTTGCCTGCCAAGATTCGCTGTACCATGGGCATGTTTCGGAATCTTTCTTCCATAACGGTCGGTAGTAACAGCACCTTTATACAAACTTTTTCTTTTCGGGTCCGTTAAATTTTCAATATCATAGCCCACCGTCAATACTATCTGGTCCGTTACAAGACTTTTATCTACCAGATCCAAAACCAGAAGATCTGTCATTTCACGGACGACCAGTCTTGCTTTCTCATATGTGTACGGGGACTGTAGTACCTGTCCGGAGCTTAAGCTGTTTGTTGCAGGCTTATATGCTTTAATTTCTTTTATAGTGCAAGGCTCCCAACCCCAGGCATGATCAATCAGAAGTTCTGCATTGATGCCAAACATCCTGTAAAGAAGATCTTCATTATAATATTCATCAGGTTTTCCCAGCGAACACCTTGCAATATCGCCCATTGTATATAATCCGTGTCCCTGTAATTTCTTTTCATATCCCCTGCCTATGCGCCAAAAGTCAGTTAACGGCTGATAGGTCCAAAGGCGCCTGCGATAGGATATTTCATCAAGCTCTGCAATTCTTACCCCGTCTTTATCCGGTTCGGTATGTTTTGCAACTATATCCATCGCTATCTTGCAAAGATATAAGTTTGTTCCGATACCGGCCGTTGCTGTTATTCCAGTGGTTTGCAGTACGTCTTGAATCACAGCCTTAGTAAATTCCTGCGGAGTCATCTGGTAGGTGTTCAGGTATGCAGTAACATCCATGAATACTTCGTCGATAGAATAGACATGAATATCCTCCGGTGCTATATATTTCAAATAAACATCATAAATTTTCGTGCTATACTCCATATAGTGCGCCATTTGAGGAGGGGCGACAATATAATCCAATTTCAACAACGGATTCAAATTCAACTCTGTGTAATTAAATGATGATCCCTCAAACGAGCGCTGCGGGGTTTTTGCTCTGCGTTTTTCATTTACTTCTTTTACCTTTTGTACGACCTCAAATAGCCTCGGACGCCCCGGAATGCCAAAATATTTGAGTGAGGGTGAAACAGCAAGGCAAATGGTTTTCTCTGTTCTGCTTTTATCCGCAACCACAAGGTTAGTGGTAAGGGGGTCAAGATTACGTTCTACGCACTCAACGGAAGCGTAAAAGGATTTCAGGTCGATTGCCACATATATTCGATTGTCTGTCATATTTTACGCCCCTTTCTACATCATATATATATTTGATGGGCATAGGATGCTTCCTGACTGCATCCTATGCCCATACTTTAATTTATTCTTATACCGGATAACTTCCATTCTCTTTATCCGCCACATCTGGGTCCACTTTTGTCTGCTGGGCTTCGCGATACTTAAAGAAGTCAACTGCCACCTGTGGGAACAGTGCATACGTAAGCACGTCCTCATCCTGCTGAATCCAGCGTTCACATTCTTTTCTGAGTGTGTCCAACTCGTCCGGAATTAAGTCCGCGGGCCGGCAGGTGATGATATCCGGGTTTTCCCCCAGAACTTTCTTCTGCACTTCCGGGTTGAAGGGTCTGATGGTTTTCCCGTATCTGCCGCTTAACACATCTTTGGTTTCCTTCGTTGCCATCTTGTACCGCTCACCAGTCAGAACATTGAATACTGACTGCGTACCTACAATCTGTGACGAAGGGGTAACCAGGGGGCACTGCCCCAAATCTTCCCGCACTCTCGGAACCTCTTCCAGTACCTCATAATATTTATCCTCTGCTCCCTGCTCTTTTAATTGGGACGTCAGATTTGACAGCATACCACCGGGTACCTGATACAATAATGTCTTTATATTTACTCCCATATTCTTAGGATTGAGCAATCCTGTATCCAGTGCTTTGTCACGAATAGGGCGGAAGTAATCGGCAATCTCTGCCAGCAGGTCCTGATCCAGTCCAGTGTCGTATAAAGTTCCTTTAAAAGTTTCTACCATTACTTCTGTCGCCGGCTGTGAAGTGCCAAGAGCAAAGGGTGACATGGCGGTATCAATGATATCGGCTCCTGCTTCCACGGCTTTCAGGTATGACATAGAACCCACACCTGATGTATAGTGGGTATGCATCTCAATAGGGATCTTTACATTTTCTTTTAATGCAGTTACTAATTCGGTTGCCTCATATGGGAGCAGCAATCCTGCCATATCCTTGATGCAGATTGAGCTTGCTCCCATCTCCTCAATCCGCTTTGCCAGATCAACCCAATACTTAGGTGTATATGCATCCCCTATGGTATACGACATCGCCACCTGGGCTTCTGCTTTTTCCTTATTGGCCGCAGTTACCGCCGTCTGCAAGTTGCGCAGGTCATTCATACAATCAAAAATACGAATGATATCAATTCCGTTTGCGACAGATTTTTGAACGAAATATTCCACTACATCATCGGCATAGGGGCGATAACCCAGAATATTTTGTCCTCTGAAAAGCATTTGCAGCTTCGTATTCTTAAATCCATCTCGAAATTTGCGCAGCCTATCCCACGGGTCTTCTTTCAAAAACCGCAGGGAAGCATCAAAGGTTGCTCCTCCCCAACATTCCACAGCGTTATATCCGACTTTATCCATCTTATCTACAATCGGCAGCATCTCATCTGTGGTCATCCGGGTAGCAATCAAGGATTGATGCGCATCACGCAGTATCGTTTCCGTTATTTTAACCGGTCTTTTTACTATTTCTGCCATTTATTAAATCCTCCGTTATTATTGTTTATTTGCTAGTTACACACCGAAAATCGACATAAAGACTCCTGCTGCCACCGCAGTTCCAATAACGCCTGCCACGTTAGTTCCCATAGCATGCATTAATAAAAAGTTTGTGGGATCAGCTTCAGCACCAACTTTTTGTGATACTCTTGCGGCCATGGGCACTGCAGATACACCTGCTGAGCCAATCAATGGGTTAACCTTCCCTCCGCTGACCCGGCACATCAGCTTACCAAACAAGACTCCGGCTGCAGTGCCAAAAGCAAAGGCAACTAAGCCTAAGACGACTATTTTTAATGTGGTCACATTTAGAAAGGCTTCTGCACTGGTGGTTGCCCCAACCGAGGTTCCCAGCAGAATAACAACGATATACATCAATGCATTTGATGCCGTTTCCGTCAACTGACGTACTACTCCTGACTCCCTGAATAAGTTTCCTAACATCAGCATCCCCACCAATGGCGCTGTTGTAGGAAGAATCATACATACAACAATGGTTACAATAATCGGAAACAGAATCCTTTCTAATTTCGTGACAGGCCTTAACTGCTCCATTTTGATTGTTCGCTCTTTTTCGGTTGTCAGAAGTTTCATGATTGGTGGTTGAATAATCGGCACTAATGACATGTAGGAATATGCTGCTACCGCAATCGGACCAAGGATATCGGTCTGTCCCAACTTACCGGCCAGAAAGATGGACGTCGGTCCATCTGCACCTCCAATAATCGAAACCGCTGCTGCGGCCTTATCGGAAAAGCCCATGGCCATTGCACCCAGATAGGCTGCAAAGATTCCAAACTGTGCCGCTGCCCCCAAAAGAAAACTCTTGGGATTGGCAATCAGCGGACCAAAATCTGTCATTGCCCCGACCCCCATAAATATCAGAGACGGAAGTACTGCCCATTCGTCAAGAACATAGAAAATGTGAAGCAGCCCCGGCATGTTGTTTGTTGCTTCTTCTGCTGAAATCATAATGTCCGGGAAAATATTCACCAGCAGCATACCGAAAGCAATCGGTACCAGCAGAAGTGGCTCGAAACCTTTTTTAATTGCTAAAAACAAGAACACACAGGCAATGGCAATCATCAGTACATTTCCAAAAGTGATATTTAGAAAAGCTGTCTGCTGCACGAGGTTGCCCAGTGTATTTAGTATATAATCCATAGTTTACCTCCAACTGATTACACTAGTTCAGAGTGGCCAATACAGCTCCTGCCTCTACTGCATCTCCCTCTGCAACATTAATATTAGCTACCGTTCCATCTTCCGGCGCAACAATTGGTATTTCCATTTTCATCGCTTCGATAATGATTACGGCATCACCCTTCTTTACTGCCTGCCCAACCGCAGCCTCTATCTTAAAAACTTTTCCTGCAGCTCCGGCTTTCACTTCAATAGAACCGGCTGCTTCCGTTTTCTTTATCGGCGGTGCCTGCTCCGGTACCGGCGGAGCTACCTGCACAGGTGCCGCAGCCGGTGTCACAGGGGCTGTTGCTCCCCCCATTTTTTCTTCCACTACCACATCATAAGACTTTCCATTTACTGTAATTGTATAATTTTTCATTATTGGCCTTCTCCTTTACCATTTGTTTTCCGGTCTTCTTTTAATACTTCTAACCACAAAGCTCTGTGGACTTACCCCTTCGGCACTTGCAATCGCTGCTGCAATTACAGCAGCCAACACAGTGTCATCCATATCTTCCGTCTTTTCTGCATTAACAGCGGACGGCTCACTGCTTTTTGGCACACTTGCTGTTGTCTGTTCAATTTGTCCTGCTTTTTGTTCCCGAGTCTCCCTTTTACCTGATAAAAGAGAAGGTACATATTTTAGCAGTGAAATTATGATTGAGATAAAAATCAAAACCAGAAATACAGTTCCCATGCCAAGCAGTGTATTTAATACTGCCTTTTTGAGAATTTCACTCATGGTATAATCCGCACTGACAGTCATACTTTGTAAATACGACTTATCATCGTAAATAAATGTGATGTCTGCGTTTCTATTTTTAAATTGGGCAGCTGTTGTCAGTTTAACGGTATCTTTCCCCGCCTCAATACTGTAATCTCCATGGTCTATATATGCACCACACTCTTCCTGCGCCTGTATCCAGCTATCGGCTGAATCCTGGTAAACCTGCGGGGTCATCGGAATCCCCATATTATAAAGTTGGCTTTGGAATGCAAAATCATCTATTTTTTTCACTTGTGTGAGTGATTCCTCTGATACATTTGGCAAAATCTGGGTAATAATCGCCTCACTAGTCTGCTTTAGCAGCTTATCGTCATATGAATGGCCGTCCTCCTTTGCCGCTTTGCACCCAGTAAGAAGCGCAATGAGTGCAACCATGCTTAGCAATATGCTAACCTTCTTTTTCATTGATTCACCTCTCTATACTGTCCCATGTTTCTTAGCCGGACGGTCTTCCCTTTTTGTATATAACATTTCAAAAGCGCCAATCAAATACTTCCGGGTCTCTTCCGGAGCAATAATGGCATCGATATATCCGCGTCTCGCCGCTGACAAAGGACTGGTCTGTAACTTTTGATATTCTGCAGTCTTTTCCTTTATGGTCTGCATATCGGCTTCGGCATAGATGACTTTCGCTGCCTTTTCAGCTTCCATCATACCAATTTGTGCATCCGGCCAAGCATAAACCATATCTGCACCCAGGGATTTGCTATTCATTATTTGGTAAGACGTACCATATGCCTTTCCAATAATTACATTTACTTTTGCAACCTCGGCTTCAGCAAAAGCATATACAAGTCGCGCAGCTTCTCTGGTCAGATTTATCTCATCATCCCTGGTTGCTGTAAAACCACTGACATTTGTCAGAGTCAATATAGGAATAGAAAACGCATCACAGAACCGGATAAAGTCAGCAGCTTTCCTCGCTGCCTGCCCACTTAGTGAACCATCGGAAATCGTTTCTGTTTCTGCCTGAGCGTTATAAATTTTACTGCGGTTTGCTACTGCTCCCACCGTATAACCATTCAGCTTAATAAACCCAGTAACCATATCTTTGGCAAAGTCTTTTTTTGTTTCAATGAACTGACCACCATCTGAGAGCTGGGTCAGCACTATGGCAGTATCTTCGTATGTTCTTGAAATATCCGGTATCAAACGATTTAAATCATCTTCACTCTCACAGTATGATCCACCATCTTTGTTATTTCCCGGCAATATTGAAACCAACTGCCTGATCTTTGCGGTGATTTCTTCTTCACTGCCAACATAATCAACAACTCCCGACTCTCCGGCCCGGAATTCAGCTGATGAAGTATCACATTTTGATTTTTCATTTCCTGCAATTGCGTTGGGTGAGTTTATAAATAGCTTTGCCTGTGTCTCCATAAATGTAAAGTCCGCCAAATCTGAGGAAACTGCCAATCCTCCTCCACAACTGCCAAAGACAGCACTAATCTGGGGTACGACTCCACAAGCCATTGTCTGTTTCTTAAAAATACTGCCAAAAGCCTCCAGGGCATCTGTCGCTTCCTGCAGACGAAGTCCGGCACTGTCAAGTAAAGCAATAACGGGAGCGCCCATCTTCATTGCCATATCGTAAATTGCTATGACTTTTTTTGCATGCATCTCACCAACAGCTCCACCAAGCACTGCGGCGTCCTGGCTGTACACATAAACAAGGTTTTGGTCAATCACACCATATCCGGTAATCACGCCGTCCCCGGGTGTTTCCACCTCTTTTAAATTGAAATCTGTTGCACGGGCTGTAATTTCCTTTCCAATTTCAATAAAACTACCGGCATCCAACAGGCTTTCAATTCGCCTTATTGCTTTTGTCTTTTCACTATTATCCATCTTGTCCCTGCATAATTATTCAGAAGCAGTAATTATATTTTCCTTTCCTTTTTAATTAACTTTGTAACTGTAATATATTCAGATAATGATGGCTTCCGAAGGCTGCTTTTTGTCCTCAAATCCTGTGAGGAAAACAGCCTCATCATTGTTACTGAATCTACAGCAAGTTATGGTTGCAACATTATTGAATTTTTTATTTCCTTATCCTTATTATATTAACAGATACTTGATGTAAAATTCAACCAAATTCCGGATTTATTCTATAAAAATTACTATGTTTCTCGAAATGCTTGTACATCTTTTAATTAAGTGGTATTTTCTGCCACTTGATTCAGATCAGATTGCTGCAAAATAGGTAATATCAATTTTCTCTACTGTAAGGTTCATTCTGGGATTTCCCAATCTCTTTCTAACCTCTTGTAAACGGCAAGTACTTTCCAGCAAAAAGTGGAAATTATTTTCCAGCGTTTTTTGGCAAATAAAATCCAGCACTTTTGCTTATAGCACTCCGTGGTTGATCCGCGGAGCATTTTTTAACTAAATG
>NZ_FBWL01000138.1 GCF_001517425.1 Clostridium sp. C105KSO13 | reverse complement strand
GGCGAGTGGTGCGGTCGGTGTTATGGTGTGTTGGCGGCATTCGTGTCGTGTGCGTACGATCTTTTTTTTTTTTTTTAATGACGCGGCGCCCCCCGAGATCTCCACACTGCATATCGTCGGCAGCGTCAGATGTGTATAAGAGACAGCTTTTGTCAATGCTGAATTCCTGCGCATCGGGAGTTTCCGTGGTGAATATTGATAACGGATTTGGTGCAGGATTTCTTGCAGGTAGAATCAATCAGGTAGTGTAACTGTCTCTTATACACATCTCCGAGCCCACGAGACCTCTCTACATCTCGTATGCCGTCTTCTGCTTGAAAAAAAAAAAATCAACATTCCCCCTCCCACAGTCATCCTAACACCTCAAGTCATCAACTACCATACGACCGTCGCCTTC
>NZ_FBWL01000137.1 GCF_001517425.1 Clostridium sp. C105KSO13 | reverse complement strand
TTATTACTATAGATAGAAATAAAATTCGACAATGGAATTTCGAGTTAAATCGACATCAAAACCAATACATATTTAATTCAAATCAGGCAGTTCCTGACTTGCCAGACACAGAAAAATTTACGCCCTCGGAAAATAGATTGAAAATGTCTTAACTAAATGACATTGAATACCATCCACATTAGAATACTTTGGCAATAGCTCTTTTCTCATTCTTTCCACCGCTGCGTTCAAGACACCAGTCACACATTGAACTGTCGTACTGATGCCAAGTATATTTCTCGTACCGGCATACCCTCCATTTGGGTTTCTGTAGCCCCAGAACGTTCTTCGTACAGGCTCAGGCAATTCTGTTACAAGATCCGTTCCACAGACCAGTTCATCTACAGATGGAACATTCGGCAGTTCCAGCATAAATTCATTTATCCAGTCCCCCTTCTCTATCGTTTTCAGAGCATATCCAAGCACTACGCCATACCGGATGACCTCATCTCCCTTTTCAAACCTTTGCAAAGCAACTTTGTGCGCCTGTGGTATTTCCTGATTGGCAGTCAAACCTTTGCAAAGGACTGTTCCTGCAGGGATATCTCGTATTGCTATGGCTACATTATCCCCATCATTCACTTTTACCAATAATGCCTTTTTCATTCAGCAGCCTCCTTCATTCATTTTATCCCCAGTATAATATAGACTTTTCTCTAAATACAGCTTATAATATTAATTGTTCCCTTAATTTTTCTTATAGAAAGGAACTGTACATGGATTTAAAACAATTAGAATACATCGTAAAAATTGCTGAAGAAAACAGTATTACCAGAGCTGCCGAAAAGCTTTTTATTACACAATCAGCATTAAACCAGCAATTATTAAAATTAGAAAAAGAACTTGGCACGGATCTCTTTGTCCGTTCCCGTACCAATTGGCACCTTACAGAAGCCGGTAAAATATATATTGCTTCAGCAAAAAAGATAATTTCTATAAAAAAAGATGCTTATAATCGGATATATGATCTTACAGAAGCACAAAAAGGCAAACTTTCTGTAGGGTTTACCCACAACCGGGGAACAGTTATGTTTTCTTCTGTCTATCCTGAATTCCATAAAAGACATGCAGGTATTATTGTAAAACCGTTAGAATTGTCGGTGGAGGAACAAGTGCAGGAAATCGCGCAAGGCAATCTTGATATTGGTTTTTTAACTCTCTCAGATCCAAAAGAAAGAAGTCCTCTGGAATATGTGCCAATTAAGAAGGAAGAGATTTTTCTTGCCATTCCGTCCCGCCATCCTTACAGCAGATATGCCTGCAATAACACTCAGCCTTTCTCTGAAGGAGATTTATATGAATTGCGGGAAGAACCCTTTGTTCTTATGGATAAATCCTCAACTATCCGGTCGCTTATTGACCCTCTTTTTGAAAACTGTAAGTTTAAGCCGCAGATTTTATTTGAAACCTCAAGCACATATACCATTATTGCAATGATCGAATCCGAAATATGCTGTGGTCTAATCCCCGGACATTACATTGATACTTCAAATAAAAAAATATGTTACTTTTCCCTCCCATCCTCTTATACACATCTCCGAGCCCACGAGACTCCTGAGCATCTCGTATGCCGTCTTCTGCTTGAAAAAAAAAAAAACAAAACCACCCACACCCCACCCTCCCCCCTCCCC
>NZ_FBWL01000136.1 GCF_001517425.1 Clostridium sp. C105KSO13 | reverse complement strand
CTCCCCTCCCCGTGCTTTGTAGTATAGCTTCTTACTAGCTATTTTACATCACAGAGTGGAAATTGAAAAACTTTCATGACTATTTGTGCCGCGCCCGAAGGCGCGCGGAATGGAGATTAGTATGGAATATGAAACATTAAAAAAAGATTTGATAGTACATAATATTTATTCATCATGGCAGTTTATTGAATATACTGAAAAGAATATAGCAACAGTTCGTTATTGCGCAGAAACTATCAAAAATGTTGTGGATAAGATGACAATGAAAACTATACATTGGCAGCAGGATATTTCATCAGATTTTGTGGATGAAATAACAGATGATGGTAAAAAAGTAAAACGGCTAACAGTAACTACAGAAAACGCGCCAACGTATGAAGTCCGGGTTGCTGGAGAAAAAGTAGACCCTTGGTTTTTGTTTGATAAGCTTTTAAGAGATTTTTTCCAATATACGATGAATAGTTTCGACTCTATTAGTCAAATAATCAATGCAGGATTATTAGCGAATCGAGGAAAGAAAATAGACTCTGTGGATATTCAGCAAATGGTTAAATGCTTTGGACAGCAAACTTATAGTGCAGCGTTTCCTAAAATGCATGCTTGGCTTGATAGGATTTCGCAATCCATGGAATTCCAATATGTGGAAGCGATAAACAACAGAACAAAACATACTGCTGATATTGCCAACAAGCTTTCTATGGGAATACTTGGCAGTTCAAATACAACACAAATTGGCCCATTTTTTCGTAAAGATACACAACATGAGAAAATGGAATTGACCGACCAGCTTCAAGCAACTATAGACTTTTTGGAAACATCATGGGAAGAATTTCTTGACGTTTTTAAAGAAGAATATGCACGGGACGTTTTTTCTAAAAATCGAATGCATAGCATTGCGGGAGTGCGTCAACAAAAGTTTACAAATGAGCCAGACCAAGATTTATCGTATGCATATATTAATGTTATAAATGATTTTGATTCTATGCCGGATGAATTGCGTATTCTATTGGTAAAAGAAAGAGAAGATGATATATATGTGCATGAATGCCCATTTGACACGATTTTAGTAACGGGTGACAGTAATATAGATGTACTTGGAAGATATACTGCAGAGAATGCAGTAGGTGATGATTGTCTATTACATTATAGAAAATATATTAAGGATACTGCGGTTAAAGGTGGTATTTGTATGTTCTATCAACATCAAGCGAAAACAGTGTTTTATCATGCAAATCCTTATTTCGATGTTGAGTCAGTCTCTGACGATGAAGCGTTTTTAGGAAGAACGTCATTGCCATTTTAGAAAACATTAGTAAAAAGCCCTCCTGGCCATTACGGTCAGGAGGGTTTCGTGCATTTATAGATATTATCCTTCAATGTCAACACTTACGCCAGATTTGAATTCCACCCTAAAGTGGTATTCAAAAACAGTGATTTTCTGTAGCATCCTGCGAACAAGGCTTTCACCGAATACGGTAATCTCGCTGGGCTGGGCTTTTAAATAATCGCAAAGCTCAGTGATTCTGGACAGCTTTTCATCCCGGATGACGCTGTCGGTTTCTGATTTTGCTTTCAGTTCCCGGAACTGGAAAATCTCCTCGGCGATAGAATCGTAATCATCCCGATTGTTGGCTTTTTGTAAGAGCTCCTTTTGCAATTCCAGCAGCTTGACGTCAATGTCATCCGTAGAGACGCTGGTATCGTTGCGGATGACCGTAGCGATGTTCTCTTGCAGCATTTTCATGTAGTCAGTTTTGTCCAGAATCATCTTGTTGATGGCTCTCAGGATAACATCCTGCAATAGCTCCTCATTGACTGTTCTGGCCCGGCAAGCGACTCCTGTATTCTGCAGGCGGCTTTCGCAGCGCCATACGATGGATTTGCACCCTCGATTGTTCCAGTGGATGCGTCGGAACATTTCATTACATTCGCCGCAGAAGATGATTTGGGAAAAGCAGTGGTTACTACTGTAGCTACGCTTGCGTCCGTTGGCGCTGGTATGCACCACTCGCCTACGCACCAGCTCTTCCTGTACCTGCATGAAGATTTCCTTTGGAATAATCGCTTCATGGTTACCTTCCACATAGTATTGTGGAACGGTGCCATTATTCTTGATTCTGGTTTTGCTGAGAAAGTCGGTGGTATAGGTTTTTTGCAGCAGGGCGTCACCGATATATTTTTCATTGTGAAGAATCTTATTGATGGTGCTTGTCCACCACTTGGTTTTTCCTGCGCCGGTGGGAATTCCGCCAGCCATAAGCCCGGCGGCAATTTTGTCCATGCTGTAGCCTTCCAGATATTCCCGGTAAATGCGTTTGACGGTTTCGGCCTGCTCAGGGTCAATGACAAGATTACCATCAGTATCCTTGGTGTAGCCGAGGAAGCGATTATGATTGACTGTTACCTTACCTTGTTGATAGCGATATTGCAATCCCAGCTTGATATTCTGGCTCATGGACTGGCTTTCTTGCTGGGCCAGAGAGGCCATAATGGTAAGGAGTACTTCACCCTTGGCGTCCATCGTATTGATGGATTCCTTCTCAAAATAAACGGGAATATTTTTATCCTTCAATTGACGGATGAATTTCAGGCAGTCCAGCGTGTTTCGGGCAAATCGGCTGATGGACTTTGTAATAATCATGTCGATGTTGCCAGCCATGCATTCATCAATCATACGATTGAACTCGGTACGCTTTTTGGTATTGGTGCCGGAAATACCATCATCGGCAAAGATGCCTGCAAGCTCCCATTCGGGATTCTTGGAAATGTACTCCGTATAATGCCCAATCTGCGCATCGTAGCTGGTGGCCTGCTCATCGCTGTCGGTACTGACTCGGCAGTACGCTGCGACTCGGAGTTTTGGCTTCTCAGCTGACTTGATGGCGTTGCCAACCTGCCGTCTGGCCGGAATGACCATAACCTTACTTTGTGCCATTGGTAATCACCTCCGGTTTGATAAGGCTGTACAGGTATTCGGCCTGTTTCAGCGGATTGGGTAGTTCCTTCTCAACCTGCCCCATAATGAAGTCGGTAGGAACAGGTTTCACACGGGAAGTAGTTGTTTTGTTCAGTCTCCCCAATTTGCCAGCACGTTTTTCTATTTCTATGGGAACTGCATCAAATGTAGCTCTATCAATGATTGCCGGGTAAAAGTTGTCACCCAGGTAGTGTTTGTTAAGCATGATTCGCTTAGCTGTTCCATGATAGGTTTCGAGGCCTGCCTTCTTTGCTGCGTCGCTGAAAGCCATGCCAGATAAATAATTCTTGTAAAGCTCTCGAATAGTGGCGGCGGCAGTTTCATCAACAACTGCTTGTCCGTTTTCTATCCGATAGCCGTATGGTGTGTGGCCCATAAAATCACATCCTTTCTCGCAGTATTAATCCACATTTCAGTTCAAATCCGACTTCCTCTCGGCTGTAAACAATGATGCGGTCTGCGTATTCTGTAAATAATTCTTCTTCAAATGCATGTAGCATATCAGCGTGCTCGGTGAAGTGCAGGAGCTTCTGGAGCTCTACAATTCTGGTTGAGGCTTGGCCACTGTTATTCTGAAGCATTTCGATTTCAGTTTTGCAGGCTTCCGTCTGCACCATCAGCTCATTCTTTTGCTGGGTAAAAATAATCTGGTCAAGGTAGCCCTGTGCCATCAAGCGTTGCAAGGTTTGTCGCTGTTCGGTGATTTGCAATAGTTGCCTTTCAAGCTCACGGATACGACGGATGCCGTCGTCCTCATTGGTGTTTTTGAGCTGCTCCAGAAGCGGAGCCAAGAGCACTTTTCTGCTGAAGATGAGTTTGTTCATCATAGTAAGAAAAGCGTGTTCAAGGTCATCGTTTCGGATGTACAGCATGGAGCAGGCGTTGACATCAGTAAGATGCGTATTGCAAAGCCAAGCGGCATATTTGTGGCCTTTGCAGGTATGAATGCGCCTGCGGAAGGTTGCGCCACATTCGTTGCAGATGATGTTACCGGAAAAAGCATAACGCTGCTGGTATCTGTTGCTGCCCTTTACAATTCCCTTTTCGACACTATGCTGTTCCAAAAGGCGTGCAGTCAGTTCAAAATCCTCATGACTAATGATTGCCTCATGGTGTTCGGAACAGAAATATTGGTCTTTTTCGCCATTGTTTTGGTGCCGATTGAATTGTGCATCTGTGTAGGTCTTTTGGAAAATGGTATCGCCTGTGTACTTCTCATTCGTCAATATACCTTTGATGGTACCGTGCGACCATCGGCCACCTTTTTTAGTTGGCACCTGTCGGGTATTCAAGTCTTTTGCAATATCCTGAATGCCTGTGCCGGACAGAAAGGATGAGAAAATGTGTTTCACAACATCAGCCTGTGCCGGATTTACCTTCATTTCTTCTCCATCCCAATCATAGCCATAGGGCGGATAACTGATTTTGAAGGTGCCGTTTTGGAATCGCTTCTGTACGGCCCACTTGGTATTTTCAGAGGTTGAGGTGGATTCTCCCTCAGCCATTGAGCTTAGAATTGCCAGCATTAGCTCGCTTTCCATCGAGCCAGTGTTCAAATTTTCCTTTTCGAAGAATATAGGAACATTCACCGCAAGCAGGCGTCTGACCAGTTCTAAGCAATCTGTTGTATTTCTGGAAAAGCGGCTCAGCGACTTTGTGATAACCATATCGATTTGATGGTTTTCGCAATCTGACATGAGCTGAAGCAGGGCTGTTCTCTTTTCCTTCTTTGTGCCGGTGATACCTTCATCGAAGTAAATACCGGCAAGCTCCCAGTCGCTTCTGGAGTTGATATAATTTTCAAAATACGTCTTTTGCGTGTCCAGACTTTCAAGCTGTGCATCACTGCCTGTTGATACTCGGCAATAAGCTGCTACACGGAGCTTATTCTTTTGAGCAGGCGTTTTTACCTGCTGCAATTTTGTGATTGTTTTCAAGCTATCACCTCCTTGTCAGTGTCACATATTAACTCTAAGTGAGCTTATTATCCAGTTATATCGGGCATAATCTCGGCCAGATATGGGGAGAAAGTTTTTCGATTTAGAAGCGTAATTTTGTTGTATTCTGACAAGGAAATAAGTCCAGAATCCAGCATGCTTTGAAGCAGCTGTTGAGCCTTATAATAACCGGCATCACGCTGCAGCTGTTCAGTAGAGGGTGGTGTCGGCGGCGCTAATATCGGTAGCTCTTCGAGAGAAATTGGTGTCAATAAGCATTTTTGTTCATCTGCCATGATGGGCCTCCAATCTGAGGAAGTTCCTCACTATCCTCTGGAGGTGAACAGGCTGTTTTGACGAAACAATCTGTATTTTTTGCAAAAGAAAAAGGCCTGCAGGATTTATCCCACAGGCCAAAGGTGAAGCAGTATTAAATTCGTGCTGCGTAGTCCAGCGAAATCCAACCAGCGCCAGACTTCAAACGGCCCCAGCCGGTCGAGGAACCAGCGCCGGAGGCCACCTCCACGATGGTGAAGGAGCCAATGCCGGTAAAGTGACCGGTCTTGGCATAATTGGTTCCCGGCCCCTTGCGGATGTTCAGGTCAGGAATTGCGACCTTAACCAGTAAGGGCACGGCAGAGGTAGTTGTGTTTGATGCGTAGAGGTTTACACCATTTACATCGAATACACTATATCCCGGATGCTTGTCCACGCAGGCTTTCGCATTGGCAAGTTCCTTATAGGCTCCAAGCTGACTCTTGGCATCTGCCCAAGTCTTACGAACACGGTACCACACTGTTTTGTCCGTGGCAAGCTCCTGCTGAGAGCCACCGAGTGCAGCGGTAACCTTGGCTGCCAAATCTCCGAGGCGTGCATAAAGCCAGTCGCCCGGACAGCTTTTATTGGCAAACCAGCGATGTACAGTAATGACCATTTCATCAGACTTCGGAGCATAGTTCAAGGTCTTGTTCTTATCGGCAAACCACAGGAGCTTCTTCTTGCCGTTTCGCTTGCAGATGTCCGTGCAGAGCTTGATGAGAGTTGCATAAACCGCATCAGTCATGGCGTAGGGCTCCGTTTTATCGCTGGCGCACTCAATGGTGATAGCACGCTGGTCGTTGGCGCTGCTGGAAGTGCACCAGGAGCGATTTTTCTCCTCAACGCAAAGAGAAACGCGTCCGTCTGTGCCAATCCCGTAATTGCAGCTCGCATCACGACCTGCCGGGAAGCAGGCGCAGATGGTTTCGGCGGAGAGCTGGCCCACAACGCAGTGAGGTGTGATGCGGTCAATAGAATGTGTTCTCTGCCCAGAATGGTTCGGGCTCAGACCGGTGTAGACCACCAGAGGACTATTTGTATATCCCATGATTATTCATCCTCCTTTTCACTGCGGTCATGCAGCTGTTCTAAGACCTCCTTCAGTTTTTCCGGGATAGGCAGGCCAAGGTGACCAGCGTTCTCCAAGAGCGAAATGCCCTCATTGGAAATGTAGAAGAAGATGATTGCGGTGCGCAGGATGCTGCCGGAGCCGATGACCTGAACATCCAGGATGTTTGCAATGCCCACCAGAATAAAAATCAGCACCTTGCGGCAGATACCGCGAAAACCGACCTCACTGGAGAGTGTTTTGTCAGCGATGGCACACATGACACCGGTGATGTAATCCGCAGCCGCAAAGGCAATGAGTGCAAAAAGCAGCCCATCGCAGCCACCGAGAAACCAGCCGAGCCAGCCACCGATGGCGGCGAGTACGACTTGAATCGAGTTCCAAAATTCCTTCATGATAGAATCCTCCTTTGATTTTTTGTATGAAAAAAGCGGCTGCTCCCGCTGAGGAGTAGTCGCCTGATTCCGAATATGCATTTTTACTGTTCCTGAATGATATATGTGACCTTCATGGTTTTATCTGCCGTTTTCGTCACAGGCTCAGACAGGTTGTTGATGGTGGCCAGATAGTTGGATAGGATAAAGTATCCAATCGTTGACCAGTTTCCGTAGCTTCCAAACCACAGCATAGGTTCATTCAGCACCGGGGTGTAACAGGGATAATTACTGCCTCCGATGATACGGGAGGCTTCAACTTTCAAAATCTCATTTGTATCAAGGTTAATTACATACAGATAATAGACTCCGCTGCTGTACCCTTCGATATAGACTCTGCCGTTGATGCCCAGTGCAAAGGTTCCGGTGATACTGGTGAAGCCTACCATTTTCAACTGCTCCACATTTGCCGAATTGCCTACTTCCATCTTGTAAATACGATTGGAGTTGTTATAGCCTCGGAAGAAGATATACCCTCTGTGAATATAGGAAGTACGCATTCCGTTGAGGTTGATTCTCTCTGCTGTGGTATTTGTCATGGTGTACTGCGTGACCTTCCAGTTAGAGAAACTGACCTTTGTTACCACGAAGGTGCCATTTACCTCAAGATAGTAGTTGGCGCAGCTTACGATATACAGGCAGTTGTCGGCGATATCGAAGTTGCAAGAGGTGTAACTGGTCGGCAACTCCGTTTTCAGTTCCTCCAACTCAAAGGAATCGATGAGTGGTTTCTTGGAGTAGGGATTTTCCAGCACAGACACCGACTTCATATAGGCTCTTCGTTTGGTAATCGTAATCTTTTTGTTATTATCGATACGGAAGTAATACACAGCATCCTCCTCCATATTGATGAGAAAAATTGCTTCTGTTGTACCAATACTAATCCCGGAATATTTATCACCAGTACTCGCTCCTGTATAATTGGTGTAAACATATTGAAGCTGACCGTCACAGACCTGCATACCAAGACCGTAGTTACTTCCAAAGGGTGCATCCTTGCCGCCATAGGAAGTGTAGCCGCCATTTTTATGTGTAAGGCAGACACAGGAAATCGTGCCGTTTGCCTGCGAGGTGGTAAAATCATACACATACTTCATGTAACGGTCAGTCATATTCAGCTCGCTTTCCGTCTGGTTGAAACCACCACGGAGCGTTCCAGTGGTATTGTTCTGAACGCCATAGGAAGCACAGCCAATCAGGTTAACGCCAGAGGGCGGATACAGATTATTGGCATTCTCCTCAATCTCTGCATCGAAGAGCAGTAGACCACCAAGGACGGTCTGGTAATAGGGATTCATGCCATTTAGCATTTTGCCGGGTGACTTGTCCAGCCCCATCGGCTTGAAGATATTGGACAGTGCATTGGTCACCATGTTCTGTTCCAGCACTGTTTCGGTTTCGCCCGTATGGACATCCGTCAGTTCTATTTTCATTGAGCCTTTCAGCATTTGGTTCTCCTCCTTTAATTGATGTAGGTAATCTTGAAGCGCGAGATGGCGGCGTTGTCATGGAGAGTGAACCGAAGCAGCAGCCGCTTTTCTTCACTTAAGCTGTTATATAGTTCCTCCACATCGGTATTCAGCCAATCTCCAAGGGCCATATCCTCCGAGTAGGTTTGACCGTTATCGACAGAAATCGACACGGAGACATCCCCGGAATATTCCGCAGTCATCATCTTGATGCCGAGAATGGAAATGTGGCTCATATCTGCCACAGCCTCCAGCACCTGAGGATACGGATAGGCCGTTACATTGGCTTTTAGCAATTCCTCTGCACCTCCGGCTTTCCACAGATACATCTGCATATTGTCGATTGGTGTCAGAATTTCTGCGGGAGGGATTTCCTCAAAACCGTATTTCAGAAACATGGCTGCCGACAGCGTTTCAATCGCTACCTCGGTCAATGCTCCATCCGCATAGGTGTAAAAGGTATCTGCCTGCCGTACCAGATAGGCAAAGGAGTAGGTGTCGGTTTCCTCATACATGGCATACACGATATTCCAGGTGCGTCCGCCCTCGTCCTGATGGTAAAAGCTGACCTGTGTTCCTTCGCCGCTGCCGTCTGCCAGTGTGAGTGCTGTGGTAGTTCCACCGCATATCATATCCGAGGTTCCCAGGTACCCGGTACTGGTCGGAGTCTGAATGACATTTAGGAACATGTCGTTGTTGGAGAGTAGGAACAGTTCAAAAATCAGCCTTGTGGCATCCACTCGGTTATTGTAAGCTGTGTATCCTTCAAAGCGGATTTTGAGAAATTGCAGCCCATTGGTGGTTTCCCCCAGCTGTCTGTAAATGGCAGTGGAGCAACCATCCCTGCGAAGGATTCTAAGCTGCTCGGAGTTGGTGCCAAATCCAAACCAGTGATTGCTTGAGATATACAGCGGATTGGCGGCGATGCCATTAAACATAAAACCGTCTAATCCATCTGTGCTGTATGTCCCGTCATCGTTATAGCCATTGCTGACATAGTCCATGCTTTCCGCAGTATTAAGGAATGGGAGAAGCACCGTCTTTTCCTGTCCGACCTCCGCAATTAGGCAGATTTCTGTAAGACCGACATACTTTACGCCCGCAGTGGAGTCCCCTAAAAGGTGCAATACCAGGCAGTCACAGGAGAAGGGCTGTGCTGGTTCCAGGTCACATTTGCCCTTTGAGCCTGCCGGAAATTCTCCTGTAAGAATAGGCTCAGTCATTTCTTCATCCGCATAGACTTCCACAGATTTTGTAATATGGATATTGCCGGTCGGTTTGTTGACCAGCTCTACCCGATAGATTTTCAGCGGCTTATCAAAATGCCATATAAAACAGGCATCCGTTACTGCTTCAGCACTTTCCCAGTGGGTATCCGTATTTCCATCCAGCGCATGGAAGGCCGAATAGTCTATGCCTGACACCTCATGCACAGAAGTGGCAGAAACCGTGCCCCACGTTTCATCGTCCGTGAAGGCAGGCTGCTGCCACTTAGACCAGATATATTTTGTTGCATCTATCAGCACGTCGTCACCTCCAGTCTTTCCACGCGCTCAAACGGCGCAGTATCTACAGTAAGATGCTGCAGCTGACCGGCATTGATTTCCCCAGCAGCAGATATGAACACATAATCGCTAATCATACAGAAGGCACCATCTTCATTGACCTCTATAATCGTCTGGTCATAGTGCGGCGGGAAGCCCTTGTCCATTGTAAAGGTCTTGATGACCTCCACGGCTGTCACGCGCTCGTTCAAACGATGGTAGGTAAATTCACTTTCCATAATCGGAATACGAGTCAGCGGCTGTGTAATCGGGCGAAGGACAATCCTTGGGAATACGATGGCTGCCGTGTCTATAAAGGCATCATAGCCGAATGCTGTCTGTGCAATCGGAATACGGTCGATGGTCTCGGAAATGCTGATGCGTCCATTCCAGTCACCGATACCAGCCACAAGTCCCTGTCCGCTGATGGTTGCACGGATTTGTGATTCTCCGATGGTCAGCGTACCGCCCGTCATTTTGAAATATACGGACAGTGTGTTTTCGCTGTTGGCAATGACCTGAGTGATTGGGAGAAACAACGTGAGAATGTGTTTCCCGTTTATGCAGGTCTTTTTCGGATAAAAGGTTTTGACCTCTTCATCATTCATTTTGTAGGTAACCGTCAATTCCGACTGTCCGACCTCTGAAAAGGTAAAATCAATTTCTTTACTGCCCTCTGTGCCCTCCTCGTCCACGGTTGGCACCGTCCCATGAACGGTTCGCTCCACCTCATCATTGGTCACCTCAAAGAGGATTTCTGCCAGAAAAGTGGCAGTAGTTTCTTCCTTTGAGGTAAAGGCAATCGCCATAATCTCTGTATTGGAACTACCAATGGTAAAGGGAGAAGCATTGATGAAGTTATAAACCACGATTTTTCCTGCTTCAATTTGGTTCAGCAGGCCAGTGATGTTCTTGTCATTCTTGCTCTTTGCCGCTGCCAGCTTTGGATTCTTACCTACGCACTTTAAGCTGTGTTTTCCGTTGATTTTATAGGTAATGCTCGTAATGCAGGACAGCTGTTTATCATCGGCATGACCGCCGGAAAAGCGCAGTACGTCCATAGGGTCAAAGGCTGGATTGCCAATGGTGGTACTGTCAAAGGGAACGTAATCCACCACAGCGATAGCATTCAGAATATTGGTAATGAGCCTTGCCCTTGTGGTTTTCAAACCAAACTGCAAAAGCGGATTGACACCAAGGTTTAAGGTCAAGGCATCGTCCGGGTCGAGAGCATAATACTCCGATTCCTCCGTAATAAGGTTTGTGGACGATACAGCCGTGTATCTGGTAACAAAATCAGAATAGCTGCTGTCGAAGCGATGCCTGCTGGTCACCTCCGCCACAGGAGAAATCCCATAAGGGATAAGTTCCAGCTTGCCCTCACGGTTAATCTGGCAGACACAGCCAAGCAGCTGGGCCACATAGAAGATAAGGTCACGGTAGCTTTCCATATCATTATCGGAATAGATGCCCAGTGTCTCTTTTCCATTCGGCATGGCTTCGATTTCTGCTTTTGTCTGAGCAAGTTCCACGTCACATTCAGTGCTTGCCATCAGAAGAAAGCTGTAAGCCGTACCGCCGGATGCGGTCAGTTTCAGTGCTTTCTCAAAGCGGAGCATATAATCATAGGCTTTGAGTTCCAGCGTTTTGATATGCCTGTTGGCTTCGCTGACTTCAAAGACACCCATAGGAATGGATTCTTCTGTGCCATCTGGGAGCACAAGATGGAAGTATATCCTGACCTCTGCCTCGTCCAAGGTGTAGCGGTCGATGTCAGAAAACAGCGTGATGCCCATTTCAGCGGCATAGACCGTACCCAGTTCAATCTCATTGCTTCCGCAGCACTGCCTTGTGATGTATCCGCTGCCCTTGACGATGTCCTCATTGCCAAAGGCATACTCTTTTTTGTTCTTTGTGACAATGGTGCCTGTCCAGTAATATTTTCTTGTATTGCTTTCGATTGCATCCATAAATGCTTGTGATACAGGATACAAAGACACCACCTCCTTAAAATTCGTTCAGCGTGAAGGACACTGTCCACAGGCCCTTATAGGAAGTATCCTTATAGAGCTTCGCCTTGTAACCGGTGATATACATTTCTGTTTCCTTCAGTGCCAAATCCTCTGTATCAAAATACTGCACAGCTATCTTCGGTTGTTTGGAATAAGCCGTCAGTTGTTTCAGCCATGTGGCGCTAACGGAAAAGGAGACGCCTATCGTGACAACTCCCGCCCGTACCACATCACGCTGCGTTGTTCCGGCTTCTGTTTCACCACCGGAGTCTGCCTCCACAGCGGCCAGGTCTAAATCATAGGAATCTGGAAATGGGAGAGCAGTACCGTCAAATTTCAAATATTGAATAAATGCCATCGTTATCGCCCTCCGCTTCTTAGATTTGTTCTCTGCTGCGCATTGACAACAACCTCGTCAAGCATGGTGCCGCCAAGGTAAACCGGGATAACAATATCCCCATTCTGACCGCCAACACCTGCCAGTGCTTCTGTAATCGCTGTGGTAATACCTGCAAAGGTATCTCCAGCAGACATTCCACCAAGGATACCGCCAGTGTCTGGTGTGCTGATTTTGGGATTGACTACCATATCGGCAGCCACACCGTCCATCGCATTTGCCACCATACCCTTGCTTTTTTCGATGCCCTTGGCCAGTCCGCTCATGAAGTCCGGCATCCAGGTTTCATAATCCGTCAAAGGCCCTTCATCCGGAACGGAGAAGTGCAGGAAGGACTTGATTTTGTTTGCCACACTGCTGACGGCATCACCGACGGCACTGATGCAGCTTTTGATACCATTCACGATGCCCATGACTAAATCCTTGCCCCAGTTAAAGGCAGAGGAGGCAAGATTTTTGATATAGCCGACTGCCTTATCAAAGCCGCCCTTGATAGTATTGTAAATACCGCTGATGGTGCTTTTGATACCGTTCCACATGGCAGAAAAGGCATTGCTCACCGCAGTCTTGATTCCATTGACCACAGAAGATACCGTGGACTTGATATTGTTCCAGACAGTGGTAATCGTATTTTTTATGCCGTTTACGACCGTAGTAATCACGGATTTGATGGCATTCCAGATGGTCGTGAACACGGTCTTTATGGCATTCAGCACTGTGGTAATGACCGTTTTGATGGTATTCCAGGCTGTCGTCAGGAAGGTCTGGATTGCCGTGACGATGGTCGTAATAAAGGTGCTGATAGCGTTCCACACCGTAGTCACTACCGTCTGAATTGCCGTCAGAACTGTGGTGATAGCCGTCTTTATGGCATTCCAGGCTGTGGTAAGGAAAGCCTGAATCGCTGTGACCACGGTTGTGACAATCGTGCTGATGGCGTTCCATACCGTAGTGAAAAAGGTCTGGATTGCTGTAAAGACTGTAGTGACCACAGTCTTTATCGTATTCCAAGCCGTGGACAGGAAGGTGGAAATCGCTGTTACAACTGTGGTAAAGATATTCTTGATGCCTTCCCACAAACCTGTGAAGAAGTCACGCAGTCCGTTCCATACCGTTTCTGCGACAGCCTTAATGCCATTCCACACAGCCACAAAGAATTCCTTGATGGCATTCCATACAGCAATGGCTACTTCCTTGATGTTCTCCCAAAGGTCAATCCAAAACTGTCGGAAGTCCTCGTTGGTGTTCCAGAGATAGATAAAGGCCGCCACCAGTGCCGTAATCGCTGCAATAATCAGGAAGATTGGGTTTGCAAGCATGGTCGCATTTAGCGCGGCAAAGGCTCCCTTGACCGTATTGATAACTCCGGCAATCTTAGGAACAACGGTCATAATCGTACCGACTGCCGAGATGACCTTGCCGACGATAATCAGCACCGGCCCAAGAGCTGCTGCGAATAGAGCAACGGTAACGACGACCTTCTTGGTGCCTTCATCCATGCCATTGAGCCAGTCTACAAATTTCTGCACCCAGCCGACAATCTGCTTGATGGCAGGCATCAGCAGTTCGCCAAAGGAAATGGCAAGTCCCTCAAGAGCCGATTTCAGAATAGTCAGCTGACCCTGAAGGTTATCCAGCTGCGTATCCGCCATCTGCTGTGCAGCACCGCCGCTATTTGAAATAGAGGTTTGCAAATCATCCCAGGTATCACCAGTATTGGCAAGCAGGGCGTTCACAGAGGACAGGTCAGTCTTATTGAAAATCGTACTGATGATATTGGATTTTTCTGCCTCAGTCATGCCGTCCATGCTTTTATTCAAATCGCCAAGGATGTCATTCATGCTCCGCATATTTCCTTCGGAGTCATAGGTCTGCACGCCCAATTCATTCATCATATCTGCTGCTTTATCCATAGGATTCTGCAAGGACAGAATGATATTACGAAGATGCGTGCCGCCCTCAGCACCCTTGATACCGTTGTTGGCAAGGATACCAAGTGCCGTATTCAGTTCGGCAGTTCCGCCTTTTACCGATTTTGCCGTTGCACCAATGGTAAGGATACCTTCACCAAGCTGTGCCACAGAGGTGTTCGTAGTCGAGGCGGTTTTGGCCATCTGGTCTACCATTGTGCCTGCTTCGCTAACGCCCATGCCCAAAGCAGACATAGCATCGGTTACCATATCAGAAGCGGAAGCAAGCTCGATGTCACCTGCAGCAGCTAAGTTCAAAACGGTCGGAAGTGTATCGCACATTTCCTGCGTGTCATAACCGGCAAGAGCAAGGTAGTTTAGAGCTTGCGCACATTCGCTGGCAGAGAAGGCTGTCTCGGAGCCCATCTTCTTTGCAAGGTCGGATAAGGTATCCATCGTATTGACGGATTGCCCATCTACCTGAGACATGGAATCCTTGGTGATGCCCATCGTGGCCTGCACCTGTGACATGGAGGACTCAAAGTTGGCAGCGGTGGTGACCGCAGCAGTCCCAAGTCCCGTCACGGCAGCAGTAACCGGCAGCAGCTTTTGGCCTGCGCCAGAAATATTATCACCGACTGTTTTCAGCTTTTCTCCGCTGGTAGCTATTTTTTGCACAGCAGTAGCAGACTGATTTGCCTGTTCCTCCAGCTTTTTCAGGTCTTGCTCGGTTTCAATGATTTCACGTTGGAGCGCATCGTATTGTTCCTGTGAAATATCCCCATTGGCAAGGGCGGTGTTTGCCTGTTCCGCAGCGGTTTTTAAGGTGTCCAGCTTTGTTTTGGTTTCGGCAACGGCATCACCCAGTAGCTTGTGTTTTTGGGCCAGCAGTTCCGTGTTGCCTGGGTCGAGCTTCAGTAGCTTTTCCACATCCTTAAGCTGTGCCTGCGTATTCTTGACCTCAGAGTTGACACCCTTTAGAGCCGTTTGTAATTTGGTGGTATCGCCGCCAATCTCAACTGTGATACCTTTGATTCTGTTTGCCACGATAGCACCTCCTTCCAGTGGTCATAACAGCAGAAAAAAGCACTGACGGTTTCCCATCAGTGCAAGCTCCGCAATTAAAAATTATCGAAATCCTTCTGTGTTGCAACTTCTCTGTACTTATAATCATCGTTCCGGCTCTCTGCGTACATATCATTGACCATGCCAATCGTGAGTAAGTCCAAGTCACGGATGGACAGGCCAAGCTGTACGCAGCGAAGCAGGAACAGCGGAGTTGTCATTTCCCGCTCAGTTGAGCGAAGTTTTTTTTAGACTGTACCTCCGTCTGGGTGTTCAGGCCCCACAGCTGGATGAGCTGTGGCAGCACCTGATAGATGGAGAAGGTGTTGAAGCCGTCCAGCCAATCCTCCGGGGAATCCGGGATAGTCGGGTCAGCGTGTTTTACCATGATATAGGCGATGTTCTCAAACATCTCAAGGGAGAACATATCCAGATTGGAATTCTCCTCGCTGCCGTCACCGACCGATTTCTCCAAGGAACGAAGGTCTTTGTAAATGTCACGATGGAACCGCATTCTATAAATACGGGGAATGGCAGCAGAGGCCTTAAAAGGTACCTGCTTGCCATCAATCTCGATATTCTGTTTCATGCTCATGGCTTAACCCTCCTTCACAGCAGTGGATTTGGTAGAGGTAGTTGCTTTCGTAGCAGCGGTGACGGCTTGTGTGGCAGGCTCAGCAGGCTGTGCTTCCTCCGCAGTCGGCATATATACAGCACTGTACCAGCCCTGATATACGGCATCCGTGGTCACATCACCGGTCTTGGCCTTGACATAGCCATTAGCAAGTGGCGTAGCAGTCAGAGCAAGCGTCTCGGTCTGCACTTCGATTTCATCCTCATTCGTCTGAGATTCGATGCTCGGACGGCTTGCCGCACAGTTGTACAGCACATGGCGAATTTTTCGTACATCACCGTCGAACTCGAAGAGCAGCGCAAAGTTGGCAGTCTCCACATTGGCGTTTTCCACCAGCACCTTGTTGGCATCCAGTGTTTCCTTCAGCGCCTCCGTGCGGAAGCTCTCCGGCACCATAGCAAGCTCCAAATCACCATCGTAGCCCATGTTATTGGAGATGGTGTAGTAGGCGTATCCATTAGCATAGAAATTGGACGGCTCACCGTTTGCATCCAGTGCCAAGGATACGGCACCGGGCATTGCAACAGGTGCGGCAAAGGATACTGTACCGTCCTCGGTAATCGTCTGCAGGGCGTAGTGCACATTGCAGATATTGAATTTCACTTTATTCTTTTTAGGCATGATTTAAACCCTCCTGTTCAAATTGATATAGGACTTCATACAGATTTTCGCTGTCAATCCAGGTTTCGGACTTTTCATAGAAGATGCCGTGTTCATCCAGCAAATCCTCCAATTTCTGTTCTACCGACAAGTCCTTGGTGTCGGTGTACAGCTCAAGATGTACCTCGTTTATCTTGTAATACACTTTTCCGTCAGCAGCAAAGTTGTCGCTTCCCGGCAGCAGAAAGCAGATAAACGGTGGGTCAGGCGATTCTCCCTCTGCAAAATGGTCATAGGCAAATGGGAGGCCGCTTTCGGTCATAATTGCAATCAGTTCCTTCATCAGCTCAGACTCCTTTCGATTTCCTGCTCCAGAAGACGCACGCCGGATTCCTCTGCGGGAGCAATGTGCGGCTTAGCTGCAACACGGCCACCACCGCGCTTGGCGTGACCAAATTCCAGAAGATGGGCCAGCTGGTAGCGATTTTTGGAATAGACGGTCACCTCCAGAGCGTTCGCTGTTTCTCTGGTGTTTTTCACAGACCAGCTCTTGGCATAGACACCAGTGTCTTTGGGAGCGGTAGTTTCGATTTCCTTTCGGACGGCAGTACCAGCCTTTTTGACAGCCTTTTTCATATCCTCTGTGGCAAGGTCAGAGTAATCCGTCAAGCCCTTCATGATTTCTGTTGCCAGCTGGTCGATGCGGATATTGTTTGCCATAATTACCGCCTCACTTTCTGGCAGTGGAGCTTGACGCACTTGCGCTTGAAATTCATGTGGTCAATAGCGGTGATGTCATAGGGCTCACCGGCAAATTCCACACGAAAACCGGTAGAAGTGAGGGTAGCCGTTTTCCTGCAATAGCGAAGCGTAAAGTCAATGGTGTCAGCCTCCACAGTCTGGGCCGCAGCGGTTTCTTCCGTGCCGCCTTCAGCGCTGACGGTTGCATAGCAGGAGTAGTATTCCTGCCAGCTGTTTTTGTGGTTCCCGATTTCGTCCACCAGCACAGCATTTTGCAGGAGCCTGATGCGGACATTCAGAAGTTCAATGTTCATCAGAAGCCCTCCTGTCTGCTGCCGAAGAGAAGCGAACGCAGGGTCAGCGTCAGGGCATGATGGTCAGCTTCCTCACGATGCTCGTAAAGATAAGCGACGGTATACATGATGGCGGTCTTGGCGTTATCCACAGCCTCTAAGGTTGCGCTGTCCTCAGTGCGTAAAATGTCCATGCAGAGTTTTTCAGCACTGGTCAGCAGCGTTTCCAAAAGCGCATTGTCATCCTCGTAATCCACGCGTAGGTATTGTTTCATGTCAGCAAGTGCTACAAGCATATCTATCACCACCTCGGTCTTATAAAATAAGCAGTGCCGCCCGGTTAAAGGCGGCACCACAGGTTACAGTTATCAGGCATTCAGCTTCAGAATCTGAACAGCCTCCGGAAGGATGAGCTTGCCATCCACACGTTCCTTGGCCACATAACCAATCAGGCCGTTACCAGCGAAGAGCTCCGTGAGCTGCTTGAAGGAACGAGTGCCACGGTCGCCGATGTTGTAGTAGCTGTAATCACCAAAGGCGATGGCATTCTCCGGTGCGAACTCGGAGGTGTGGACTGCATAGCCCAGCACCTTATCCGGCTCACTAGCCTGATAGGAAGGCTGCCAGATGTAGGCACCGTTGTTATCCTTGAATTTGCGGATAGTAGCAATGGTGCGGTCGTTCATGATGAAGGACGCATTCTTACGGTAAGGACGCTTCAAAGCATAGACCAGATTGAACAGGTCGTCTGCCTTCAAAGCAGCAGTGAGAGTTTCCGCTACCTGACCGCCGCCAGTTTCTGCAAAGAGGCCAAGAGGCTGGCCAGTACCAGAGCCATTGAGGAACGCATCCTCCTCAGCATTGGATAGTGCCTTGCCGAACTGCTCGATGATGTAGCTCTCCAGATTGAAGGCGTTGTCATAGAGCAATTCTTCAGTCACCTTGATGGCAACATGGAGCTTGTGGGCATCCAGCAAAATCTGAGAGAAGGTCGCATCCGTGAACTGGAGTGCGCCACCTTCCTCAATCCAGGCAGCGGCAGGCTTGGTGGCTGCGATGTTGATTTTGTGTTCGCCGCTGGTAGTGATGGTGTGGGCCAGCTGACGCATGATGTTCCCTTCGGTGAGGGCCTGAATCAAGCGGTGGTCGTACTCCTCAGGTACCAGATAACCGCCATCGGCATCTACGCCTTCCTGCAGAACATTGGATACCTGCTTGAAGTTGGAACGGAGTGCCTTCAGCATGCCAGCCTTGTACTCGTCAGAGGCGCGACCGGTCTTTGCTTCCGGCTGCTTGCCGGTGGAAGGCTTGGAGGTGAGAGGCGTGTTGACCGGCTTATTGAGCTCGGCCTCCAGCTGCTCCTGACGCTCCAGACGGCTGATTTCCTTGCCGAGGTCAGAGATTTCCTGCTCCATTTTGCAGTAGGTAGCGTCGTCCTCAGCAGTCAGCGTGCCCTTTTCAGTGCGGTGAGAATCGAGAAATGCCTTAGCAGCATTCCATGCAGTGTTGCGCTTTTCACGCAGTTCTAAAATAGTCATAATCAATTACCTCCATTAAATGTAATAATCTCTCGGAATCTCTAAGCCAGTAAATCCAAGGCTTTCAGATCCCTTTTTTATTAAAATCCCCCACTTTTTTGTCAAAAAACACTTGACAGTTTACTCGAAAAATGCGGCGCTTCGCGCCT
>NZ_FBWL01000135.1 GCF_001517425.1 Clostridium sp. C105KSO13 | reverse complement strand
GCGGCGGCGAGATGTACGGATAGACACGTGATACGAGAATGTGGAGTAAGTTGGTTCACGACGTATAAGGCAGTCACGGCTGCAATGTATATTTTTTTTTTTAAATGATCCGGCGCCCCCCGAGATCTACACACTGCATATCGTCGGCAGCGTCAGATGTGTATAAGAGACAGGTAAGAAGATGCTCCCAAAAATACCAAAAGATCATTAATCATCTTGTATACCAGAACACCAATAATAGTCCCGTACTGCTGTCTCTTATACACATCTCCGAGCCCACGAGACCTCTCTACATCTCGTATGCCGTCTTCTGCTTGAAAAAAAAAAAATTACTGTCTCTTATAAAAATCTCCGATCCCACGAGACAAGGCATGATATCGTATGCAGTCTTTTGCTTGAAAAAAAACAGCGGATGTGAGCATG
>NZ_FBWL01000134.1 GCF_001517425.1 Clostridium sp. C105KSO13 | reverse complement strand
ATAGGCGCGAAGCGCCGCATTTTTCGAGTAAACTGTCAAGTGTTTTTTGACAAAAAAGTGGGGGATTTTAATAAAAAAGGGATCTGAAAGCCTTGGATTTACTGGCTTAGAGATTCCGAGAGATTATAATATGAAATGGAGGAAATTTAAAATGAAACAGTTAAACGCAGACGTAATCGTAGTAGCAGCCGGATTATCTGGACTTGCAGCAAGTATTGCAGCAGCAGAGAACGGAGCAAGTGTTATTACATTTGAAAAAGGAAACACAACAGGTGGAGCAGCTAACATGGGAATGGGACCACTTGGAGTTGGATCAAGAATTCAGAGAGAGCACATGATTGCACTCACACCAGGAGAGGCATACAGAAAGCATATGTATTACACACATTACCGTGTAGATGCAAGAATGGTAAGAGATTATTATTTCAAATCAGGAGATACCATTGACTGGTTGTGCGACATGGGTGTTGAATTCTGTGGCGTACAGAGAGCATTCGGTGCACCAGAGAATACAAGAGCATATTCAGACGGTGAGTTCACATGGCATGTTGTTCAGCCAGAGGGCGGCGGAAGGCCAGGACCACGTTCTGCAACAGCTATGATCAAAAAGATGACAGAGCGTGCAATGGATCTCGGTGTAGAAATCTTACTTGAGACTCCGGTTACAAAAGTTATCATGGAAGATGGCGCAGCAGTTGGAGTTCTTGCAAAAGACAAAGACGGCGAAGAAATCGAAGCAAGAGCAAATGCAGTTATCATTGCAACAGGTGGATTTGGTGACAACCCACAGATGATCAAAGAACAGACCGGATATGAATTTGGCAAGACAATCTTTAACTTCGCTGTGCCAGGTATGAAGGGCAACGGAATTAAGATGGCTTGGGAATGTGGTGCGGGAAAAGTTCAGCCAACCATGGAATTAATGTATCAGCTGCCAGATAACATGAATCACTTTATCTTGGACGGAGCATTTAGACAGCCATGTCTCTGGGTAAACAAACTCGGACAGAGATTCATGCCGGAAGATCAGATTGCAAACACAACATTTACAGGAAATGCAATCACAGCACAGCCAGGATGCGTTGCGTACTCTATTTTCGACAGCAAATTATTAAAAAAATATAAGAAAAAAGGTCCAGACATTGTTTCCCATGTACATCCTCATGATCTGTACGAACATTTCGATGAGCAGTGGAACAGAGACGTTGCAGATGGATATGAGCCGGTAACACAGGCAGATACACTCGAAGAATTAGCTGAAAAAGCTGGAATCGATGTAGATGGATTCATGGAGCAGATTGAAGAATATAATTCAATGTGCGAAGCTGGATTTGATGAAGTCTTCGAGAAAGACAGAAGCTATATGCAGCCAATTGAAAAAGGACCATTTTACTGCTGCCGTCAGAATGTAGGCGCTTATGGTTCACTTGGTGGAGTTAAGATTAACCACAAGACAGAAACTATGACTCAGGATGACAAGGTAATTCCAGGACTTTACTGTGTTGGAACAGATGCTTGTAACATCTTTGGAGACAGCTATCCATTCATCCTTTCAGGAAATACAATGGGATTCTGTCTGAACAGTGGACGCATTGCCGGAGAAAATGCTGCAGCAAGTACAGCAGATGAATTCGATTTTGACTAAAAATTATAATTCGGAGGAATAAATGAAGATAACAATTGATGGAAGAAAAATTGAGGTAAGAGAGGGCGCTTCTGTTCTGGAAGCGGCTCTCGAAGCCGACATCTTTATTCCACATCTGTGCAGCCATCCTGATCTTGAAGCCAAGGGTGGCTGTCGGTTGTGCTCAGTAGAGATTGCCGGTTTAGAGGAAGCAGCACCTGCCTGTGAGACAAAGGCAGAAGATGGAATGGTAATTACAATTGCAGGACCAAAAGCAGAACGAGTTCGTAAAACTGCGATGGAATTAATTCTTGCAAGTCATCCGGCAGATTGTACCGGATGCCCGAAATATGGAAAATGTGAATTACAGTCTATGTATCAGTACATGGGCGTTGGACCTGAACGCTGGAGAAAGAAATCCAGAAGTGTATCCAATGACGATAGCAATCCATTGATTTCACATCTCTTTACCAGATGTGTGCGATGCGGAAGATGTATTCGTGCCTGTCAGGATTTAAGAGGCGTGAAGGTTTTAGATTATGTGAAGACGGAGCAGGGAATCTGCGCTGGAATTCCGGACGGGAAATCCTTGAAAGATGCAGGATGCCGTTTCTGCGGAGCTTGTATCGAAGTCTGTCCGACCGGTTCGATTATGGATCAGGTTAAGATTATGAAGGAAGACCGTTCTTACGCAGAGAACATTGTTCCTTGTAAGGCAACTTGCCCTGCACATATTGATATTCCAAAGTACATTCGTTATATCAAAGAAGGCGAGTTTGGGAAAGCAACAGCAGTCATTCGTGAGACGGTTCCATTTCCTGAAGTACTGGGCATGGTATGTCCTCATACATGTGAGTCAGAGTGTAAGAGAAATGAACTCGGCGAGCCAATTTCAATTTGCAAATTGAAACGAACAGCCGGAGTCAATGATGATGAAGAATGGAAGAAATATGTTCGTAAGGCTGAACCAACTGGAAAGAAAGCTGCCGTTATCGGAGCTGGACCAGCCGGACTTACAGCAGCGTACTACCTTGCAAAGAAAGGCCATGCCGTAACTGTTTTTGAAGAAAACGAAAAAGCCGGTGGTCAGTGCAGATATGGAATTCCATCTTATCGTCTCCCAGATGAGACGCTGGATAAAGAAATCGGCGATATTCTGGAGGCAGGAGTGGAACTTAAGACAAATACAAAAGCAGATAAACCAAAAGAATTACTTGCACAAGGATTCGATACTGTTTTAGTTGCAACCGGAACACATCAGGGCACAAAACTTCCGCTGGAAGGAAATAATCTTCCAGAAGTGTACGTGAATGCAGACTTCTTAAAACAGGCAAGACTTGGCTCACCGCTTCCGGTTGGTGAAAAAGTAGTTGTCCTTGGTGGTGGAAATGTAGCCTATGACTGCGCAAGAACAGCAGTCAGACTTGGCGCAAAAGAAGTACATATCGCATGTCTGGAAAACAGACAGCTGATGACAGCGACTGATGATGAAATCGAAGAAGGTTCAGAAGAAGGAATCATCTTACATTCTGCACATTCATTTTTACGTATTACGGGAAGTGGAAAAGTAGAAGGCGTAGAGGTTCAGAAGGTTGATAAATTCTATTTTGATGAGAATCGTAAAGCGGTTATTGAATTAGTCGAAGAAACAAAAGAAATCATTCCGGCAGATGCGGTTATTTTCGCGGTTGGTCAGAGACCACGCGGAACAGAGAAAATGGAACTTGAATTGACGCATGGTCCTTACATTGCAGCGAATGAAAAGATGGAGACGAGTGTACCGGGCGTATACGCAGCAGGTGATGTTGTGACTGGAACACAGTCCGTTATCAAGGCAATTGCAGCAGGAAGAACATGTGCGATTCAGATGGATCTGTATCTGGGCGGAGATGGAGACATTTCCGAACAACTTGTAGAACCAGAAGTGGCTAATCCATATATTGGGCAGTGCAAAGGATTCGGAGATTTGAAACGTGAAAATTCGGAGATGTTAGAGCCTGAGACGCGTGCACAAGGATTTGATTTAGTAGAACAGCCATTTACATGTGACAGCGCAAAATGCGAGGCATCTAGATGTCTGCAGTGTGATTTGCGTCTGAACATTTCCAAACCAAAGCTTTGGAATGAATATTAGAAGGAGGGATAAACGATGAGTATTGTAGAAAAAGTACAGAATTTAAAAGAAACAGAATGTATCGTGGACGTCCTTCTAAAAGAGGTTTCCTCGCATGAATGTAAAGAGTGTGGGAAATGCGTGTTTGGATATGAAGGCGTGACACAGCTTGAGATGATTTTAAAAGATATTACAGAGAAAAAAGGAAAACCAAGTGATATTGAATTGATGACGGATTTATGCGAACTGATGAAGACACAGTCAATGTGCGAGAAAGATGAAGATCTGGCATATGCCGTGCTTTTAGCACTGAGATTGTACAAGTCCGATTTTGAGGACCATATTGGAAAACGTGGATGTAGAGCAGGAGTCTGCAGTAAGTTCATGACATATCATGTCATTGCTTCAAAATGCGTTGGCTGTATGGAATGTATCGATACGTGTGATGAAGATGCAATCCTCGGTAAGAAGAAATTTGTTCACGTCATTGTGCAGGATGAATGTACCCAGTGTGGTGCATGTATCGATGCGTGCGATGAGGACGCAATTATTCGGGCAGGAGCAACAAAGCCAAAATGCCCAACAAAACCAATCCCATGTAAGAGATAAGACAAAGGGTCAGACCCGTTGCCTTACATATAAGGATTATCCTTTGCGAGCATTCGGAGTTCTCTTGGCGTACAGTCATATATTTCTTTAAACATTTTGTAAAACAATTTCTGATTAAAGAACCAGTGTCGTTCCATGATGTCTATCGTTGGATCTTCGGTGTGAACGAGATCGTGATAGATGTGATGGATTCGCACCTGATTGACATACGTAATAAAAGAGATACCAATGTTCTGTTTGAAGAAACGACAAAAATATTCCTTGTTTAACATGAGCTTATCCGCTGCATCCTGCAGTGTGATAGGCTCTTTATAATGCTTGTCAATATAAACGGTAGCGCTGCCGTTTAGAGTATATAATATTAAAGCCACTGTCTAATTTGGTGTCTGCGTTTTCATATGTGATTTTATTCATAAAGAGTCTCCTTTTTAGTGGTCTGTTGGTCTTGTTTTACTTAGATCATCTTCAAATATTCCATGATGTTAAATGAAAAATTAAAATTCATATAATCTCCGCCACATTTGAATTGGCATCCGGTAATCTCTTTGATTTTTCCCATGCGATATAACAAAGTGTTCTTATGGATGTGCAGATTTGCGGCTACCTTTGCTGGCTGTCCAGGAAATTCCAGGTAGTCTTTCAAGGTGCGCACCAAGTCTGAATTCTTTTCCTGATCATAGTAGTAAAGCTGCATCAAGCCCGGGTGAATTAAGAAACGAATCTCAGTATCACTTTTCTCGTAGAGCTCGAGCATCTCATACATGTAGTAGTCGCTGTAATAGCAGAGAGGCGAAGCATCATTGAGTTTCGTACCGAGCGACACAGCCTTCAAAGCCTGTTTATAAAAACGAGGTGCATCTTTTAATGATTCGAAGAAGTTGCTGAATCCCGCTTTTAAATCATTGGCACTTAAAAAATCAGTCAGCCGGGTCAGCTCGTACTCACTTAATCCACTATAACGTTTTTTGCTGATTAGGAAGACGATAGAGTCTTCATAGACAGCGTAAATACTTCCGGTCAAAATGGTCCTCAGATGATTGGTAATAACATCGAGCCTGGTATTTGACAAATGGTAGCTGGTAGATGGGATTGCAAGAATATACAAATATTCCTTTAAATCGTATCCAAGACTAGTGAGTCTTTCTGAAACCTGAACGATATTTTCTTCTGGATTTTTAAGCAAATCGGAAAGAAAATAAGAATACATTACCCCTTTGTTGCTTGCATAAGCAGGATCTTTTTGCATTTCTATGGAAACGAGTTCGCAGAATCTGTGAAAAAAGTCGGAGTCAAATTCTCGGAAAGGATGCTCGTATTCCATCATCATGACATGACCAACTTCAATTCCCTGAATATGAATTGCGTCAACTAACATCCCTTTATTGACCAGCTCATTGACATAATAGTATGCCCCTTTATTCATTCGTACTTTTTCATCTAAGTTATTTGCACGGATCGACTGAATTCCAGCTTCGCTGATATAACCAGAGGCACTTTCCACACTGAAAAACTTGTTGTCCGGCACAATCCCTGAAGAGATAGCGAGATATTTGTTTTGCAGGTCAACGACATAGATTGGATTTTCAAACAAATGAGAAGCGGTATCCACCAAGTATTGGAGTCCATTTCCAGAAAAAAGCGCATTTAGCAAAATGTGCATGCCGGAAGTTACCTGATGGAGCTCTGTCAGATTTTCGAGAGAAGTGTTAAATAATGCGTCTGGTGACACATCCTCACCAAAGTAGGTGATATTAAACGCACTCTCCTGATAGATTGAAAAATCAATTGGTTTGCCATAGCAAAATAAGGTGAATATGCTTTCAGCCTTTGGGGACGGCATTAACTCGGTTGATGTAAGATAAAGTGTGGAAGGCTCAAAGCGTTTTTGCTTCTTTACTAAGATTCGGATATTGATCAGATCATTGTTACTGTTGAGCTGGCCGAATATCTGAGGGTGCCATCCGTTTTTACGTAATCTATTTAATAAAATGTGGTATTCCATAAACTTCTCCTTTGGATTTTTGCCAAAATAGTTTCATAAAATGTTAGTATTGGAAAATTTTTGTTTTATTGTGCGTTCGCACAAAAAGTAGCCTATAAATAAATACAATATTAGCTTGAAATACGATGAATTCAGTACTTTTATTATATATAATAATCATACAAACGTAAAGAGATAAACTTCAGTTTATCCAAAGAAAGGAAGGAAAATATGAACAAGACTACTTTAGGAAAGTACAACAGAAGCGTGTCTATCATCGGTGTAGGATGTACTCCATTTATGTACACAGTGGACAATCCGGAGACAGATGGACTGACAGAAGGCGAGATGTTTGGTTATGCAGCACTCAAAGCTATGGAGGATGCTGGCGTTAACCCACAGGATGTGGATTTCTATTTCCACGGACAGGCTAGCCCCCTTAACGGATCAAACTACCTAACACCAAACGTACAGATTGCAAACTGGTTCGGTATGAAGGGAAAAGGATCTATTCATCATTCAGAGGCTTGCTGTACAGGTTACCTTGCAATTGAGCAGGCAGTAAATGCAGTTGCTTCAGGAAAATACAACTGTGTATTAACAGGTTGTGTTGAATTTGGTGACAGTACACCAGCTCCAGCAGATAACATTGAGACTCCAAAGCATCCTTACAAGAGAGATAAGATGACAATGGACAAGTTCCTCGCAACAACATCTTGGTTATATGACCGTACATATTCAAGAAGTCTGATGGCTCCAATCGAACTTATTTACGATGATGCGGCAGAAGATTATGTTCGTACTCGCGGCATTTCTACTGAGAATATGGATGATGCACTGAACTGGATGGCAATCAACAATCGCTGTAACGCTGCAAAGAATCCTCTTGCAATCGAGAGAACAGAGTTTGCAGACATCGCAAAAGAAAAAGGTTTTGACAATGTAATGGATTACATGAGATCACCTTACAACCCTAAGATGGGCGATTTCCTTCGTATGGAAGGTGTTGAGCGTAAATGTGACGGAGCTGCTGCTTGTATCGTATGTGCAACAGACATGATTCCAGAGATCGCAAAAGACTTAGCTCACAAACCAATCGAAGTATTAGGTATCGGAAGCGCTGCTTGTGAAGCTTCTACACCTCACTTTGAGATTCGTGCAACAGAAGAAGCTGTTCGCCAGGCATATGAAGTAACAGGCGTAAAACCTGAAGAGTTAGACATCTTCTTTGCAAATGACTTTATTATCACATCACACCTCATTTCCGCTGAGATCGCAGGATACCTTCCATATGGTGAAGGTTGGAAATATATCTGTGATGGACGTACTGCTTACGATGGAGACAAACCAATCAATACAAACGGTGGAAGAACTTCATTTGGACATGCTCATGCAGCATCAGGTCTTGCAGATGTATACGAAGCTTGTATGCAGATGAGAGGCGAGTGCGGTGAGAGACAGGTTAAAAAATTACCTAAGACAGCAATGCTCAGAGGATACGGCGGTGCACAGAACGTTGCAGCTGTACTCTTAAGAACAAAGGAATAATTGGGAGGAGAAAATCATGAGTATAAAATTGGAAAAAGTAGTACAGAAGTTTTACGACGGCTTAGAAGAAGGTAAATTCCTCGGTCGCAAATGCCCAAAATGTGGAGCAGTAGAATTCCCACCAGTATATGCATGTAACACATGTGGATCACTCGAGACAGAGTGGGTTGAAGTGAGTGGAAAAGGCGTGATGAAATCAATCGTACTTCCAGCTGCACTTTCATCAAAACCAGAGTACAAACAGATGGGTAAATTCGCTTATGGCGAGATCGAACTTGAAGAAGGCGCTTGCTTCAACGGTGTAGTAAAAGGCATCAACAAGAAGAAAAGAAAAGAAATCATGGAAGCTGGCAAACTCCCAGTTCCAGTACACGCTGAAATCTTCCAGAGAGATGGATATAAGACAGTTATATTTGCATTAGACGAAGAATAAGAGACAGCAAAAGAAAAACAAATAACCTAATACAAAGATATACAAAACAAAATGATAATATAAAATCAAAAGGAGAATTCAAAAATGGATAGAAAAGAATTAGAATCACAGGTAATCGCATTAGTAGCAACTTCATACGGAGTAGATGAGAGCACATTAACAGTTGAGACAAGTTTCGCAGACGAAATCGGTGGAACATCTGTACAGATGGTAGGTCTTGTATCTGAAATCGAGAACGAATTAGATATTATGGTTCAGCTTAAGGATGCAGCTGGATGCGCTACAATCGGCGACTTAGTTAATAAAGTAGAAGAAGAGATGTAAGAATAAAACTGCACAATATCTAAAAAAGTGTGCTGGGTTATTTTTATAATTATTGCTATATTTATCAATGGTAACAAATAAACATAAGAAAGGGACAAGATATGAGTGTTTTAGATGAAATTTATGCAAAAGCAAAATTAAACCCTCAGAAAGTTGCGTTCCCAGAAGCTGAAAACGAAAAGATGATGCAGGCTGCCTATGAAGCAGGAAAAGAAGGTTATATCATTCCTATTCTGGTAGGTGACACAGTAAAAATCAAAAGCTTATGCGCAGAAAGAGGATTCGAAGAATCAGTATTCGAGTTTGTTGATATTGCGGACGAAGAGTACAAGAACAAAATCATCGATGCATATGTAGAACTTCCAGGCACAGTGCTGAAACAGAAACCACTTGCCCGCAGAACACAGGATCCACTGTATTTTGCAATGGTTATGGAAGCAATCGGTGATGCAGATGTTACATTTGCAGGAATCGATAACACAACAGGTGATGTTCTTCTTGCAGGACAGATGATTATCGGACTCAAAGAAGGAATCAGCACAATTTCCAGCATTGGACTTTGTGACATTCCAGGATTTGAAGGAAGTGAAGGAACACTTCTTGCAGTTGGTGACAGTGCAGTATGTACGAACCCAACTTCAGAACAGCTTGCAAGTATCGCAATCTCAGCATGTAATACAGTAAGCTCACTCCTTGACTGGGAGCCAAGATGTGCAATGGTAAGTTATTCAACACTTGGAAGTGGACAGGGAGAATTAATTGACAAAGTAGTGGAAGGCGTGAAGATTGCAAATGAACTTCGCCCAGACCTTGCTATCGACGGAGAATTCCAGTTTGATTCAGCTATTTCACCAGCTGTAGCAGCGAAGAAAGTAAACCGCGAAAGCAAAGTTGCAGGAAAAGCCAATGTTGTTATCTGGCCAGACCTTAACGTAGGAAATGTTGGAGTAAAACTGATTCAGCAGTTTGGTAAGGCTGATGCCTATGGACCAATGCTTCAGGGATTCAACAAAGTCGTTTGTGACTGCTCTAGAGGGGCCCCGGTTTCTGAAATCAAGGGTAACATCGTAATCAGCGCAGTAAGAGCAGCAGGAAGCAAGAACAATAAAGGAGAAACAGATGAAAACATATAAAGTATTTACTGTGAATCCTGGTTCTACATCAACAAAGATTGCATTATTCGAGGGAGACAAATGTCTCTACTCGGAAAATGTATCTCATGATGCAAAAGAACTGGAAAAATATAAAACAATGCCAGAACAGCTTCCATACCGTCGTGATACAATCATGAACCTCTTAAATGAAGCTGGAATCACACTGGATGATGTAGATGTGTATGTTGGACGTGGCGGCGGACTGCTTGCTATGGAAGGTGGTACATATGAAGTTACAGATCTGATGCTTGATCATGCAAGAACTTGTGCAAATGGTGTTATTCATCCAGCATCTCTTGGACCACAGCTTGCAAATGAATTTGCAGAGCAGTATGGCAAACCAGCAATGGTTGTTAACCCACCGGACGTTAATGAGTTACAGGATCTTGCACGTATGACAGGTATTAAAGGTGTAAACCGTAATGTACATTTACACTCATTGAATTTAAAAGAAACAGCGATTCGTCATAGCAAAAATGTGATGAATAAGAAATATGAAGAATGCAACTATGTTGTATGCCATATCGGTGGTGGTATTTCTGTATCAGCTCATCGCAAAGGTAAGATGGTTGACGGATATGATATCGTAGGCGGAGAAGGCCCTATGGCACCAACCAGATCAGGTAGTGTTGCCGTAGCTGACTTACTTGGCTATATGAAAGACAATAATCTTGAAATCGCTGATGTGAAAAAGCTTTGTACAAGAACAGGCGGATTCGTAAGCCACGTTGGAATTTCTGACGCATTAGAGCTTACAAACCGTGCAAAAAATGGAGATAAATATGCAGAGATGCTCTGGAACACAATGATTTATCAGATTGAAAAATGCATTGGTTCTATGGCAGCAGTTCTTCATGGAGAAGTAGATGGTATCCTGCTTGGCGGTGGTATGGTCTACAACGAAGATCTTGTAAAACAGATCACAGACACATGCTCGTTCATCGCGCCAGTAACAGCTTACCCAGGTGAGTTTGAGATGGAAGCTATGGCAGCAGGCGCAATCCGTGTACTGGATGGCGAAGAGGAAGCAAAACAGTATACTGGCAAAAAGAACTGGGATGGTTTTGAGTGGGAGTAGTTGACGTGGAAGATAAAAAGATAAAAAGAATCAATATGCTGACCCTTGCATTTGGAATCGCATTTATGCCTCCAATCTGGGCAGTTGTCAGTCCATACATTGGAGTATCCACCGGCGCAGTAGCACTTATCTGCGCCGGCCTCTATGTGGCGAATGGAAATAAAAGATCAGATGCACTGAAGATTACAATTGGATTCTTACTTGGAGACCTGTGGGCATTTCTTGCAGTAAACGTCATGGAAGCCCTGCAGTTTAATCCGAACGTAGAACTTTATTGTACATTATTCGTACTTGGTGGTCTGGCTGTTATTATCGGAGAGACGATCAACAAATTTATTTTCGTTCCATCATGGCTCTGTGGTTGGGCAATTGGTCTTACGATTATGGGACCAATGAAAGTGGTAGAGATTGGAACACTTCCGATTCAAATCGGAGTAGCCATGATTGCCGGAGTCGTATATGTAGGAATCGGAGTAGATATGCTCCAGAGATTCCTTGTAAAATTATTTGTAAAAAGATAAGACAAAGGGACGTGTACTTTGTCTTATCTAAGACAGAAGGAAAAGGCAAAGGGAGAAGACAAAGTACACGTCCCTTTGTCTTTTTCATAAACAGGGGCAAAAGGATAGGAGATACATATGTCTGAAGAGACGAGAAAAGAATTAACGAAAAAAAGATGGGCGGTGTTTGTTGCCAGCTGTCTTATCAACCTGTGTATCGGCTCGCTTTACGCATGGAGCGTATTTGCAACACCGATGGCAGAATATTTAAGTGGAATTTTGGGCGGTACTGCATTAAATGCGGGAAACCTTGCAATTGTATTTACAGTTGCAAATTCAATCGGTCCGGTCACATTGATATCCGGTGGATTTATCAATGATAAGTTTGGACCTAAATGGGTTATTTTTGCAGGTGGTCTGCTTTTCGGAGCAGGGATGATTGTTGCCGGTTTTGCTGGCAGTGTAGGAATGCTGATTGTTGGATACGGCATGGGATGCGGTCTTGCCATGGGTCTTGTCTACGGCTGTACAATTAGCAATTCTGTAAAGTTCTTCCCGGATAAGAGAGGACTTATTGGCGGAATTGCAACAGCTTCTTACGGAATCAGTTCCGTTTTAATTTCTCCAATTGCAAATATGCTGATTGAGAAAGCCGGAGTATTGAATGCATTCCGTATTCTTGGAGTTACATTTATCGTAATCATCTGTGGCGGCGCATTTTTTATTCGTCAGTGCCCAGAGGGATTCGTTCCAACAGGATATCAGCCACCAGTACAACAGTCTGGAAGCACGGAAGGTGTTCAGAAAAACTGGAGCCAGATGTTAAAAGATCCAATCTTTTATGTCATGATTATTATGATGACTTGTGGAGCAGTGTTTGGTCTGATGACCATTTCCCAGGCATCATCGGTTGCTCAGAATATGATCGGAATGACGGTAGCATCTGCTACAGCAGCAGTATCGATTTTAGCATTGTTTAACGCTGCAGGCCGTGTCATTGCCGGATACTTATCTGATTTGATCGGACGTATCAATATGCTGACAATTATGTTAGGACTTGTTATTGCGGGATTATTGTTATTATACTTCTCAGGAGAAGGCGATGTAGCAAAATTCTATATCGGAGTGTCAATTGTTGGTCTTTGCTTTGGTGCATTCATGGGAGTGTACCCTGGGTTCACAGCAGATCAGTTTGGCGCAAAGAACAATAGCGTAAACTATGGAATTATGTTCATCGGTTTTGCACTTGCAGGTTATGTCGGCCCGACTATCATGGGAAAATTGTACGCATCAACAGGCGCATACCAGAGCGCATTTCTTGTAGCAATCGGATTGGCTGTTGCAGGACTTGTATTGTCGATGGTATATCGCAAATTAAGAAAATAAGACAAAGGGACGTGTATTTTGTCTTATGAAAAGCAGAAAAAATCAAGAAGTATAGTCTTTGATTGAAATGAAAGAATTGTATGAAGCTAGAAAATCATGAATTATAGATTTTCTAGCTTTTTTACTTGTCATATAGAAAGAATAGTCTTATACTCTTTACTATATTATCTAATATTCTATTTTTTCTATTAAATCTAAATTCATTTCAAAGGAGAATTCTATGCCAAGAACAGCCAGAAAACAAAGTGCAAGTGGGAAATATCATGTTATGTTAAGAGAAATCAATAAACAACAGATTTTTGAAGATGATTCGGATTATAAAAAGTTCTGTTATATTATGGGGGATTGTAAGGAGGAGTATGATTTCAGGTTACATGCATATTGTATTATGGGAAATCATGTACATATACTTATAGAAGTTGGTGATGTCTCTTTGTCAGAAATACTAAGAAAAATCGAGGTGCGATTTGCACAATGGTATAATAAAAAGTATCAGCGGACGGGACATCTATTTCAGGATCGATTTCGAAGTGAAGTGATTGAAGATGATGCTCATTTTCTTAGAGTGATGCGATATATTCATAACAATCCAATAAAAGCGGGACTATGCGATTCCTTAGAAGAATACCCATGGAGTAGTTATCGGGCGTATAAGGAGAAGGATGACAGCTTGACAGATATTCAGAAAGGCATTGCTGTCATGGGAAATTATGAGGACTTGTTGGATTTTTTAAATGAGGTTACAGAAGATGAATTTATGGATATATCCAATCATTGCCGTTTGACTGACAATGAAGCAAAACAGATTATTTATGAATCTTCAAATTGTTCCGACATTACAAGTTTTCAATCTTTAGATAAAATGGAAAGACTATCTTACATAAAGAAGTTGAAAAAGGCAGGTTTATCTATTCGTCAAATATCCAGACTGTGTGGAATATCTAAAGGCATTGTGGAGAGGAATATCAAATAAATAAGACAAAGTACACGTTACATACTTCCGTGCGAAAAAAGTAAATGGAGAATCAATCAATACAATCTCACCACTTTGTGAAGCAGCAATTGAAAAAGATGCAAATGCGTGGCTCAAACAGTATCCTTGGTATGTGGGATCATACCCGGTAGGAGGACCAGTTAAAGAAGTACATAAAATCTGGAAACTGACTGCACCATCGCTCTTCACACTTGCACCGGACATCTATGTCCCATATGTACCAAGTATATTGGATGAATACAGTTATGAAGGAAATCCACTTGTAATTCCAGAGGTAAGAAAGGATTCAGTTACAGCATCGTATTGCTTGTACGCATTTGGAAAACATAATGCGATTTGCTATTCACCGTTTGGGATTGAGGAGTTGGCATTATCCCCTGATGAAGTCGATCGACCACCGATGGAAGTGATGATTGCGTTAAATATTGATCCAAGTGCTTTTGAGATTGCCGGAAGCAAAGACTATCTTGCAAAAACATATGACTTGATAAAGCAGATGCAGCCATTATATCTTAAGTATAGGGGAACAGAACATTTACAAAGTTATGTGAGAAAATCTGAGACAGATTACGGAACATATTTCCAATTCAAAGAATATGACCTTGCTATTGGTTATTCACCAAAGATGCCGGAAAAACCTTTGGGAGCAGGTATCATTTACGAATTAGACGATAACAAATTCCTGATTATCGGAACGATGTGTAATCTGACATTCAGACCAAAAACAGGTGAGAATAAGAAAGTAGATTTCCTCAGAATGGAAGAAGGCTAACTTGTAAATGGTGAGTGGAAGGCTGGACGCATTATGAACGGAGATGAGAAGATGAGCCTTGGCTTTGGCGATATGCCATCATGCCGTCTCGTGGAACTTTACAAATATTAAAAAAAGGGGTAGAGGAAATGTTTACAAGAAATAATACATTTAGTGAAATTATGAAGTATCCAAAGATGGAAGAGTATCTTCCTGTTTATTATCTTGACTTTTTAATAAATTATATTCCTGAGGATTTAGCAGATGCGCCGCTTGAAGAGGTTGAGCAAAGAGTGGTCATGCCGTGGGGCTTTCCATATAATGTGGATGAACTGTTAATGGCGGCTAATCAAGTTGTGGATATTCTGGAAAAGAAAGCATACCAGCTAATTCCATTATGGTATCAGTCAAATGATTACAATTTGGACAGCAGCAAGATTGGAAAAAAAGAATCGGTATGTCTGATTACGAAAAAAGAAGACAATAAGGGCAGAAAAACAAAACCTGCGGTAATTATTTGTCCAGGCGGTGGATATGAGACAAAATCGATGGTGGGCGAGGGGAGTTTGATGGCCGAGCGAATGGAGCAGGCAGGATACCGTGCATTTACATTATATTATAGAGTGAACCCGAATCGTTATCCGGAGCCGCAGAAAGATTTGGCACTTGCTATCATGCATGTCAGAGCGAATGCGGATATGTATGGAGTTGATGCTGGTAATCTAATGATAATGGGCTCATCAGCTGGTGCGCATCTTTGCGCATTGGTTGCAGCACAACCTGAGAAAATAAAAGGATTTGTATTAGATGATTTGGAAAAAGAACGATCGGAAATGAAAGAAATATTTGAAAACATTTCAGCAAAGCCGAATAAAGTGTGTCTGAATTATCCAGTCATCAGTTTTGAGAAAGAACAGCATAAAGATAGTTTTGTGGCCTTAACAGGAAAAGATGAGTCTCTTCGAACAGAATTATCTGTTGAAAATTTGGTGGATGAGACATATCCGAAGTGTTTTGTATGGGCGTGTGAGGATGATTCGTTAGTGCCTGTTGCCAATTCGAAAATGATGGGAGAAGCGTTAGACAAACATCACGTGGAGCATCAACTTTGCATCTACCCGACAGGAGGACATGGTTGTGGACTCGCAAAGGGGACATCTGCAGAAAGCTGGAGTGAGGAAATGTTGCAATTCATGAAATAAAATGAAACTAAATGAAAGAAAATGAAACAAAAGGGGCGTGTACGCGGTCTGTTTTGCAAAGCGAAACAAGACAAAGTACACGTCCTTTTGTCTTAAAAATGGGATGCTTTTTCGTTATATTTCTGCTAGAATAGAAGAATGACAAAAAGAGATAAAATGACGAGGGGTGTCATATGGAAAATAATCGGTACAAAGAAAAACTGAGATTAGCGGTATACAACGATACAAAAGAGTCGAGCGAACATTTCCACCAGGACATAGAACTTCTTTATGTAATGGAAGGAACTTTAGATGTATTCATGGGAGATCAGACCATACATATGGAGCCGGAAGGAACTGTCACGAAATGATATTGTCAATATTACTTTACACTTTTTACTCGTACATTCCGGTAGCTATGCTACATTCGCTAATGAAGCATAATAGTGTTTCCGTTTAACCATAGGAGGAAGCCCATTGTTTGCAGAGCATATCCTCCTGTTGTTCCAATAGCTTATAAAGTATCTCCAGATTATTACCTTTAGCTCTTCAACCGTGAAAGTGGTTGATTTAATCTTCCTGCTATAGAAGAGTTCCTCTTTTAATCTGGCCCACATACTTTCACATCTGGCATTATCGAGTGTTTTTTCAACTAATGAAGCTTTCATGTTTGTATCCATTGCAAGTCCTATAACAACGGAATCAAAGCAATCAAATATTGCTGATACATACAGCTTGCCATCACTGGCTTTAATCTCAGATATGTCTGTAACACATTTCGTTAGTGGCTCAACAGACTTAAAGCTAGGCTTGATCAGATCATCAGATTTGCTGGCTTCTTTATCAGCTTTTGTAATGCCATTAGGGTTATGCTTAGGTCTGTGGCTAGGATTAAGGGCTTCCATTATTCTATAAATTGTTCTTTCACTTGGAACTTTGAAATTGGCATCATTATCATGCTTGAGCTTTAACGCCTCATACATACGATATCTTCCATACGTGTCGTTATAGATATCCTCATCAAGTATTGCAAACATTTCGTCTGCTATACCTTGATATTTCCATGGGATATCCTTCCTGTGAAGGTAATCATAAAAAGCTTGCCTAGTTAAGTCCAGCATTCTACAATAAAATGATAGTTTCCCCTTAATCTTGCCGTCTTGGGTCTTTATTGCAATAAACTTTAATCGTTTGTTTTTGCTGACTTCCGACGGCTCGCTGCGAAAAAAGCGCTGGCTTCTTCAAGAAATTCATTTTCTTCCTTGAGCCTTTTGATTTCTTTGTTTTGTTCTTTTAACTGCTTCCTAAGGGAAATTAATTCTTCTGTTAATGACATTGCACTGTCTGGAGTTTGAAAACCCAACCCCAGATCTAGTTTTCCTTCCTTGTAAGCTTTGACCCAACCATTAAGAGTGCTTGTTGAAATACCAAGCTCCTTAGCAGCTTTTGTTAGGCCAATTTCTTTGGATAATTTAACTGATTGAATTTTGTAGTCTGTGTCATACTGACGTTGATTGCGTGCCATGCGAGCACCTCCTAACCTGTGGAAGAAGTTTTTGAAGGCACGTGTAAGTGGTATACTATAACCAGCAGATTTAGGCAAATAAAATCCAGCAACTATTATACAACATCAACGAATGATATACTGTCATTCGGAGGTGAAGAAAGGATGGTTAGTTGGATGCATTACTAT
>NZ_FBWL01000133.1 GCF_001517425.1 Clostridium sp. C105KSO13 | reverse complement strand
ACCTCTCCCATGTGAAGGTACAGATTACTGCATCAAGAAAAGATATTTATCTTGTGCTGGTTTATGGCATCACCGAACATCCAATGATGCTTGCCACCAATAAAAAAATTGAATCAAAAGAAGATGTTATCCGTGTAGCACGAACATACTTTTCCAGATGGAAAATTGAAGAATATTTCCGTTGTAAAAAACAGATGTTCCAGTTTGAAAACTTTCGCGTACGGAAGCTTTGTGCAATCAATGCACTTAACTTTTATATCACCTTATGCATGGCGTTTCTGGCCTTGATCTCAATGGAAGAAGAGACAAATGCACTCAAGGTTTCAATCATAAAAACGGCAGATCCCATCAAGGAAAAAGTTTTCTTCTGCTATTACCGATTGGCAAAAGGCATCTCAGGCATACTGTCGTATGCGAAAGAGGGCGTCAGACTCTGGTTTCGGACAAAACGTCCGGCATACCGTCAACTTTGCTTTAAGCTGGTCGCTTAGATAGAGGGTCTGCCCCATTGGGCATAAAAGAATAATTCTCCTAAAGTCCGGTTCCGGCGGGGCTTATTTCAGTACCTCTATTCACAATACTGTCTTTTCATTTTTTTCAAAAATAGGACAGATTGGTACTTTAGAAGAAGTTATCTCTTTTGAAATTACATTTTGCGGAAACTCAAGGATGTATGATTCGCCAGATTAATTTATTCTGTACCTTTTTTAATTTGACTGAAAATCAGAAAAAAAGAACGGATAAAACAATGATTTACATCAGAGTCGGAGAGGTCATGACACGGGATGAGTTCTATGAGTTCACTGGAAGCACGATGAATGAGGGCATAATAAAACCTTATGGCCGGCTGCCAATGATTGAGTATGCACTGAACCAGGAACGCATCAGCCTATTTGAAGGCGTTGCCGGTATGACAGAGGTCTATAACAAGACAATCGGCGAGAAAGCCAATGATGTTGACTCTTTTGCGGAGGCCTATCTTGCGATTCTGGGAGCAGAACTTGACGATGACGGAATATACAGGATCCGGGATAATCGGATCATCAATCTGTATGGCACTGATGATGCAAAAGACATCGTTGTGCAATTCCTGCAAAAGCCTACGGCAGATGGCTCACAGGAGAACCTACTGAACCGGCTGGAAAAGCTGATCTATCAGACAAGCATGGTAGCTAATATTTCCGATGAGAATTTTGGACAGACGTCAGGCACAGCGTTGGCTTATAAGCTGCAGGCCATGAGCAATCTGGCGCTTACCGCTGACCGCAAAATGATTAAGAGCATGTCTGCCAGATATAAATTATTTTCTTCTCTGCCCATAAATGTTCCGGATCCGGATGCGTGGAAAGAAATCGATTATAAGACAACCAGAAACATCCCCAAGAATCTGCTGGAGGAAGCACAGACGGCACAGGCTCTTGATGGTATCACATCCCAAGAAACGCAGCTGTCTGTTTTAAGCGTCGTGGGGAATGCATCTGACGAGATTAAGAAGATGGAAAAGGAACAGCAGACAGCACAGGAAAATTCCACAGGGCAGCGATTGATAGAGAGGTTGAACAATGGACAGCAAAACATATTGGAGCCAACGGGAAGCGGCACAGCTTCGTAAAAATATCAAAGACGAGCTGGTGTACAATAAAAAAATCAAAGAGACCTATGATTACATGCTGGATAATATCCAGAAAGAGATCAATGGCTTTTATGCCCGTTATGCTACTAAAGAGGGGATATCCTTAAGTGAGGCAAAAAAGCGTGTTAGTCAGCTTGATATCGATGCTTACGGGCGAAAGGCTAAGCGGTATGTAAAGGATAAAACCTTCACGAAAGAAGCCAATGAAGAGATGCGGTTGTACAACGCCACCATGAAGATTAACCGATTGGAACTCTTAAAAGCGAACATTGGTCTTGAGCTGGTGGATGGTTTTGACGAATTGCAGAAGTATTTTGACACCACGCTGACAGATCGGGCATTGGCAGAGTTCAAGCGCCAAGCCGGAATCCTTGGCAAGTCGGTTCTGAACAACGAAAAGGCAGCACATTCCATCGTGAACGCTTCTTACCAGAATGCAAAGTTCTCTGACCGGATATGGATGTACCAGGATATGTTGAAAGCAGAATTGTCCAGTCAACTAAAGATTGGTCTGATACAAGGGAGAAATCCCAGGGAGCTGGCAAGGCATATCTCTAAAGTGTTTGGAGTGAGCCGAAATAATGCGGAGAGACTTATGCAGACAGAGCTTGCCAGGGTGCAGACAGAAGCCCAGAAGCAGTCCTATGAGAGAAACGGCTATGATCAGTACGAATTCATTGCTGAACCTACCGCTTGCCCCATATGCCGGGCGCTGGACGGGAAAGTATTCGATGTTAAAAAGATGCTGCCAGGGGAGAATGCATCTCCCATCCATCCACATTGCCGCTGTAGTACTGCAGCACACATGGACAAGGAAGAATTCGACAAGTGGCTGGATTTTTTGGGCAAGGGCGGAACTACGGAAGAATGGGAGAAGATTAAAGCAAAAAGTGTTGTAAAATCCGGCAAAGGTGATACAATAACATCAGGAGCAGTAAGCGGTGCAAGAAATCCATTTGGAGGAGCCGCCAGCAAACATGCGGAAAAATATTATGGACTTATACGCAGCATGACAACTGACGTTTCAAAAATTGCGAAGAATACAGAATATTCGGAAGAAGAGATTCAAGCAATTAAGAATTATCTATTTATTGATGAACATGACTTAGGAGATAATGGCGTTAAGCAGTTTGACCCGGATTATATGATTGCAGAATCATGGCAACGTCTTATAGACGGAAAAATGGAACAGCATGACTTAGTGCTGATAAAACACGAAGTCATGGAAAAGGAATTGATGCAACAAGGAATGACGCAGGATGAGGCGCATCGAGCAACAGCACGTATATATGATTACGGAGAGGAGGCAAAGAAATTTTATGCTAAGATTAAGAAATATAAAAAAGAATAGCGGTATAATTTCGGCTTCCTACGAACCCGAAGATTCTGGGAAGATTGGTATGATTAAGATTGATATTGACACTGGAGAAGTAGTCGAAAAAGAACTATCTGATTATGATAAAGACTTTCCGTGGCATTTCAGTCATGCGGTGAAGGCGTTAAAAGATTTGGCGAAAGAGGATTCTATGCCAGATGAAAAATTGGTAATGTGGTATTAGATAGCATCAGTCAATAATGACCGGTGCTATTTTTGTACCCAATTTTAAGAGAAAGGATGGTGAAGACAATGAAATTCCGGAAAAAGCCTGTAGTGGTGGAAGCGTTCTGTTTTAAAGGAGCCGATTCTGAAATTAACGCCCCTGATTGGTTTGCCCAGGCGTTACAGAATGAGAAAGCAATATTGGATCGTGCTTTAAAAGACGGACATGCGCATGTCTATGGCTGCACGATTGACACGCTGGAGGGTAAGATGCATGCAAAGATTGGTGATTACATTATTCGTGGTGTGAACGGGGAGCTGTATCCATGCAAGCCGGATACTTTTCGTAAAACATATGAGGCAGTTGAAGTGAGAGGAGGAATGATAAATTGATTGAAGTAAGTGTCCAAAAGGACAGCATATCAGTAATCGGGCATGCAGGGTATGCTCCACCGGGGCAGGACATTGTGTGTTCTGCGGTAACAACCCACGTACAGGCCTTGGCGGCTTCCATAGATAATCTGACGGATGATACCCCAGATTATACGATTGCCCCAGGAGTATTTATTTTAAAAATCAAGGATTTATCGGAGAAGTCGCGAACTCTGGTAGATTCTTTTTTTATTGGTATCTGCGGTATTGTGGATGCCTATTCGGATTACGTCCGGATTGTATAAACTTTGTCTTTTTTCCGTTAGACATTAAATAAATGGATTGGGCCGGCGGGCATTGTACGATAGACCATTAAAAATCAGATGGAGGTAAAGGAAAATGAAGTATATGAATAATCACTATGGGGAATCAAGAATCTTTGAGAAAGCGTCCTTACAGCTATTTGCTGAGGGCGAGACTGAGGACGAAGAAGAGGATCCGGACGATGACCCTGAGGACGGTGAGGACGAAGAGGAAGAGAACGAAAAGGCAGACAAGAAAGGAAAGGGCGATGGCAGGCTCTACACAAAGAAGGAGCTGGGGGCCATTGTTGCCAGAGAAGTTCAGAAAGCCTTAAAGGAAAAGAAGCCAAGTCAATCCGAGGCTGAAAAGCTGGAAAACATGACAGAGGAACAGAGAAAGCATAAATCCGATTCCGAGCTGGAAGAACTAAAGCGTAAGGTGGCCCGGATGGAATTGTCTAAAGTTGCATCCAAGGCCTTAAAGGCTGCTGACATTGATGTGACAGATGAAATCCTTGATTTTGTTGTTGGCGATGATGCTGAGAGCACTAATGAAAAGATTGAGAAATTCATTGAGGTAAAAAATGGGATTGTTAAGTCTACCGAAAAGGAGCGGAGTAAGGGGAAAACTCCTAAGGTTGCTACCAAGGAAGGAAAGCAGCTGACCCGTGAGGAACTTGCCAAAATGTCCTATAAGGATGTACTGGCATACAAAACTAAGAACCCGGAAGGGTACAAAAAAGCAATGGAGGAATAGAAGATATGAAATATAAAGTATTTAAAACACTGCATTTATTTGCAGACGAATTGACTACACTTGCACAGATGGTTGATCCGGAAGTCATGGGGCAGATGGCAACTTTCGAGGATGCTCCGGACGCTATTGAGGATGAGGATTCCGGTTCTGTGGGCGTATTGTTCCTGTCCTACAAAGACGCGGCTAAACTGCGTAAGGCGGCTGCCGAGAACTGGACAAGAGCTAGTGAATTGGGAGACAATATTCTGATTAGTGGTGCTTTTGGCGAAGTACTGTGGTGGGAGGCTGCCCGCTCTAAAAAAATCACGGATGGTCCTGGACTGGCAGTAAAGACAGGTGCTTTAAAGACATTCCTGAAGCGCTCTGTGACGGCTGAGAAAGAGCGTGATATTGACCATAAACTCACTAAGTTCAACGCTGACCAGCACTATGTTGTTGCTCTGGTGGATGAAACCAAATGTTTTAAAATAGCAGCCGGCGGTGGCTCGGGGGAATAACGGGCCGTAGCCTGCCAACCCAGCCTAGCTATACAGCAGAAAATCTAGAGTCCATGACTATAGCGGATATTAAGGCTCTTGCTGGTCGTCTTGGCTACGGCATAACGAAGGCGAAGAAAGATGATATAATCGGTGAGTTTTTGAGCCAGCAAGGCGGTGATTAAATGGCAACACTTGAGGATGTAAAACTGATGTTGGGAATTGAAGACTCAGACATGGATAAAAAGCTCAATCTAATCATCTCCAACGCTGAAAAGCAGATACTTGCCTATCTTCCGGAAGGGATAGGATCTGTTCCGGATCCATTGCAATACATTGTGACCGAGCTTGCTATCGTGCGGTTCAACCGGATTGGCAATGAGGGCATGTCCAGCTACAGCCAGGAGGGAGAGAGTATCACATACGGGGACGATATTGCCCCGTACCTGGCGTCTATTCAGGCATGGATTAGCACACAGGAGAATAATAAGAGAGGCAGGGTGAGGTTTATTTGAGATATGACGTGCCAATATCTTTTGTAAAAGAAACCGATAAACATTATGATCCGGTAGCGGGGGAGTGGATATGCGGTGAACCAATCCGCACAAAGAAATATGCCAACGTAACTCATATGGGTGCAGAACGACAGCAGGCTGTGTTCGGCGATGTGAAAGCCAACAGGCTTGTTGTCCGTTTGCAGCGTGCCTATAAGGGGGCATATGACTTTATCGAGATAGATGGGAAAACCTATCATGCGGACACAGAGAGGCTTCCTAGTGATATGCAGAGTTTGGTGGTGATGCAAAATGGCTGATATTAAAGTGGTTGGGATTGAGAAGTTGGAGAAGCAGCTCAAGGAGAACATTTCACTCGGAGCTGTGAAGCAGGCGGTAAAGAGAAGCGGGACAACACTGCAAAAGGAAGTAGAAAGAATAGTCCCTGTCGACACCGGGACACTTAAACGAAGCATAACCGGTCCAGAACTAACAGACGGAGGCTTGACTGCCAAGGTGGAAGCGACAGCTGAGTATGCCGCATATGTGGAATATGGCACTCGCTACATGAAAGCGCAGCCATATATGCGGCCTGCACTTGAAAAAGCTGAAAAGGATTTTCAAACAAACATGAAAAAGCTTGTGAAGTAGGAGGTGGGTATGGATAAGACAGCAGAACAGGCCATACATGATAAGTTATGGCAGATTGTATCGCCTCTGGTTAGCGGTGCAGTCTATGAGAGCCGTCCCATGACGGATGTCGGCTATCCCTTTGCGGATTTTGAGGACTTCTTGTCCAGTTTCATGGGGACGAAAAACGGAGCCTTTGCAAGAACAGCGGTAGACCTTAATCTTTGGGATGCTGAGGATAAACGGAAAGATATATCTCAAGCAGGAGGCTCACTTTTCACACAGACAATGCAGCTAAAAGAGGCTTTTGGGTACAAAATAGCCATGAGGGTTAGTGATTCCACTATCAGAGTAATACAAGATAGAACTGTATCGCCACCAATCTGGCGGTGCATGGTACATTTAGAATTTGAAAGGAGGTGCATAAAATGGGAGATTATTCTGTAAAGGCTATACTATCCGCAGTGGATCAGGGTTTTCAGCATAATGAAAAGTGCAATGGGATATACCAACAACCAAAAAGCACCCTCACAAGCGGTCTTGGTTTCGGGATCATGATGGGTGCCGGACAGAATGCTTTTTCCGCTCTCAGCGGCGGATTGTCGGGGTTGATCGGGGACATGAGCAGTGCCGGTGCGGCATGGACAACATTTGAGGGTAACATGCGGATGAACGGATATGCGGAGTCTGATATAAAATCTGTTAAAAAGGAATGGAGTGATTTTGCAACCCAGACCGTCTACAGTTCGTCTGACATGGCCAGCACTTTCGCACAGCTGGACGCAGTAGGAACTAAAAACACCACTAGCCTGGTGAAAGGTTTCGGTGGTCTGGCTGCAGCTGCAGAGAATCCGCAGCAGGCCATGAAGACATTGAGCCAGCAGGCGGCTACGTGGATACTAAAATAACATTTAGTGGCTTTGCCACTACACCGTATATTTTTCTTACTTTTAGTGCGGGAAGCCAGAACACGAAATATTTAGGATTAGCACATTTTAACGAAAGCAAAACAGGAGCGACAGTAAGGGTAACTAATGCAGGGACAGCAGGTTATTCTACGCTTATTGATTGGATGGCAGTACTCTAGGATACTGTTAAAAAGAACTTCTTATTAATTACAAAAATAATGCCTCCACAACATCCTAATGTAATAAGCAGTGTCAAAAATACAGCAAGATATGAGCTGGAAGTAGCCATGAAAGAAAGCTTCCCGGCATATTCCATTATTCTAAGTGGCATGTAATGTATAATCATGATTCCAAGGGAATAACGCCCAATAAATGCCAGCCAGTGAGCATGTATCTGGACAGCATAAGATAACAGGATTATCCCCAAAGACCCCAGTATAGATGTTACCATAAAAATGCCGGGGTTTTCCATCTGGAACAAATGCAGGTTTACATAATTCTGAGTCTTTGCTACTGCGTAGCACATTAAGCCTATAGATATCAGAGAGCCTATAAAAGCAGCTAATTTATTTATGCTAATTTTTTCGAAAATATCCCCTAATAGATATCCTGCATATAGCATTGTCAAACAAGTAATGAATCTAAATAATACCAATATTATGATTGGAACTGAAATTCCCAGAATGGATTTATTATTTAAGGCAGCTATAATTGATTCGTATTTGCTTCCGGAAAGGAGTGCTAATAACACTAAAATTACAAAAAAACATTAATAAAACGACCTCCTCTTCATGAGGTGTTTGTGTGCGGCAATAAAGAAAAACTCACACAAGAACAGTGTTATGATAAACCACAATGGGGCAATCCCTTTTGTTGTTATAACCACACGTATTCGTTCCATAATATCAACAGGCTGATTCGTTGCTTTTAGCAGAAATATGTAAATCATGCTCCATAAAAAATAGCACGGTAAAAACTTTTTGCACAAACGGTAGAGTGCATGCTTGACATCTATAATCTGCTGAGAGTCATGGTATTTTTGGAATAGACAGTAACCGCTGATAATAAAGAACAGGGGCATGTGAAAAGCATAAATATAATTTCTTATGTATGACAGATCATTGAAGCTGTCTGATGAAAAGATGATGTGTATTAGCACAACCAGTATGATACCAATCCCTTTCGCTACATCAATATAAACTAATCTTTTGGTTTTTTGTTGCATTGTCTTTTCTCCTCAGTATTGGATATTTCTATTTATATTAGTATAAGCCAAGTGCAGCACATTTGAAAGAACTAAATGAAAGAAAGGAATACATTAAAAATATGGATATCAGAGGCAGACCGTAAAGGTCTTATTTTTATGGATTTAAAATAAATATGGAAAAGGAGGCATTATGGAGCCACAAATTATAGTCGCTTTAATTTCGTTGGCCGGGAGCGCCCTGGGAACATTCGCTGGAATAGGAGTAAGTTCTAAACTTACAAGTTACCGTCTGGAGCAATTGGAGGGAGAAGTAAGAATGCATAACAACTTTGCCCGCCGGATGCCGGTAATTGAAGAGCAAATCATAGTAGTGAATCATAGGATTCAGGATTTAGAAGGAAAGGAGAAATAGCTTATGGATTTAGCATTTTTAACAAACTATATTAACCCACTGATTCTGGGGATTTGCCTTATGGTGGGGTACGTGATTAAGACAGCAATACCAAAGTTGCCTAATCGGTACATACCATTGTCTGCATTGATACTGGGAACCGTGATTGCAATTTTAATGAATTACCCTGGAATCAATGCGGAGGTCATTATGGGTGGCATGATAAGTGGTCTGGCGAGTACAGGGTTGTATGAAATGTTACGGAACTTATTAAATAAAGATGGTAAAAAGGATGTGGAGGATGCAAAATAGCATCCTCTTTTTACGGAGGAAGGAGATGTGAAATGAAAATAGGATTAAGAGGTGGGCACTCGCCTAATTGCAAAGGAGCAATAGGAATATTGGACGAGCAAGACGAAGTGCGGAAAATATACAACGCTCTGGCACCTATGTTACAGGCAGCAGGGCATGTTGTGGTTAACTGCAACTCCAATGCTAACAGCGTCAATGCAGAGCTATCAGAGGGCACAAACAAAGCCAATTCAAATAACTGCGATATCTATGTGACAATCCACATGAACGCTTCCGACGGAGCTGGGCACGGTACAAAATTTAGCGCTGGTCTTCACTATTTGAATGCTTCAGCTATGCCCGCAATGATTGTGGAAACTTTGTTTTGCGACAATGCAGGAGACGCAGCACTGTATGGTAAGCTGGGGGCAGCAGCGGGTATTGCGAGGCTGATAGCAGAAGGAATTACAGATAAGAGCAAAGACAAGGTGTACTTTTTCGATGGAATCGGTGTTAGAGAATTAAATCACCCAGATGAAAAGAAAGCTTTACAACAGACATACAGGGAATGCACTGGCAGAGAGATTCCGGAGAAGCTATATACTACAAAAGCACTGTGGTACCAACGTCAGCAGGATGTCATTAACAGATCTTATCTTAAAAAATTTTAGAAAAAAGGCCCGGATCCGCAATGGTTCCGGGGTGAAATATTGTATCATCCTGAGGAGCAGAAAAGGGGCAGATATTTTTATATTGTATCGCATTGCTTCTATAATATATAAACGCAGAAACAGCTAAAACATCACTTCTTGCCTTAGGTTATTATTGTTTATAACATTGCTAGTGGCTGTCATCCGCATTTTACCATTTGTGCTACTTGCCCATTTTATGGGGCTTGCAGCACTTTTTATTTTAAAATCGAGAGCAGTCGCTTTGTTGTAAAGGAATACTTATCCTATTTAATACATAATTATCTATAAATATTATATAGGGATCCGGGATACTGCTGCAATGGCTTTGCTAAAAACAAAAAGAACAGCAAAATTCCAGGAAGCAGTACCTGCACATGGTGAAGTATGGAAAAGATTTTGGATGAGAATTATTACGACTTCTTAATTAATAATACGATAATAGGTCCAGGTGAAGTAGGAAATATTACTCCCGTCAATGACAGGCATTCTATACTCCATGTACAAATGAACGATTTTAATATGTGTGACCTTGGGCTACATCCTTATCATAGATTCCCGTCATTACTTACGCTTGCATCACAATTGAGTCTTGACAGTTCTAACATATCCCAGATACAGTCCAATCCTTCTCTTGCTTTACTGGGGGCGGGAGTTCTTATTGCAATTATTGATACGGGAGTTGATTATACCCATCCCGCATTTAAAAATGAGGACAATTCTTCCCGCATTGTCTCTATTTGGGATCAGACAATTCAGGATGGAACGGTGCCCGAAGGGTTTACTTATGGTACGGAATATGATAATCAAGAGATTAATCTAGCTATAAGAAGCGTAAACCCGCTTTCCATAGTCCCATCGGTTGACGAAATTGGACATGGGACGGCACTGGCTAGCGTTGCGGCAGGCAGTCCGTCGCCTGACAATTCATTTACGGGTGTAGTTCCTAAATCTCAGCTGTTGGTAGTAAAACTAAAGCAGGCGAAACAGAATTTGCGCAGAGTCTTCTGTGTTCCGGAAGGGGTAGTGTGTTATCAGGAAACGGATGTTTTGTTGGGCGTAGTTTATGCATATACTACTGCAAGAAGGCTGAATATGCCACTTATAATCTGCCTCGGGCTGGGAGCTAGTCTGGTGTCACATGAAGGGGGTGAGGCAACAAGCAGTTATTTGGATTTTATTTCACAGGTTTCACAAGTGAATGTTGCTGTTTGTGCCGGAAATGAAGGGAATAACAACAGACATTACTATGGAAATGTGATTTCTTCCCCATATACGCATGAATTTGAGCTGAAAGTATCTCCTAGAGATCCTCTCTTTGCTTTTGAGATATGGCCTGATATTCTGGCAAGGCTGACTATACAGGTGATTGCACCCACAGGGGAGATAACTCCAGTCATTTATCCGTCCATCAGTTCTTGTGTTTATCATCAATTTGTTTTCAGTCAGACGCAGATGTGGTTAAATAATATACTTATAGAGGAAGAAAGTGGAAGTCAGGTTATACTGGTCCGTTTAGTGAATGCGGCAGAGGGTATCTGGCGTATACGTGTCAGCAATATTGATGAAGCTGCCTTTTCTTTTCACAGCTGGCTCCCCAATGGTGAGTTTATTTCAAATGAGACATTTTTTTTACTTTCTTCTCCTGATACGACTGTTACATCTCCAGGCAATGCAGAGCATGTGTTAACCACAACCGCTTACAACCAGAATAATGGGAGTATCCTGATAGAATCTGGCAGGGGATATACAAGACTTGGCATTGTTAAACCTGATATTGCTGCTCCTGGCTATCAGCTGCCCTGCGCTGCTCCTGGCGGCCGTTATGTTACTATAACGGGGACGGGCGCCGCAGCAGCCCATGCAGCAGGTGCAGCCGCCATGGTTTTTGAATGGGCGATTGTCAGAGGAAATTATCCATCCCTTACAGGGATAGACATCAATGGCCTGATAATCCGGGGAGCAACCAGAAACCCGGTATATGTTTATCCCAATAATATATGGGGATATGGAAGAATGAATGTATATGCACTTTTTGAGCTGCTGACTTTTATTTAATAGGGAGGAATATGCTTACCAGGTATACTTATCCTCCTTAGAACATAATTATCTATAAATATTTAATTATAGACTGGGATGCTGCCGCAGTGATTTTAAACAAAATGAAGCAGGACAGATAGTAATATGTCAAGGTGTCAGTATCGGTTATGGGTGAGAGATGGAAAAAATTTTAGATGAAAACTATTATGACTTTTTGGTTAACAACACGATCCTGCAGGAAAGTGACCTGGTAAATGTTACTCCGATTAATGACAGGCATTCTATACTCCATGTACAAATGAGCAATTTTAATATGTGCGATCTTGGTTTATACCCCTACCAAAGATTTCCTACATTATTAACCCTGGCATCTCAATTGAGTCTTGACAGTTCAAACATCTCACAGATACAGTCTAACCCTACTCTTGCCCTGCTGGGTACCGGGGTTCTTGTAGGAATCATTGACACGGGGATTGATTATACTCATCCGGCATTTAGAAATGAAAACAATACCTCCCGTATTGTTTCTATTTGGGATCAGACAATTCAAACAGAGAATATACCAGACGGGTTTAATTATGGTACGGAATATACCAACGAGATGCTTAATACTGCCTTAGCATCAGAGAATCCACTCTCTATAGTGCCTATGATTGATGAAAATGGGCACGGGACAGCCCTGGCCAGTGTTGCGGCAGGAAGCCCCAGCGCCGACAACTCATTTAGAGGTGTAGTTCCGAGAGCGCAGCTAATGGTGGTAAAGTTAAAAGAAGCAAAACAGAATCTGCAGAGAATTTTCTGCGTACCGGAGGACGCAATAAGTTATCAGGAAACGGATATTCTGCTTGGCATACGTTATATATATGCAGCCGCACAGAGACTGGGCATGCCGGTTGTTGTTTGTATTGGCCTAGGGGCAAGTCTAGTGGCACATACGGGGGTGGGAGCGACGAGCAGCATTGTTGATTTCCTTTCACAGCTTTCCCAGGTAGATTTTGCAGTTGCGGCAGGCAATGAAGGGAATAATAACAGGCATTACTATGGAAATGTGCGTGCTGCTCCATATACCATGGAATTTGAATTGAAAGTATCTCCGTTAGATCCTCTTTTTTCTTTTGAGATATGGCCTGATATTCAGGCAAGACTTTCTATGCAGATTATTGCACCTTCAGGGGAAATGACAGCTGCCATTTACCCATCCATAGGAGGATGCATCTATCATCAGTTTGTATTCAGTCCAACACAGATGTGGGTGAATAACATACTCATTGAGCAGGAGAACGGGAGTCAGCTTATATTAGTTCGTTTTGTGAATGCAGCTGAAGGCATCTGGCGGATACGGGTCTCCAATATTGATGAAGCTCCCTTTTCCTTCCACTGCTGGCTGCCAAGCGGTGATTTTATTTCGAATGAAACCTTTTTCCTGCTTTCTTCTCCGGATACCACGATCACTTCTCCTGGTGATGCCAGGAGTGCACTAACTGTATCTGCTTATGATCAGAATACGGGGAGCATTCTGATAGAGTCCAGCCGGGGGTATACCAGACTTGCCGGTGTTAAGCCGGATATAGCGGCTCCGGGCTATCAGCTGCCCTGCGCAGCCCCGGGCGGCCGCTATACTACGGTAACAGGAACTGGAGCTGCAGCTGCACATGCGGCAGGTGCCATCGCCATTGTTTTTGAATGGGCAATTGTCCGGGGAAATTATTCTTCGCTTACAGGGAACGATGTGAACAACCTGATTATCCGGGGGGCAACCCGGAACCCTGTGTATGTTTATCCCAATAACATATGGGGGTATGGAAAACTAAATGTATATGCACTTTTTGAACTTTTGACCTACATTTAACCTAAGAGATATATTTACTTTCTGTATGCAAATTTGGGAAGACCATTTTCAAAAGGAATATTGACCTGTCCCTGAATCAAAGGCTTAGCATACGTGAGAAATTTATCACTGACGTCGGTTCCTTCTTTTGTAATCCAGTCGAGAGGAACAGATTTTTCCCGGTTGCAGATGGTATTTACATCAGCGGTGACATAGTCAAGGGTATAAGGGTCATCACTGACTCTCTTGAATGCAACCATTTTACCTGTCTCTCCGTCGAGAGCACACTTCACACCGTAGGCTCCGGCGGCAATGGCTTCTTTCTGATCTGTGCCGGAGAGCATGGCAGAAGAACAGCGCTGGCAGACATTTAATTCAACAGAGCGTACCTTTACACCAAGGCGGTTCTTCACCAGGTGTTCCAGATACTTGCCGGAGCCTGTCAGCATTTTGTGACCAAACGCATCTGTACCCACATCGTTGGTCAATTCACAGATGAAAGTTCCGTTTCTATCGTGGATACCTTCTGAAATACAGACTACGAGATTGGGGGTTGTCTCAAGAGCGGTTGTCACTTTTTTAAGAAAAAGTTCCGGGTCAAAATCAGTTTCCGGAAGATAGATTAAAACAGGGTTGTCTCCCTCGGATTTACGGGCAAGTGAACTTGCAGCAGCCAGCCAGCCGGCATGGCGTCCCATAATTTCTACTATAGTGACAGACTTTTTGTTGTCGTATACGGAAGCATCAACAGAAATTTCTCTAACTGTGGAAGCTATGTATCTGGCGGCACTGCCGAAGCCTGGGGTATGGTCTGTTGCCACAAGGTCGTTGTCGATGGTTTTGGGAATACCTATTACCTTGACGTCACTTTTGATTTCTTCTGCATAGCGGGATAACTTACTTACAGTATCCATAGAGTCATTTCCACCAATGTAGAAGAAATAACCAATATTCATCTCCTGCAATTTGTTAAATAGTCTGACATATACCGGATCATCTAAATCTTCAGGCAGCTTATATCTGCATGATCCCAGATAAGAGCCGGGTGTGGTTTTTATATATTCCAGTTCTCCTGACATTTCAAGTGGTTTCATGTCCATGCAGCTGCCATTTAAGAACCCTTCAATACCATTAACCATTCCGTATACGGTGCCAAAAGAATCTTCCCGGTTGAGCACCTCGAAAACTACTCCGTACAGACTGGCGTTAATAACTGCGGTTGGCCCTCCGGACTGGCCGACAATAGCATTTTTCTTCATTATAATCCTCCAAACAATTTTAATAATCTCTCGGAATCTCTAAGCCAGTAAATCCAAGGCTTTCAGATCCCTTTTTTATTAAAATCCCCCACTTTTTTGTCAAAAAACACTTGACAGTTTACTCGAAAAATGCGGCGCTTCGCGCCTATTGATCAATAAGTACCGTTCGCTTGCGGGCGGCACACATTTTTCGATTGGAGGCGATTTTTTGTTACCTGTT
>NZ_FBWL01000132.1 GCF_001517425.1 Clostridium sp. C105KSO13 | reverse complement strand
TTCTTTGATAGCTTAATTTTACATCAAAAAGGAATCAGATTCCTTATATTTGGGGCATTTTTTGAAAGTTGTTTATAAAGACATGGTTTAATTCAGGTCTATGTGGATAAAACTGCGGAAACTCAAGTAAATAAAACAGTTGTCTCGCGGCATTATTGCTGGTATAATGATAAAATATTAACAGGTGTTAATGTGTAACAGTGGAATCTGAAAGCCTTTGTTTTACCAACTTAAAGATTCCGAAATGAGAGATTATTTAAATGAGAGGAGGTTTTTATGACAGGTTTTTTGAATAACTTTGCCAGTTGGGCAAATAACTACATTTGGGGCCCTGGCATGCTCGTGCTTATTGCGGGTGCAGGTATTTATTTTTCAATAAGATTGAGGTTTTTCCAGTTTGTTCGTTTTAAAGACATGTGGAAACGTATTTTTGAAAAAGGTGATTCTGAATCAGGAATTTCTGCCTTTGCATCTTTCTGTACTACAATGTCTATGCGTATCGGTACAGGTAATATAGTTGGTGTTGCTGTTGCGATTTATATGGGGGGACCAGGCGCATTGTTCTGGATGATACTTATAGGTATGACAAACTCCGCAGTTTGTTTTTCTGAGTGTACACTTGGCCAGCTTTATAAAACCCGTGTCGACGGTGCATACCGTGGCGGCGGCGCTTATTGTGCAGAGCGTGGTCTTGGGTGGAAACCATATGGAACATTCATGGCAGTGATATTTGGTGTAGCCTGTGCTGTATTTATGCCGGCTGCTGCTACATATACAATTTCAGATGCGTTCCGTGAAGCAACAGGTATTCCAATGGCAGTCACTTCTGCTGTTATCGCAGTATTGCTTTTCATAACAGTTTTCGGCGGAATCAAACGAATCAGCTCCGTAGCTTCTAAGATAGTCCCATTTATGACTGTTATTTACTTAACCGTTACTCTTATAGTAATAGTGTTTAACATTACAAAGATTCCTGCTTTGATTTCTAATGTTGTAACTTCAGCATTTGGAATTAACGCTGTGTTTGGTGCAAGTATAGGTGCAGCTATTCAACAAGGTATTAAGAGAGGTACATTCTCATCTGCATCCGGAATGGGTGAATCAACTCCGACAGCCGCTGCCGCTGAAACAAGCCATCCAATTAAACAAGGATTGTCAAATGCTGCAGGCGTATGGCTGGATACCGTTGTTGTATGTACAGCTTCAGGGCTTTTGATTCTTTTAACTGATACCTTTAATACAACAGCCGGTTATCATGGCAGCGGTATAGGGGCTGAGGTTCCTGGTGGTGTTGTCTATGTACAGGCTGCAGTATCTACAGTTCTTGGAAGATTTGGGAATATATTTGTTGCAGTTATGCTGTTATTATTTTCGTTCACATGCTTAATCAGCTACTATTATGAGGCAGAAACCTCAGCGATGTACTTATTCCAGAAACCTGAGCAGCAGAAGATCCGTAAAGTAATAACAAGAACTTTCCAGTTTGGTATACCTGTTCTTGTATTCTTCTGGGGTATCATTGAATCTAACACCGCCTGGAACCTTTCAGACCTTGCACTTGGTACAACCACATGGGTTAATATGTTAGTTGTCATAATGTTATTCCCAAAATGTATCGCTTTGTACAAAGATTATGTGGAGCAAATGAAAGCCGGCCAGGATCCTTACTACAATCCTGACAAACTTTCATGGAAAGGCGTTGACGTAGAACTTTGGAAAGAAATCAACGCTAAAAGAATACAATCGGAAAAAGCAGGCAGTAATGATTAACTAAAAACGCAGGGACAGTGCCATTTGTAATAAGCTCTGTCCCTGTCTTTTAAATTATATAATAAATCAGTCTACACACCATATTCATTAATGCCAGCTTACCCCAACACCAGCTTCCAAGGCTTTATCATAAATTTCACGTGCAGTGACCAAATCTTGTGTTGCAACTCGGAGCAATTCTAAGTATATCTTATCACTGGCTTCCCGGCATTTTAAAAGAATTTTCCAGTTTATATCCTAATATTCAATTTGAAATGACAGTAGAGGGATTTAAAGAATTGGAGGAGAAAATTCATACTAACGAGTTGGACTGTGTTTTTGTTTCAAAATATTCTGTCCCTAACCTGCCTTTTTATCCGATGGGAAAAGACGAATTAATGCTTGTAACACCAAAAAACCATCCACTTTCAGAAAAAGTTGCAGTAAGCTTGTCAGATATTAACAACGAGAACTTTGTTCTCTCCTCTGATGGATTGAATTATGAGACCGGGGAAATCTTTGAATTGAATAACCTTACCCCTAGAACTCGTTATCGTTTAAATGAGGATTTTGCTACTTTGAAGATGGTGGAACAGGGATTTGGCATAACAATTCTTCCCAAATTGCTGCTTCATAATACATCATTTGATGTTTGTGTCCGTTCTTTTACAGAACATTACTCACGAGTATTAGGTGTTGCATATTCAAAAAATGCAGAGCCCATGCTGGCTACTTCTAAATTTATAGATGTTGTTAAATCCTGGAGTAAAGAACATCTTAATTGATGGTGGGAGGGGATTCCTGCCCTCTCACAGCCTGACTTGTTTCAGCCTCTTCCTGCATTCTTTGTAATTTGGATAATAATATTCTACTTCATGCCAGAACTCCGATGAATGATTCATATGTTTCCGGTGTGCCAGCTCATGCACCACTACATAATCCAGCAGCTCCAAAGACAGATAGCAGAGCTTATAGTTGAAATTCAGATTTCCCTTTGCACTGCAACTCCCCCACCTGGTTTTCTGGTTCCGTATCGTGATACGTCCCCATGTTACGCTCATAATTCTTCCGTAGTACTGCACCCGGCCGGCAATCTTACTTTTTATACTCTCAATTTCTTCCGCCGTAAGTTCCTCCGGGGGCGGTACCGATACTGTTAGCCCGTCCCTGCTCCGCTGAGCAATGAGTTCCAATTTATCAATAATCCACTTTTGATGAGTCTGTATAAATATCTTTAAATCACTGTCAGACAATCCCTGAGGAATACGTGCTATCACTTCTCCTGATTGTTTCACTTCCAGGCCGACACTCTTTCTGGCAGAACGCTTCACCGGTATCAAAATTTCTTCTTCTTTGTTTTTTATCCTATATTCTGTAATCATTAACCTATTTTTTTCTCCTCAGCAGATTCATAATATATGCATACAACTCTTCATTTGTCCCATTGTTAATTCTTTCAGCTTCTATAAATGCCGGTACAATATCAGCACTTGGGTATTCACCGCATATATCTATCCCAATCATTTCACATTCGATTAAAAGAAACTTCAGCATGTGTTTCAGCATATCCACTGTCATTTCTCCCTGATCCCAGTTTGTCACTGCAAATCTCCTGGTGAGCACATCCTTGTCTATGGACAAATAGACAGGCACGTCTTTTCGTATTTCTTCAAAATATTCTTTTGCCTGCCCTGTCTCAAGTTTTTCATAACTTATCGGGATGATTTTTTCTTTATTAGGTACATCTAATTCGTCGATGTAAAGCTGTTCCTGCCCCAGCAAAACCAGCTGCTGCAGATAGGAATTGTTCTCCAGCACCTCTCTCGCCCAGTTACCGCAGCTGGTCAAACCTTCTGTCAATGGTCTCTGCATGTCCGTATGGTGGTCTATGAGCACCAGAGAAAATGGCTCCTCTATATAATCTGTCATGAGTCTGGTAATATAATGATAATCACCAGAATCAATAAAATGGATTCCGGAGATGCCATAGGAATGAATCATTCCTTTGAGCTGTGCCTCTGCCGAAGCAGAACAATACAGCGCACAGCCTTCCATATTTGAACAATCGAGTCTTATAAAACTGTCCTGATCTTTTAATTGTATTGGATAACTATGCGTAAAATCAAATACCAAATTTCTATTTTTCATTTTCCCGGCCCTCCGCTTTATATATCAGCATACCTCTTTATATTCCATCAATTTCCTTTTTGCTTCCGGTGTTAATTTCTTTGGAACCTGAATCTGTATGGTCACATACTGGTCTCCACGCACTGCCGGGTTCTTCATTGAAACTATTCCTTTTCCTCTCAGCCGCACTTTACTTCCCGACTGTGTACCTTCACGGATTCTGCAGCTTACATCTCCGTACAGAGTATGAACCCTTGTCTCACCGCCCAATACTGCCGTCGTATACGGGATATTAGCCGTTGTATAAACATCCAGACCTTTTCTTTCATATCCCGGTTTTGCTTCCACTTTGACCTTCAAAAATAAGTCCCCGGGTTCTCCTCCACCCCCGGGCATTCCCTTACCCCGAAGCCGAACGCTTTGTCCTGTGTCAATTCCGGCCGGAATGTGTACGCGAAGAGATTGCCTGCCCCCGGGAACTTTTGGATCTTGAAAAGTAATCATTTTATCACAACCAAACACAGCTTCATCAAAACCGACAGAGATTTCTGATCTCAGATCTTCGCCTTTTCCGGCAAACCCTCCCGAGAACCCATCGCTAAATCCGCTGCCATAAAAAACACTTTTCCTGGAGGATTTTGGACCGGAACTCTGAGTTTTATTCCCATGGAACATATTGCCGAATAAGTCGCCAAACAAATCATCCATATTTCCGCCTTCGAAGTGATATTCTCTCCAGCCGTTTCCACTATCAGTATATGTTGTACTCCCATCAGGACTACTGTAAGGATTTCCACCATAAGTGCCCCCTGTACCTGCACCAGCTTCAAAGGCCGCATGTCCGAACCGATCATACAGTTTTTTCTTTTCAGGATCACTTAAAACGTCATACGCCTCACCGACTTCTTCAAATTTTTTCTTTGCATCTGCATTGCCTGCATTTGTATCCGGATGATATTTCTTGGCAAGTTTTCGGTATGCCTTTTTGATTGCAGCGGCATCTGCATTTTTCCCCACCCCTAGTATATCATAATAATCTCTTTTTGCTGCCATAACTTCTCACCTCCCATATGGGAAAAATAATGTTTCAGAACCAGTCAGCTCGAAAATCATAGGTTTTCTCCCTGTTTGGCTCTCGCCAAATTAATATATTTAAAAAGAGAGACGACTGACAAACTTCAGCTGCGTCTCTCATTGCATAGGAACTATAACAATCTATAATTAAACGGGGTTTTTCTGATTTCCCTACGGGGGATCCTGCGGCCCCTTGTGGCAGGATCCCGTGTTGCTGCAGGAAAGTCAATCTGATTATCCCTCAATGGAGATACATTTTGATTCTTCTACTTCAGGCTTCTCATCCTTCGGGATACTCAATTTCAACGTACCATTCTCAAATTTTGCCTTGATTTCTTCCTGAGATACATTCTCTCCTACATAAAAACTTCTGCTGCAGGTTCCACTGTATCTTTCTCTTCTGATATATTTGCCGTCTTTATCTTTCTCATCATTATTCTTATTTGCATTTGCTGTGATGGTAAGGTATCCGTCTTTCAACTCGGCCTTCACATCTTCCTTCTTAAATCCTGGAAGGTCCATAGTCACCTCATAACCACCGTCTGTCTCTGCAACATCGGTCTGCATCATTCTGCTTGTGTTAAAAGTTCTTCCGAAATATCTTCCCGGAAATCCAAAGAAATCTTCCATAAAGTTTTCTCCAAAAATACTAGGCATCAACATAAATCATCTCTCCTTCCAAATTTACCATCCGGTACTTCCGAATGAATATTGATGTCAACATTGTTACCTGGAACCGGTGGCCGGAGGTTCTTATTTCTTCCGTCCCCTTTGTTCTATATATAATATAGCACCAGTTTTAGCACTCGTCAAGTTCGAGTGCTAACAATTTTGTGAAAAATTTGTGAACTACAGATTAATGCCATAAATATCTTGCACAATCGGAACATATGGGATTTCTTTGCTGCAGCACAATCCCTTTTTATGGATTGTAAATAACAATGATTTTCAATACCTGCGCCATCTAAGTGCCGGTGCACGCTACACAGATCAAACATTGAACCGTTGGATTGAACAGCTTTCCGAAGAAGAAAGAGGACTTTTTGTAGACTCTCTTTATACTATTTTAAAATCCACAGATTTATCAACCTTTGATGAATTTAAAACAGGCTGGCAGACAACGTTCCCGGCAGTGGCACAGGCGGCGGCAAAAATGGACAAAGAAACCCGGCATTTTCTGTTTCCAACATTAAGAGCACTTGCTTCACTCGGCATTAAAAACTTTCCCAATATCTTTTTGGATCATGATGGTAATTCATAAGCATTTTCCCCCTTACCATCTACTTTCGCGCATCAAACCCTCGCACGTACTGCTCGGGCCACAGATATTCGACGTCCATCTCCCGAGCTGTATGCAGGACCCAGTACGGATCCCGCAGAAGCTCCCGCCCCAGAGCCACAAGATCTGCGCTTTCTTGGCCAAGTATCTCTTCCACCTGGTGAGGTTCCATAATCAAGCCAACTGTAATGGTCGGTATTCCGGTGGACCCTTTCAATTCTTCTGCGACTTTTACCTGATACCCAGGATAGATTGCTGTCGGCGGTGTCGGCACAACTCCACCTGTGCTCACATCCAGCACATCGATATAAGGCTTCACCAGTTCAATAATCTTAGCCATTTCCTGGGGATGCATACCTTCCGGCTCGTAATCCTCGGCGGATACACGCAGCAAAATAGGCTTTTCCTCCGGCCATACCCGACGCACAGCCTGCAGCACCTCAATCAATATACGGCAGCGATTTTCCGTTGAACCACCGTAACCGTCTGTGCGGCGGTTGGTCAGCGGTGATAAAAACTCACTGATCAGATAGCCATGAGCTCCGTGAATCTCAATTGCGTCAAATCCAACGTCTGCTGCTCTTTTGGCCGCACTCTGGAATGCATTGACTACATCATGAATGTCTTCTTCCGTCATTTCCCGGGGCATGGGCGAATCTTTATCAAATGGAATGGCACTGGGCGCGTAGATTGTTTTTTCCTGTGCCTCACACTTGCGGCCCGCATGATTGAGCTGAATCGCTATCTTCGCTCCCTGTTTTCGGCAGGCAGTGACGATTGGAGCAATTGCCTGCGCCTGTGCATCATTCCAAAGCCCAAGACAATGATCTGAAATTCGGCCCCAAGGCACAACCCCGGTGGCCTCCATGATGATCAGTCCCACTCCACCAACTGCACGGGATGTATAATGTGTAAAGTGAAAATCTGTCGCTATACCATCAGTGTCAGCACTGTACATACACATAGGCGGCATAACAACACGGTTACGCTGTTCCATATCTTTTACCTTAAATGGTTTAAATAAATACATAAAAACAACCTCCTTCTTCTAATCTGTCATGCTGCTCTGCAAGACTACCTGTTATATGTTCCATCGAGTAAAACTGCCCTCGCCGGCGCTCCATCTGCACCCGCCACTTTAATCGGCAGTGCAATCAGAAAATATTCATCCTCTTCTATGTCCTTCAAAAGAAGTCCTTCCAGGATCACAATCTCTGAAGACAATAGTATTTTATGGGTTTCATGTTCAGGCTGGCTTCGCTCTATACCAAGGCTGTCAATCCCCACGCCGCATACTTTTTTGCCGGCCAGATATTCTGCACCCGATTTGTCAAGATAAATAAAATTTTTGCCCGGATTTTCCACCAATGAATTTCTCGTTTTCAATAAGATGAAGTCCCCTTCCGAAATGGCTTTTCCGGCTAAATGTTCTTTGGAGATTTTCTCCTCTGCATGCGTAAAATCAAATACCTTGCATTTTGTGAGCACTTTTTCCAGATTCATGTCTTCTATGGTCTTACCATTTTCCAATATATGAAGGGGCATGTCAATATGAGTACCCGTGTGCACGTTCATCTCAATCTTTGTCTCATGGGTCGAACCGGTTGAAAAGTCACTGGCCAGTGTAATAACAGGCCTTTTTGCCGGATTGTCCTTATATACATTCATTTCTTCTGTAATCGGCATAGAAATATCAAGTATTCTCATATATTCCACCACTTTCTGCTATCCCGTGCCAGAAGTTCGAAGGACTGAATCGGCCCCATGGATCCGGCATCATAATTTGGGAACTTAAGCTTTTTTTGTCTCCCATATTCAATAATCCTGTCTGCTATCGCCCAGGACGCTTCCACCTCATCCCAGCTTGAAAATAAAGTAGAGTCCCCCTTGATTACATCCAGAATAAGTTTCTCATAAGCTTCCGGTGTGTTCCCCTGTTCATCACTGGTATGGCTGGTATCCATCTTTGTAGACATAACCTCATTATCTGTATGGAAATCTTTTGTGTTAAATTGAAAAAACACCCCAACATTTGGCTGAATTTTGATGACGAGCAGATTTGGTTCCTGTTCAGTATCATTGCTGAAATACAATATATCAGGCATAGACTTAAACTGAATCACAATCTCAGCGGCATTTACGCCCATTCGTTTGCCTGTTCTGACATAGAAAGGGGTGCCGGCCCACCTTAAATTGTTGATATAAAATTTCATGGCAATGAAAGTCTCTGTATTGGAATTCCCCTTCACAGAAGCCTCTTCCCTGTATCCCGGAACAGGATATCCATCAATGACACCCTTGCCGTACTGGCCAAAGATAACATTGTTTTTCAGTGATTCGGAGGAAAAAATCTCAATTGAATTGAGAACCTTCAGTTTCTCCGCTTTGATTACCTCAGAGGTTAAATTAATCGGTGCTTCCATGGCAATAAGTGAAACGATCTGGAGAAGATGATTTTGGACCATGTCACGCATTGCCCCTGACTGTTCATAATAGCCGCCTCTGGAGCCTATTCCATGTTTTTCGGCAAGGGATATCTGAATATTGTCGATATATTTGTTGCTCCACAGTGACTCAAAAACCAGATTGCAGAATCTGAGCACCATGATATTTTGAATCATCTCTTTCCCGAGATAATGATCAATTCTGTAAATATCATCTTCCCGGAATACTTCCCGGAGCTTTCCGTTTAAAAGCCGGGCAGTTTTCAAATCCTTTCCGAACGGCTTTTCAATGACAAGACGTTTCCATGAGGTGTTTGTCTCTGCCGCCATCTTATTTTTGTGTAAGTTCATTACGATGGTCTCAAAAAACTCAGGTGCTACCGCAAGATAAAATAACCTGTTTCCGTGGGTTTCATAGGTGTCATCCAATTTATTGAGAAAAGCATTGAGTCTTTCATATTCAGCCTGTTTTGTAAAGTTTAATTGAAAATAGTAGATAAGACAGCTTAACATTTCCCAAAGCTTTTGGTCAATTCCATTTCTTGAATATTTTTTCAGCTGTTCGTAGATATCTTTTCGATACTGTTCAAGATCCATATCTCTTCTTCCGACAGCAACAACCGCAAAGTGTTTTGGCAGCCGATGATCGTAGATCAGATTATATAATGCAGGGATCAGCTTCCTGTTTGTCAGATCGCCCGTCCCGCCAAAGATTACCATAAGCGCCGACATATCACCTGTCATCTTGTTTTCTGTATACATGTGCAAGATTATCCCCCCTTTCTATAGTTCTTCACCATTGGGTATGGTAAATACCCTCTCTATCTGTTCTCTGATAGGTATGGGCACCGAAATAATCCCGCTGCGCCTGCAGCAGATTCATAGGAAGGGTTTCCGTTCTGAAGCTGTCAAAGTACGCGAGTGCGCTTGAGAATCCGGGAGCTGAAATTCCTGAGGTGACAGCAGTGGCCACAACTTCTCTCCAGTCCTGAGCATAATTCTCAATTACAGTTTTAAAATAATTGTCCATAAGCAGATTTGTAAGCTTCGGATCAGCACTGTAGGCCTCGGCTATTTTGTTTAGAAATTGGGCCCTTATAATACAGCCTCCGCGGAATATCTTTGCGATACTGGAGAGATCGAGTTTCCAGCCATACCGACTGGACGCCTCCAGCATCAGGCTGAATCCCTGAGCATAAGCGCAGATTTTGCTTGCATAAAGAGCTTTTCTCACAGACTCCACAAAGTCTGCTCCTCTTTGTGCCGGCTTTGCACAGTCTCCATATAGTTGGCCTGCAGCCACCCGAATATCCTTTTCGGAAGACAGGTAACGTTCAAAAACAGCTCCGGTAATCGTAGGAATTGGAACCCCCAGATCCAGTGCAGACTGTCCGGTCCACTTACCCGTTCCTTTCTGCCCCGCTGCATCCAAAATTCTATCCACCAGGTAAGAATCCGAATCCGGATCCTTTTTGGCAAAGATATCTGAGGTGATATCAATTAGATAACTGTTCAATTCCCCTTGATTCCATTCTTTAAATACTTCATGTAAATCAGCGGGACCCATGTGCATCACGTCTTTCAGAATCGAGTATGCTTCGCAGATTAGCTGCATGTCTGCGTATTCAATCCCGTTATGAACCATCTTCACAAAATGACCCGCTCCGTCTCCGCCGATATAGCGGCAGCATGGTTCTCCCTCTGCCTTTGCGGAAATATCTGTCAGAATCTGCCCAATCGATTCATAGGCATCTGCATCGCCGCCTGGCATAATTGCCGGCCCCCTTCGCGCCCCCTCCTCGCCGCCGGAAATTCCAACCCCGAAATAGTGAAGACTCTCGGCTTCCAGCCTCCGACTTCTGTCTATGGTATCAGCAAAATAAGAATTCCCTCCGTCAATAATAATATCACCCTTGGCCAGGCAGGGCTTAAGCTGTCCGATAATATCATCAACTGCACTTCCTGCCTTCACCATCAAAATAATCCTTCTGGGAAGTTCCAGCGATTGGACGAACTCTTCTAGGGAGAAATATCCCTCTATCTTGTTAGTAGTACTCTCTTCCAGGAGCTCCTGAGTTCTCTTCCCACTCCGGTTAAAAACCGACACAGTGTATCCGTGGTCTGCGATATTTAAGGCGAGATTTTTTCCCATGACAGCCAATCCGATAACTCCAATATTCTGTCTACTCATCCTATTGCCCTCCATATTCTTAAATTTGGCCTATATATTTTAATTAATAAATCATATCATAAGTCAATATAAAAATATAGTGATAAATAATGTTCTGTTAATCCTCTATTTCTTTTTCTTCATTGCGCTTCTGTCCGATTTCTTGAAAGCATATACCCAGATTTGTATGCCTTTCCAAAGAATGCATTCCTTCTTTTATAAAATCCCATGACTGCTTAAACTCGCCACAAACAGAAAAATCAGAATCAGAAATAAAAACCAGAAAGTCGTCCAGATGATCTTTATACTTTTTAACAAATGTATAAGAATCACTTTCTTTATCATTATCCGTACTGTTAAGCTTATTATATAGAACATGATCTAAATTTGATGACATGTAATATGCGTGATATGGGACAGCTCTCCACACCTTTCCCATTAGGCAAACACGGTTAACATTATCGCTTTTTCTTTTATTTCGCGCAATTAGCTGCACAGGTCTGGCCGTACGGATTTCTGTTGTTGAATAAATTGGTTTTTCCGCACTTAAATCTTCCACAACGCACTCCTCGGGTATATATGTCCCATCCATATCGATCAGATGAATTATTTCTTGAAAATCTGTCACTTTGTAATGATTTAATTTAGCATATCTCCGAATCAGATTTCCTATTTTCGCAGCAATATTGGCAGATGCAGCAGATAATTCAGAAGTAATATCTCCATGCGTAATCTCAACATGAACCACATTTTTGTCATAAAGGCGATTTAAGATAACGCCTAATGCTTCATCATCAGATGGGCCTTCAACAATTACAAATACTATTTTTTTACGAGCCACTTATCTCACCAGCCTCTCTGAACGCCAATGCGATTTCCGAATTATTTGTCGGCTCGTAAACCTCCTCACTTTGTTCTCCGAGAACTATATCCCTGAAATAGAAATCACGCAGATTATTGTTATCCTTGATATTGCTCATTCTCATATATCTTTTGGATGGATTCGTTGTTGTAAATGCTATAAACCCCCGATCCAGAGTTTCCAAAGGCCGAAGATTATGAGAGGTAAATATCAGCTGACCTTTTCCTTTTTCAGAGATAATTCGAAGGATTTCACCTAGTAAATATTCAAACACACCTGAATCTAATTCATCAATCGCAACCGTAATGGAAGGCTGATTATAAATCACAATTAACAATTGAAGAATGGAGATAATCTTTTTTATTCCCTCGGATTCGTATTTTAAAGGTATCTCCTTATTGTTTTTATGAGACATTAATTGTACTCTGGTTCCTTCTTTCCCATTTTTTAAAGTCTCAATTCCTGATTCCTTTAGTCCTATAGTTAATCCCGGAACAAGCTGTTCCAGAACTATATTCATATCACATATTACTTTTTTCACGATTTCTACTGCTTCTTTCGGAATAACTGTGGGGCTTTCTAAAGACAGCATCATTTGACCGACCGTACTGCCATTTTGTTCTTCATATTTAAAAGCCAGTGGAAGGGCATTCATACTAATCATTCCTGTATTTGTTGTATTTATGACAAATAATTCATAGTTACCATAGAAAATCAGACTTTCCAGCAATATCAGATGTCGCATATATTCTGCGTCACTTTTCTTTTCCGCGCGCTGTTTTCTCGCTGCATTTAATAAATCTCTTGAGAAGATGAAGGATCTTGATGAACCGGCTGCCATTTTCTTTGCAACAAGTAAATCTAATCCTATACCCTTATCTTTTCCAATAAGGCACTCATACTTTGAAACCGGCACAAATACATTTTCTGTATGCGTATCTATAAAAGGACCTTTTCTAACCTTTTCATCTGCTCCTTCAAAAGAGTAAGTGAGGACTTCATCAAAAATCACAATTTTTGACGGTACTTCATCGGTATCTGCCATATCCAGATTCTGTTCTGCAGCATCCTCTTCTTTACGAATGTTCAACTCATAGAAGACTTTATATTTACCCAGTATTGCTTGTATATCAAACGTATATATCAGGTTTGCATATTCAGCATCAACGTTGATATAATCCGCCATCTCTGCCGGCACAGCTTTCCCACAAAGTGTATATTTTAATAATTGTAACGCATCTATCAAGGCTGTCTTTCCAGAACCATTCTGACCATATAATCCCAGGATACTAGAGCGGTATTTTTTTCTATGATTACCGAAATATAATTGTCCTTTTTTAACATTCTTGAAGTTCCGAATTGATATTTCAGACAAGCGTACAATTGAATTCTTCATATTGCTCCCCCATGGTTATTTTAAATTTATTCTATCATTGTTAAATATTATAGTCAGTCCATTGTGTCATTATTCATATTTTGTTCTATATATCATTTTCATTTTCAAATTTTCAATCCTTAGTGATATTCTTAGCAAGACGTCATATCCATCATTTTCTCTTCAGCCATTTCCCAATTTCTGGTTGATTCTTGAAACTTGTCCAACTGCTGCTGATACCACTTACTCTCCTCATGATTTCCCACCTGTTCTGCCAATTGTTTTGCGCGCATGAAAAGGACAGAATTATCTGCATAGCAAGAAACGCCCCAAGGTACTTTTCTTACCACAGAATACGCTTTGGAGACATCTCCGTTTTCAATTAGGATCCAGCAAAAGCTATTAATTCCATTGGTGTTTTGTGGATTCTCTGCCAGCCATTTTCCATAATGCCTGTAGGCTTCATCCTTTTTGCCCTCATAAAAAAGAGACTCACCTATTCCGCACTGAAAGCAGCTGTCGTCATCATCCTGCCAGTCAAACAGTTCTTTTTCCCATCTTAAGAATATCATAAATTTCAGTTGACACAACTGCACCTATTTTGTCCTTAGCCTCCGCATTTGAATAACCATATTTATAAATTTCCCATAGTATTACCTCCAACAGTCCTTTCCCGTTTTTAAAGTATTCCATCAATGTTGGCTAAATCACTATAGCCCGACTTTTCTATTATCTGTTTAATCCCATCGAGGACTTCTTCTTTCGAATAATTATTCTCCATTAAAAAATCATCGTTCTTTTCGCTTAAATACTGATAAAAAAGGGCTGCAGCCGCCACTTCATTTTTATTGCTGTAATCAATATCACTTAATACCACATTCTCTGCCTCGTTTATCTCTCCGTTATCTGCCATAATCAGCAGCTCTTTTAAAGGTTTTCCTGATACTTTATACTTATTTTTATCCTCCAGTTCAACGGAAACATACTTTTTCCCAAGCATCAGAGAAAAAAATACCCTTACCATTTCTTTAACCATTCTCATAATATAATCTTTTTCATCTTCAAAAAGCATTTTTGTTCACCTCTTAACCTGTATCAACAGCGTTGTCATAAATGGTTATAGCTACACCAATTGCTAATATATCACTATCTTACAAGTTCTTTTTTAGTTAGTCAATCAAATCTGATTTTTGTTACATAAATCGGCTTTTTCACGCATTTTATGATGTCACAATAAAATATTGCTTTAGGCTGTGTCAGGATTGACTAATTTTACTTTAAAAATTGAAAATACACTTTGTGCCAGCTGGCAAATGTATCAACATCCACCAACCGGAACAAAGTGTATTTATAATTCAAGCTTAGCTAATAAGCTTATGTCTTATAGAACTTTATTTATCGAATTCCGACAACTTCATATCCTTCTTCTTCGACAGCAGCTTTCAATGTGTCATCGGAAACATCGCCGGACAATTCTACCTCCGCTTTCTTTTCCTCCAGACTCACGGAAACATTCTTAACTCCATCGACTTCTGATAAAGCTTTAATAACATGCTTTACACAGTTATTGCATGACATACCTTCGATATTCATTACTTTTTTCATTTCAACTTCTCCTTTACTGTTTTGGCTATTTTTTTGATTATCGCTTTCCTGGATATTGTTTTGCCCCTTGCTTATATGGTTATCCGCAATGGACTCATTATGATCTGCAGCGGCTTTATGTTTTGCTTTAAACCAACGAAGCCGCAATGCATTCGATACAACGAATACTGAGCTGAAGCTCATAGCCAGTGCTCCGAGCATCGGATTCATCTTCAGACCGAATGCCGTAAAAAATACTCCGGCTGCAATCGGAATTCCGATGATATTATAGATAAATGCCCAGAACAGATTCTGCTTAATGTTTCGTATAACAGCCTTGCTGAGCTGTATTGCAGTGGAAACATCCATAAGGTCACTCTTCATCAGAACAATATCTGCAGATTCAATGGCCACATCGGTGCCGGCTCCAATGGCAATTCCCACATCAGCCCTTGCAAGAGCCGGTGCGTCATTGATTCCGTCTCCTACCATAGCTACCTTTTTGCCTTCGCCTTGCAGACGGCGAATTTCTTTTTCTTTGTCTTGTGGAAATACTTCCGATACTACCCGGTCAACTCCCACCTGGCGGCGAATTGCCTCTGCAGTTTTCTTATTATCTCCTGTGAGCATGACAATTTCAGTTCCCATTGATTTCAACTCTTCAACTGCCTGCTTACTGGTAGATTTCACTACATCAGCCACCGCAATGATGCCCAGAAGCTTATCTCCGCTCGTGAAGAACAGCGGTGTCTTTCCATCATCTGCTATACGATCAGCTTGCACAAACAGGTCCTGATCCTGGATATGATTTTCTTCCATCATTCGTCTGTTCCCGGCAAGGCAGGTTACATCATCTATTTTTCCGGTAATACCATGTCCGGCAATCTGATTAAACTCTGAAACCGGAAGTAATGCTATATTTTTCTTATCGGCATCTTCCACAATCGCATCTGCCAGTGGATGCTCTGAGAGTTTTTCCAGCGAGACTGCCATCTGTAATAGTTCCGTTTCGCTGACATTTTCGGCTGTAATTAAATCTGTCACCACCGGTTTACCCTGTGTAATCGTCCCCGTCTTATCCAAGACTACCGTGTTTACCTTATGCGCAGTCTCCAATGCTTCTGCAGATTTAATCAGAATTCCGTGAGATGCTCCTCTTCCGGTTCCCACCATAATTGCCGTCGGGGTAGCCAGCCCCAGTGCACATGGGCAGGATATGACCAGAACAGAAATGCCGATTGATAAAGCAAATTCAAAACTATATCCTGCAATCAACCATGCGATCACAGCAATTACAGCGATTGTAATCACAACCGGTACAAATATACCGCTGACTTTATCGGCAAGCTTTGCAATAGGTGCCTTGGAACTGGTGGCTTCGTCCACAAGCCGTATAATTTGGGCTAACGCAGTGTCGTCTCCAACCTTCATCGCCTTTATTTTTAAGTATCCGGATTTATTGATTGTTGCACCAATTACGGAGTCTCCCTGAAGCTTTTCCACAGGGATGCTCTCTCCGGTTAAGGCTGATTCATCAATGGAAGAATTTCCTTCCAGAACCACTCCGTCTACCGGAACTGAAACTCCTGCTTTTACAATCAAGGTGTCTCCCATCTGAACCTGTTCTACAGGGATTTCTACCTCTTTACCGTCCTGTTCAACAATAGCTGTCTTCGGAGCAAGATCCATCAGTTTTGTGATTGCATCCGAAGTTTTGCCTTTTGCCCTGGCTTCTAATGTCTTTCCAAGGGTAATCAAAGTTAGTATCATTCCGGCAGACTCAAAATAAAGATCCATCATGAAACTATCTACCATCTCCATGTCCATATGGCCCAAACCATATCCGATCTTAAAGATTGCGTAAATTCCGTAAACCACTGCTGCTCCGGATCCCAGAGCAATCAGAGAGTCCATGTTGGGTGCACCGCGGAACAATGTCTTAAACCCGTTCCTGTAATAGCTGAAATTGATGAATACGATCGGAATCAGCAATAAAAACTGAGTGAAGGCAAATGTCATAGCGTTTTCCATCCCTACCAGCCCGGCCGGAAGCGGCCAGTTAAACATATGCCCCATAGATATATAGAACAGAGGAATCGTGAAGATCAAAGACAGCACCAGTCTTTTCTTCATATTTTTATATTGTCTCTGCGCCTCATTCGCAGCCGGCCTCGCAGCACTTTGTTTTTTAACTGCATCCGCCTCTACTTTTGGCGATGCCCCATATCCTGCTTTTTCAACAGCCTGGACAATTTCATCCGTACCCATTGTAGATTTATCGTAAGAAACCATCATACTATTTTTTAATAAATTGACGGAAACTTCGTCCATACCCGGCAGCTTCGCTACGCTTTTTTCAACCCTGTTAGCGCAAGCTGCACAAGACATGCCAGTGATGTCATAGTATTCTTTTTGCATAGTATCTAACTTCCTTTCCTCGCGCTTGGTATATACCCCCTAAGGGTACCTCGCTATATTTTTAGTATAGCACTTTCTGAGAGTTAGTCAAGAGCAGAGCAACAAGAATTTATTAGATGAAAATTACTTTTCATCCATTCCTCCAGAGTTTCTATTTTCTCCCACAGCACTTTTTATAATTCTATTTCTATTAATGCTACATAATTTTAAACCTGATGTATAGTTCTTATTATTGATTTGCTCAAAATCTTTGAACTGTCTATCATCAATTATCCTAATTACGGAAAAAAATCTTAGGTAAAATTCTTAGGTAATCGCAAAACAGCAAAGAAAAAGGGTTTGCAATGTGCTTGCAAACCCTTGTGTTTACTGGCTTCCCAGTAATCGGAGTGACGTGATTCGAACAGGCGACCTAAACCGTCAGAAAGGAAAACTTGTATATCCGTATAATATGTACAGTAAAAAATCTTGCAAATAATATAATTTGACATTTTCTAAGATACTTGATAGTATGTAAGTATAAAAGGTGCTACCGATAGACGGTTGTCCAAAGTCAATTACTTATTAAAAAAGTAACCATTCCTTGGTCGGGCGGTTACTTTTTTGTATGGTTTATGTATGCAATCAAAATCGTTACAATGATTCCAAGAACCATGAAAACGATGGAGAGCATTTCAAAGTCACTCATACATCTGCCCTCCTTTCCCAGATTTCCCAATTGAATAAATCCAATGTAAGATTTCTATGTAATCAGAGGGTTCAGTCCCTCTGTCAGAGGGCAAACCGCCTATCCCGTTATGGTAACACCTACTCACATTTTAGCAAAGTAACTTCCAAATAGCAATTACTTTATGTCCACATGTTGTCCATAAGCTAATAGCTTTTCCCTTCTAATTCCAAATGGAACCATTGAAATATTTGGAAAAAGTGATTATGGGGACTTCGTTAACGTCTGTTTTAAACTTCCTTATGATGATGTCCCTCATACCATTGTACTATTACCTGATTATGCAGTAGAGATTCCCGATATAATTTCAATTGATGAAAATCATTTATGGGAATATCAAAAGTTTATGGTCGCTCGTGGATATAGTGAATTGTGGTTTAACAATCCTTAACTCCTTTAGCCTTCCACACCCACACTATCCTATTGTAATCGAGAAAAGCAAATAGAAGACCCCCTAATATGATTGTGCACTGTGAATCCTCTGGCGATTATACCAGGATTCTATATATTCAAAGAGTGCTTTTCAGCATTCCTCGAAGTCTTGATAAGTGTGTAGATATACCTCTGTAAGTGGTATACTATAACCAGCAGATTTAGGCAAATAAAATCCAGCAACTATTATACAACATCAACGAATGATATACTGTCATTCGGAGGTGAAGAAAGGATGGTTAGTTGGATGCATTACTATG
>NZ_FBWL01000131.1 GCF_001517425.1 Clostridium sp. C105KSO13 | reverse complement strand
AGCTAGACATGTCGTTTATTGCTGATGTAGATTAAGCTAATGTCTTACCACTAAATCTAAATGTCAACATTGTTAAAAATCAGAAAAAATCAGGTAAATAGAAATTAGTGTTTTTTTTTTTCAAGCAGAAGACGGCATACGAGATGTAGAGAGGTCTCGTGGGCTCGGAGATGTGTATAAGAGACAGGTATAATACCATCCCTATATTCATTAGGTGTCAGGAGGACTGGCATATTTCCTATGTCTATAATCTGTCTCTTATACACATCTGACGCTGCCGACGATATGCAGTGTGTAGATCTCGGTGGGCGCCGGATCATTAAAAAAAAAAAAAAAAACATACCAGCGAAAGAGAAGAGAGAAAGCAAGAAGCAGAAGCAGAAAGAGGAGAAGCAGGATCGGACTAACAAACAAAGAGGACCACAAAGCAAGTACAC
>NZ_FBWL01000130.1 GCF_001517425.1 Clostridium sp. C105KSO13 | reverse complement strand
CTCCCCTCCCCGTGCTTTGTAGTATAGCTTCTTACTAGCTATTTTACATCACAGAGTGGAAATTGAAAAACTTTCATGACTATTTGTGCCGCGCCCGAAGGCGCGCGGAATGGAGATTAGTATGGAAAGAGGGTAAATGATGATTAATCAGGTAATAGGCAGCCAAAGCATCAGCTTCGGTGAGTCTCCCTATCTTATCAGCAGTGGTTCCGTAGTCGGCAGTAAGGAGTCTGAGGGCCCGCTTGCAAAATTGTTTGATATGGCCAGCCAGGATGACCTCTTTGGGGCAAAAACCTGGGAGGAAGCGGAGAGCAATATGCAGAAAGAAGCATGTATACTGGCACTTGGCAAAGCACATATTCCCCCGGAGAAGGTACGATATCTTTTCGGAGGTGATTTGCTCCGCCAGGGTATAGCTACTTCCATGGGAATTGAGGCACTGCAGATTCCTATGTTCGGTTTGTTTGGAGCCTGTTCTACATCCGGTGAGGCACTGGCTTTAGGTGCCATGAGCGTAGCGGCAGGCTATGGGGATTACATGCTGGCAGTGACATCCAGCCATTTCGGGAGTGCGGAAAAAGAGTTTCGCTTTCCTCTGGGTTATGCAAGCCAGAGACCTTTATCTGCCCACTGGACTGTTACGGGCAGCGGAGCATTTCTGGTAGGCACAGAAAAAAGTCATATTAGGATCAGTGGAGTAACCATCGGGAAAATTGTGGACTATGGGCTAAAAGATTCTCAGAATATGGGAGCATGCATGGCTCCTGCGGCTGCAGATACCATCACACAAAACTTTAAAGACTTTGGACGAAAAGCGGAGGACTATGACAGAATTGTAACCGGGGACCTGGGGTATGTTGGACAGGACATTTTGTTTGATCTGATAAAGAAAAAAGGAAGTGACATCAGAACCATGCATCTGGATTGTGGTATGACAATATTTGATCAAAAGGCACAGGATACTCACGCCGGTGGAAGCGGCTGCGGCTGTGCGGCAGTCACTCTGGCTGCATATGTTCTGCCCAAGTTAAAAAAAGGAGAATGGAAGCGTGTGCTTTTCGTTCCCACCGGGGCACTTATGTCAACGGTAAGTTTCAATGAAGGAGCCAGTGTACCGGGGATTGCACATGCAATCGTTTTAGAACACTGTTAAATGACATCCTTGTGATAGGAGGTTTTTATGGATTATTTGAAAGCGTTTTTAATAGGGGGAATTATCTGTGCTATTGTACAGATTTTTATGGACCGCACAAAATTGATGCCCGGCAGAATTATGGTACTTCTTGTCTGCATCGGTGCGGTATTGGGATTTTGTAAGATATATGAGCCCTTTGTAAAGTTTGCAGGGTCGGGGGCCAGCGTTCCCCTGTTGGGGTTTGGAAATATACTGTGGAAAGGCGTAAAGGAGGCTGTTGATAAGAACGGGTTTCTGGGAGTTTTTATGGGAGGTTTCAAGGCAAGTGCCGTAGGAATTTCGGCGGCCCTTATTTTCGGGTATCTTGCTTCCTTCATTTTTGAACCACGGATGAAAAAGTAAAACAATAGATTCAGTTTAAGAATCAGTACTGTAAGCAGCATCTTCTGAAACAACATATTCAGACTATGCTGCTTTTTACATAGATATAACATTCCATAGCTTTTACATTTTACATTTCTTTTATATGATTTTAGCTGTATAGAGCAAAAACAAAAAAAGTGGTGGACACACATCCACGGACAAATACGCACATGTAAAGGAGAATGAAAATGAGAATGAAAAAGTTTATTGCGATATTATCAGCAGCAGGTATGCTGGCAGTCGGTATTACCGGGTGCGGCGGCTCGGATGCATCAGATATGTCTGATGCATCCGGAGATACACAGGCAGAATGGGACAGCTCCAACGACATTACAATAGTTTCCCGGGAGGAAGGCTCCGGTACAAGAGGAGCATTTATTGAACTGTTCGGAATTGAAGAGGAACAGGACGGGGAAAAGGCAGATATGACAACAGAGGAGGCACAGATTACAAACAGTACTTCTGTCATGATGACAACAGTGGCTCAGGATGAGTATGCAATCGGATATGTTTCCTTGGGTTCACTGGGAGATACTGTAAATGCTGTGAAGATTGATGGGGCAGAGGCCACGGCGGAGAATGTCAAATCAGGCACATATAAAGTTTCCAGACCATTTAATATTGCAACAAAGGAAGATTCGAATAATGAAGTGGCGAAAGACTTCGTCAATTTTATTCTGAGTGAAGAAGGGCAGGCTGTTATTACAGATAACAAGTACATCGCACTGGAGGATGTGAAACCCTTTCAGGGTACATCACCTTCAGGAAAAGCTGTAGTAGGTGGTTCTTCTTCCGTATCACCTGTAATGGAGAAACTGATCGAAGCATATAAAGCCGTGAATGCCAATGCCAAGATTGAGCTTCAGACAACAGATTCTACAACTGGAATGACTTCTACAATCGATGGCAGCTACGATATAGGAATGGCATCCAGGGAACTAAAAGATACAGAGCTGTCTGAAGGATTAAAACCAACTGTTATTGCCACAGATGGGATTGCTGTTATTGTCAATAAGAATAGCACTATAGATGAACTGAGCAGTGATCAGGTCAAATCCATTTATACCGGTGATTCGCTTGCTTGGGATGAGGTAGTGGAATAAATGAAATCAAAAACATGGAAAGAAAAATTCATGCAGGGAGTGTTCTTGACTGCCGCCTGTACTTCGGTGCTGGCGGTAGCTCTCATCTGTTTTTTTTTATTTGCTAACGGTATCCCTGCAATGAAAGAAATTGGATTTATAAAGTTTATTACCGGAGAAAAATGGAAACCGGGCAATGATATTTATGGAATTCTTCCTATGATTGTGGGGAGTTTCTATGTAACTGCAGGGGCAATTATTGTAGGTGTTCCTGTAGGAATACTGACATCCGTATTTATGGCAATGTACTGCCCAAAAAAAATATATAAGCCCCTGAAGGCTGCAATAGAGCTTCTTGCTGGGATTCCTTCTGTTGTGTATGGATTCTTCGGACTGGTGGTACTTGTCCCCCGAGTCAGAGAGATGGGAAGAATCTTGAAGACGATGGGACTGGTAAGAAGCAGCGGGAACGGAAACAGTATTCTGACAGCTTCTCTGCTTCTTGGAATGATGATTCTGCCTACCATCGTCGGCGTAACAGAGTCTGCCATCCGGGCTGTCCCCGCCCAGTACTATGAGGGAGCACTTGCTCTGGGTGCGACTCATGAGAGAAGCATTTTTAAGGTTATAATACCCGCAGCAAAATCCGGTGTAGTTGCAGGCATTGTACTTGGCATAGGGCGTGCCATCGGAGAAACAATGGCGGTTATCATGGTGGCGGGCAATCAGGCCAGAATGCCTGCAGGAATTATGAAAGGAGCCAGGACGCTGACTGCCAATATTGTAATTGAAATGGGCTATGCGGCAGATTTACACAGAGGGGCATTGATTGCTACCGGAGTGGTTTTGTTTGTGTTTATCTTGCTTATTAACTTCAGTGTAGCCCTGACAAAAAGGAGGAGTGAGCGTGAACAATAAATCTACACTCAAGCAAAAAATGAAAATATACCTGAACCATCCCGGCTCTTTTATCATGATGCTGCTGGTTATGCTGGGGACGCTTCTTACATTTGCAATAGTATGTTTTCTGGTTGTTTATATACTGGCGCATGGGCTTCCTTACATTAAACCTTCTTTATTTTCATTGAAGTATACATCGGAGAATGCCTCTTTGGTTCCGGCGCTTATTAATACAGTAACGGTGACGTTGCTCTCTTTAGTGATTGCAGTTCCCCTTGGAATTTTTTCGGCTATTTTTCTTGTGGAATATGCTAAACGGGGGAACAAGTTTATGGGTATCATACGCCTGACAACAGAGACGCTTTCAGGAATTCCATCTATTGTATACGGCCTCTTTGGTATGTTGTTTTTTGTCAATACTTTGGGTTGGGGATTTTCCCTGCTGGCAGGAGCCTTCACCCTGGCTATTATGATATTGCCACTAGTTATGCGCACCACCGAGGAGGCACTTAAGTCTGTTCCCGATTCCTATCGCGAGGGAAGTTTTGGGCTGGGAGCGGGAAAGCTGAGAACCGTATTTTACATTGTGCTTCCTTCTGCGGTACCCGGAATCCTTGCAGGCGTGATTCTGGCAGTCGGAAGAATCACAGGAGAAACAGCTGCGCTGATGTATACGGCAGGAACCGTAGCAAAGGTCCCTCCTAATATTATGGGCTCTGGAAGAACCCTGGCCGTGCATATGTATAATCTGGCAAGTGAGGGTCTGTATATGGACCAGGCATATGCTACATCAGTTATTTTGCTTATTCTGGTTGTCGGAATCAACGCACTGTCCGGTGTAATAGCAAAGAGAATAACGAAAGTATAGAGAGGAAACAAAAGATGGAAAAAATAGAAATCAAAAATCTAGATTTGTTTTATGATGATTTTCAAGCCCTGAAAAATGTCAATCTGGATATAAAAGCGAATAAAATTACGGCCTTTATAGGCCCCAGCGGGTGTGGAAAGTCTACGCTGCTAAAATCTATCAACAGAATGAATGATCTGGTAGAAGGCTGCCGGATCGAAGGCGAAATCCTGCTGGATAATGAGAACGTATTTAGAGGTATGGACGTAAATCTCCTTCGTAAGCGAGTGGGAATGGTGTTTCAGAAACCAAATCCCTTTTCTATGAGCATCTATGATAATATTGCATTCGGACCCAGGACACATGGGATCCGCACCAAATCAAGACTGGATGATATTGTGGAAAAATCTCTGAGAAGCGCAGCTATATGGGATGAATGCAAAGACAGACTGAAAAAGAGTGCACTGGGAATGTCTGGGGGACAGCAGCAGCGTCTGTGTATTGCGAGAGCTCTGGCAGTAGAGCCGGAGGTTCTTTTGATGGACGAACCGACCTCTGCACTGGATCCTATCTCTACATCCAAGATAGAGGACCTTGCGATGGAATTAAAAAATGATTATACTATTGTCATGGTAACACATAACATGCAGCAGGCGGTGCGTATATCTGACAACACGGCGTTTTTTCTTCTGGGTGAAGTAGTAGAGTATAATCAGACAGAGAAACTATTCTCTATACCCTCGGATAAGAGAACAGAGGATTATATTACAGGGAGGTTTGGTTAAGATGAGAAATCGGTTTGACGAACAGCTGGAATTATTGGAAGAAATGCTCACCCACATGGGAGAACTGTGTGAGGTCGCTATAGCTAAGGCCACCCGTGCTCTTGAAGAGGGTAGCCAAAAACAGGCACGGGCAATTATTGAGGCAGACGAGGAGATTGACCAGATGGAAAAGGATGTAGAAAGGTTATGTCTGAAGCTTCTTTTGCAGCAGCAGCCTGTGGCCAAAGATCTGCGGAGAATCTCTGCGGCACTTAAGATGATTACAGATATGGAGCGTATCGGAGATCAGACAGCTGATATTGCTGAGATTATTATTTCTTCAAAACAATCTACGGCAGCGGATATCACACAGATTGGGACGATGGCCGATGCAGTCAGCCAAATGGTGCGGGACAGTGTGTGTGCCTATGTTAAAAAGGATCTGGAGCTGGCGAAGCATGTGATAGAAGCAGATGATTATGTAGATAACCTGTTCGATACAATCCGGGATGAACTTGTGGAATTTATCCGGGCAGAAAAAGGCGAGCACGGAAACCGTATTTTTGATCAGATTATGGTAACAAAATATCTGGAGCGTATCGGAGATCATGCAACCAATATTGCCGAATGGGTAGAATTCTCCATAACCGGTGTTCACAAAGACGGAGCCAAGATGTAGGCTGATAGCTGGGAGGGCGCAAAAAATGATATATTGCATAGAAGATGACGATAATATTCGGGAACTGGTCGTATATACATTGGAAAGCACAGGGCTTAAGGCGCGGGGGTTTTCGGAGAGCATCTCTTTTATGAAAGCTTTGGAATCTGTCAGGCCGCAACTTATTTTGCTTGATATCATGCTTCCTGGGGAGGACGGACTTACCTTGCTTAGTAAACTGAAAAAATCATCGAGAACAAAGGACATACCGGTTATTATGGTTACGGCAAAAGGTTCAGAATATGACAAGGTGATTGGACTGGATTCGGGTGCCGACGATTACCTCGCGAAGCCCTTTGGAATGATGGAACTTGTCTCCCGCATAAAAGCGGTTCTGCGCCGTACCGAAAGGAATGCAGAAAAGGATGTTATGTGTGCAGCAGAAGTTTATATGAATCTAAAGAAGCATGAAGTGACTATCGATGGAAAGCCGGTGGCCCTGACGCTGAAAGAATTCGAACTGCTTAAGTGTCTTATGCAAAACCGTGATATTGTACTTACAAGGGATCAGCTGCTGGAGAATATATGGGGCTATGAGTTCGGCGGCGAGACGAGAACTGTGGATGTTCATATCAGGACTCTCAGGCAAAAACTGGGGGATAATGGAGGTATAATCGAAACTGTGCGGGGTATAGGATATCGTATAGGAGGACAGCATGAGAGGTAAAATCCAAAAGAGTATGGTATTTGTGCTCTCGGTTACACTTCTGATTTCCTATGTAATCCTTACCATGGTCGTATATAAGCAGACGCTGTCCATATTGGAAACAGAAGTTGAACAGGAGGCAGAATATATCGGGAGGGCAGTCGGTATTTCGGGCGGCAGCTATCTGCAGCAGATGGCGGATGTGGATGAAGGAACCCGTGTAACCTGGGTCTCCGTAAACGGAACTGTTCTTTATGATTCCCAAAGTAATACGGCAGAACTGGAGAACCACAAATCCAGACCTGAGGTACAAGAGGCCTTGGTGAAAGGCACCGGTACAGATATTCGTATGTCCGGTACGCTTGGTCACAGAATGTACTATTATGCTCTGCGTCTGGATGACAAAACGGTGCTTCGTGTTGCAAAGACAATGGATGGTCTAATGAAAACAGGCTTGAGGGTGCTGCCGGCCATGGGTATATTGGCAGTTTCCATACTGCTTCTTGCCTGGCTGATGTCAAAATGGCAGACAGCCAGATTAATAAGACCTATCAACGAACTGAATATAGAGCATCCTCTTAACAATGATATTTACGAGGAATTGTCCCCTCTTCTGCAGGCTATAAACCGGCAGAATATGGAAAAGGATGCCATTGCCAATATGCGTAAAGAATTTTCAGCCAACGTGTCTCATGAATTAAAGACGCCTCTGACTTCCATTTCAGGCTATGCGGAAATTATGATGAACTCCCTGGTGAAACCGGAAGATATCCCTGTTTTTTCTCAGCGTATATATAGAGAGACAAGGCGACTTATTACACTGGTGGAGGATATTATCAAACTCTCGAAGTTAGATGAGGAATCTGTAGATTTTGAGAAGGAGGAAGTAGATTTGTTTGCTTTGTGCCGGGAAGTTGTGAGCCGACTCGCACCTCAGGCAAATGTGAAAAAGGTTCATGTAACCTTGACCGGAGAGCCGGTAAAATACCGGGGTATCCGTCAGGTGCTGGATGAAATGATTTATAATATATGTGAAAATGCAATCAAATATAATGTGGCTGAAGGAAATGTGTCTGTGTGGGCCGGAAATACTCTTCAAGGGCCGAAAATCAGTGTGGAAGATAATGGAATCGGAATTCCAAAGGAACAGCAAAGCCGAATATTTGAGCGCTTTTACCGGGTGGACAAGAGTCACTCAAAAGAAACCGGAGGAACGGGCTTAGGGCTTTCTATCGTAAAACACGGTGCGTTGCTGCACGGAGCAAAGGTCACGGTAGACAGCGAAGAAAGCCGCGGAACACGGATGGACATATTGTTTGGCACTGTGCCCAAGTAAGATGCAGCGCAGCAAAATCAAGCCTGGCTGAACTGTGCCTAAAACACATCTATGTGTTTAACAAATTGCGTGGCGACTCGGAAAATTCAGATTTATACGCCCTGAAGAAAGTAGAATAATCGCTAAATCCGCTGGAAAAGCAGGCCTGGGTGATGGGCTGTCCGTCACAAATCAGCTCCCTGGCGAGCAGCAGCCGGCGGTACGTAATATAATTTCCGATGGTGTATCCGGTCTCTGCTTTAAACAGCCGCATCATATAATACTTGCTGATATAAAATTCCTGGGCCAGTGTATCAATAGCAAGATTCTCTGTAAGATGACTGTTGATATACTGCATGATGTTTACAATCTTTGTGTTGTATAACTCAGTATCCAGAAATTCTACCCTGTTTTTTATGGCAGCACGGTTTAAATGTATCATAAACTCCAGGAAAAGAAGCTGACGGTACAGACTGCTGGCATATTCATTATCTTCAAAGGAGTGTTCCAATCGGTTCGTAATCTTGAAAAGGGAACTTTTTTCAAGAGAAGGAATCCGAAGCACGTTGGAGTGCTCTTTTTTTGCTTTTTCAAAGCAATAGCCCAGGTCATACTCTGCAGTCCGGTAGTCCTCTATAAAGCCGGGGGAAATGTATACGATGATTCTCTCATAAGGCAGGGAGTTGTCAACTGTAATCCGGTGGATGTCATTGCGGTTTACCAGTACAATGTTGTAAGGCTCCAGATCATAAGTTTTTCCTTCTATATAATACTTTACCTTGCCTTTGATAAAGATTGTAATCTTAAGGAAGTCGTGATAATGAAATTCGAATTCTTTGGAGAGATTATCCTCCAGGTGAAAAATACGAAAATCACTGTTTAGGTAACCCCGCTTATTATATTCCAGCATAAAAGCTCCTTTCTGATTGGATACTAACCCTGGCTAAACTATACTATAATGTAGCATTATTTGCAATGTTAAAAGCATTCAGTCCGTATTATATAAGAAAAATGCCTGATACAATGATAAAAACAGGAGGTGCGTTGTTAATGAAAATTACAATGGAACGTTATCACGGACTTGGAAATGATTATTTAGTTTATGATCCCAACAAAAATGAGTTACAACTGAACAAAGAAAATGCGGCAATGCTCTGTAACAGAAATATGGGGCTTGGCTCCGATGGAATCTTAGAAGGCCCATTCATAGGGGAAAACAAAATGTCCCTGCGTATTTGGAATCCGGACGGAAGTATAGCTGAAAAAAGCGGAAACGGTGTACGCATCTTTGCAAAATATCTGAAAGATGCAGGCTATGTGCAGAAGAAGAATTATAAATTGGTTACAGACGGCGGCCTGGTAGAAATCACCTATTTGAATGAGGATGGCAGCAGGTTACGTGTGTCTATGGGAAAAATATCATTCTGGAGTGATGAAGTTCCGGTGGTCGGAGAACGCCGCGAAGTAATCAATGAAGACATGGTATTTGGCAGGACACTCTATCCTGTTACCTGTGTATCTGTGGGAAATCCTCATTGTGTTATACCGATGCGTGAAATCTCAAAGCCTCTGGTCTGTAAGATCGGAAATTATTCAGAAGTTGCAAGGTATTTCCCGGACCGGATAAATACAGAAATTATGAAAGTAGTAGATGAGAGTCATGTTGAGATTGAAACCTTTGAAAGAGGCGCCGGTTACACTATGGCTACAGGAACAGGGGCCTGTGCGGCAGCAGCAGTTGCCTATAAGCTGGGAATGACAGGAAACAAGATTATTGTTCATATGCCTGGCGGAGACTTGCAGGTGGAAATAGATGAAGACTGGAATGTATACATGACAGGAGAAGTTTTCTATGTAGCGAAGATTACATTGAGTAGTGAATTTTCAGAAAAACTTCGGACCTTATAAAAAAGTTGGGGCATTTTTAATGCCTCAACTTTTTTTCCCTTGCCATTCGATACTGTCTCCTAATACTGTAAAATTATCTTCTGTAAGTTTCTTAGCAGTAAATGTATAAATCTGGACTTGCAAAAACCTGGATATCTGTGCTACCATAGATATAACAAGGGCAGGTGATGATATGGTGATTGAAATTGATTTTAACAGTGATGAGGCTATCTATATCCAGCTGCGCAACCAGATTATTATGGGGATTGCAACTTCTGACATCCAGGAGGGGGATTCACTCCCGTCCGTGCGTCAGCTGGCTGACACAGTGGGCATCAATATGCACACAGTGAATAAAGCATACAGTGTACTAAAGCAGGAGGGGTTTATTCAGCTGGACAGAAGACACGGGGCTGTGATCGCCCTGGATATTGACAGGATAAAGGCTCTGGGGACAATGAAACAGCAGCTGGTAATTCTGCTTGCAGAAGGCAGATGTAAGAATATTTCCAGAGAAGAAGTGCATAATCTGGTAGATGAAATATTTGAGGATATGAATAGTTGATAAACTGCAAAAATAAAGGGTTATGTGACAGGAGGACAATATGCAGAAACAGTATACAAAGCAGGCTGAGCAGGTCATTAAATATGCAGGCACCATGGCAAAAAGGTTAAAGCATCCCTACATTGGGACGGAACACCTTTTGCTTGGACTTAGAAAAGAGTATACAGGTGTTGCCGGTCAGATATTGGCTACAAACGATGTAGATGAAGAAAAAATCCTTCGTCTAATGGACGAATTGATTTCCCCCGCTGATGATTCGCTGCGGGTGGATCGTCCCAAGGAAAGTCCGAGACTGGAATACATTTTGGAGAGCAGCTGGAAAGAGGCACAGCATCTGCATACAAGGAGAGTGGGTACAGAACATCTCCTTATGGCCATCATTCACGATGTAGATTGTGTTGCAGCCAGAATTTTGATTACATTGAATGTCAATCTGCAGAAGATTATGCTGGATATTTTTAACGCAGTAGGCATAGACCCTAAGGAATATCAGGAGGGTATTCAGGAAGAATCCAAGGGCAAAGGTGCGGCAGTGGAACAGTTCTGCACCGATCTGACTGCCGAGGCAGAGCAGGGCCGCCTGGACCCGGTTGTGGGGCGGGAGGAAGAAGTTTACCGGCTGATGCAGGTGCTGAGCCGGCGCACTAAGAACAACCCCTGTCTGGTGGGGGAACCGGGAGTCGGAAAGACAGCTATTATTGAGGGCCTGGCATCCAGGATAGCCATGGGTGTTGTGCCTGATGGTATGAAAGGAAAAAGAATTTACACGCTAGATCTTCCGAGGTTGATTGCAGGGTCTAAATACCGGGGAGAATTTGAAGAACGTATGAAAGGACTGATTGCGGAGGTAAAAGCCAGCGGGAATATTATTCTGTTCCTGGATGAACTGCATACTATAATAGGAGCGGGGGGCGCAGAAGGTGCTATTGACGCATCCAGCATTCTAAAGCCTTCTCTTGCACGGGGCGAATTGCAGCTCATTGGGGCCACCACGATTGCTGAATACCGCAAACATATTGAAAAAGACGCTGCACTGGAGAGACGTTTTCAGCCTATAACTGTAGAAGAACCCACTAAGGAACAGTGTTTGGAAATTTTGAAAGGCCTGAAAGAAAAATATGAGGCCCACCATAAAGTTACCATAGGAGACGATGCACTTGAAGCGGCTGTGCAGCTGTCAGAGCGTTATATTACAGACAGAAATCTGCCGGACAAGGCGATTGATGTGCTGGACGAGGCATGCTCAAAAGTGAGTATGAGAGGGTACAAGGTCCCGGATAATCTGAAAAATTATGAGCAATCCGCCAAAGAACTGGCAGCACAGAAGGAAGAAAGAATCATGGCAGGTGATTTTGAAGGTGCCTCTAATCTCCATCAAAAGCAGCTGGAAATTGAAAACAAGCTAAAGAACATGAGAAAACGTTTCCAGAAAAAAACGTCTGCAAACCAGCCGCAGCTTGTGGAAAGTGATATTGCCGATGTGGTTTCTGCCTGGACTAAAATCCCCGTACAGAAGCTGGCAGAAAGCGATACTGACAGACTCAAAAAGCTGGAGAAGACACTCCACAGAAGAGTGGTGGGGCAGGAAGAAGCAGTCAGTGCAGTTGCAAGAGCTGTCAAGAGAGGCAGAGTAGGCTTAAAAGATCCAAAACGCCCCATCGGCTCCTTCCTTTTCCTCGGACCTACAGGGGTCGGGAAGACGGAACTTTCCAAAGCACTTGCGGAAGCCTTATTTGGAGATGAACAATCCATGATACGTGTGGATATGTCCGAATATATGGAGAAACATTCAGTGTCCAAGATGATAGGCTCCCCTCCGGGATATGTGGGACATGAGGAAGGCGGACAGTTAAGTGATCAGGTAAGAACTCATCCTTATTCTGTCATATTGTTTGATGAGGTAGAGAAGGCCCATCCCGATGTGTTCAATATTCTCCTACAGGTGCTGGATGACGGCCATATTACGGATTCTCAGGGGCGCAAAGTGGACTTCTGCAATACTGTAATTATTATGACCTCCAATGCAGGCGCCAAAGCAATTGTGGAACCGAAAAGGCTTGGATTTTCCACAAAAGAGAATCCCGAGGATGATTATAAACGGATGAAACAAAATGTGATGGATGAAGTGAAGATGATATTCCGTCCAGAATTTTTGAATCGTATTGATGAGATTATTGTCTTCCATGCATTGAACGGAAGCCATATGAAGCAGATTGTAACACTGCTGTGCAGAGAGTTTACGAAGCGGGTGAAGAGTCAGATGAATATCACTCTTACAATCCGGGATTCGGCCAAGAAACACATTGTAGAGAAGGGGACCGATGCAAAATTCGGGGCCCGTCCTTTGCGTAGAGCCATGCAGACAGAGCTGGAGGATAAGCTGGCAGAGGCAATTTTAAATGGAGAGGTGAAGGATGGGGACAAGGTAGAAGCCGGGGTCTCAAAAAAAGAAATTAAATTTTACACAAAGTCTGCAAATAAGTAGAAAATAAAAAGAAAGTATTATATAATACAAGAAGGATAACAAAGAATCTGAAATACTCAGGAGGATAATAAAATGGGAGCAGCAAAAGAACTGTTACGTGCAGAAGATGACGGAACACTTAGTTTTGGAGACTATACCCTTGCAGCTAAATCAAAACAGGATAATTTCGAATTTGACGGCGATATTTATAAAGTCAAGACTTTTAAGGAAATAACTAAGCTAGAACGCAATGGTATGTTTGTGTACGAATCGGTGCCGGGCAGTACAGTCAGCAATTTTAAGGAAACAGATTCCGAAGTGACATTTTGCGTATCATCGGCGAAAGATGTACAGTTTACATTGGAACTGGAACCGGACACCGAGTATGAGGTATTCATCAATAACGCATCTGCCGGTAAGATGACTACGAATCTAAGCGGGAAGTTAAGCGTCAGTACGGAAGAAAGCGGTGGCAGCTGTGTAGGCGTCAAAGTGGTGAAGCGCTAATCCCTTTTTTCCGGTATATCGAAAAGAGTTATAATAAATAATAGAAGAAAAGAAAAAGAGACAGGAGAGCAGCAGTCCTGTTTCTTTTCATATAGGAAGGAACAATAATGGCTAAGGGAAAGAAAAGCGTATTCTTCTGTCAGAATTGCGGGCATGAAGAATCAAAATGGCTGGGCCAGTGTCCGGCTTGCAAAGAGTGGAATACATTTGTGGAGGAGAAGGTAAGTACTGCGAAGAGCGTTACTACAGCAGGGGGCGGATCCAGAACAGCGAGAAGTGCAGAAATCGTTTCCCTTTCTCAGGTCAGTGCAGATGATCACACAAGAATTCAGACCGGTATCAAGGAGCTGGATCGGGTGTTGGGAGGCGGGATTGTCCCAGGCTCCCTGGTTTTGGTCGGAGGAGATCCGGGAATCGGAAAATCCACTCTTTTACTCCAGGTATGCAAAAGTCTTTCAGTCAATAAAAATATATTGTACATATCAGGTGAAGAATCGTTAGCCCAGATTAAACTGAGAGCAAACAGGATGGGTGAGTTTGCAGAAAACCTGAAACTTTTGTGTGAGACAAATCTCGAAACCATACGCACCGTAATCGAAAATCAACACCCTGAGATGGTGATTATTGATTCTATTCAGACGATGTATAGTGAAGAAGTATCGTCTGCCCCGGGGAGTGTTTCGCAGGTCAGAGAATCTACCAACATATTTATGCAGCTCGCCAAAGGACTTGGTATTTCTATTTTTATTGTAGGGCATGTTACGAAGGAAGGTACAGTGGCAGGTCCCAGGGTTTTAGAGCATATGGTAGATACGGTACTGTATTTTGAAGGGGACAGACACGCTTCCTATCGGATTTTGCGGGGAGTGAAGAACAGGTTTGGCTCTACAAATGAAATCGGAGTATTTGAAATGCGTCAAAGTGGTCTGATAGAAGTGGAAAATCCATCCGAATATATGTTAAGCGGGAAACCGGAAAATGCTTCCGGGTCTGTAGTGGCATGTTCTATGGAAGGAACACGGCCGATTCTTATAGAGATTCAGGCGCTTGTCTGCCGGAGCAATTTTGGATTGCCCAGACGCACTGCCGCCGGAACTGATTATAACAGAGTAAATCTTTTAATGGCCGTGCTCGAAAAACGGATTGGTCTGCCTCTATCCGAATATGATGCCTACGTTAATATTGCAGGTGGTATTAAAATGAATGAACCGGCCATCGATATGGGGATTGTAATGGCACTGGTGTCCAGTTACAAAAACCGTCCTATAGATGAAAAGATGATTGTCTTTGGTGAAGTAGGCTTAAGCGGTGAAGTCCGGGCAGTAAACATGCCAGAACAACGGGTTACGGAAGCAAAGAAACTGGGGTTTGAAACTTGTGTTATTCCCATGGTGTCCAGAGATATGGTGAAGCAAATAAAAGGAATTAAGATTGTAGGAGTAAAAACAATCAATGATGCGATAAACCTTATATAATTACTCAAATATTAAGGGGAATTGGTAGAGGTAATTTACCGCTGTCAAATAAAAAAACACTGGGCATAACATCCTGAAATTGTTATTATTGTACAAATAAAATAAAAAATAAGAAAATCATTGACAATTCAAAGCCCCGGTGGTAAGATAAATCTCGTCGCTGACAGGGAACGAAGACAGTCTGGGAAAGACTTGACAGAAACCTGAAAAAAATGTTGACAAACAGTACAGCGATGTGGTAGTATATTGAAGCTGTCACTTGAGAGGGAAGGCAAGAAACGGACCTCACAGGAACGAAAGAAAGTTAAAAAAGTTCTTGACAAAATATGACAGACATGATATCCTATAAAAGTTGCTGCTGACAAAAAAGAACAGTGACAGAAACACCAAAGAACCTTGATAATTAAACAATAGACAACAAACCCTTGAAAATTTCTAAATGAGAAAATTTTTAAGAACAGCATCTTTTAAGATGCACCCATCACTGGAAG
>NZ_FBWL01000129.1 GCF_001517425.1 Clostridium sp. C105KSO13 | reverse complement strand
GGGTGTGGGATATGTAGAGGGTGTAGGGTATGGTAGAGGTGTTGATGTTGTTTTTTTTTTTTTTTCAAGCAGAAGACGGCATACGAGATGTAGAGAGGTCTCGTGGGCTCGGAGATGTGTATAAGAGACAGTTGTTATACGTGGTATCTATATTCAATACATTGGCAAATGTTAAATCATTGTTGTTCATCCAGTTTCTTGAACTCTCCGATTAGAATTATTATTATTCTATGTACTGGACTCCTTTATCTCTGTCTCTTATACACATCTGACGCTGCCGACGATATGCAGTGTGTAGATCTCGGTGGTCGCCGCATCATTAAAAAAAAAAAAAGTGTATATAAAAGGACTAGACGTCTCAGTTATTACGATGAGCAGTCAC
>NZ_FBWL01000128.1 GCF_001517425.1 Clostridium sp. C105KSO13 | reverse complement strand
GCAGAAGGCGGCTGAAGAGATGCTAAGGAGTATCGGGGGTGCGGAGATGTGTATAAGGGACAGATAACAAAAAATAGCGTTGGTGATTGTTTTTTTTTTTTCAAGCAGAAGACGGCATACGAGATCATGCCTAGTCTGTGGGCTCGGAGATGTGTATAAGAGACAGATTCATAAAATAGGAGAAGATACTATTAAAATAGTTTTTGATGAAGCTCAAAGAGCAATTACTAAAGGTCAATCTGTGGTAATGTCTGTCTCTTATACACATCTGACGCTGCCGACGATATGCAGTGTGTAGATCTCGGTGGTCGCCGTATCATTTAAAAAAAAAAAAAAAGGGCTAAGCGGCTCGTGCCTGCACTCAAAAAACACAGACACTGCCGACAACGCTCTACCTGTGTATCCTGCCACCACACC
>NZ_FBWL01000127.1 GCF_001517425.1 Clostridium sp. C105KSO13 | reverse complement strand
TTCTGTAGTGTGTCAGTCTTATAAAGAAACTATATCAAAAAGAAAAGAGATTAGAAAGCGAAAAGTGGATCATGGGTTTCATAACCCCATGGGTGCCTTTCGCAGAAAGGCGGATTATAAATATGAATAATCCCAAAAATAACATTGCGGAAAATTTACGATATCTGCGAAACAAGAATTGTTTGTCTCAGGAGGAAGTTGCCGAGAGAGTCGGCGTTACACGCCAGGCCGTTGCGAAGTGGGAAAGAGGAGATTCTTTGCCGGATATAATCAACTGTGAAGAACTGGCTGGTTTATTTGAAGTATCCTTAAACGATCTGGTGCGTTATGACCCTGAACAGGCGGGGGTTCCTATAGGACCTAAAAACAAATACATCTTTGGCACCGTGACCATAGGAGAAAGGGGACAGATTGTATTGCCCAAAAAGGCACGGGACACATTAAAGTTTCATCCTGGCGATACGCTGGTGGTGCTGGGCGACAGCAACCCGGCAAGTGCCGGAATTGCATTAGTAGACAGTAATGCCTTTCTGCGTATGAACAACATGGCTATTGACAGCTTTTTTAAGGAGGATAAAAGTTGAACGTATTATCAGTACAAGGGCTAACAAAACATTATCCGGGTTTTACATTAAATAATATTACGTTTTCACTGCCAAAGGGAAGGGTCATGGGTCTGATCGGCAGTAACGGTGCAGGAAAAACTACAACTTTAAAATCCTTGTTAAATCTGGTGCACCCGGACAGCGGGATGATCGAAATGTTTGGCAAAAACTTTCTGGAAAATGAAGAGAACTGCAAGCAAAATATCGGAGTAGTTCTGGGAGAAATTGACTTCTATGATCAAAAGAAGCTGGATACAGTCACGGCTGTCACGAAGCGCTTTTATCCAGATTGGGATGGGAAAGCCTATCAAAAATACATGGAGATGTTTGAGCTGAACCCACAAAAACGGGTAAAAGACCTGTCCACAGGTATGAGGGTTAAATATATGTTAGCACTCGCATTGTCCCACAACGCAAAATTACTTATTTTGGATGAGCCGACCAGCGGACTTGACCCGGTATCCCGTGACGATTTGCTGGGATTGTTCCGGCAGCTTGTGAGGGACGGGGAGAGAAGCATCCTTTTTTCTACCCATATTACATCGGATTTGGAGAAATGTGCCGATGATATCACTTATATTAAAGCCGGAGAGCTGCTAAAAAGTGCTGAGAAATCTGCATTTATAAGATATTTTAATTATCTGAAAAAACCGGATGAAAAGGCCGGATTGTCTTTAGAAGAAATTATGATACGCACAGAAAGGAGGAACTATGATGTTTGATCTTCTCTATAAGGAGCTGCAGCTGGCCGCACACCCTAATCTATATATTTTCACATTGCTCGGTGTTCTGGTGATTGTTCCGGCATATCCCTATGGCATGGTGTTTCTGTTTAGCTGCATTGGGGTATATATTACCTTCATGTACGGTCGTGAAACAAACGATATTTATTACACAGCACTGCTGCCGGTAAAAAAGAGAGATACGGTCAAAGCAAAATGTATACTCATAGTCTTGGCACAGATGACACAACTGCTCATATCTCTTCCCTTTGCCATATTGCGCACGTATATTTTACCAGAAGGCAATCCTGCAGGCATTGAGGCAAATGTGGCTTACTATGGTTTTGGCCTGATGATCTATACTATTTTCAATGTAATCTTCCTAACACAGTTTTTTAAAACAGCCTACAAAGCGGGAAAGGCATTTCTGCTTGCACTTATACCGGCAGCCCTGGCAGCAGTGTTCATGGAAGTAGTTGTTCATTTTCCGGAATTTACCTGGCTCGACAGTGTTGAACCGAAAAGCATGTTACGGCAGCTGCCTATACTGGCTCTGGGTGCAGCGGTGTATATAATTGGAATAAATATTGCATACCGGGTTTCTGCGAAGCATTTTGAACAAGTAGACTTATAGAAAATTTTTTGTTTATTCCGGGACCTACACAAAAGAATAACTTGACGTATGTGCAGCCGGTACGGTAAATTTAAGTAAAGATTACCGAAAAGACAGGAGGAGAACAGAGAGTATGCAGTTTACTACAATTGAAGAAAATGGCACAAAAGTTGCCCTTGTTACCGGCGGTGAAAAGATAATTACAGACACGCAGTCTGCGCTGGATCTGCTGGCAACGGTAAATTATGAAACAGGAGCAGATAGAATCGTAATCAACAAAAAAAATGTAGAAGATACATTTTTTGTTCTGAGTACAGGACTTGCCGGTGAAATTTTACAGAAATTCGTCAGCTATCATACGAAGGTCGCTATATATGGCGATTACTCCAAATATACAAGCAAGCCCCTGAAGGACTTTATTTATGAATCAAACAGAGGAAATGACGTCTTTTTTGTGCCAACAAAAGAGGAAGCTGTAGAGAAACTGGTAAACGCCCGATCATGATTTGATTTGCAAGTTGGAGGTAATTAAGAGTGAAAAAAGAAATATATCTGGCAGGCGGCTGCTTCTGGGGCACAGAAAAATATCTGGAAAACATTCCAGGTATCCTGGCTACCGAGGTTGGGTATGCCAACGGCAACACGGAAAATCCGACTTATGAGGAAGTTTGCAGTAATAACACCGGTTTTGCCGAGGCTGTAAAAGTGGAATACGAGGACAGCAAAATAGGGCTCCCGTTTATTTTGGAGCTTTATTACGATGTCATTAATCCGGTCAGCATAAACCGCCAGGGAGGCGATGCCGGCACGCAGTACAGAACGGGAATTTACTTCACAGATGCCGAAGACGAGGCAGTGATTTTAACTTCCATAGACAAGCTTCAAAGAAACTATCAGGAAAAAATCGCTGTGGAGGTAAAACCGCTTTTCAATTATTACAAGGCAGAAGAATACCACCAGAAATACCTGGATAAAAATCCCGGAGGATACTGTCACATTGGAGGTGCCAAATTTGAAAAGGCTCAAAGGGCAGTGGATCCAAGCAGGAAATATGCAAAAAGGACAGTAGATGAGTTAAAAGAAAACTTAAACGAGGTGCAATTTAATGTAACTCAGAATAGTGCAACAGAGCCTCCGTATCAAAATGAATATTTTGATACATTTGAAGAAGGAATTTATGTTGATATCACCACAGGTGAGCCTCTGTTTTTATCAGACGATAAATTTGAATCAGGATGTGGGTGGCCCAGCTTTTCCAGACCGATCACCTCTGAATTAATCACAAATATCAAAGACCGAAGCCATGGTATGGTGCGGACAGAGGTGAGAAGCAGTCATGGAGATGCACATCTTGGGCATGTATTTGAGGACGGTCCCGCTGAACAGGGTGGGCTGCGATATTGCATTAACAGTGCTGCTTTAAAATTTATCCCCAAAGAAAAAATGGAAGAAGGGGGTTATGGCGAGTACCTGAGCCTGCTTCGGAAAGAGAGATAATAGATATGCAATATGTGGCTTTCTTTAGAGGGATTAACGTTGGAGGAAAAAACATTGTCAAAATGGCTGCTTTAAGGCAGCTTTTTCTCAATTTGGGGTTTCATAAAGTCAGGACTTATATTCAGAGCGGCAATGTGGTTTTTGAATCTGATCTGGATGGGATCTCTCTTCTGGATATGATTTATGCCGGTTTTGCTGAACATTTTGGCTTTCAGTGTGATGTAATGATGCGAAATATAGATGAGATACGTTTTCTCATTGACCAGCTCTCGATCACACCGACTGAGAAGGCCGCAGCGGAAATGGCTGATCCTAATGTAGAACATCTTTATGTTTATTTCCTGAATAACCCGCCGGAGCAATCACAGGTTGATGCTGCCTGCAGGAAATACGAGGAAGAAGATATACTGCGGAAAGGAACAAAAGAATTATATTTCCTGTGCCGCCAAAGTGTACGTAACTCGAAGCTGGCTGCGGCAATAGCAAAAAACTTCGGCACAGCTACAGCACGAAACTGGAAAACGGTCTGCAGGCTATATGATATGCTGGAGACCCTGTGAGGAGAGATTTAAAAATGAATATCATCATAAGACAGGAAACTAAAGATGACTATAAAATTACGGAAACAGTGGTAGAAAAAGCCTTCGGGAATGAAAAGCACAGTAATCACAGCGAGCAATTTTTAGTGGCTGAATTAAGAAAAGGAAATGTGTTCATACCAGAACTTAGCATTGTTGCTGAAGTTGATAGAAAGATTGTAGGACATGCAATGTTTACAAAGCTGCTTATTAAAAATGGGGACAAAAATTATGCGTCATTAGCGCTGGCCCCTGTCTCAGTTTTACCAGGTTTTCAAAATCAAGGCATTGGCAGTAAAATGATTTTATATGGCTTAAATTTGTCAAAAGAATTAGGCTTTAAGTCAGTCATTGTTCTTGGACATGAAAAATATTATCCGCGGTTTGGATTTAAGCCTGCAAGTAAATGGGGGATAAAAGCGCCGTATGATGTACCGAATGAAGCATTTATGGCAGTGGAACTTGAAAAAGACGCATTGGATAATGTTGCAGGAACTGTGGTTTACGGCAAGGAATTTTCTGAATAATAAAGTGAGATCTTTGAAAATGGCTGAAATTTGGTTGCAATCTGTGATAATAGAACGTATAATAAAATCTAGCAAGACAATGAAAAAGATAAAATTATGGTTTTGCTTAAGTATGTTATTTACAGCCATAAGAGGTGTACATCAGAAGAAAGGAAGTGTTATGCATGTCTAATGTTGAATTTTATCGTTGTGAACGTTGTGGTAATTTGGTTGCTCTACTTAAAAAGGGTGGCGGAGAAATGGTTTGCTGCGGGCAGCCCATGACTAATTTATCTGCTAACTCCACAGATGCAGCTCAGGAAAAACATGTACCAAAGATTACAAAAAACGAGGATGATAAGATAAAAGTTTCCGTGGGATCCACGCTTCATCCTATGACACCGGAACATTATATTGAGTGGATTGCCCTTGCAACGGACGATAAGGTAGAGGTAAGATACCTTAAGCCGGGTGATCAGCCGACTGTGAAATTTGATGATGTAAAGCAAGGATGCATTTATGCATACTGTAATATACATGGATTGTGGAAAACTGATCTGGAATACATCATTCCAAATGAGGCGGCATGTTCGGCAGAATTCCCGGAAGGGTGCGTATTTATATAAGAGGATGAAAAACAGTTTGATGGTGACATTGAACATTGTCGTGATGGAAAGCTAGCAAGGTAAGAGTGGTGAGATGAATTTTTGCCATACCACCTTATTGTTTCCAGCGAATTTTATTTTAATTCTCCTACTATTAAAGGTAGCGAGTGTTAAACAAGGTTATTTAGCATTTTTATATTGCCAAATAACCCTGTTTGATTTGAAAACAGCGTTTCAAATATACATATTACCCTTTCAATCCACAGAGTGATGTTATCTCTGACTTCTGTACATTATCATACAATTAAATATATTTCAATAATTTTTATCCTTGGAATTTATCCTGGTATAGACATTTTATAATTTTGGTAAAATGTATAATTGTAAAATTAAAAATAATAGTTGATATATATATAAGTTAGTGCTATATTTTATATAAATCATAAAGCTTTTTGAGAAGAACTAAAAGAAAAGATTAAATCAATCCGTTATGGTAATTGTTCATGGGAGAAAACTCATTTCTGTTTCCCTCTATTTTATATCCGTCACACTCTAAATAGGAATATTTAAAGATAAATCTTATTAAATGAGTTTTCTCTCCTAAGCAGTTACCTCATTATGAAGTTATTAAAACACATAAGATGGAGGCGCTTTATTATGGATGATTCATATATAGCACATTTTGTCGAAGAAGACAATGACTTTATACGAATTCAATCAGTTTCAGCTCACAACTTTAATGTGGCCACTCTGGCTATGTCTAGTTCACCCTTGTTAAATTTATCTTCTCTTGCCTGGATCTGTGGTATCCTCCACGATGCGGGCAAATATAGAGAAGGCTTTCAGAATTATATAAAACGGGCAATAAATCATGAAATTGTGCGCAAAGGAGAAGAAGACCATTCCTCTGCAGGTGGATATATCATTAATCAGATTTTTCCGAAAACCAATCTCTCTCAAATGGTTCAGCTGGCTATATACTCTCATCATGGTTTAAACGATTGTGTTTCCTTAAGTAAAGGTACAATTTTTATAGAAGAACGGCTCAATAAGAAAGAAAACACTGAAAATGTAGAGGCTGTATATTATCAATTTGTTGATGAAAATCTATTGCGAAATAAATGTGAGGAAGCAAAATGTAATTTAATAGAAATCCTAGATAGAATAAAGAACTTTATGCTCAAGAATAACAAGAAAGGGAATTTATATGGAAATAGGGATTTTTATCTTGGTATGTATGAAAGAACTTTATTATCCCTACTGATTGACGCCGATAGAACTGATACAGCATGCTTTATGCAGAATAAGGCATTGCCTATACCAAAAACAGATGAAGATATACAAAAAGTGTGGAGTAAAAGCATTGTACATTTAGAGGAATATCTGAAAGGTTTTAAAACGACCTCCAGGTTGGACAAGTATCGCAAGGAAATTTCCCATAGGTGTATGGAGGCCGGAAAAAGTGCAGGGAGACTTTATCGTCTGACAGTACCTACAGGGGCAGGAAAGACACTCAGCAGTTTGAGATTTGCACTATATCATGCAAAAAAATATCACAAAAGACATATTATTTACGTGGCACCCTATCAGAGCATTATAGACCAAAATGCGGAAGAAATTAGAAAGGCAGTAGGAGACTCCAACATTGTTCTTGAGCACCATTGCAATATTATACATGAAGAGGAAGAAGAGCGGAAGCAATATGAAATGCTGACGGAAAATTGGAGTTCGCCGATTATTGTTACTACAGCAGTGCAGTTTCTAAATACTTTATTTGCCAGAGGAAATGGGAACATTAGAAGAATGTACAGTATCCTTAACAGCGTTATTATATTTGATGAAGTTCAGGCGCTTCCTGTAAGAATTATGAAAATGTATAACCTAGCTGTAAATTTCTTATCTGAGTTGGGAAATTCATCAGTTGTTCTTTGTTCTGCAACTCAGCCTCTATTTGATAAGCTGGATGAGAACAGGATGCTGTCCCCTATAGACATGGCAGGAGCTCCCGGAGAGTATTCTGATGTATTTAGAAGAATTTCTATTATTGATGCCACGGACAAATCTAACACAGGATTTTCTACAGAAGATTTGCGGGATTTTGTGTGGGAAAGAAATGAGCAAGCCTCTCAGATTCTTGTAGTTGTTAATACAAAACGTTGTGCGGAAAAGATATACAAAGAATTAAAAACACAGTGTAAGGAAACAGATTGCCTATTATTTCATTTAAGTACAAATATGTGCGCAGAGAATAGGAAAGAGATATTAGATGAAATAAGTGAGAGCCTTAAAGCAGAGAAAAGACTGATTTGTATCAGCACTCAATTAATCGAGGCTGGGGTGGATATTTCGTTTGATTGTGTGATACGGTCCTTGGCGGGGCTTGACAGTATTATACAGGCAGCCGGGCGATGCAACAGAAATGGAAAATCAGATATGGGATATGTGTATATCGTGCAGATGTCCGCAGAGGCGGAAAATGTGGACAAGCTTGTAGACATTCGTAAGGCGCAGGGAAGTATGCGAAAGGTACTTTACCAGTTCAAAATGTTTCCTGAAAATTTTGAAAATGATTTGGTATCGGAAAAAGCAATTAAATTATATTATGAGCTTTACCTGAGAGAAAGGATTCCGGAGATGGAGTATTTAGAATCTGTGAATGGGCTCCCTGTTACTTTGCTGGACTTACTTTCTTCTAATAGAAAAATATGGAATGATTGTACGAAGATAGAGCAGGAACGGAGAAAAAAATTTGTTTTGAGACAGGCTTTTAAGACGGCAGGTGATTTATTTGAGGTGATTCCTGAAGACGGGAAAATAGATATTGTTGTGAGGTATAATAATGAGGCGGGCAGACAGATTGATATATTGGAAAGCAGATATTCTACAATATCGGAAAGGAAGCAGGCCCTGCGGAAACTGCAGCCGTATACGGTGGGAATTTCAGAGCAAATGCGTCAGAAGCTTGGAAATGCTGTGAAGTCTATTTGTGAAGGAGCGATCCAAGTACTCAGTGAAAATTATTACAGCAAAGAAACCGGTGTTTCCGAAGAACCAGAGGGAATGGAATTTATGAACTATTAAGAAAGAGGTGGAAAAATTGAAGTATCGAAACACAGTAGAGTTTCAAGTAGAAGGGAGGCTTGCACTATTTTCTGACCCGGTAACTAGGGTCGGGGGAGAGAAATGTTCTTATCATGTGCCAACTTATGAAGCTCTGAAAGGTATCCTTCAGAGCATTTACTGGAAACCAACAATTATTTGGGTAATTGATTCAGTGAGGGTAATGAATCCTATCCAGACAGAAACAAAAGGAATACGGCCTATTAATTATAATGGGGGTAATGACTTGGCCTATTATACTTATCTGAAGGATGTAAGCTATCAGGTGAGAGCACATTTTGAATGGAATGAAAACAGAACCAAACTTTCAGAGGATCGTAATGAGAACAAACATCATAATATTGCAAAACGTATGATAGAAAGAGGGGGGAGAAGAGATATTTTTCTCGGAACAAGGGAATGCCAGGGGTATGTAACTCCTTGCGAATTCGGAAAAGAGGAAGGATATTATGACAGTCAGGAGGGGGAAATCGCTTACGGATTCATGTATCATGGAATTACGTATGCTGATGAGGCAGTGTTACCGGAAGATTTAGGGATGATGACAGTGCGGTTTTGGTATCCAGTTATGACAAAGGGAATCATAGAGTATATCCGCCCAGAAGAATGTAGAAAAAAAAGACATATCAGGGAGATGACAATAAAGCCTTTTGGAGAGGATAATTTTACAGGACTGCAGGAATTTGATGGGGAGGAGGCAGAGAGAGTGTGAACTGGATTACGGAATTGTGTGACTTGTATGATAAGAATGCAGCCCGGGTCGGAAAAGTAGAATATATGACTCGCAAAAGTAAGAAAGGTGATGAACATATCCCTCTTGTTCTTTTACCGGTGTTTCATACAACGGTGGCCTCACAAATTACAGTGGATATTGATGAAAAGGGAAACTTTTTAGGTGCGGAAAAGGTGTCAAACGAAGATAAATTGACCATCATACCTGTTACAGAAACGTCAGGAAGCCGGACAGCAGGAATTGAGGCCCATCCATTGTGCGATAATTTGAAATATCTTGCAGGGGATTATATGGAGTACAGTAATAGTGATAAAAAAGATTTTTCTAAGAATCATCAGTTATACATGGAAGGTCTCAAAGCTTGGCACTTGTCGGAATATACACATAAAAAAGTGAATGCAATTTATCTGTACCTGAGCAAAGGGTGCCTTATAGCTGACTTAGTTCAGCATGGAATATTAATTTTAGGGCAGGATAACAAGTTGGCAGAGAAGGAAAAGATACAGGGTGTTAATCAGGCTGACGCATTTGTAAGGTTTGGAGTTATAGGAGAAATAAATGTAAATCAGGATAATCTAAATGATGCATCAGGAAGCTCATGGTCTGAATGCTGGCTGGATAGGACGCTGCAGGAAAGTTATATTCAGTATTGTCGTTCTGTTTTAATTGAAGTTGATATATGTTATCTTACTGGCGATAAAGTACCAGTGTCATATCTTCAGCCAAAGAAGATAAGAAATGAAGGGGATGGGGCGAAACTGATTTCTTCGAATGATGAGAGTAACTTTACCTTTAGAGGGCGGTTTGCAGATAAGACGGAAGCCTTTGCAATCGGATATGAGACCTCCCAGAAAGCTCATAATGCTCTGAAATGGATTATCAGACGGCAGGGATACAACTGGGACGGCTTATGTATTGTAATCTGGGAATCAGATATGAATAAAATACCAGAGTGGAGCGCAGATACAGATACAGTCTGTGACAAATATGAAAAAGAATTTGTTGAGGCGAATATCATTGAGGAGACAGGTCATTCAGACAATAGTGATGAAGGCTGGGGTGATGAAGAAGTTATCGAAGAAGTGAGCAAATATCGGGGAACAGGCGAAGGGGTAGCCTCCAGATTTCGGGCTGCCATGCAAGGCTACGGTAAAAATTTGTCTTCCGATTCAGAAGTCCAGTTACTTTCCTTTGACGCCGCAACTACAGGGCGGCTTGCTATGACAGAATATAAAAAGTTTGCATCCAATCGTTATATAGGCAATATTCAATATTGGCATGATAGCTGTGAATGGCTGCAGTCCAAGTATAAAGAAGGACATCACTACACTTACATTGGTATGGCGGGAATTAAAGATATCGCAGAAGCATTATATGGGACGGAACAAGGTGGTATACTTACGCTTAGCGGAAGATCCAGGATGTATGCGGAGGTCTGTAAAAGACTTTTGCCCTGCATTTCTGAGAGGGCAAAAATACCGGGAGACATGGTGAACCAAGCTGTTAGAAGAGCATCTTCTCCGGTATCCTTTGAAAATCGTTATAATTGGGAACGGGTATTATCAATTGCGTGCTCATTTGTAAAAAAGCAGAAACAAGAGAATGAAAGGGAGGTATGGAAATTGGAAAATGATGAATTAAGCGGAAACAGGGATTATTTGTATGGTATGCTCTTAGCAGTAGCAGATAGGATAGAATACCGTACATTTGACAGGGATGAAGATGGAAAGCGAGTGACGAATGCAAGAAGATGTATGAATGCATTTTCACAACATCCTTATCAGACTTGGAAAGTGCTGGAGGAGAAAATCCAGCCGTATCTCCAGAAATTAGAATTGCCGGAACGCAATGCCTATAATAAAATTTTGGATGAGATTTACAATCAGTTTGATGTGAAAGACTTTGCAGATAATGATAGATTAGAGGGATTATATTTATTGGGATATCATAGCCAGTCATACAAATTTAGATACAAAAAGGAAAATGAAGAGGGGGTAAAAGTCAATGACTAATTTAAAAGGGAAAATCGATTTTGCATTAATTGTTTCTGCGACAAACGCTAATCCAAATGGAGATCCACTGAATGGAAACCGCCCACGGGAAGATTATGAGGGCTATGGTGAAATATCTGATGTGTGTATAAAACGAAAGATCCGTAATCGTTTTCAAGATTTAGGACAGAAAATCTTTGTACAGTCTGACGACCGCACAGATGATGGGTATAGGAGCTTGAAGGAAAGAGCCGACGGATGTGAGGAATTGAACAATGAGATAAAGAAGAAGAAAAAAGCAAATCGTGAACTATGTAGTGAGATTGCATGTAGGGAGTGGCTGGACGTGCGTGCGTTTGGTCAGGTATTTGCATTTAAGGGAGAAGACGTCTCATTGGGGATAAGAGGACCAGTTTCTATACATCAGGCAGTCAGCCAGTCACCTGTGGACATTATCAGCATGCAGATTACGAAGAGTGTAAATAGTGAGGCCGGCAAGGACAGTAAGGCATCGGATACCATGGGAACGAAACATCGTATTGGCTTCGGAGTATACCTGATAAAGGGAAGCGTCAATGTTCAATTGGCAGAGAAGACAGGATTTTCTCAAGAGGATGCAGAGTTTTTGAAAGAGGCACTGAAAACTTTATTTGACAATGATGCATCATCCGCCAGGCCCGAAGGAAGCATGGAGGTATGTCGTCTGTACTGGTGGCAGCACGAAGAGAAAACACCTTCAGTGTCTACGGCAAAGGTTCATAGAAGCATTAAGATTGAACCATTAGAAGACAGACCAAAATCATTTTATGATTATTCAATTCAATTAGAAAAATTGGACTGCGTAGATCCAGAGGTGTATGATTTTGTATAATGAAGATGAGTATCTGCAATTATCTGGTATCCAGCATTTTGCATTTTGCCGCCGTCAGTGGGCACTTGCTTACATAGAATTGCAGTGGAGTGAAAATGTTCGTACTGTTGAGGGGAAGCTTTTACATGAAAAAGCACATGATGTGTCCAGTGCTGAGAAAAGGGGAGACCTAATTATTAGCCGTGCAATGCCAATATATTCTCGGGAACTGGGAATCAGTGGTGAATGTGATATTGTTGAATTCCACAAAACAGAAAAGGGGATTAATTTAACCGGAAGAGAAGGACACTTTGAGGTGGTTCCTATAGAATATAAACGAGGATCACCAAAACAAAATGATATTGATATTCTGCAGTTAACAGCCCAGGTACTTTGCCTGGAAGAGATGCTTTGCTGTCGGATTCCTTATGGTTATCTGTTCTATGGAGAAACCCGGCGTCGTAAGAAGGTTGAATTTGATTCTTCAATCAGACAAAAGACAAAGGATGTGTTTCAAGAGATGCATCAATATTATGAAAGAAGATACACTCCTAGAGTTAGACGAACAAAAGCATGTAATGCCTGCTCTTTGAAAGATATCTGCCTACCTGCTTTGGGGATAAATAAATCGGCGTCTGCTTATATCAGTAAAGTGTTATCGGAAGAGGAGAGTTGAAAAAATTATTAAATACGTTATATATAACTTCCACAAACCGATATTTATCTCTCGATGGTGAAAATGTGGTGATCTTGGAAGGACAGGAAGAAATAGGACGTGTGCCGTTGCACAATTTGGAGGGAATAGTTACCTTTGGCTATACTGGGGCAAGCCCGGCTCTCATGGGAGCTTGTGCACAAAGAAACATTGGTCTTACCTTTATGTCTGGGAATGGGCGATTTCTTGCTAGGATATCTGGAGAGGTCCGGGGGAATGTGACCCTGCGTAAGCAACAATACCAGATGAGTGAAAATAAAGAAAAAAGTATAGAAGTGGCTAGAAACTGCATTACAGGAAAGTTGTATAATTCCAGATGGATTTTGGAAAGAGCAGCAAGGGATTATCCTATGAGATTAGATACGAATAAAATAAAAGAAAAATCAGCATTTCTTGGGGAAAGACTAAAGGACGTGCGAACTTGCAAGGATTCGGGAAACCTTCTGGGAATTGAAGGCGAAGGAGCCTCTGTATATTTCTCGGTATTTGATGATCTGATCTTGCAGCAAAAGGACAAATTTCATTTTCAGGGACGTAACCGCAGGCCACCATTGGACAGTGTGAATGCAATGCTTTCTTTTGCCTATTCATTATTAGCTGGGATGTGTGCTTCAGCATTAGAAACGGTTGGCTTAGACCCATATGTAGGGTTCTTTCACACTGACAGACCGGGAAGAGTATCATTGGCTTTGGACATGATGGAGGAGCTCAGAGGGGTAATGGCAGATCGATTTGTTCTTACTATGATAAATAAAAGAATAATAGATGATAGTGGTTTTCTAAAAAAGGAGAGCGGAGCGGTAATCATGGATGATGATACCAGAAAAATATTCCTTGCCCAGTGGCAGAATAAGAAAAAAGAGACAATTACACATCCTTTTCTTGGGGAAAAAATAGAATGGGGTATTGTTCCACACGCTCAGGCAATGCTTCTGGCCAGACATATACGAGGCGATTTGGACGAATATCCTCCCTTTCTTTGGAAGTAGGTGATGAAGTGCTTGTGTTGATAACTTATGATGTGAATACAGAAACAGCTGCAGGGAAAAAGCGGCTCCGGAAAGTAGCAAAGCAATGTGTAAATTATGGACAGCGAGTTCAGAATTCAGTCTTTGAATGCAACTTGAATGCGTCCAAATGCCGACAGGTGAAAGCAATCTTGGAAGATATTATTGATAAGAATGTGGATAGTCTACGCCTTTATTATTTGGGGGATCACTATAAAACTAAAATCGAGCATATAGGAGTGAATCCAGGTTTTGACGTAACAGAGCCTCTTATATTTTAGTGCGAATAGGAAGTGCACATGAAAGAGCGGGGGATTCGCACTGAAAAATGAGCCACTTTCTTATATAAAACAATAAATATCGTATCAAAAAATATAGAACGAGTTAAAATATAGTGTGGTTTGCACATATCTATACGCAAGGAAAGTAGAGAATGTGTATAAAATTGCCGTCTTCCTCCGCTTGGAGGAAGTGGATTGAAACGTCATGGTGTTAAAAACTGGTGGCACTGTATTGCGTCTTCCTCCGCTTGGAGGAAGTGGATTGAAACTTATTGCGGAGGTGGTCTTTTAGACTCTCTTTCGTCTTCCTCCGCTTGGAGGAAGTGGATTGAAACCTGTTATATGGAAAACCATCCCTTAAACACGCCGCGTCTTCCTCCGCTTGGAGGAAGTGGATTGAAACGTCTGCGTAATAATAGTCCGTTCTGTCCGGCAGAAGTCTTCCTCCGCTTGGAGGAAGTGGATTGAAACAGATTATTACCCTCAGGCCAGCACAGTACTGTTAGTCTTCCTCCGCTTGGAGGAAGTGGATTGAAACGTTTTGCCGTGCGAAAATATGTACAGTACGGCGGGGTCTTCCTCCGCTTGGAGGAAGTGGATTGAAACATAACAACCTCTCCTAGTATGTACTGATAGCACCGTCTTCCTCCGCTTGGAGGAAGTGGATTGAAACATACCTCCCTATTTAGTCAAGTCTTTTTCCTTTAAAATAAAGGATTTTTTGTTATATATCTCAGGTGAATGAGCCATAGTAATGGATATTTTTCTATATCAAGTATGAAAATAGTGATGTTTGGGTACA
>NZ_FBWL01000126.1 GCF_001517425.1 Clostridium sp. C105KSO13 | reverse complement strand
TGTTTTTGTGGTGATTACATTATACACGAAATAGGGGGGTCATTGCTATTTTATTTGTAAAAGTGGATATAACCCTTGAAAATAAAAGGTTTTAAATAAAAATAGGGCTGTAAAACTTTACAGTACCATGTATTTTTGAGGAGGAAAAAGATGAAGAAGAGAGTTATAAGTATCATTCTCAGTGCGGCCATGGTATCTGCACTGCTGTTCGGATGCGGAGGTCCCCAGAAAAGTGAGACAAAGCCTGCAGCATCAAGTGAAACAAAGGAAACTGCTTCAGATGAAACCAAGCAGGCTGAGACGACCGCCGCAGATGACGGAAAAACTGATACAGAAAGAATCAATCCTAAGGGCGACAAATATAAAATTGCTCTAAGTAATTCTTTTATGGGCAATGATTGGCGTCAGCAGATGGAAAAAATTGCAGAATATGTTGCATCTCAAGAGCCGTATGCGAGCAGATGCGAACTGACTATTGTAAATTGTGAAAATGATGCGGAGTCCCAGGCTGCTTCCATAGATGCGCTGACACAGCAGGGATATGACTGTATTCTTGTTGACCCGGCTTCTGAAACAGGAGTTAACCAGGCAATCAAGCGGGCATGTGAGGCTGGAATTAAAATTGTTGTATTTGATCAGCCAGCTTCTATATCAAATGAAAACTGCTGGCATATCCGAATTGATGGGGGCAGATCTTACAGTATTCTGGCTACCTGGATGGCTGAAGCCATGGGTGGCAAAGGGAATGTTGTTTTGGATCAGGGTCTGCAGGGTGCAGCAGAGGCAGAGCTGGAATATAATGCATCCAAATCTGTATTTGAATCATATGATGGTATTGATATAGTTTCAGATTATCTGAGCAATTATGGGTTATCAGAAGGTGAACAGGCATTGGCGAGCGTTATTGCGGCAAACCCGGATATCGATGCAGTTACTACACAGGGATATTGCGCATCTGTAATCAATGCGTTCAAGAAGGCGGGACTTGACATTCCGATAAGCTGCGGAGGAGGATACAACGGTAATGGCAAAGCCTTAGTTGAAAACAAAGCCCAGGGCATCATTGATGTGTATATTGCCGGATTAAGCGCTATCGCCTTGAACTATGCAATCCGCATTATGGACGGTGAAGAGATGGATGAGGAAACTCTGGTTGACTGTGCATTTATTGCGACCTCAAATGAATATGACATGGGTGAATATGCGGATGTTCCGGTTGATGTATTTGAAGAAGGGGTAAACTATTTTAATGATCAGCCTGATGAATTGATTTGGCCGGCGGTTCCGAGTTCATTTGGTATGGATATCCCTATGGATGTTGTAACAGATTGATTTTTTGAGTTTGCTGAAGTGGGGAACTGTTACAAAAAGCAGTTCTCCGCTTTGCGGAAAGGGACAATTATGCCAGATTTCGAGATGAAAAATATATGTAAATCATTTCCAGGTGTAAAAGCTCTTGACAATGCGTGCTTTGAAGCCAACAAGGGCGATATTACAGCATTGCTTGGGGAGAATGGTGCAGGGAAGAGTACATTGATAAAAACTCTTTGCGGTGAATATAAGCCAGATTCAGGAGAAATATATCTTGAAGGGGAGAAGATTGAAATTACGAATACAAGGAATGCAATTGAACAAAAGATATGTGCTGTCTATCAGGAACTCAGTCTGGTGTCCGAACTGACAATTGCAGAAAATCTGTTTTTAGGTTTTTATGATGTAGATAAAATGAACAGGGTCAGCTATAAGCAGATAGAGCAAGACACAATTAAATTATTTGAAAAGTATGGAGTGGATAAACTGAATCCGAAAACGAAAGTAAAAGAGCTGTCTTTGTCCCAAAAACAAGTGCTGGAGATATTAAAAGCCTTAAATCGTGACGGCGATATTATCATCTTCGATGAGGCTACGTCGGCCTTGTCTGAAAAGATGGTAAAATGGCTGATGAATATTATCCGCCGTCTTGCAAGTGAGAAGAAAATCATTATTTTTATTTCACACAGGCTCGATGAGATACAAGAACTCTGTACAAAGGTAGTTGTATACCGTGGAGGTACAGATGTTGCCAGTCTGCCAATGAAGGAAGCAAAATCCGATCAGCTGGTTTCGCTGATGCTGGGAAGAGAAATAGGAGGATATTATCCGGTAAAAGAGGATTTTGCCAAAGAAGAAGTGCTGGTATCCATGAAGAATGTAAATAGCGGACATAAGCTGAAAAAGATTAATCTCGACATTCAGGCGGGGGAGATTCTGGGTGTGGGAGGTCTGGCAGGCCAGGGGCAGTCGGAACTATTCAAATGTCTGTTTGGAATGTTTCCTTATTCAGGAGAAATTACAATTAAGGGCAGAACTCTAAGACTGAAAAGTGCGGCAGCCGCCATGAAAGAAGGCATTGCATTGATCCCTGAAGAGCGGGGGCTGCAAGGGGTAGTGCTAAAGCAGAATATACGGGAAAACATTACGCTTGCCTGTTTGGATAAGGTTTGTACGGGCTTATTTTTATCTAGGGAAAAAGAAAAGAAAATTGTGAACAGGGGGATAAGGCGGTTATCAATAAAAGCAGAATCACCGGAAACAATAGTCGGCACTCTCAGCGGAGGAAATCAACAAAAGGTTGTTCTTGCAAAAGAACTGGCGACAGAACCGGACATCATTCTCATGTATGATATTACCAGGGGTGTTGATGTCGGGACAAAAAAAGAGATGTTCAATATGACAAAACAATACGCAAAAGAGGGGAAAGCAATCCTTTTTTATTCAACAGATTCTGAAGAGTTAATGAATGTCTGCAACAGTGTCATTATTATGAACAATGGTACAATTGCAGGGCGGCTGGACCGGGAGCTGGTTTCCAGAGAAAATATCATCCGCATCTCTGTCGGGGAAGAAGCAATTTGAAGGGGAGGAAAACATCAATGAAGAAAATAAAAGAATCGGCATTTTGGAAATCTCCTGCAAAAGTCTCCATTATTTTGTTTGTTATATTGGAATTGATCACACTATATCTGCAGCCGAACACCCTGACATTAAGCTGGGTCAGCCTGAAATCGGAAGCAGCGTTGACTTTGATGTTTGCCGCGATCGGAGAAACATTTGTCCTGCTGGTTGGGGGGATTGACCTTTCTATTGCGGGTGTGATCAGCATTGTAAGCAGTTTTGCAGCAGTATATATGAAAGACAATCCTGTGTCCATATTGCTGGTGTGTATTGTCAGCCTTGCAATAGGACTTGGTGTTGGACTCTTTAATGGGTTTATAATCCAGAAATTGAAGGTACAGCCGTTTATCGTAACATTTTGTACGTGGTATATATGCGGCGGCATTGCCTATCTAGTGCTTCCGAAAGATGGGGGAGAACCTGCTGAAAGTTTTATTAATGCTCTGACTTATCGGTTTGGAGGAAAAATATCTATTGCTTTAATCATTATTATTGTATGTCTGCTGCTTTGGACATGGTTTAGAAAAACAAGGCTTGGCATTACTCTTTATGCCGTGGGAAATAATGCACATGCGGCATCCTTAAACGGAATTAATGTCATGAAGGTGAATCTGTTTGCTTATGCCGTATCCGGTCTGTTTGCGGCGATGTGTGGTTTGTATCGTGTGGCTGTGACTGCTACCGGTTCACCGACGGCAGGGGAGAGTTTTTTCAACCAGGCTATCGGTGCGGTTGTAATCGGCGGTACATTTTTAACAGGTGGAGTCGGCGGTCAGTACGGGACTATTATTGGTGTTCTGGTATACAAGATGATTAATGATCTTTTGGTATTTTTGGGAGCATCTTCTTACTGGTCCACATTATTCCAGGGCATGCTGCTGATTATTGCTGTGCTGCTCTCAACAATCAGTGAAATTGTCCGTGAGAGAAAGGAGATGACAGAGTGATGAGTTTTTCTGCAACGATTAAGAAAAATCAGACAGTTATATTCTGCTACGCAGTTGCGCTTGTTCTATTTGGCGCATTCTCAATTTATATGCCCGGCTTTGCCAGTGCAGCACATATAAAAACAATCTTCATTGAGTCTGCTTTGATCGGTTTTGTGGCAATTGGACAGACACTGGTCATCATCACAGGCGGAATTGATTTATCCGTTGCATGGATGATGACGACGGCGGCCTACATGGTTACAAACTTTATCGGTTCCAATGATGCAAACCTTGTGTGGGCTGTTCCGCTGGTATTGCTTTTGACTTTTGGGCTCGGAGCTGTCAATGGGCTGTGTATTTCTTATCTGCGTGTGCCGGCCATTGTTATGACCCTCGGCATGAATATTATACTTCAGGGAGCTGTGGTTGCTGTCACGCAGGGGGCACCCGGGCAGGCGGCACCGAAATTTTTGATTACACTCGGCCAGGACTCCGTCTTTGGAATACCTATTATGGTAATCATCTGGTTGATATTTACAGTTATAGTGATGATTATGATGTTTAAAATGAAATTCGGGCGCAGGCTGTTTTCAATCGGAAACAATGCTGTTGTTGCCAATTATTCAGGTATCAAAGTAAATCGGGTTATAACACTGACTTATGCTTTAAGTGGCATGACTGCCGGTATCGCAGGATTGCTTATGTCGGGGAAAATAGGTTCCTATTACCTGGCGATGGGGGATACATACCAGTTTCAATCTATCGCTGCGGTTGCAATCGGCGGAACTTCTATGTTAGGGGGAAGCGGAAATTATCTTGGTTCTATTGCAGGGTCTTTGACTATTACCATTCTGCTTGGCATCCTTGTAGCCATGAATCTTCCGTTTGGCGTACAGAAAATGGCTTATGGGTTAATTGTATTGGTGTCGATTATTATTTCTGTCAGGCGTTCACAAAAGGTCTGATTCATCTTAGCAGGAAGGATAAAAAAATTATGGGAAAAATATTAGTGTCTGCTTCACACTTTGATACATTATGTAAAGATGCCTGGAAACTGCTTGAAGAAAATGGACATGAAGTTATTTTTGATGGTTCCAGAGAATTTCCGGCATATTCGGAAGAGGAACTTTTATCCATTATTGGGCAGATAGATGCTGCACTGATTGGAATGGATGTTTTTGATGAAAAAATATTGAAAGCAGCGCCTGATTTGAAGGCGGTTGCAAAGTTTGGCGTCGGAGTAGATAATATTGACGGAGAAGCCGCAAAACGATATGGAATAAAGGTGCTCAATGCACCGGGGCAGAACTCTAATGCGGTTGCAGAACTGGCAGTTGGACTTATTTTAGATTTGCTTCGTAAAGTTGTGCCCCTGCACAATGAAGTTGAAAAAGGAAGATGGCCCAGAAATATTGGCTCTGAATTAAAAGGCAAGACAGTCGGGCTGCTTGGATTCGGCGCTATTGCGAGGCTTGTTGCAAGAAAATTGGCCGCTTTTGATGTGAGACTGATTGCCTGTGATCTCTTTCCAAACTGGGCGGCTGCAGAGGAACTGGGCGTTCGTCTGACAACACAGGAAGAGGTCATTACACAGAGTGATGTTTTGAGCATACATATACCTGCCACAAGGGAAACACAGAATATGTTTAATGATGAGATGTTTTTAAAAATGAAGAAGGGGGCCTATATTGTTAACACAGCAAGAGGAGCATTAATTGACACAGATGCATTGATAAGGGCACTGAAAAAAGGACATCTTGCAGGTGTGGGGCTGGATGCGTTTGTTCCGGAGCCATTGCCGGCTGATTCTGAATTGTTCGAATGTGACAATGTTGTACTGACTCCGCATACCGGTTCGGAAACAGCAGAGGCGTATTATAACGTCAGCATGACAACATGCAAGGACATCATAGCAGTGCTGGCAGGGAGAGAGCCGGTTCACTGGACAAACAGATAGTAGTTTAATTCATTTCGAGAGGGATAGTAGTAGCAAAATAATAAGGGGACTATGGGGCTGAAAAATCAGTTGATTAAAATAACTGGTGTTCAGCCTTTCTTTGAAACAAAATATGATAAGCTGGGAATAAAAAGGTGGTGGAGTGATTAATTAAAAAACGTTACAGTATTCCTAAATTTAGTTTTATGTTTAAATAATGTCTTCAAGAACGACAAAATCGATGGGATATCTTTGAAACGAATACAATCGGTGTAGAAAATGAAGTGCTGAATGTGGATGATGTGATTGAAACAGTAAATCACTTCCGCTGCATTGATGTGATTATTGACAATGAGAAATCTGCACTGTCTGAAAAGTTTATCAAAGAACTTCATTTTATGTTAAAAACAGGCACCAGCGACTCCGGAAAGGGCTGGTTTGCTGTGGGCGATTATAAGAAGATGCTAAGTGAAGTTGGCGGTATGGAGACTGCACTTCCGGAAGAAGTTGCTGATAGGATGAAAGCGCTATTAACTGAGTACAATTCTAAAGAAGAAAAAACCTTGGAAGATATACTGGAATTCCATGTTAAATTTGAACGAATTCACCCGTTTCAGGACGGTAACGGTCGTGCAGGAAGACTAATTATGTTCAAAGAATGCCTAAAATACAATATCGTTCCATTTATTATTGATGAAAATCTGAAGCTGTTTTATTATCGTGGCTTGAAAAAATGGAATAATGAAAAAGGCTATCTGACGGATACCTGCCTGGCGGCACAGGACAGATATAAGACATATTTGGATTATTTCAGAATCCAGTATTAAAATCCGGATATCATGAAACACCACAAGGTCCTGAGAACATGGGGAATTACGAGGAAAGGACGTACAGATATGTCAGAGGGATAGAACTGGCAGCTTGAGCTTCGAGAATATATCAAACAAGGCAAACCGGGACAGATTGAAAAAAATAAAGCATGGCAGACTGCAATAGGTTTACAGGCAGTAGACGGTTTGAAAACCTTCGCATATTTGCTGTATACTGCAAAGGAACATATTGAGGGTAAATTCACCACTTCTGTGAAGGGAGTACCAGAGCAACGGTGCATTTGAAAAGGTAAGTGGGAAGTATTGATGTAATAATGAAGGGATGAAAATATGATTAAGATACTATTCGTCTGCCACGGCAGAATATGTTTATAGCTCTAAAAACCCTTGTTTTATGATGGCGATAAGACGATAAAGCAATATTTTACAACGAGTTTACAACCTTTGAAAGATGTTCCGATATGATATTTTTAAAACTATAGAAATGATAAAGATGATACAAGCTAGTGAAGTAAAAGACGGCTAAGCTAAAAACAATGAGAGAAATTATAAGTACCCATTTGACTTGTTAGTTGAGGGAATTTATAATATAACCTATAAAAACAGAAATCGTTTAATTACACAACTGTTATTTTGAATGAGAAGTTCCAGAAGGAGTTGTTTAGGTGGCATTATGGGTAAGCTTAATGTAAATGGTACGGAGATACAAGTTTATAAAATTGAAGAAAACGATTATATATCATTGACTGATATGGTTCGCAATATTGAAAATGGCTCTTCGTTAATAGAAAAATGGCTGAGAAACAAGAATACAATTGAGTTTTTAGGTATATGGGAAGAAATATATAATGAAGCCTTTGATACAAATGTGTATCAAACTATTATGCAAGAAGCAGGATTAAACCGTTTTATTATGTCAGTGAAGCAATGGGTAAAAAGGACAAATTCTAAAGGAATTATTGCAAAAGCAGGACGATATGGCGGAACCTATGCTTATAAGGATATTGCGTTTGAATTTGCAAGTTGGGTTTCTCCACAATTTAAACTATATCTTATAAAAGAGTTTGAACGATTAAAACAAATAGAACAGGCGCAAATAGGTTGGAATGCTAAAAGGGAGTTAGCCAAAATTAATTACAAAATACATACAGATGCAATTAAGCAAAACCTTATTCCTGCACAATTGACTTCAAAGCAGACATCTATTGTTTACGCCTCAGAAGCGGATGTGTTGAATGTAGCATTATTTGGAATGACAGCTAAACAGTGGAGAGATAAATATCCAGAGAAGAAAGGCAATATCAGAGATTATGCCAGTATAAATGAATTGATTTGTCTGTCCAATATGGAGAATATTAACGCTGTACTTATTGAAGACGGAGTCTTACAGAGTAAGAGATTGATGAAATTGAATAGTATTGCAATTCACCAAATGACTGTATTGGAAGATCAAAAAGAATTGAATTACTTAAAATAGCATGAGGTATTTTAATTCCCCCGAATTCGAGGGAATTAAAATTTTTAATGAAAGGACGAAAATATGATTAAGATACTATTCGTCTGCCACGGCATAGTATCAACAGAGGTAGCGAATTGCTTGTAATTGCTGAAGTTTATGGGAATAATGCAGTGATTTTACGACACATTTACGACAGGATTTTAACTGAAAATAATGAAATGTGTTAATGTGAAATGAGTTGCCAAGCTATGATAAAAATGTAAATTACTTTCAAAAAGACACAGAAAACCCCTAAAGTCGGAGATAAGAACGGCTAAAATGTATATAAACAATTACTTGGAAAGGTGTGAGAAGAATGAGAAAATATGATGATTTTCTAGCAGAACAGTTGCAAGACGAAGAGTTTAAAAAAGAATATGACAATCAGCAACCTGAATTTGATGAGATTAGTGCAATTGTTGACGCAAGAGTATCTCAAAATCTTACACAGAAGTAATTGGCGGAACGAAGTGGAATTAATCAGGCAGATATCAGTAAGTTGGAAAACAGAACTTGAAATCCATCGATTAACCTGTTAAAAAGATTGGCTGATGGAATGGATATGGAATCGAAGATTGAGTTTGCTCCGAATTAGAAGATTTAGTAGAAGAAGCTTCATTGGGTTATGAAAATAATCAGGTGGAGCTTTTTGGGTATAAATAATTGTATAATTATTTTAGGAAAGATAAATACGGGTTTCTTTGGGATAAGAATGTGAATGGATAGCAGAAACAGCATGAGCAAATGATACAAGAAGTCCTTGAAAGTGTTCGCCTCTAAGAATATAATAGAGAAAGATATTGTTGTAGATTTTATGGAGGGTAAATAGCATGGAATATTTAACTACAGCAGAATGTGCTTCAAAATGGAATATCACTCAAAGACGAGTAGCAATATATTGTAAAGAAGGAAGAATCGCTGGTGCAGTTTTGAAGGGAAGTATGTGGTTAATCCCTGAGAATACTGAAAAACCACAAGATCCAAGAAAATTGCGTAAATTAGAGCATGAGAAATAACAAAATACAATTAGCGGAGGAATAGATACGTGACCGATACAGAATTAAAAAAATTGAAAGATAGACTATGGCATTCGGCAGACGTGTTACGTGCAAGTGCGCATTTGGCGGCAAATAAATATGGACAGCCTATATTGGGACTGATTTTCCTTAGATATGCTGATATTCTATTTAAACAGCACAAGGAAGAAATTAAAAGTGAATATGAGAAATTCAAAGGTGGACGTATGGAAAAATCCATCAAGGAGATTTCGATTGAAAAGTGTGGTTTTTTTCTACCAGAATGTGCATATTACGATGCGATTAATGATGCACCAGATGATGCTAATAAAGCGATTGTTGTAAAAAAAGCAATGGAGGAAATAGAAAAAGAAAACCCAAAGATGGATGGAGTACTGCCGAAAGAAGTTTATGCACAGTTGGTTCCAGAGGAAGAGCCAGAACTCCTATCCAATATTGTTCGTATTTTTAAGGACATTCCTGAGAATTGTACAGTTGATATATTTGGAGAAATCTATGAATACTTTCTTGGTAATTTTGCATTAGCAGAAGGTAAGGATGGAGGAACATTCTATACTCCAGCTACAGTTGTTAGATATATGGTAGAGGTATTGAATCCTGAACCAGGAGATAAAAAGTTCTTAGACCCAGCATGTGGATCAGGTGGTATGTTTGTACAGGCAGCACGCTATATGCACAATCATAATGCAAGCGAATCGGAACAAATGAAGTTTAGATGTTATGGAGTTGAAAAAGAACCGGATACGGTAAAATTAGCAAAAATGAATCTCCTTCTGAATAATGTGCGTGGTGAGATTACTGAGGCAAATTCTTTTTATTCAGATCCATATAATGCATTTGAAGGTTTTGACTATGTAATGGCAAATCCGCCCTTTAATGTTGATGAAGTCGTAGTGGATAAGGTTATCGATGATGCTCGTTTTAATACATACGGCGTCCCACGGAATAAAACAAATTCTAAGAAAAAAGTATCAGATAAAAAAGAAACAGTTCCAAATGCTAATTATCTGTGGATTGGTTATTTTGCATCCGCTTTAAATGAAAATGGACGAGCTGCTCTTGTAATGGCCAACTCTGCATCAGATGCTTCTGGTTCAGAATACGATATCAGAAAGAAAATGATAGATGAAGGTATTATATCTCAGATGGTAACGCTTCCTTCTAATATGTTTTCTTCCGTAACACTTCCTGCTACATTGTGGTTCTTTGATAAAAAGAAGCCAAATACAGATAAGAAAAAGGAAGTTCTTTTCATTGATGCTCGAAATGTATTTACACAGGTTGATAGAGCACATAGAAAATTTACAGATGAACAGATTAAAAATCTTGGTGTGATTTCTAAATTATATAATGGTGATACCAATGCATTAGAAAATTTATTAGCTGAATATAATAACAGTTTGCAACAGGCTCCAGAAGAATCCGAAGATAAAGAAGTTTTAACAAAAGCATATTGGAATAGTCAGATAGAATGGCTGAATGAAAGATTTCCAAATGGAGTTTACGAGGATGTTATTGGACTTTGCAAAGTAGCTATGCTTGATGGGGAAGACGGCATTATTGATCAAGATTATTCTTTGAATGCAGGTAGATATGTTGGAGTTGTAATAGAAGATGATGGAATGACGGAAGAAGAGTTTAAAGCAGAAATGCTGGGACTTAATAAGGATTTATTAAATCTTAATCAAGAGGCAAAAGAATTGGAAAAACTCATTTCTGATAATCTGAAAGGCTTGTTAGGTGAGTGATATGCATAAAGATTGGAAAACTTGTTCAATTGAAGATTTAGGGGAAATAAATAGAGGAAAATCCAAACATAGACCAAGAAATGCTTCGATTCTGTTTGGAGGAGAGTATCCATTTATTCAAACAGCAGATGTAAAGAAGGCAAATTTATATATTACTGAATACTCAGAAACCTATAATGAAGTAGGACTTGCACAAAGTAAATTGTGGAAAAAAGGTACATTGTGTATAACTATAGCTGCAAATATTGCAGAATCAGCTATTCTTGCTATTGATGCTTGCTTTCCAGATAGTGTGGTGGGGTTTGAACCGTATGTTAATGTTGCTGACACAAAATATGTGAAATACATGATGGATATGTTTAAAGTGTATATGCAGCAGATTTCAAAAGGGACAACACAAGATAATTTAAGCCTTGCTAAAATACGAAAAGTAAAATTTGAAGCTCCAAATTATGAAAAACAAAAAGAAATAGCTAGGATTCTGTCAACTTATGATAATTTGATTGAAAACAACAATAAAAGAATAGGCTTATTAGAGAAAATGGCTGAAAATCTTTACAAAGAATGGTTTGTTAGATTTAGATTTCCAGGATATAAGAATGTGGAGTTTGAAGAAAAGAAACCAAGAGGATGGCAAGTTGAAAGTGAAGATATTAAACATCTTGCACCGAAAAACTTTAATTATGAAGAATTGAGGATTTTAGGAGAATTTGTACGTGGCAAAAATATTACAACAGCACAGATGGTAAATGGAAATATACCAGTAATATCTGCCGGACTTCAACCTTCTGGATATCATAATGAAGCAAATATATTTGGGAAGAGTCTGACAATAAGTGCTTCAGGAGCCAATGCAGGATTTATGCAATATCATTTAAAGGACATATGGGGTGCGGATTGTTCTTATTTTCAAGATGATGAATTATTGTGGTTTGTGTATAACACACTAAAATATTTGCAACCGGTAATAAGCAATATGCAATGTGGTGCTGCACAGCCACATGTTTATCCTAAAAACATTAATAAGTTGTGTATTTTAATTCCGACAGATGAACTTATTAGTAAATATAATGATTATGTTTCGCCGTGTTATAACGAAATTGAACGTTTAGTTAGAAACAATCAATTGTTATTAAAGCAGCGTGACCTACTTCTTCCACGCCTAATGAGTGGAAAACTTGAAGTAAAATAAACTGGAGGTGTCAGTATGCGTAATTTTATATCAGAAGATGACATTGAACAAGCAATACTTGGAAAATTAAAAGATGCTCCTTTTAAGTATGACATTATCATATGTGATGCCGACCCAAGTAAAAGAGATGATTTGAATGATGGAACAATGCGTTCCTCTAAAAAAGAATGTGTACTTCCTGTTATTATGGAACAATCACTGAAAGCAATTAATCCAGGCATTTCAGCAGAATACGTTGAGTGTATTGTCAAAGATTTAAGAAAAGATTTTACAGGAACTGATATTGTAGCAACGAATTACAAATTATATCAACAAATCAGAAATGGAATAAAGATTACGGTTCGCAAGAATGGAAAAGAAGATTTTGATTTTATAAAGCTGATTGATTTCGACATGTCGAGCAACAACACCTTTACGGCTGTATCTCAGATGTGGATACAGGGAAAAGTCTATTACAGACGTCCTGATGTACTTCTATTTGTAAATGGAATGCCGCTTGTGTTTATAGAACTGAAAAACAGCATTGTAAAAGTGGAAGAAGCCTATAATAAGAATTTAAAAGATTATTTAAAGGATATACCGAATCTGTTTGCATTTAACCAGATTTGTGTATTGTCAAATGGACTTGAAACGAAGTTGGGAGCATTTAATGCAACCTATGACTATTTCTTTGAATGGTTAAAGATTAATTCTGAAAAAGAGGCTTTAGACCGAGATGCCATTCTGAAGGCAGAAACAGTAAAGGATAGTTCCATCAGATACTTACTGGACGGATTATTTTTGAAAGACCGCTTGACAGATTATATTGAGAATTTTGTGATGTTTCAGAATCAGTCTATTAAAATCATTGCCAAAAATCATCAGTATTTAGGTGTAAACAATCTGATGGAGTCTGTGAAAAATAGAAAAGAACTGAATGGTAAATTAGGTGTATTTTGGCATACGCAAGGTTCTGGAAAATCTTTTTCTATGGTTATGTTTGCAAGGAAAGTGAAGAGAAAGATATCAGGAAACTTTTCATTCTTGGTCATTACAGATAGAGCGGATCTTGATACACAGATACATAAGAGCTTTGTTCGTACAGAAGTAATAGGGGCAAAAGAAGAATGCCAACCGAAAGATGGAAAGCAGTTACGTGAATTTTTGCAGACAAATAAGGCTTTTATCTTCACATTGATACACAAATTCAAATATGATAAAACAATGAAATACCCAGTACTGTCAGTCCGTGATGATATTATTGTGCTTGTTGATGAGGCACACAGGACACAATATAAAGACCTAGCTCAAAATATGCGTACAGCACTTCCAAATGCAAATTACATTGCATTTACAGGAACACCTCTGTTAGGGGCAAAAAGATTAACAAATCAGTGGTTTGGAGATTATGTATCAGAATATAATTTTGCACAGTCTGTAGAGGACGGTTCTACCGTACCATTGTTCTATTCCAGACGTGTCCCAGAAGTAGGACTGCAGAATGATTTTCTAGATGATGATGTTGTAGATATTATTGAAAAAGAAAATTTGAACGAGGATGAAACAAGGCTTCTTGAAAATTCTTCCTCTCGTATCTTGGAAGTTATTAAACGTGATGATCGTTTGGATAAAATTGCACAGGACATTGCGTATCATTTTCCGAGACGTGGATTCCTTGGGAAGGGTATGGTTGTATCCGTTGATAAATATACTGCGGTAAAAATGTATGACAAGGTTCAACACTATTGGTCTATTGAAAAGCAGAAAATAATGCAGGATAGAAATACAGCTGATACGAAAGAAAAACGAGATCAGTTAACAGATATTTTAAATTATATGAATAATGTTGAAATGGCAGTTATTATTTCTGAAGAGGCAGATGAAGAGGCTAAATTTGCAAAACAGGACTTAAAAATTTCAGAGCATCGTGCCAAAATGAAAGCATTTACGACAGATGGAAAAGATATTGAAGACAGATTTAAAGAGCCGACGGACAAGTTACAATTAGTATTTGTATGTGCAATGTGGCTGACAGGATTTGATGTGCCGAATTTATCAACGCTGTATTTGGATAAGCCTATGAAAGGGCATACTCTTATGCAGGCGATAGCACGTGCAAACAGAGTATATCCAGACAAACCTTGTGGAATTATTGTCGACTATGTAAATGTGTTTAAATACATGAAGAAAGCATTATCAGAATATGCAACAGGAGATGATGGAGCAGAATTTCCAGCAAAGGATATTGATAAACTGATCGGGTACATTGACGCAACTATCGAAGAGGCTGATGCATTTCTTCTTGAATTAGGAATTGACATTGATGCAATAGTGACGAGTTCGTCTACATTTGACCGATTGGATGATTTAAGAGATGCATATGATAAAATTATTGCCAATGATGAAGATAAGGAAAAATTTAAGGTTATTCTGAATACATTAATTAATTTGTATGAGGCATCAAAACCAGAAATATTCGAAAAGAATTGGTACAATGGGAAGTTCTCACCATTACTTTATCTTCATGGATTATTTTATCGAACCATTGATGATGAAAAAATTGCACGTGCAAGACTGAAAATGCAGCAAATATTGGATGGGAGTGTTACTGCTAACGATAAATTTGTATCTATGGTTCGTGAGGATACACCGCAGTATATGATTCATAATTCAAAGATAGTAGATCTTTCTAAAGTCGATGTAGATGCGCTTAGAAAAGAAATGAAGATAGCGAAGTACAAAGCTGTCGAAATTGATGATTTAAAAGAATTTATTGAAAAAGCACTACAACAGATGCTAAACAAAAACTGTACGAGAACGAAATTTTCACAGCGATTTAAGAACATCATAGATGCATATAATGCTGGTGGTTCGGAAAATGAAGATTATTATGAACAGTTAGTAAAACTTGTGGAAGAATTGAAAAAGGAAAATGATAGAGCTAGCACGGAAGGACTGACTGAGGAAGAATTGGAAATCTATGATTTGCTTGTTACAGGAAAAAAACTTACACAGGCGGACGAGCAGAAGGTAAAATTATCTGCAAAACATTTATATCAAAGACTGATGGATAACAAGAAAGAGTTGTTAGTAGTAGATTGGTACAAGGACGAACAACCAAAAGCAAAGGTGAAAACGGCAATTGAAGTTGCGCTTAACGAGGACTTACCAGATAGTTATGATAAGGAATCGTTCCAGTCAAAAATCAACCTACTGATGAATCATTTTGTTGATATGGCAGTTCAGGGATATGGATGGATAAATGTAGCATAGTTAATTCTAAAGGAGCAAATGATTATGGCTGATATAAAATATGATATTATAGAAGAAATCGGGGTATTATCTGAAAATGCTAAAGGTTGGAGAAAAGAGATAAATCTAATCAGCTGGAATGGCGGAGCACCAAAATACGATATTAGAGACTGGGCACCAGAGCATGAGAAGATGGGAAAAGGAACTACACTGACAAAAGAGGAACTGTTTCAACTTAAAGAAATAGTAGCAAATATCTAGGGCTATGTAAGAAAAATTGAGTTCAGCAATAAGTGATACTTGATATAAAATTAGGAAAAATGGAGGAATAGATGAAAGAGTTATTCAATGTGTACTGTGATGAAAGCTGTCATCTGGAAAATGATGACTCGCCAGTTATGATATTGGGAGCTATTTATTGTCCAAGAGAAAAAAAGAAAGAAATTTACGAAGAAATACGAAATATTAAACGAAAATACAATATAAGTTCATTTTTTGAAATTAAGTGGACGAAAGTATCTGAATCTAAAGTGGATTTTTACCTTGATTTATTACATTATTTCTTTTCGAATCCAAACTTATATTACAGAGGATTAGTGGCAGGTGGAAAAGGTTCACTTGATCATGAAAAATATAATAATGGAGATTATGATTTATGGTATTATAAAATGTATTATCGTATGTTAGATCCAGTTATTTCGCCTAACAACAAATATCATATTATGGTGGATATTAAAGATACACGTGGTGGAAAAAGAGTAGATAAATTAAGAAAAGTTCTTTGCAATAATATATATGATTTTAAACAGGAAGTGATTGATCAGATAGGGCAGATTAATTCAAGAGAATCTGAAATTCTTCAATTAGCAGATTTAATTAACGGGGCAATAGCTTTTTATCACAGAGGATTAACTGAAAAACAAGGTGCAAATCAAGGGAAAATAGATTTTGTAAATGAATTACAAAAACAAGTTAACCTTGATAAAAATACTCGGTATGGTGAAAGCAAGTTCAATTTATTTATTTGGGGACCGAAGGAGTAGAACGATGGATAAACTAAAGACAATTGATATTAGTGGTTTATCCGATGTTTCTACAATTATGGATAAATGTCATGATGAATTTAAATTAACATTAGCAAACAAAGAGAATCGTGCAGTATTAGCGGGACGCGAGGTATTAGTTCCACTTAATTGGATAGACTACAAAGCTGAAATCTTTTGGCATGCATCAAGTATAGAAGAAAAGGCGAAACTAGATATTCAACCTTGCATTAACGATTATGCTTCAACGATTTGTGCAAATAACTGTATAGATGCATTTGATGCAATTATTATGAACAATGGATTAGAACGTGAGAAATGTATTTATCGTGCAGTTCGAGTACATTGGATAAGAGCAATTATTGATATGTTTAATGCTGGAGATTCAAGAGTTAAGTATTGGGAAAAAATAAATTCAGATAAGAAAAATCGTATTTACTTGCGTTATCAAGAGGAAGAATTGGATTATTTGGTTGTGTTTGATGACAAAAGTGAAAAGAAGGTACGTTTAATTACAGGATATCCTATATTCTTTATTAGTGCCAAGAGAGATTATGAAAATGATTACCAAAAGTATCTGAAAAATAAGGCAGGAAAATAAAAAGCCGGTAATCGCTATGCGAAAACCGGATTCTCCTTCTAATCATGTTAGATGAGTTACCATTATAATACACGAAAACGTGCCATGGCGTCAAGTGAAATTTTCGCGAAAATTGAATAATGGTTACTATAGTATATATCGTATCACATTAAATTATGCCATAGTGAGTACATATGTGAATCGTTATCTTCAGTTGCTATTTTAAATTAAAGTGTACCCCATGTCAAGGACAAAATTTTCATACCATTTCATCTAGCCGATGATATAAGGTATGTGGTTGTCCCAGAGGCGGATGTTAAACTTTAGCCTCTGGAATATTATTTATAGCCAATGGGTAATTTCCAGTTGTTATAAACTGATAGAACTCATTGGGAGATAACTTTGCTAGTTGCCATTGATAACGATCGTTGTTGTAATAGTCGATCCAGTCATCTATTTTGTACTTAACGTCAGAGAAGTCACGGCACATAGATAGGTCGATTTCATCTTTCATATGACCAAAGAAGCTTTCCTGAGGTGCATTGTCCCAACAGTTTCCACGACGAGACATAGACTGACGTAAGTTACTGTCTTTTATTAGCTGAATAAATTTGTAACTTGTGTAGTGGCAACCCTGATCACTGTGAATCAATGTTTCGGCTTGTAATGATATACCGTGAGTATTCAGTAAGTGCTTCAAAAGATAGCGTCGTGTAATCTCCATGCAGATCCTGTAAAATTAACCTAAAATGTCTTTAGGAGGTTATACAATGGATCAAGGTAATAGAGCTTTATGGAAAGAACGGATTCAAGA
>NZ_FBWL01000125.1 GCF_001517425.1 Clostridium sp. C105KSO13 | reverse complement strand
TTGAATCCGTTCTTTCCATAAAGCTCTATTACCTTGATCCATTGTATAACCTCCTAAAGACATTTTAGGTTAATTTTACAGGATCTGCATGGAGATTACACGACGCTATCTTTTGAAGCACTTACAAATTAATTTTCGCAAATCTACATCTGCAAACTCGATTATGAAACGAGCAACAAAGCACTATACAATAAAAATCAATATCAAAGAGAACTAGTAAGTGATTTATGCGGCCGTTCTGCTCCGTAAAACGGCCGCTCTAAAATGGAACGGTGACCACTAAGGTCCGTAAAAAGCAAATAACAGCTTTGGAACAATAAAACAATGTGTTTGGAATAGTAAATTCCAGATAAATCAATCTTTGCAATACTAACTTCCGCTATTTTGGGGTATATCTTAGTATTCAGGAATTTAGTCTTGCAAGCGATATGCTGAATCAGAAGTTAAGTTTGCAAACTGGAACCTCAGATTTCAATTCAACTTAAATTTTTATATAGTAAAACAAAAGGTGACCTAACTAAGAAAAAGTTACCGTAAGCCATATGGAAAAGTTACTTATTCCTATGATATGATTAAGCCAAGTTAAGAAAAGGCCTTTTTAAAAACAATATGAAGGGAATGTGTTGGAGGAAAAAAGATGAAAAAGAAATTACTTAGTATCTTATTAGTAGCAGTATTAACCCTTTCTTTGGCTGCATGCGGGTCATCAGGTAATTCAGGAAAAGGTAAAGATAAGAAGAATTCAAGTTCCAGTGAGGAAGAGGTAACGTTGTCTGTTATGGTTACAACAAGACCGACAACAGATGCAAAAGATTTTTACCTGGACTGGCTTCCAGAACTTGTAAAAGAAAAATACCCAAATATTAACATTGAAGTGGAACAGCTTCCTACAGACCAGTACAAACAGACGGTTCGTCTGAAATTCGCAAGCGGTCAGGGACCAGATATCTTTACATGGTGGCCTGCACTGCAGGCAAAGGATCTGGTAGAAGCCGGATATGTAAGAGACATGTCGGATTTTTCACAGCTTGATAAATTTAATCCCGATATTACAAACTCCTATGAGTTTGATGGCAAGACTTATGCAATTCCTCTGGGAACAAGTTTCCTCACAACGTGGTATAACAAGGATATGTTTGAGGATGCAGGGGTTGCAGAGATTCCGCAGAATTGGGATGAATTCCTTAACGCTTGTGAAAAATTAAAAGATGCCGGATATACACCAATTGCTGCCGGTGACAAACAATCATTTGTTATCCAGTTTGGTATGTATCAGATTGGTGCATCTCAAATTTACAGTGAGAATCCGAATTTTGATGATCAATTGTTCACAGGAGAAACAAAATTTACGGATGAATGCTGGGAAGAAACAGTCGCAAAATTTGAAGAGCTTTATACAAAGGGGTATGTCATTGACAATTCACTTGGATTATCTCAGGAACAGAGCAGACAGGCTTATGTTGATGGTAAGGCGGCTATGATCTTTGATGGAAGCTTTGGCTATGATGCACTAAATAAAGACGGTGCAGTGCCATTTGAAAAAGGAATGTTTGCAATTCCTTCTAATGAAGCAGGAAATGAGCTGGTTTATAATCTGACACCTTCAAATGGTCTGTTTGTAAGTGCTGATTCAGAAAAACAGGAAGCAATTGATAAAGTTCTTGACTACTGGTTTACAGAAGGAACACCATTGTTTGAAAAATGGACAACCACAACAAGTGATATTTCCTGCTACGAGGGTGTGGAAGATTCCAGGGAACTGATTAAAGAATATCTGGAAAGCTATAAGGACAATCAAAGTATATACAACTTGAACAACGCATGGCCGGAAGGGGTCAGTGATACAATGTGTACAAAATTCCAGGAAGTTATTACCCAGAATGCATCGGCAGCAGATGTCTGCCAGGCAATGCAGGATAAATTTGAAGAACTGAATAAATAATTCCCTGAGCACAAGGGAAGGCTGCGGGCAAAGACCTTTCCTTGTGCTTCGAAAAATATATGAGAAGGGAACAGAATATGCCAAATAAAAAGAAAAAAGAAATTTTACTGTTGTTTATCATACCGGCACTGGTATTTTATCTGATCTTCTGGATAGCGCCTGTATTAATGTCATTCTTTTACGGACTGACAGACTGGAATGGCCTTGGTGATGCAAATTATGTCGGTTTTGATAATTTTAAGTTTCTGTTTAAAGACGGAACACTTTCCAATGCAATGAAAAACACAGTTGTGTATGCATTGGTTGTAGTAATATGGGGGAATGTTCAGGCACTGGCACTTGCATTGCTTCTGAATATGAAGCTAAAAGCAAGAGGCGCATTTCGGACAATTTTTTATATTCCAGCGCTGTTTAGTACAATTGTAGTTGCATTTATATGGAGTTATGTATATGCGCCATATTATGGAATGCTTTATGAAGTGCTGGGGAAGATTGGAATAGGTCAGAATCTGAATCTGCTTGGAAGCACAGGCACAGCATTAATCGCGGTTGCTTTTGTTGAAACATGGAAAACGTCAGGGACGATGACTATTATTTATCTTGCAGGACTGCAAAGTATTCCGGAAGAAGTTATGGAATCAGCTAGGATTGATGGATGTACGGCATGGCAGTCTACAGCAAAAGTTAAGATTCCAATGCTGGCAAATACGATTACAATCAATGTAATGCTTGGGCTGATCAATGGGTTTAAGTCTTTCGACTATGTGTTTGCTCTGACAGGAGGGGGACCGGGAACATCCTCCGGCACACTGATGTATACCATTTACAAAATGGCATTTATGGAAGGCCAGTTTGGAAAAGCAGAAGCTCTGGCTGCATTTGCCTTTATATTTATTCTGTTAATTTCAGTGATTGCACTAACGATTATGAAGAGAAAGGAGATTGAGGCATAATGAAAAAGTCAGTAAAAAAAGAAATAATTATCACGATTGCAATTGCACTCTTTTTTGTTGTGTTTCTGTCTCCGATTGTGATCGCACTTTCTGGTTCTTTCAGAGAATTGAAGGATACAAGCTCTTATCTTAATATTTTCACAAGTTTCAGTATAGAGAGCTATAAGGCAGCATTTGAAAAGATGAATTATTTCCGTTCGCTAAAAAATAGTATCTTGATTACGGTAACCAGTGTTGCAATTCTTCTTTTAATTTGTTCAATGGCAGGATATGCAATTGCAAGATTAAAAGGGAGAATGGGGCCCTTTTTTCAGATTTTCTTCCTGGCAGGAATGATTGTATCTGCACAGATGTCCATTATACCAATGTACCGAATTGTAAATGCACTTGGAATCGGCAATACGATAATAGCACCAATCTGTCTGTATGTAACGTCTGCTCTGCCGTTTTCCATTTTTTTATATACAAATTTCATAAAATCAGGGGTACCCTATGCATTGGAAGAGTCAGCATGTATTGACGGAGCAAATGTTCCGTATACATTTTTTAAAATTGTAATTCCGCTAACGAAACCGGCCCTGGTATCAATTGTCATTACACAGGGAGTTCCGATATGGAATGATTTTTTCTTTGGGATGTTGTTCTTATCTTCACCGGAGAAGAAAACACTTCCTTTGACAATGATGAATTTTATTGGTGATATGGAGAACGCGACACAGTGGAATATGCTGTTTGCGGCCTGCTTCTTGAGTGCCATTCCAATTCTGATTATTTATGTCTTCCTGCAGAGATACTTTGTAAGTGGATTGACAGTAGGAGCAGTGAAAGGTTAGTGCGCTGTCCAGATATCAATCGGGCGGCACACTAGGCAAGTGCGTTGCTGTATTGGGAGAAATCAAGTAAAATAGAGACATTATGTACAAGGGTGGTAAGAGTATGAAGTTGAAAAAAAGCCTTAGAACAACGTTTTTGGGATGTCTTCTTGGAGTTTCTATATTACCTGTAATTATTATTTTTATTTCAACAATTCGAAATAATTCAAGCTTCTATCAATCACAGATTTCTGAGCTGGGAAACCATGAAGTGCAAAGCAAGGTGACAGAAATTAATAATATTTCAGGACATCTTCAGGAGGTTCTGACTGCATTGATTTTCAGTACATATGATAATGAAAGTTGTATGCTTGATATCTGCAGCCAGGAAGCCATGGGAGAACGGCCTTCAGATTATGAACGGCTTTTAAACGCCAGAAAGTTTGAATATGTCAGCAGCAATCTCACGGGCACGGATGAATATGTGGAAGGTGTTTACCTGTTTAATGAGAATGGACATGTTTATTCCTATGTAAAAAATAAAGAACTGACTTTGGAAGATAATTACACCAATGCCCAGTGGTATCAGACTATCCTGCAAAGTTCCGATTTTGAGGCTACACAAATTTATAAGAACAAAGTTTTCACCGAGGGGACAATTATTATGGGGAGAATGTTTTCCGGAGAAAAAGGGAAAAGTATCCTTCTTGTTGTGTGTAATGAAAATATCCTGAGAAAAATGTTTAAAAACGACAGTCTGTCTATCGTTGACGGAGATGGGAATACGATTTATGGATGGAAGGAAGAAACCCTTTCATCAAAGATTCGTGAAGCAATAAAAAAAGGGAAGGAAGGTATTCTTCCTTCCAATTATAAAAATGAAACATATGCATACGGCACATTGAATGTAAATAACTGGAAGATTGTTTCTAAGATTTCTTTTGAGGAACTGAGGGATTTGTATTTTAAAAACCTATTGTATCTGATCGGAATCATTGGAATTGTAGGAATACTGGTTGTCCTTCTGGTTATTTATGCAGACCGGAGATTTCTAAAACCTCTGATCCTGCTTACGAATATTATGAGAAATTCCGCAGATGTTGATACCAAACTGCCTGAAAAGGAGAGAATACGGCAGGATGAGATTGGATTTCTATACCGGGGCTATGAAAAGATGATTTGTGAAATTCGTGATTTGATTCAGGAGAAGTATGTGTATGAAATTAGATTTCTGAATTCAAAGCTGCAAAGTCTTATGTCTCAGATTAATGCACATTTTATTTTCAATACACTGGAGAATATCAGTTCACTTGCTTTTCTAGAGAATAATAAGCAGATTGCCACAATGTCAAAGGCATTAGGAGATATGCTCCGCTACAGTATTGAACATGAGCGGGATGAAGAGACACTGGAGACAGAAATCGCACATATTCAGCAGTATATTAAAATCCAGGAAATCAGGTTTGGAAACCATATTTTGTTGAAGCAGAACTTGGAAAAAGGAACAGAGAATGCAAAGGTGCCCAAATTTATGTTACAGCCGATTATTGAAAATGCAATTGAGCATGGTCTTGCTGAGGTTGATATGCCATGGATTCTCTGGATTGATTCCAGAGTCGTTCAGGATAAATTGATTGTAACGGTTCAGGATAATGGTGCCGGCATGTCTGATGAGGCTGTTAAAAAGGTAAATACAAGAATCCATAATAATGAGGAGGAATCTTCTGATTCCCGTTATGTAAGTATTGGATTGTCTAATATCTATAAAAGAATACAGTTATTGTATTCCAAGGAGGATAATTTAAATCTGGAATGTCAGGGAGAGAATGGAGTGCGCATAGTTATTCAAATACCATTTCACAAATAACCCTGCAGGAGAGCAGAAGATGAGGGGGGATGGGCAGTGTACAGTTATATTGTGGTGGATGATGAAATGTTAATTAGAAAAGGGCTGATTGGAAAAATAAACAGTATTACTTCGATGCAGTTTCATTGTGTCGGGGAAGCCGCAAACGGACGTCAGGGAATGGAACTGGTAAGAGAGCAGGATCCCCATATTATTATTACCGATATGAAAATGAACCAAATGAACGGAATAGAGTTTCTGGAGGCATTGGGGGAAGAATATCCTGAGAAACCTGTCATCGTAATTAGTGGTTATAAGGATTATAACTATTTAAAAAAGGCAATTGAAAAAAGGGTGATCGGATATGTCCTGAAACCATTTTCTGTGGAAGAAATTGAGAAGCAGCTCCTGGATGCCGTATCCAGAATACAGCAAAAACAGAATCTGGAAGAACTAAGAGAAAAGGTAGATTCCCTGGAACAAAAGAAAAATGAGGAGATTCTGCGCACAATCGTACTGGAGCCGTGGAATGAAATGCTAGAAGAAGAGACTCTGAAAAAAGGCTATCAGCCGGAAGAACTGTTCCTGTCCGTATATCTTTACATTCAGGAATCAGATTCACTGAGACAAGTGGAGAGGATTTGCCAAAACTTGCTGCCGAATGAGACGTATTATTGCTTTGAAAATCCGGCATTTAAGAAACAGTATTTTGTTTTGATTAAAATGGAAGCTGAGTATTCAAAAAAATATACAGTTCTTTTAAAACGTCTGACTCAAGTGTTCCTTACGCAGGTATCAGATAAGAAAGTATATATCTTTTATACAGACCAGCCACAGTTGCTTAGTAGACTGAATAAAACATATCAGCAAAGTGAACTACAAATCCGGCATGTCAGTCTGGGATTGCAGAATGGCATTTGGAGGATTTACGGCAGGAAGTATGAAAGGGTGCGTTTTTTTTCAGGAGAACAGATTCAGACAATATTCAGAAACATAAAATATCATAAAGAAGATACCCGGAATATTATGAATCGTTTCTTCGCCGATCTGACAAAGCAAACCTGTTCTTTGGACGTAATCGGGGAAGCGTGCAGAAGTTTGATTGAGAAGGTAAACAGTTATGCAGTGCAGGAAAATGTGGAGACAGATGATATCATGAATGTGTTTTATCACAGATATTTGTTTTGTGACAATACGGATAAAATCAAAAATGAAATTTCCGGGTATGTGACTTTGATTATGAATTCCATCGAGATGAAAGTGAAAGATCAGGCGGATCTTCTTGAACAAATAGAGACATACATTCTGGATCATTATCATCAAAGACTGACACTGCAACAAATTTCTTCGTGTTTTTATATAACTCCTGCTTCCTGCAGCAACCTGATGAAGCGAAAATTCGGACAGAGCTTTAATGAGTATATCAGTGAGATCCGTATCGAAAAAGCAAAAGAGCTTTTAACCCATACGAATCTGAGTATCGATCAAATCTCAGAAGAAATCGGGTATACAAATCCCAAGTATTTCTTTAAGATTTTTAAGAAAATGGTATTGTGTACACCTTTGGAATACAGAAAACAAAGCAGATGACAGAAGGGAATAGGCATGTTGTACAAAAGAAATACACAGAAATTTGACCGAAGTCTTTTTGAAAATCCAACAAATGAATACAGGGGAGCTCCGTTTTGGGCATGGAATTGTAAACTAGATAAGAAAACACTGCTGGAGGAAATTGATCACTTTGTAGAAATGGGAATGGGCGGAGCACATATCCACTGCAGAGTGGGGTTGGATGTTCCCTATCTTGGAGAAAAGTTTTTCGAGAATGTGGTTGCATGTGAAGAGAAAATGAAAGAAAAAAATTTACTTTGCTGGCTTTATGATGAAGATAGATGGCCTTCAGGCAGTGCAGGCGGTCTTGTAACAAGGGATGAGGAGTATAGGGCCAGATTTCTTGTGCTTGAACCAGAGCGGTATGAACATAATAAAAATGAAGGAATCATAGCTGCTGCAAAAGCAGTAAGAAGCAGTAAACGAAGACTTGTGGGCAGTTTTTTTATATGCCTTTCTAATGACGGAACTCTGGAAAAATATGAAAGAATTAAGAGCAACAGTGAATCAGAAAAATTTAAAAAGAAAGATCAAAAAGGGACCATATGGAATGCCTGGCTGGAAATTTCAGGAGATACACCGTGGTTCAATAATGAAGCATATGTCAATACACTGGATAAAAAGGCAATCGACAGATTTATTGAGGTCACACATGAAGCCTATTATCGGTATTTCGGAAAAGATTTTGGCCGGGAGATACCGGCGATTTTCACGGATGAGCCCCAGACCAGCCATAAGGAAATCCTTGCAGAACCATTAGAAAAAAAACCGGTGATTATGCCGTTTACAGATGATTTTGATGAAACATTTCAAAGAGAATTTGGAGTGTCTCTTCTGGAACATCTGCCAGAGCTGGTGTGGGAACTTCCAGATGGAGGAATGTCGCAAATTCGATATTATTATCAGCGGCACATATGTGAAAGGTTTTCACAGGCGTTTGGTGACAATATTGGAAAGTGGTGTGAAGAGCATGAGATTGCATTGACCGGTCATATGCTGAATGAATGGACTCTCTATTCACAGACACTTGCACTAGGAGAAGTCATGCGTCCGCTTAAAAATTTTACAATTCCGGGAATTGATATGCTGTGCGACAGAAGGGAACTCTCAACAGCGAAGCAAACGGAAAGTATTGTGCATCAAATGGGTCGGGAAGGAATGATGAGCGAAATATATGGTGTAACCGGCTGGACATTTGATTTCAGAAATCATAAACTCTCAGGTGACTGGCAGGCTGCACTTGGAGTTACTGTAAGAGTCCCACATCTGACATGGGTATCTATGGGGGGAGAGGCGAAAAGAGATTATCCGGCGAGTATTGGTTATCAGTCACCATGGTATAAGGAATACCGCTATCTTGAAAATCACTTTGCGAGGCTGAATACGGCAATGACAAGGGGCAGGCCGGACGTGAGGGTAGGGATTATACATCCGGTGGAATCTTACTGGGTATGCTGGGGGAACCAAAAACAGACCGGTTCAATGAGGCAGACGCTGGAAAGTAATTTCGAAAACCTAATTAGCTGGATGTTGTATGGATTGATTGATTTTGATTTTATTTCAGAAAGTGTGCTGGCAGAAGAAGAAAAGGAACAGTGCACCAATCAGTTTGTGGTGGGTCAGATGAAATATGATGTGGTGATTATACCGGGGTGTATTACTGTGAGAAAAAGTACGCTGGACAGGCTGGAGGCATTTCACAGGGCAGGGGGAAATGTTGTGTTTATGGGAGAAGTTCCGGCATACCTGGATGGACGTCCCAGTGAATATCCCGCTGTATTGGCTGGAGCATGTATGAAAGTGGAGTATAATGCCGGAAGGATTTTAGACTGTCTTGAACCATACCGCATGGTAGATATTACTTCGAGATTTATGGAGGGCGTTGATTCCACACGGATGAAGCATAGAGAAAATGGTACAAGAACCAACAATATATTTTACCAGATGCGCACCGAGGAAGATGGGAAATGGCTGTTTGTATGCCATGTCAATAAACCGCTGAATGAACATATTACCTTTACAGAAGAACTGAAGATTACAGTCAGGGGAGAGTATCAGGTACAGTATTTCAATACTCTGACAGGTGAGATTTCAGAACTGGGTGCGGATTATCTCAATGGGGATACTGTCATTGCGGCATATACATCAGCTCATGACAGTTTGCTGTTTCGGCTTGTGCCGGGCAGACGCACAAAAGGATATCGTTTTGAGTACCATAAGCCGGGCGCTGTGAAATATCTTCCGCAGCCCGATCATTTTGAGATGGAAGAAGAGAACTGTTATCTTTTGGATCAGGCTGAATATTGTTTTGATGAAGGGGAATGGCAGCCGGAAGAAGAGCTTTTGAGAATTGACAATCTGTTCCGGGAAAAACTGGGGTATCCTCTCCGAATGGAAGCTCTCGCACAACCGTGGGTGCAGAGTATAGAGGAAAATGAAGGACATGTATTGAAGCTTCGTTTCCAGATTTATTCGGAAACAGATGTGAAAGAAGTGATGCTTGCAGCGGAACATATCAGGGACACAGAAATTGTGTGGAATAAAGAAAAGATAGAGTACTCGAATGCCGGATGGTATGTGGACCGGTGCCTTTTAAAGTGCCGGATTCCGGGAATTCAGAAGGGGATGAACGTGCTGGAGCTGACAATTCCGTTCCATCAAAAAACGAATATTGAGTGGTGTTATTTGCTTGGAGACTTCGGCGTAAAGGTGATGGGACGGGAACGAAGAGTTACAATGTTGCCGGAGCAAATTTACTATGGGAATTTTGTTTTGCAGGGGCTGCCTTTCTATGCAGGGAACCTGGTTTATGAAACAACGGCAGAAACACAAGATGGAGAATTGTGGATTGAGTCATCACACTACCGAGGTGCGCTTCTTCAGGTTCAAGTGGATGACGGAGAGTATAGAAATCTTATTTTTGCACCCTACCGTTTAAATTGCGGAAAAGTCAAAGCAGGGAAGCATAAAGTCAGGATAAAAGTATTCGGCAACAGAGCAAATGCGTTTGGAGCTGTACATCATGCAGATGCGTCTGAAACCTGGTATGGACCTAATTTATGGCGGACGCAAGGGAATAAATGGAGCTATGAGTATCAGTTGGAAGAAATGGGAATATTGACAACGCCCTTGTACTGGGTGGAACAGTTAAAGGAGGAATAAAAGATGAACAAAGAGTTTCCAAAAGGTGTGTATCCGGTCATGCTTACACCCTTTACTGAGGATAATAAAGTAGATTATAAATCGCTGGGAAGGCTGGTAGACTGGTACATACAAAACAAAGCTGCGGGTTTATTTGCGGACTGTCAGTCCAGTGAAATGTTTTATCTTTCTTTTGAAGAACGGGTAGAAATTGCACGGTTTGTGAAAGCACGTGCTGCAGGACGAGTTCCTGTGGTTGCCTCAGGGCATGTGTCAGACAGTCTGGAAAACCAGGCAAAAGAGCTGACAGCAGTCGCAGAAACAGGTGTGGATGCGGTGATTCTGCTGACAAACAGACTGGCAGCAGAAGCGGAGAGTGATGAAGTATGGCTTGAGAACCTGAAAAAATTAATGATTATGATACCAGAAGATATTCCTCTTGGATTCTATGAATGCCCCTATCCCTATAAGAGAATCATTTCCCCAGAATTGTTGAAGTGGTGCGCAGATACCGGCAGATTTTATTTTATTAAAGATACAAGCTGTGACCTTACAATTCTGAAGGAAAAGCTGGAGCAGATTAAAGGGAGCCAACTGCAGTTATTTAATGCCAATACATCTACACTTTTGGAAACACTTCGACTTGGCTGCAGCGGTTTCAGCGGTGTTATGGCTAATTTTCATCCAGATTTGTATACATGGCTGTGCAGTAATTTTGAGCGAGAACCGGAAAAAGCAAGACAAACGGCTGACTTTCTCACAGTTGCATCCTTAATTGAAAGACAGATATATCCGGTTAATGCAAAATATTTTCAGAAAGAAATCGGGAACTTCTGTTCCATTTATACAAGAACAAAGGACGTAGCACTTTTGAACGATACGGCAAAATCGGAAATAAATCAGCTGACTAGATTAACAGAATGTATGAGAGAGAAACTTGATATATAGTGATATATCCGGAGGCGTGTTTATGAAAGTATTAGTGACGGCAACAAATTACTCAAAGTATTGTCAGGCGGGAAAAAAAATTCTGGAAGATGCCGGATGTGAAATCATAGAAAATCCACATGGAAGACCTTATACTGCTGACGAGCTAAAAACGATTGCAGGGGAAATTGATGGTGTGGTTGCAGGAGTTGACATTTGGAACGAAGACATATTCCAGCACGCCCCCAGGCTGAAGGTGATAGCAAGATTCGGAGTCGGTGTGGATAACATTGATCTGAAAGCAGCCAGAGAACATGGAATTACAGTATGCAACACTCCGGGGATTAATTCTTCCGCAGTTGCAGAACAGGCAGCAGCACTGATACTGTCACTGATTCGCCAGATTCCGGAAATGAATGAAGCTGTAAGAAAGGGGCAGTGGCCCCGTCCTATGTTTCATGAGATGAAAAGTAGGACAGTCGGTTTTCTGGGATTTGGGGCAATTGCTAAAAACCTTGCCGAAAGGCTGTATGGCTTTCATCCGGATATGATTGCGTATGATAAATACCCCAATCAGGAGACGGCGGGAAAGCTTGGTGTTCGTATGGTCTCTCAGGAAGAAGTATTGAAACATGCAGATATTATTTCAATCCATTTACCTGCAACAGATGAAACCAAAAACCTCATATGTAAAGATACATTAGAGCAGATGAAAGATGGGGTATTGATTATTAATACAGCACGGGGAAGTATTGTCAGTGAAGATGATATGGCAGAAGCACTGAAAAGGGGGAAGGCAGGAGGATTTGGTACAGACGTTTTTGCGGAGGAACCCATAGATCTGGATCAGCCTCTGTTTGGATTCTCCAATTATATCGCAACCCCCCATGTTTCTGCTGAAACATATGAGAATTGTGAGACAACGTCAATTGTGACTGCACAGGCAGTTCTGGCAGTCCTTCAGGGAGAAGTACCGGAGAACCAGGTAATATGATAAAAAAGATTTCAGAAGAAATAATAGAAAAGGATGCTATTTTTGTCTATCCATATCAAAGCTATTCGCTTCCGGAAGAGAGAAGAGAGTGGAGGGGAAAGTGGATTTGGGTGCCAAAGAATGTATATAAAGATTATCAGGAATCTTCATATACATTGTTCCAGAAGAAAGAATGGAATTTTGCAGTTTTTTATTTTAAAAAGACTTGGAATTTAGATAAGATGCCGGAGTCTGCCAATCTTTATATTACAGCGGACTCGTCATATCAGCTTTATATCAATGGAGAATTTATGGGAAGAGGAAGTGCTCAGCCCGGCGGTGACTATGCAAATTGTGAACCTGTCCCATATAAATTTTATGAATCCTACGATGTAAAAGGAAAACTTCATCAGGGGGAAAATTGTATTTTCGTTAAAGTATGTCTGGGTCCCACGGTATTGTCAGAAATTTCATGCGGTTATGGAGGGCTGATTGCAGATCTGCTTATGAGAAGCAATGTAGAGGAGATGAGTATTCAGACAGATGAATCATGGACATGTACCAGAGAGGAGGCTTATCAGGCCAGTGATACATGGAATGGATTATATTCCCTGGACAAGAACTCGGAGCAGAACTGGTATGCAGCGGAAGCAGCAGAGAATCAGGCAGTTTTTCCAGAGCTTATGGCCACAGCGGTTCCAAATTTAAAATATATAACAATAGAGTTGCAGGGAATACTTGCTCCGTTCGATTTTGACGGCAGAATTACTTATAATAAAACTAGTGGTGAAATCCATATAAAAAAAGGCGCTCCCATTACCTTCTGGATGGATTTTGGAATGCTGTACGCTGCGTACCCCCATATGCAGATTGCGGGAGGTGTGGGGACTCAGATTACACTTCATATGCAGGAGTTTCCGGGAAAAATTGAGAGAGACGGAACAACTGAGGTATATCTTCTGGGGGCGGGAATGAATCAAATTTCATCTCTCAGGATGCACAGCGTTCATTATATACAGGTCAGCATTAGTAATATTTATAAAGAGGTGCGGATCAGCAATCCTCAAATAGAGGTCAGCGTTTATCCATCAGATATGCAGGGGGAGTTCCACTGTGACAATCCCATTTATGAAAAAATATATCTGATTGGATGCAGGACAAATCAGATTTGCCGGCAGACCTATCATATGGACTCACCAATACATCAGGAGCCACTTGGGTGCATGGGAGATTATATGATAGAAAGTCTGATGAACTACTATACATTTGGTGATCCATGGCTTACCCGGTTTGATATTCTGAAACTGTCATTTTATATGAAATCCAGAGATTATAAAATGTTCCATCCAAGCTACTGTCTGCTTTATATTCAGATGATTTATGAGTATTCAATGTATACAGGGGATGTCCAAATCCTTCCCCGGCTGAAACAGACTGTAACCGGAATTCTGGAACGGTTCCGCGGATATTTGGGAAAGAACGGTTTGATTGAGCACGCCCCCAATTATATGTTTATGGACTGGGTGGCAGAAGGAAAATATAATCGCCACCATCCGCCGAAATGTATGGGGCAGGGATATCTGACTGCAATGTTTGCAGGCGCACTGGATTATGCATGTTGGATTTTTGAATTGTCTGATAATTCTGTGAAAACAAAAGAGTATCTAGAGCTTGGCGAAGGAGTCAGAAAGGCAGTCAGGGAGAATCTTTGGGATGAGGACAGAGGGCTGTATATGGACGGGCTCTATGATAAGAATGCAAGTCAGTCTTTTGAATGGCTCCCTGCAGACTGTCCAGGAAAGTTTTACAGCCAGCATATGAATACTCTGGCCGTACTCTATGACATTGCACCAAAGGAACATCAGAAGAAACTTATGATTCGGGTAATGGAAGAACAGACACTGAGCCAGGCACAGCCGTATTTTATGCATTTTGTACTAAATGCTCTGGCTAAGACCGGATTATTTGAAAAGTACGGGCTTTCTCAGATTGCAAGATGGGAAGAGCTGGTACAGGAAAACGAGTCAGGATTGAAAGAAGTCTGGTACGGGTTTGACTGTGATTATTCTCATGCATGGGGAGGAACACCGACCTATCAGCTGCCGGCAAGAATCCTGGGTGTGACACCTGCTGAACCGGGATTTCGTAAAATACACTTTCAGCCATGTCTCCCAAAAGAGCTTAACTGGGCAGAAGGGAAAGTGCCCACACCTTATGGAACGATAAAGGTATGGCTGAAAAGAAAGGAAGATTATTCTGTTGAGGCATCAATAGATCTTCCAAATGAAATACAAATAGAAAAGAGTAACAGCGTATGAATTTTAATTGGACGGATAATGTGGTAACAAAAGTTCTGAATCGATTGGCAGACTTTGTCATACTGAATATTTTATGGTTGGTGTGTTCGGTTCCGGTTATTACGATTGGAGCTTCTACCTCTGCGCTGTACTCAGTTATGATGAAAATAGTAAGGAAGAAAGAAGGTTATGTTGTCAGTGCTTTTATGCAGGCATTTAAAGATAATTTTAAAAAAAGTACAATTATGTGTATTGTTTTTCTACTGTTTTGTGCTGTAATTATATTGGATTTTCTGGCCGCAAAAACTTTTGGAAATAATGTTGGTATTGTTTTGTGTGGACTTTTCTTGATTTTTGGAATTATACTGGTTGGAATTGCGGTTTACACGTTTTCCCTTCAGGCCTTATATGAAAATACAATCATGAATACACTGAAAAATGCTTTCATCCTGACATTTGTCAGGCTCCCGTACACGATTTTGATTCTTCTGGTTACCGTTGGAGCAACGGTACTTACTTGTGCAACAGTCAGAACACTTATGGTCGGAATTGTTGTCTGGATATTTATCGGAGGTTCTGTTGTTGCCGGAATCAACTGTCTGATATTAAATCGGGCATATCAGATTTTCAAGGGTATCCCCAAGATAGATGACAGTGCAAAGTAGATACTAGATATGGCTGGGGGTTGCCCACACAATGTGAGGGAACAATCAATATTTTCCACGTCAATACAGCGGTTTCTTCACGTCAGTCATAGATGGTATTGATACAATAATGTTTTAGCTAACTTATTTTAACAAAAGCTTTCTGGGGTTGAATGTCAGGGATTTGCTCGATATAATGTCATTATCATTATAGAAGGAAGGTCTCAGAGAACACTTTCCTGCAAGATTGCTGTCCTCTGAGACCCTGGTAATTAAACCATGGTCATTATATCAGATTTTGAACTAACACTCAATGAGGACACCCATATTTTTTGTTAAGAGCAGGGAGAAGGTTCCAGTTCATGTCCAAATTGCTTGCAGCATTTTGGAAACCAGAGGGCTCATGACTATCTGGATCGGCTTCTGGGATTGGATTTTCTAAGATTTGTCACAACCGGAAAACTTAGAACAGAAGTATCAATGGAAGAGCAGAGCAGATATATTAGCGATTTAAATCGCATTGCGTTACTGCATAACCAGCCAAAACTTATTACGGCGTCGAATGGAAAGGCATTCCTTGAAACTAAAAGTGGCAGAAGAGAACTAGTGTTCTATCCGGTAATGTGTAAAATGATGCCGCAAAAGGATGAGATACTACTGGCAGATAGAAAATGTCGGTATTCAATCTCTGAGGTGTGGAAGTATCTGGAAGAGGAAGTGAGAAAATAGAAGTGCTGGCAGACCTGAATGAAGCATTGGGAGGTTGATGATGAAGCCCTAATAAAACTGAATAAAAAATATTATGAGAACACAGGATATGAAGGGGAAGAATCGGATTTTTATTATGTTGCAGCTTATGCACCAAATTGAATGTGGAAGCTGCAAATGAGGCAAAAGAAAAAGATAAATTATCTGAAAGAGAAAAAGCGATATTTGATATGATTCAAAAGAATAACACTCTTTCAGTTGAAGAAGTCATGGCAGAACTTTCT
>NZ_FBWL01000124.1 GCF_001517425.1 Clostridium sp. C105KSO13 | reverse complement strand
ACTCTCCGTCGTGCGCAGTGACGGCTCATGCTGGGGCCGTATGCCTTATGCTGTGGTGATTGCTGCTGTGTGCTGGCTGCGCCCAGTCACGTGCCTTCTTGTTTTTTTTTTTTAAATGATACGGCGCCCACCGAGATCTACACACTGCATATCGTCGGCAGCGTCAGATGTGTATAAGAGACAGTACGAAGCCAACCTATAGCCGTATTAAGGAGTATATCTTAGAAACTTATGGGATGAAGGTACACACCTGTCTCTTATACACATCTCCGAGCCCACGAGACCTCTCTACATCTCGTATGCCGTCTTCTGCTTGAAAAAAAAAAATACTATTTTAACTGTTCATCACAGGCCCCCCTATGCAACTGATCAGAAGAGTGACAATATCTACTTTACTGACTTATCCTGATCTCCTGACCCGCGTGAACTCTACGCGTACAGCC
>NZ_FBWL01000123.1 GCF_001517425.1 Clostridium sp. C105KSO13 | reverse complement strand
AATAAATTAGGAAAGTTCTAAGTCAGGGGCTCAAAATCAGGAGCCTGATTAGAACTTCAAGCCCCTGATTTAGTACTTTCCTTTTGAACCAAGTCCCGCATGCGGACGGCTTATGTAGTTTTGATTGTATCCATGAACTACAAAAATCCAGATGTTTACGTTAAAGAATACTAATCTGCTGAAGATGTTGAAGAAATGTAATACTCTAACATAGATTTCTTCACATAACAACAAGACCATCCTACTGGACAGTCTGAAAATGAAAGATTCTTATGTCAAAGAACAGCTTAGAGCACGATTGCTAAAAGGCTTCCCTCTTGGGAACTGAATCACATGACCGCTACACTGAGAACAGGTGCATATATCGCGGTTATATAGCAACAGCATCAATTCTGCCATGGTTTTTCCTTTGACAGGATTCGGAATAAAAATAGTATTCCGCAGTTTATGTATCAGTTTCAGCTTCTTTGTTTTGTAACAGTTGCTTAAGAATCCGCTGAAACGTACTCTTGAAAATCCTTTGGGAAGGATGTGTTGTAGAAACAGACCTATGAATTCATCACCAGTGACAGTTTTTAACTTAGAAGCACCATTGTCTGCATAATCCTTATAGCTGAAAGTTACATTGGTATCTGTAACAGAAGTAATTCTGCTGTTGCTGATAGCGGTACGGTAAGCATAACGAGCCAGATAGGTAATGGCATTGCCGTTCCCATTGAAGGTCTCTTTGATAAAAGGAATCCATGTTTTCTCATAGAGGGAATCAACAAACTCCTTCCAGTTGTAGCGATTGCGAAGTTTCGTACATTTGCCATTCAGGGAAAGCAGCCCTTTTTCATAACAAGTTTTCAACTTTTCCATGAACTTACCACGGAACATCTTTCCCACAGCACCTTCCGGTAACAGAAAACCCTTGTGGCGTGATTCAATGAATTGACCTGAATCTGTAAGCCCACCACCAGACAAGCAACAATGAATGTGCGGGTGCAGATTTAGCTGTTGTCCCCATGTATGAAGCACCATGATAATTCCGGGAGTTGCTCCCAGATGTTGTTTATCATGGCAGAGCGTCAGCAACGTCTCGGAAGTGCAGCGAAACATGAGATTATAGAGGAGCTTTTGATTTTCGAAGATCAGATCATTAAGCTCAAAAGGAACGGTAAAGATGGAGTGATAATAAGCACATCCTTCCACGAGTTCGGAATTACGAGCCATAATCCACTTCTGTTCCTGGGGAGACTGACAGCAGGGACAATTCCGATTGTTACAGGAACAGGCATGGATTTCTATATGCCCACAAGATTCACAGTAACTGATGTTGTAGCCCAGTGTTCCTGTTTTACACTCCGAGATGCATCTGGCAGCTTTTGACTGTTCTGATGATACAGAGTGTGAATCTGCATAGGAAGAATAAAAAGATTGAAAAGCATCACGAATGGGATATTCTTTGCCAGTACTTTCGCATAATGTCTGATAAAACTTTATAGCATCACTCATCATAAGGACTTTTTACACTCCTTCCGTTACCAATACCTAATGTCAGATAGACAGAGGTACTTGAAAGAGATTTGTGACCCATGGCTTCTTTGATGGTCATGAGGTCCGTACCTGCTTCATATAGATGAAGACCAAAAGCGTGACGAAGTGAATGAAGCGTATAGCCAGCTTCCGAAAGCTTCATAACAGCAAGCCATTTCTTAAATGTGTTATAGACAGACTGCTGATGGATATGGGAGCCAGCTTTTTGACCAGGAAAAAGCCAGTCCTCCTTCGTGGCATGTGGATGAAAGACACGGATGTAATCCACAAGCAGACCATAAGCTTTTTCGGAAAGAACGGCATAGCGATCACAACGATTCTTGCTTCTGGAAATATAGATGCATTGTTTAGAGTGATAAATATCGCCACATTTAAGACGACATAATTCACTGACTCGAATCCCGGAAGAATAAAGAAGAGCCAGTTCAGCTTTGTGCTTTGGATTGTAAACAGAATCAATGATAGAATTGATTTCCTCTTTTGTAGGAACCTTCGGAAGCAATTCATCAAAATGAAGATAAGGAATCCGATAGCGATCCCAGTCACGGTGCAGGACATACTGATAGAAATCTCTCAGCTGAGCAATATAAACATTCACCGTGCGAGGATTCAGATGTCGCACTTCCTTAAGGAAAAGAAGAAAAGAACGTATTTCTTCCCAGGTAACCTTAGGAAGTGGTTTTGCGTTAAGATTTTCTTCCACCCAGTCGATGTACTGTGTCATATAGGACGTGTAAGTTGCAATGGTACCGGGAGCAAGGTCACGGAAAGAAAGGATGTCGATATGCTGTTTCAGATAGTTTGTATTTTGTTCATTCATGGAATGAGTCCTCCTGTAAAATAAAAGTTAATTAATGGTTACAAAAACTTTTTACAGGTGGAGCACGAATGGGCTTGTAAAAAAGTGAAAAAGTCGATATACTCATACACGTAGGAGCCCTACAGTATGAAAGCGACGTCGCCAAACAAAGCACTCATCTGTGGGGCTATTCCTTTATCTAAGATGAGATGATTGTAAAATAAAAAGTCTGCCAGTACAACACCGACAGACAAAAAGTTAAGAAAGGGCTATCACGCAGCATGCGTGATTTGGTTCA
>NZ_FBWL01000122.1 GCF_001517425.1 Clostridium sp. C105KSO13 | reverse complement strand
TGTAAGTGGTATACTATAACCAGCAGATTTAGGCAAATAAAATCCAGCAACTATTATACAACATCAACGAATGATATACTGTCATTCGGAGGTGAAGAAAGGATGGTTAGTTGGATGCATTACTATGAAATCCAAAGATTCAAAAGAAAAGGATTTAACAAGAGCCAAACTGCTAGAAAAATAGGAATTAACAGAGAAACAGTTGGCGTGTACTGGAATTTAACACCAGGGGATTATGCTGCAAGAGTTGAAGCAGCTAAAACAAGAAAAAAGAAAGCAGATCCTCACAAAGATTTTGTGCTGGAATGCCTGATGAAATATCCTGACATGTCAGCGGCACAGCTTTATGACTGGATCAAAGAACATACCTGTTTAGAAACACTGGACTTTCAAGAGCGGTGCTTCAGGGATTATGTGAAATCTATCCGGGAGGAATACGATATCAAGAAACCTGAAACATCAAGGCAGTACGAGGCAATGGAGGAATTGCCACCAGGAAAGCAGGCACAGGTGGATATGGGCGAAATCAGTCTGAAAACGATAAGCGGCCGCCATAAGAAAGTCTACTGCTTTGGAATGGTCCTGACCCATTCTCGCTACAAGTTCATCCTATGGCAGGAAAAACCATTTACCACAGATACATTTGTACAAGCTCATATCAAAGCATTTACCTTCTTTGATGGGCGTCCGCAGGAAATGGTTTACGATCAGGACAAGATACTTGCAGTCAGTGAGAACAATGGCGACATCATTTACACCGAAGGATTTCAGAGCTACATAAACGAAGCAAAGTTTGATATCTTTCTCTGCCATGGAGCGGATCCTGAATCCAAAGGACTGATTGAAAATGTCGTAAAATATGCCAAGCATGGCTTTGCGGAACATCGTATTTTCAAAGATATAGACAGCTTTAATACAGACTGCATTGCTTGGCTAAAAAGAACTGGAAATAAGAAAATACATGGAACAACACAAAAGATACCAGCAGAGGTATTTTCTCTCGAAAAGGAATACCTCATACCAGTATCTGCATACAACTTCACAGTTGCTGTTAATGACAGTATAGATTATCAGGTCAGAAAAGACAACATCGTTTTATACAAAGGAAACCGCTATCGTGTGCCAAAAGGTACTTATAGTGCAGGAAAACGTGTATTCATGATTGTTGAGAATGATATCCTTTCCATCACAGATACCCTGACAGGTGAAATCTATGCAACGCACCCTCTCTGTCATGACAAAGGGAAATTAATTGGTCAGAAAAGGGATGAACGTGATAAGAGCAAGTCATTACAAGAACAGGAGAAAACTGTTCAGGAACTATTTCAGAATGATGAACTGGTTGTGCCGTTTTTAGAACATATCCACCAGGCGAAGCCCCGCTATTACAGAGATCAGCTTGGTGTGATAAGAAAACTTTTTGAAGAATGGGACACAGAGCTTCTGATTCACGGACTTCACTATTGTTCGGAAAAAGGACTGTATTCTGCTGGGGATTTGAAGTCCAGTATTATTTATCTGAAACAGATAAAAACAGAACCGAAAAAGAAAGAAAATATGTCAGCACTCCCCTCCAAGTACCGAGGGAATATGCCAGAAATACGAGATTTAAGTGTGTATGAACAAGCAATGGGAAGGAGTGTTGTAAATGGATAATCTACAGGAAATCAGAACCTATGCAGGAACGCTGGGGCTGATACATACAAAGAACGAGCTTGAAACAATCGTTCATGGTGCAGAAACAGAGGAATCAAGCTATGTGGCATTTTTGCAGAACATACTGAGCAGTGAAATCCGGTATCGTCAGGATAAGGCAAAAGATAAGCGCATCAAAGACGCAGGATTTCCATATCCAAAGTATTTAAAAGACTTTGATCTGAGTTTCTGCCAGTCCATAACAAAAAAACAGTTAAATCAGCTATCGGAGCTGACCTGGATTGATGGTCTGTATAATCTTATACTTTCGGGACCGCCTGGAGTAGGTAAAACGCATCTGGCGATAGCGCTTGCCCATCATGCGTGTGAAGAAGGTTATAAAGCCAGTTATGCGACCATGCAGTCCCTCATGCAGTGCCTTCGCACATCAGAAATAGACCGCCGGAGCAGAGCAAAGATGAACCGGATCCAAAAATCAAACCTTCTGGTTATTGATGAGGTTGGATATCTTCCGATTGCGCCAACAGAGGGAAATCTGTTTTTTCAGCTGATATCAGAGCTTCAAGAACAGACCTCCATTATCATAACAACAAACAAAGGATTTGAAGAATGGGCGGAATTTCTGGACGATGCAGCATTAGCAACAGCAATCCTTGACCGGCTATCATACCGATGCGATCGAATACAGATGGCAGGGAAAAGCTATCGATTGGAAAACAGAAAAACTTTTTTAGAGGAAGGGGGGACAACGGATGAAATTTAATAAGCACATATCTCATGAAGTGGAAGAGTTTCTAACTACTCAGTATAAGGAATATATAAAAGAAACACCAATGACCAAGAAAGAAATGAGAGCTCTGCGCGAATGGGTGAAAGATGGACATAGTGTATACGAGAATACATGTGGCGCATGGGCAGATGGGCAGGTCCCGGTAGAATTTTTGACGTCCTATCGTGATGAAGAGTATATCCGTCAGCATACCCAGGGAATGAATTCAGAGGAAGCAAGGAAGTTTGCAATGGCTTATTATGGCTGGGATGATAATGACGAAGAGGTGGACCGATATCTTGAGAGTATTCCGGGAGAAATGACCCCACCCGTTTACGCCATTCCAGATAGGGAACTTCCATTTAGTTAAAAAATGCTCCGCGGATCAACCACGGAGTGCTATAAGCAAAAGTGCTGGATTTTATTTGCCAAAAAACGCTGGAAAATAATTTCCACTTTTTGCTGGAAAGTACTTGCCGTTTACA
>NZ_FBWL01000121.1 GCF_001517425.1 Clostridium sp. C105KSO13 | reverse complement strand
GCTCAGGAGTCTCGTGGGCTCGGAGATGTGTATAAGAGACAGGATTAAAAAATACCGTAAGATTGGAAATTATGCCGGCTTAGTTTTCCAGATGCAGGATGACTGCCTGGACTTTGATGAGACGATTGAACAGGCGAAAAAACCGGTCAGTCGGATTACGAGCAGGGTGTTATTACTCTTCCGTTGATACACGCATTAGGCCAGCTGCCTGATTTTAAAAGAAAAGCAGCCCAGGGGACTGTCTCCAGAGCTGTCTCTTATACACATCTGACGCTGCCGACGATATGCAGTGTGTAGATCTCGGGGGGGGCCGGATCATTAAAAAAAAAAACAAACTCAAGCGACCATTCGTGCCCCGCGCACCCAACCCCTCCACGCCCCTCACGGCGCGTCTCCCGAGCACCCACTCC
>NZ_FBWL01000120.1 GCF_001517425.1 Clostridium sp. C105KSO13 | reverse complement strand
CCCTGTCTATACTCCTCATCATGCGGTGGCGTCTGCTGTCCCCAACGACCTCCGTCTTCGTTTTTTTTTTTAAAGGACCCGGCGCCCCCCGAGATCTACACACTGCATATCGTCGGCAGCGTCAGATGTGTATAAGAGACAGTTCCCGTTCTGCACGATCAACGCGCTGACGCGCTCAGGATGCTTCAGGGCCAGCCGATAGCCCACCGGCGCTCCGTAATCCATGACGTACATGGCGTACCTCTTCACCTCTGTCTCTTATACACATCTCCGAGCCCACGAGACCTCTCTACATCTCGTATGCCGTCTTCTGCTTGAAAAAAAAAAAAACCCACAAAACTACCACCTGCCTCGCCTGCTGTCATCGACATTCCCTCACAACACCATACATAC
>NZ_FBWL01000119.1 GCF_001517425.1 Clostridium sp. C105KSO13 | reverse complement strand
CGACCGCGTACTTTTTGTAGAACGGTCCGGCGAGTTACGCCGGCTGGCAAGGTTAAGGGCTTTAAAGGCCCGGAGCCGAAGGGAAACCAAGTCTGAATAGGGCGAGCACAAGTCAGTCGGAGTAGACCCGAAACCGGGTGATCTATCCATGTCCAGGTTGAAGTTGCCGTAAAAGGCAATGGAGGACCGAACCCACATCCGTTGAAAAGGGTGGGGATGAGGTGTGGATAGGGGAGAAATTCCAATCGAACCCGGAGATAGCTGGTTCTCCTCGAAATAGCTTTAGGGCTAGCCTCATATAAAAGTCTTGCGGAGGTAGAGCACTGAATTTCCTAGGGGGCGTCAAAGCTTACCAAAGAATATCAAACTCCGAATGCCGTGTAGATGATGTATGGGAGTCAGACTGTCCGAGATAAGTTGGATGGTCAAAAGGGAAACAGCCCAGACCTGCGGCTAAGGCCCCAAAATGTGTGTTAAGTGGAAAAGGATGTGGGATTTCAAAGACAGCTAGGATGTTGGCTCAGAAGCAGCCATACATTCAAAGAGTGCGTAATAGCTCACTAGTCGAGAGGTCCTGCGCCGAAAATGTCCGGGGCTCAAACACACTGCCGAAGCCCGGGAATTGACGAACGTCAATTGGTAGAGGAGCATTCTTAGAGGGAGGAAGCTGTATCGTAAGGAGCAGTGGACTTCTAAGAAGAGAGAATGCCGGAATGAGTAGCGAGAGGAAGGTGAGAATCCTTCCGGCCGAATATCTAAGGTTTCCAGAGTAAAGCTGATCTGCTCTGGGTAAGTCGGGGCCTAAGGCGAGGTCGAAAGACGTAGCCGATGGACAACAGGTGGAGATTCCTGTACTATATCATGACAGAACTGTGGGGACGCAGACAGAGAGCGCATCCCGGGAACGGAAAACCCGGGGCAAGCGTAAAAGGAGCACAGCAGGCAAATCCGTTGTGCAATCCAAAGACGTGAAGCGGAGCGAACTAAAGTAGCGAAGTGCGTGAGCTGACTGCCAAGAAAAGCCGCTATTGTTCATGGTATACCCGTACCGTAAACCGACACAGGTGGATGAGGAGAGAATCCTAAGGCCGACGGGAGAAGCATTGTTAAGGAACTCGGCAAAATGACCCCGTAACTTCGGGAGAAGGGGTGCCTGGGAAACCAGGCCGCAGAGAATTGGCCCAAGCAACTGTTTAGCAAAAACACAGGTCTATGCAAAACCGAAAGGTGAGGTATATGGGCTGACGCCTGCCCGGTGCTGGAAGGTTAAGGGGAGAGGTTAGCGTAAGCGAAGCTTTGAACTTAAGCCCCAGTAAACGGCGGCCGTAACTATAACGGTCCTAAGGTAGCGAAATTCCTTGTCGGGTAAGTTCCGACCCGCACGAAAGGCGTAATGATTTGGGCACTGTCTCAACAATGCACCCGGTGAAATTGAAGTACCAGTGAAGATGCTGGTTACCTGCGCCAGGACGGAAAGACCCCATGGAGCTTTACTCTAGTTTGATACTGGGATTCGGTATTGCATGTACAGGATAGGTGGGAGGCTAAGAACCCGTGACGCCAGTCGCGGGGGAGCCGCTGTTGGGATACCACCCTTGCAGTGCTGGGTTTCTAACCAACGGCCGTAAACCGGTCGGGGGACAATGTCAGGCGGGGAGTTTGACTGGGGCGGTCGCCTCCGAAAGGGTATCGGAGGCGCTCAAAGGTCTTCTCAGAATGGTCGGAAACCATTCGCAGAGCGTAAAGGCATAAGAAGGCTTGACTGCGACACCGACGGGTGGAGCAGGTACGAAAGTAGGACTTAGTGATCCGGTGGTATAAAGTGGGATTGCCATCGCTCAACGGATAAAAGCTACCCTGGGGATAACAGGCTTATCACTCCCAAGAGTTCACATCGACGGAGTGGTTTGGCACCTCGATGTCGGCTCATCGCATCCTGGGGCTGAAGTAGGTCCCAAGGGTTGGGCTGTTCGCCCATTAAAGCGGTACGCGAGCTGGGTTCAGAACGTCGTGAGACAGTTCGGTCCCTATCCGGCGTGGGCGTAGGATATTTGAGAGGAGCTGTCCTTAGTACGAGAGGACCGGGATGGACTGGCCGCTGGTGTATCTGTTGTCTTGCCAAAGGCATAGCAGAGTAGCCAAGCCGGGACGGGATAAACGCTGAAGGCATCTAAGCGTGAAGCCCCCCTCAAGATAAGATATCCCATAACGTAAGTTAGTAAGACCCCTTGAAGACGACGAGGTAGATAGGGCAGAGGTGGAAGTGCAGCAATGCATGGAGCTGACTGTTACTAATAGGTCGAGGGCATAACCAGACAAGGTGATAGGAGATAATAAGGATGATTCTTTGTATGTAGTTTTGAAGGT
>NZ_FBWL01000118.1 GCF_001517425.1 Clostridium sp. C105KSO13 | reverse complement strand
GATACCAGTATCACAGGGCCCGTACAGCCCATTCCGCTGTCCGCATAGATGCCTTCTTTCCACAGCGCTTTCACGCCCTCCTCCAGATCCATGATCTCGATTCCGGGGATCTGCTCCGTCACCACCTCTTTCGGCGGTGCCGTCACTTCCTCTTCCTCTGCTGCCGGTTTTTCCGCTGCTTTCCTCTCTGCCAGTATCTCTTTGAATCCGGCTTTATGAGCCACCTCGAATTCTTTGGCAGAGATATCAAATACCTTTCCTCTCACCAGCTGTGCCGCATACCGGATCGCACCGGTAATGAGGGGTGCCCCGGAGGCTCTGGAGATGATCATCACCAGCTGGTCATAACCTTCCCCGATACCCGGGCCATAGCCATAGCCGGATGCCTCGTAACTCCCCCCTGTGGTATAGGAAGACAGCATCTTCACCAGGAGGTTGCCTGTCAGGGAATCGCACACCATAACATCCGGTGTCCCCTGAAGGATATCGTTCCCCCGCATGACACAGCCCCCGTCTGCCCTGCCTGACTCCGCAAAGGAGATGGCATATCCATTCTCTTTCAGCTTCTTTAGAGCAATCTCCGTCTGGCGGGCACCATCCACATTCAGGATGCCCACGGTAGGGTTGGGATTTCCACAGGTCTTCGCTGCAATGATCCCGTAGACTGCGTTTTTGATCATGCCTTCCACCCGGTCCGCACTGGAGGTTCCGGTTGTGGTTGCCAGATACATTTCCTTTCCCTTTGCCGGTGTCTCTACACGGCCTACGGTAGATACACCGATAGGGAAGGGATAGTGCATGGTCACTGCACCGTCCACCTCTTTGGATTTCAGAAGTTCCTCCATCTTATGGTGGCCTTCTTCCTCATTGGCCACTTTAACTGTAATCACCCCTTCTGCTTCCAGGGTACCAATATAGTAGACCTCAATTCCTTCTTTCGAAGCTGCTATTGCCGCTTCCATTGCATTTTCTTCCCCATGTTCGCTGCCCATGCCTGTGAGGGCAATCTTCGGCTTTTTTCCAAAGTTTCCTGTCTCCAGGCCCTCTGCGATCTCTGCAAAGGTGGCAGCAACCATCTTTTCTATCTTATTCGCCATCACACACTCCTTACTCTGCCAGCAGAGCAGCTGCAAAATCCTTCATTGTCTTCCCGATCAGTGTTCTTACTTCCTCTTCAGATACACCGGCAGCAGCCTTTTCTTCCTCAGCTGTATTTCCGTGGATCACAAAGGAGACACCGTCAAACAGGTTCGTCATACGTCCCAGGAATAAGCTTCCCTTTCCGATGATCATGGCCCTTTTGATTCTGTCGGCCTTGATATCCTCGCAGGCAAATCCGATGTATGGTACGCCGGAAGGGATATGTCCCTGGGTAGGTGCCCAGCCTGTCAGGCCATGCTCTTTGGTGAAGTTAGCCAGCTCTTTTCTGTCCAGTTCTCCGTTCTTTACTGCCAGTGCCCCGATCATCTTATAGTTGGCCATGGGCACATCCCCTGCCCCTGCAGGCTTTGTGATATCCGGGTTCTGCATCTCCGGAGAATATTTATCAATGTCCGGAATCTTTAGTCCCGCTTTCTTGAGAGGCTCCGCTACAAGGCTGCCGATAACTGCCTGGGGGGCAGATCCAGTTCCTACGGTGTGGCGCCCCAGCATATCCAGGTCGATCTCCGGGCTGGTTCCGTCGTTCTGCGAGATAACAACTGCAAAACCACCTAAACAATCCTCCAGAATCGGCAGGCCCTTCTTGATGTGGTCTTTTCCGTTCATGCCCAGCTTTGCAGTGCATCCGCCAGAAGTCACCACCACCGTCTTGTAAGCGCCGGATTTTACCAGAGCGGCCGCTTCAATCATGGCATGGGTAGGAGCCGCACAGAAGCCTCTGGCGTCAGAACCGGAAGCACCGGTAAGTCCTGCGATCTCAGCCGCTGCCTTGGCAAAGTTGCCGCCGCCCCGCTGGTTCATATCCCCGCAGGCCTCCTCGGCACAGTCGATTACATACTCAACTTCGGACTTCTCGATTCCTGCATTTTTCACTGCATAGAGAAGAGCCAGGACACTGGATGCCTTGCTCATCAGGTTCTCGTGCATCACATGGGCGGAAAGGTTCGTGTCAATATCGTGGGCACGCTTCACACAGCCCACCAGTTTTCCGGCAAAGTACAAGCCTTCCGCGTGTTCCTCCTTCACCAGGTGTTCGATCTTGTCATGCTCTTCCCCCTCCACGATTCTCTCCACGATGTCCTCTGTGATGATGGGATTCTCTGCAAACTTACTCTTGTATTCTGCTACAAACTCTTTATCCAGCTCCACGACCTCAAACATATCACTTGCCTGGACGAGAAATAAGAACTCCTCCTCGGGCATAATCTCGCCGTATGTTCCGAACCGCTTCGCATCTTCCTTTTTCTTGTCATACCAGGGAAACTCCACTTCTGCCAGCTCATCCGGGTGTACATTTCCGATGTAGGTCTGGTTTGGCCAGTAGGAAACTGCCTCTTCATAGGACCGCAGGTGCTGCGGCACTTCTTTTAGATATTCAGACTCCGGGTTTACGATTTTTTCTGTTGTCTGTGTTGTTCCATTATATAAAACCATATCGGGGGTATGTACTAATACATAACCGGCCCCTTTGATCACACTGTTCATTGGTTATCCACCTTTCTGCGACTCTTTTTGATAGAGTAAAAAGAGCCAGCCCCCGGCGGGTGCACAGGACCTGACTCTTTTTATATTTTCTTAAAACTTACAAAACTCGTCTCGGATGGAGGTCATTTCCTGGATGATATCATCCACGTCAAGGACCATCTCCATCATGCTGATTTGTTCATCATACACTGCTTCATCGAATTCTTCCTTCATTTCCGGTTCACATACGTGATATACGCGAAGTCCAAGCTGGACTCCTGTCAACGGACCTGCAAAAGTCGGGTCGCCTGCAGTCACGGTCTCAGCTGCAAGCCCTGCAGCTTCTCCCTCTGCGGCACCCAGAACAACAACGATGTTCTCTGCGCCGTATTCCTCGGCAAACTCTTTCACTCTCTTCTGGTTCTCCAGATCCATTGCTCCTGCGCTTGTTCAAACGAAGCACTCCGTGGATGAGAATACGATCTCTCCGCCGGCAGTCTTTACACACTCTGCGATGGCAGGTCCCGGTATTCCATCACGGTCTCCGATAATGATGACTTTTTTATCTTTCAAAATAGCCATGATTCGTTTCTCCTTTCTGTAAAATGCTATCTATGATAAAGAAATACATTAGATATACTTCTGAATCATTGCTTCAATGCTCTGAGCGGTAGCCTCGTCTTTTACTACCTCATCAATCTTCTCCCCGTCCTTATAGACTGCCATGACCGGAAGTCCAAGAACCTTCTGTCCAATGGCAAGGCGGCGTGCCTTTGTGGTATTCAGGGAAGTAAACTTCATCTTGTCACCATAGGTCTCTGCGAACTCATGTACTTTCGGCATTAATGCCTGGCAGGGTACACATCCATCCCCATAAAAATCTACAAATACATAACCTTGAGCCTTCAATACTTCCTCATCAAAATTTGTCTTATCCAGATCTTTCATCTATCATATCCTCCTTCTTCAATAAATATGTGGCCGCTCAAAACCAATCCTGGTTCTGTTAAGTTCGGTGGGCGGCTTTTAGAAATAGTCGGACAGGCTTCTTTCCACCTGTACTGCCGCAATAGCCCCATCTGCCGATGCGGTAACGACCTGCCGGAGACTTTTTACCCGCACATCCCCTGCTGCGTATACGCCGGGAATATTGGTGTGCATGTTCTCGTCTGTCTTGATATAGCCTCTCTCATCCATGTCGATGAGCCCTTCAAATACTTCCGTATTCGGAATCATCCCGATAAATCCAAACACGCCGAACATGCCGTCCTCCGGGTCTGCGTCTATCTTTTTGGTCTCCCCGGTCTTTACATTCTTTACAACCATCCCCTGGAGGATGTCGTCTCCGTAAAGTTCTTCCACAACGCTGTCCCACATAAAGTGCAGCTTTGGAATGGTGAAGGCCTTCTCCTGTATGGACTTCGCAGCACGCAGCTCATTTCGCCTGTGGATGACTGTGACCTTCCTGGCAAACTTGGTCAGGTACATGGCTTCCTCAACGGCGGAATCACCACCGCCCACTACGAATACTTCCATATCTTCAAAAAAGTTGGCATCACAGGTGGCACAGTAGGAGACTCCTTTACCAAGGTATTCTCTCTCTCCCTTGCAGCCGATGGGCCTTGGGTGGGCACCGGTGGCAATGATAACATTTTTGCCCCTGTACTCTTCCTTTTCCCCCTTTAGAACTTTCACTTCACCTTCCAGGGAAACTTCTTTGATCGTGTCAGAGACACGCACTGCACCAAATTTTGCCGACTGTGCTGTCATCCTCGCAATCAGCTCCGGGCCGGATTCTCCATCCACCATCTGTCCCGGATAGTTCTCAATCTCATCTGTGATGGCAATCTGACCGCCGTCCTGACCTTTTTCGATGATCAGCGTGGAGAG
>NZ_FBWL01000117.1 GCF_001517425.1 Clostridium sp. C105KSO13 | reverse complement strand
CACTCATCTGTGGGGCTATTCCTTTATCTAAGATGAGATGATTGTAAAATAAAAAGTCTGCCAGTACAACACCGACAGACAAAAAGTTAAGAAAGGGCTATCACGCAGCATGCGTGATTTGGTTCAAAAATGAAAAGAAGTAGAATTTTTTTGTGTGTTGAAGAATGAGATAATTTGTCCTATAATGAATAAGACAAAGGATATAAAGAAGAAGTGGAGATAAAAAGATGAGTAAAGTAAGAACGAGATTTGCACCCAGCCCCACAGGGCGGATGCATGTAGGTAATCTGCGTACTGCACTGTATGCATATCTGATAGCAAAGCATGAAGGGGGAGACTTTATCCTCCGCGTAGAAGATACGGACCAGGAGCGTTTTGTAGAGGGCGCCCTGGATATTATATACAGGACTATGCAAGAGACCGGCCTATTTCACGATGAAGGACCGGATAAAGATGGGGGATATGGACCCTATGTGCAGAGTGAGCGGGCTGCTATAGGCCTGTATACCAAGTACGCAAAACAGCTTGTGGAGCAGGGAGACGCCTACTATTGCTTTTGCAGCAGGGAAAGACTTGACTCTTTAAAAACCACTGTATCTGAAGAAAACAAAACGGACATTGTGAAATATGACAAGCATTGTCTGGAACTTTCTGCTGAAGAAGTGGGGGCCAATCTGGCAGCCGGAAAGCCCTGGGTAATTCGCCTAAATGTGCCAAATAAGGGAGTGACCGCTTTTCACGATGAGATTTATGGAGATATTGAAGTTCCTAATGATGAACTGGATGATATGATTTTGATTAAATCTGATGGTTTCCCAACTTACAATTTTGCCAATGTAATTGACGATCATCTGATGGAAATCACGCATGTGGTCAGAGGAAATGAATATCTCTCCTCCGCGCCGAAATATAACCGTCTTTATCAGGCCTTTGGCTGGGATGTGCCGGTCTATGTGCACTGCCCTCTGATAACCGATGAGAACCATAAGAAACTCAGCAAACGCAGCGGACATTCTTCCTATGAGGATTTGATTGGTCAGGGATTTGTTTCCGAAGCTGTCGTGAATTTTGTGGCATTGCTAGGCTGGAGCCCGGCAGATACAAGGGAGATATTTTCACTGGAAGAGCTGGTAGAAGCTTTTGACTATCACCATATGAATAAATCTCCGGCAGTATTTGATACCGTGAAGCTTAAATGGATGAACGGGGAGTATATAAAGGCTATGGACTTTGACAAGTTTTATAAGATGGCAGAACCTTATATTAAAGAGGTTGTCACAAAAGATTATGACTTGAAGAAGATTGCAGCTCTTGTAAAGACGAGGATTGAGATATTCCCGGATATAAAGGAGCAGATAGATTTTTTTGAGAAAGTGCCGGAATATGATATCAGCATGTATACACATAAAAAGATGAAGACAAATGCGCAGACCTCTCTGGCGGTGCTTACAAGCCTGCTTCCGCTTTTGGAGGCGCAGGAGGATTACAGTAACGACGCGCTCTTTGAAGCTTTGAAAAATTATGCATCAGATAAAGGCTTCAAAACCGGTTATGTAATGTGGCCTGTGAGAACGGCCGTGTCCGGAAAACAGAATACTCCCGGGGGAGCCACAGAGATTATGGAAATCATTGGTAAGGAGGAATCTCTAAAACGCATAAAAGCTGCAATTGAGAAGTTAGAAGCAGTTTAATGACAGACGAAAGAGGAATTTTAATATATGGGGTTTAGTAAGGCACAGGAAGATGCAATCACTCACGGAACCGGTCCATGTCTTGTTTTGGCAGGGCCCGGTTCTGGGAAGACTGCAGTGATTGTAAACAGAATGAAATATCTGATAGAGAAGTTAAAGGTGAGACCAGAAGAGATTCTGGTCATTACTTTTACTAAATATGCAGCGGTTGAGATGAAGAACCGCTTTCAAAATCTAATGGGAAAGAAAAGGCTGCCTGTTACGGTAGGCACCTTTCATGGCATATATTATGGAATTTTGAAGTGGGCATACCACTTTGACTCTCGAAATATCCTGTCCGAGGAGGATAAGTTTCAGATAATCAGAAATGTAGTCAGCCGGCAGGAAATCGAGATTTTTGACGAGGAAGATTTTATTACCGATATTGCGGCGGAAATCGGAATTGTGAAGAACAACGGAATAGATATAAGATCTTATCACTCATCAAAATGCAGTCCGGAAGATTTTCGGGATATTTATATAGAGTATGAGGCTCAGAGGAAAAGGGAAAGAAAAATTGACTTTGACGATATGCTGGTACTCTGCTATGAATTATTTATGGCAAGAACGGATATTTTGAAAATGTGGCAGGAAAAATTTCATTATATTTTAATTGATGAATTCCAGGATATCAATAAAGTACAGTATGATGTGATAAAATTGCTGGCAGAACCACAGCAGAATCTTTTTGCTGTGGGAGATGACGATCAGTCTATCTATGGGTTTCGGGGCGCAGATTCAAAGCTGATGTTTCAATTTAAAGAGGATTATCCAAATCTGCGGCAGCTTCTTCTGGATATTAATTTTCGTTCCACCTCCAATATTGTGCAGAACGCTTTAAAAGTCATTGGCAATAATGAGGAGCGTTTTGAGAAGGCGATTCATGCCAAAAAAGCAAAAGGCTTAAGCCTTCATGTGCAGGAGGTGGCAGATCCGGCGGAGGAGAGCCGGTATATTACAGAAGAAATTCAGAACCGCATACACAACGGGGTTAAAGCAGAGGATATTGCAGTGCTCTTCAGACTGCATACGGACGCAGGAAATCTGGCAGAGACCCTCTGGGAGCATCGTATTCCTTTTCAGATGAGAGAGCACCTGCCTAATGTATACAATCATTTTATTGCAAAAGATATAAAGGCCTATTTTAAAATGGCGGCCGGGAGCAGGACCCGCCAGGATTTCTTACAGATTATGAACAAGCCTAAAAGATACATTGCAAGAGACAGCCTTAGCGGCCGGGAAGTAGCTTTTGAGGACTTGAGAAATTTTTACTGTGACAAGGACTGGATGCTGGACCGTGTGGATCAGTTTGCGTGGGATCTGAAAATGCTTGCAAAGATGGCTCCTTATGCGGCGATTCAATTTCTCCGCAAGAAAATAGGATATGATGATTTTTTGAGGGAATATGCAGTAGCTCGGAGGGTACAGGTAAGTGATTTGTTTGAAGTTCTTTCGGAATTGGAGGAAGCGGCACGCCCCTTTGCATCTTTGGAAGAGTGGTTTATGCATGTAGAAGAATATACCAATGCACTCAAAATAAGGGAGAGCAGCAAAGAACTGCACCCAGGCGGGGTAAGATTGATGACAATGCATGCCGCAAAAGGACTGGAATTTGACACGGTTTATATTATAGAAACCAATGAAGGCCAGATTCCATATAAAAAATCACTCAAGGAACAAAGAGAAGAGGAAGAAAGGCGTCTGTTTTATGTTGCAATGACAAGGGCAAAAGAACTGCTTAAGATTGTATATGTAAAAAAGAAAAACGGAAAGGATGTTGATCCTTCCCGTTTTGTAGATGAATTGTTTGATGAAAAATAAGCTTAATCTGCATCCGGAGCTTCGTCCAAATCTAAATCCTCGTATTCCTGAGAATCCAGCCATTCATCGAACGTATCGGCAGCGCGCTCGTACTCATCGTCGTCTTCGATATTTTCAAGTGTTGGTTCATCTGAATCCGTCTGGTGGAAACGATAGAGAAAGACCTGTCCATCATCATTGCCACCCTCCTCATCCAAAGGCAGAAGAGCAATGTACTCCTGTCCGCCTGTTACAAAAATGGTAAGAACGGCACATTCCAGTTCCTCGTCATTGTCCAGTGTCAGTGTAACGGTGAGTGATTCGTTTTCATCCATAAATATTCTCCTTTTATTGTTATTATACCCACTGTAACAAAAAGGAAAATAAAAAGCAAGAAAAAACATGCGCCGGTCTCTCTTGACATTGTTAGGAAACACGTTAGAATAAAAGAGACTAGTTTACAATAAAGTCAGATCGGCGGCTGAATTGTAAAGTCAATTATACAACATATAATGGGAGGATATTCGATGAAAAAACGGATATTTAGCTTGCTTCTGACATTCCTGGCAGCGTGCATGGTGCTTGCAGGTTGTAAGAAGAATGTAGGTACACCTGAAGATAATGCAGTTGAAGAAGGAGACAAAGCAGAGAATGAAGATGAGGAAGCAAAAGATACGAACTACACCTTCGGTTATAGCTGCATTGATATGGACAATCCGTATTATGAGACGCTGCAGTTGTCCATAGAAATGATGCTGAAAGAAAGGGAAATCGGTCTTGTCACCAAAAATCCCGGTTCTGATGTGGATCTTCAGATTGAACAGATTCAGCAAATGATTGATCAGGGTGTTGATGCGGTTTTTCTATGCCCGGCGGACCGGGAAAAGATAACACCGGCACTTAAAGCGCTGAAAGAGGCAGACATTCCTGTTATCAATATAGATACGCAGGTCAAGGATATAGATCTTACAGCTGCTTTTATTGGATCTGATAATAAGAATGCAGGGTATCTGTGCGGGACAGACCTGATCAAGCAGAAGCCGGATGGCGGGAAGATTGTTATTTTGGAGAACCCGGCTGTGAATGCTATTAATGAGAGGATTACAGGCTTTGAAGAAGCTATTTCTAAGGGGGGATTTGAAGTTCTGGCAAGAATAAATACAGGAGATACACAGGGTAATATTCAAAACAAAATGAAGGAAGCCCTTGCGAAATTTCCTCACATTGATGCAGTAATGTGTGGAAATGATCAGGTGGCACTGGAGGCTTTGAAGGTCATTGAAGATGCAGGCAGGACGGACATGCTTGTCTATGGTGTGGATGGCTCGCCAGGCGTAAAGGGTAAATTGCTGGAACCGGGTACCCGTATGGCCGGAACAGGTGCACAGTCTCCGATTGATATTGGCAAAAAAGCTGTGGATACAGCAGTCGCTATTATGAAGGGCGACGAGTATGAGAAAGAGACTTATGTAGATACATTTTTCATTAATAAGGATAATGCAGAAATGTACGGAACTGACGGCTGGCAGTAAAAAGAAGAGAGGGACTGCAGAACATGAGGAAAGTACAGGGGAGTCCACAGCCACTGGGTGTAACAATCAAAGAAGGCAAGGTGAACTTTGCAATCCCTGTGCCGGCAGAAAAGACATGTGAATTGCTTTTGTATCGAGCTGGTGAGGGTGCCGTTGCAAAGGTGTATCCAATGGATGCCCGTGATGCCGCGGGAGAGGTGCGATTTCTTGCCATAGAGGGTCTGGACGCTGGGAAGTATGAATATAATTACAGGATAGACAACAGGGTGCAGATTGATCCGTACGTAAATGAAATAACGGGGCATAGGGCATTTGGTGAAAAGGAAGACTTGGATTCCCACAAAGTACGGGGAATAATGTCCGAAGATGCTTTTGACTGGGACGGGGATGCGCCCCTTAATATTCCTTTTCATGAGGTGGTGGCATATAGTCTCCATGTGCGGGGATTTACAATGCACAGCTCTTCAAATGTGAAACACAAAGGAACCTTTTTGGGCGTGACAGAAAAGCTGTCTTATTTAAAAGAACTGGGAATTAATCAAATCCAGTGCATGCCGGTCTACGAATTTAAAGAATGCGAAGGAGTACGCCAAAATTACTGGGGATACGGGAAGGGATGTTATTTCGCCCCGAAGGCAGCCTACAGTGCATCCCGGCACGTGCGCAGAGAATTAAAAGAAATGGTCAGGTCCTGCCATAAGGCGGGCATTGAGGTTGTTCTGGAGATGCCCTTTATGAAAGGAATCCTTCCCCAGACAGCAGTGGATTGTCTTCGGCATTATATGCTGGAATATCATGTTGACGGTTTTGTAATTAATCCCTATGTGGTTCCCTGGGAAGCCGTCACTTCAGACCCGATTCTCAAAGGTGTTAAGATATGGAAAAAAGACGACTGGTTTCAGAATACTATGCGCAGGTTCCTGAAAGGGGACGAAGGTATGGTGGAGGATGTAATACATGCACTCTGCCGCAGCACAGGAGAGGCCGGTGGGTGCAATTATATAACTGCTCATACCGGGTTCACCTTATATGATCTTGTATCCTATGATGCCAGGCACAACGAAGCGAACGGGGAGAATAATCAAGATGGTCCGGTGTATAATTATAGCTGGAACTGCGGCGCGGAAGGGCCAACCAGAAAACAGGCAGTGTCCGAATTGAGAGAAAATCAGATCAGGAATGCATTCTTCCTCTTGTTAATGGCTCAGGGGACACCTTGCATTCTGGCCGGTGATGAATTTGAAAATACCCAAAAAGGGAATAACAATGTATATTGCCAGGACAATGAACTATCCTGGTTAAACTGGAATAAATTAAAAGGCAATGATGCTTTGTTTTGGTATGTAAAGGCATTAATAGAATTGCGAAGATCTCATCCGGTACTGCACAGAAAGGAGCCCCTTCTTGGTCTTGACCGGATAGCCTGTGGAATCCCGGATGTGTCCTATCACGGGGAGGAGGCATGGCAGATTCCGTCAGAGATTTCAAGCCGGCAGCTGGGCGTATTGTACTGTGGAAAAGATCTGGAGGATACAGACTGCTTCCTTGCATATAACATGCACTGGATTGAACATTCTTTTGCACTCCCCGCATTATTGCCTGCCGGTAAAAAGTGGTACCGGGCCGCAGATACAGCAGACGGAGTGTGGAATAAGCCGGAACTTTTAGAAAATCAGAAAAGAATGCGCGTAAAGGAAAGAAGTACAGTATTTTTGATTGGAAAATAAGGATGCCGGAAGAAAAAAGCAAGAGAGGACGGTTAAAGAGTATGAAAGCAATAAAGCATTTTTGCACCATAACCAGGCACAGGATGTTGGTTATGAAAGAGTGCTTTCGGGTAGGATTATATAAACAAGGGATTACTCATGATCTGTCAAAATATAGTTGGACGGAGTTCAGTGTGGGATGTAAGTATTATCAGGGCGACAGAAGTCCCAATAATGCAGAAAGAGAAGATAAGGGGCTCTCTTACGCGTGGCTCCACCATAAGGGGCGTAACAAACACCACTATGAATACTGGATAGACTACGGGTTAGACGGTGAGAAAGACATGGTGGGAATGAGGATGCCTGTCCGATATGTGGTAGAAATGTTTCTGGATAGGATAGCTGCCGGCAAAATATACAAAGGGGCATATTATAAGGACTCAAACCCTCTCCAATATTTTCTGGCTGGTAAGGGGCACTACCTGATGCATGAAGAGACGGAAGCACTCTTGGAAAGCCTTCTTCGTATGCTCGCCGAAGAAGGCGAAGAGCGGACCTTTTCTTATATAAAGAAATCAGTACTGAAAAAGGATTATTCTGGATAATATAATTGGTTATCCTGAATATCGATCAGCACATCCTTTAAGTATCTTTTTGCGACATATCTCGCCATGGGCAGATTCATATCCAGGTAATTTCCGCAGTCTTTTGCGGCGGCGCCTGGGATTTCCCCTTCAAAAGATGCAATAAAATTGAACATTTCTTTCATGAGAGGAACTATATCTCTGGATTCATAATCGCCGGAGAGAAGGAGATAAAACCCAGTGCGGCATCCCATAGGTCCAAAGTACAGCATTTTATTCCCAAATTCTGCATGGTTTCTTAAAAAAGTGGCTCCCAGATGTTCCAAAGTATGGACTTCAGCTGTATTCATAACAGGTTCTTCATTCGGATTGGTCATCCGGATATCAAAAGTCGTAACAGGGCTTTCATTTGCAAAATCTTTCCTGGATACATAAAGGCCAGGTATGAGTCTGAGATGGTCTATCGTAAAACTTGTGATTTTCTTCATATGCGCAATCCCTTTCTAAAAAAATATTAATAATGTGGGGGCAAAAGGCATTCTTCTGCACTTTTTGACCCTGGTATCATATCTATTATAGTAGCGGAACCGAAATATGACAAGCCATAAGTTGACGAAAGGGGGGTGTACTATTATACTGATGAGAGAACATCAGCATTAAACATTATAAGTTCAAGAAACACTATTTATGGAGGAATACTATGAAATTATATCTTGTACGTCACGGAGAGACAGCGTGGAATAAGGCTGGAAGGGTACAGGGACACTCTGACATCCCACTGAATGAGAATGGTATATACTTAGCAGAAGAAACGGCAAAAGGCCTAAAAGATGTTCCCCTTGATCTTGCGTATACGAGCCCGCTGTGCAGGGCAAAACAAACTGCAGAAATCATACTGAAGGGGAGAAATGTTCCTATATATGAAGAACCGAAAATCCTGGAAATGGGGTTTGGTACAGCAGAAGGCCTGCGCTGCCGCGGAGAAAACCCGGAACCGGGAAGTGAGGATTTCAACAAGTTTTTTACAGACACAGCACATTATAAAGTGCCGGAAGGCGGAGAATCAATTTCACAGCTGTCTGACAGAGTGGACATATTTTTGAAGGCATTATATGAAAACCAGAAACTGTTGAATAAATCTATATTGATCACTTCACACGGTGCAGCGCTCACAGCAATGTTGAATTTAATAAAAGGAAAAAATGATATTGCAAAATTCTGGAATAATGGTGTGCCGAGGAATTGTGCGGTGACAGAAGTTGAAGTGAAAAATGGAAATCCTAAGATAATTTATGAAGGAAAAATCTATTATTAATGAAATCAGTGTATCTAAGCACCGGTCTGTGTGGAAAGGAGATGGGATATGGGATTTTCATTAGATGTTAGTGTACCGGTTTTTACAGTGTTTCTCCAAGGACTGTTGAGCTTCTTCTCTCCTTGCGTACTTCCTCTGATTCCTCTTTATATCAGCTATTTGTCAGGAGGTACAAAAATAAAAGGAGAGGACGGAAAAATTCACTATGACAGAAAAAAGGTTATTCTCAACACACTGTTTTTTGTCATAGGTATCAGTTTCACCTTTTTTGTCCTGGGACTTGGAGCATCGGCTTTGGGTTCTGTCTTTAAAGGCAATCAGGTATTATTTGCAAGAATCGGAGGAATTGTGGTCATTGCCTTTGGTCTGTATCAGCTGGGCATATTTGGAACATCCAAAGTTCTTGGGGGTGAACACAGGCTGCCTTTAAAACTGGACGGCCTTGCCATGTCACCATGGACTGCATTAATCATGGGAGTTACGTTCAGTTTTGCATGGACACCCTGTGTGGGACCTGCACTGTCCAGTGTACTTGTAATGACTGCCTCAGCGAACACAAAGACGCTTGGGTTTGTTTTAATTGGAGTATACACGCTGGGATTTGTACTCCCATTTCTGGCCGTCGGTGTGTTCAGTACAACACTGCTTGATTTGTTTCAGAAGCACGGCAATGTTGTGAAGTACACTGTAAAGGCAGGCGGGGTGCTCATGATACTGATAGGTGTTATGATGTTTACTGGGAAAATGAATGCCATTACAGGATATCTGTCGAGTATACAGACATCAAGGGAACAAGAGAAGATTCAGGAAGAAAAGAAGTCCCAAAAAAAGGATTCGATAGACAGGGATTCACAAGAGAAGGATTCACAGGGCAAGGCCTCAGAAGAAGGTGCATCTCAGGAAGATGCCATCGATTTTGAATTAGAAGATCAATATGGAGAGATACATAAACTTTCTGATTATAAGGGGAAAACAGTGTTCATGAATTTCTGGGCAACCTGGTGCCCGCCCTGCCGCGCAGAGATGCCGGACATTCAAAAGTTATATGAATCTTATCAAAGAGAAGAGGACCCGGATGTTATTATTCTTGGAATTGCAGCGCCGGGTTATGGGCAGGAGCAGAATGAAGAAGGTGTGAAAAGTTTTCTGCAGGAGAATGGTTATACCTACCCTGTTTTGATGGATATCGGCGGCAGTCTGTTTGAGCAGTATGGCATATATTCCTACCCGACTACATTTATGATTAATGCAGAGGGTAATATATTTGGATATGTCAGTGGTCAGTTGACGGATGATATGATGGAAAGTATCATAGAACAGACGATGGAAGGTAAAAAAGATTGATGTTTATATAATTGTGAAGATGAAAAACTAAAAATCTGAAAACACATGAATTTTGATGAAAGTTTTTCTGAAAAGTGTTAGAATGGATATATATGATAGTGGTTGATAACAGACAATAGAATAGGAGGTATTTTTAATGAACGAAATGCAACTGAAAAGAATGCATGAAGGAAAAGGGTTTATTGCAGCATTGGATCAAAGCGGCGGCAGCACGCCTAAGGCTCTGAAACTTTATGGCATTGATGAGTCACGGTATCACAATGATGAGGAAATGTTTGAACTTGTACATGAGATGCGAACAAGGATTATTATGAGCAAAGCCTTTACGTCTGAGCACATACTGGCAACGATCTTGTTTGAAAATACAATGGATAGGAAGATGGATGGTAAATATACGGCAGATTATCTCCTGGAGGAAAAGGGGATTCTTCCGATTCTGAAAGTAGACAAAGGTCTTGCCCCAGAGGAGGAAGGAGTACAGGTCATGAAACCGATGCCTGATCTTGGTACTCTTCTAGAACGTGCTGTCGATAGGCATATTTTTGGGACAAAAATGCGGTCAGTTATCAAACTTGCAAATAAAAACGGAATCCGAGAGGTTGCAGACCAGCAGTTTGGGATTGGTCTTCAGATTGCCGAAAAGGGTCTGGTTCCCATATTGGAGCCGGAGGTTGATATTTACAGTCCTGAAAAGGAAGAAGCCGAGAGGATTTTGAAGGAAGAATTGTTGAATCACCTGGATAAGATTCCTTCAGATACCAGACTGATGTTCAAGTTGTCTCTCCCTACGAAAGATGGCTTCTACTCTGAACTGCTGGAAGATCCGAGAGTGGTGAGAGTTGTAGCGCTTTCCGGAGGCTACAGCCGTGATGAGGCTAATGTGCTGCTTGCAAAGAACCCCGGAGTTGTGGCAAGTTTCTCGCGTGCCCTTACGCAGGGACTCAGTGACAGTCAGACTCCGGAAGAATTCGACAGGACACTGGCTGAGTCAATTCGGGGAATTTATATTGCTTCTATAAGATGATAACAGGGTCAAAACACCTTTTGCCCCGTGATACTTATGCAGGGGGTATCGAATAGCAGTGGATGATGAGCCTTTTGACAGGGTTCATCATCCATTTTGTACAATACTTGTCGTAATTGAACAAATAAAATAAAAAATAAGAAAATCATTGACAATTCAAAGCCCCGGTGGTAAGATAAATTTCGTCGCTGACAGGGAACGAAGACAGTCTGGGAAAGACATGACAGAAACCTGAAAAAAGTGTTGACAAACAGTACAGCGATGTGGTAATATATTGAAGCTGTCACTTGAGAGGGAAGGCAAGAAACGGACCTCACAGGAACGAAAGAAAGTTAAAAAAGTTCTTGACAAGATATGACAGACATGATATCCTATAAAAGTTGCTGCTGACCAAAAAGAACAGTGACAGAAACACCAAAGAACCTTGATAATTAAACAATAGACAACAAACCCTTGAAAATTTCTAAATGAGAAAATTTTTAAGAACAGCATCTTTTAA
>NZ_FBWL01000116.1 GCF_001517425.1 Clostridium sp. C105KSO13 | reverse complement strand
CATTATGAGCCCGGGTTTGTGGGAAATGTAACATTTCTATAGTTTTGTGAAACATAAAGATAGCGGTTCTAAAAGTAAGAACCGCCGGAAAATAGATTGAAAATGTCTTAACTAAATGACATTGATCATTTATGGATATACACATGGGGGCATTAAAATGTATGAAAAAGAAATAGAGCAGTTGCAGCAAATCATTGATGAGAGCACAAACATCGTGTTTTTTGGGGGCGCGGGTGTATCGACAGAGAGTAACATCCCGGACTTCAGAAGTGCAGAAGGCATTTATCATAAGGCATATAAATATTCCCCTGAGCAGGTAGTGAGTCACAGTTTTTTTATGCAGCATCCGGAAGCCTTTTTTGACTTCTACAAAGAAAAGATGATGGTACTGGATGCAAAGCCGAATCCCGCTCATTTAAAATTGGCAGAGCTTGAAAAGGCCGGCAGGCTGAAAGCTGTCATCACTCAAAATATTGATAGTCTTCATCAGGCTGCCGGGAGTAAAAAGGTATATGAGCTTCACGGGAGTATCCATCGAAATTATTGCATGAAATGCCATAAATTTTATAGTGCACAATACGTAAAAGATTCGCCAGGTGTTCCCCGCTGTGAATGCGGCGGCATTATTAAGCCAGATGTTGTTCTGTACGAAGAAGGTCTGGATCCGGAGACCATACAGAAAGCGGTGCAGGCAATCGCCAGTGCGGACACTCTGATAATCGGCGGTACGTCACTAGTTGTCTATCCGGCGGCAGGTTTTATCGACTACTTCCATGGAAAACATTTAGTAGTAATCAACAAATCCGAAACAGCCAGAACAGTCCGGTCGGAATTAAACATTGCAGGCCCGATTGGAGAAGTACTAAGAAGGATAAGGTAGTAAAAGGGGGTCAGACCCCCTTTTAACGTTTTTCCCAGCGGCCGGATGCTCCACAGGGGAGTACCAGTTTGTTGCTGCTCACAGGGAGTCCGATTTCCTGGGAATCTACGGTTCCGTGCCATGCTTTTAGCTCTGTAGAGAGCATGTAGGTCAGGACTGCAGGTGCCAGGCCTGTGGTATATGAGTTGATGAGGAAGAAGATGGCATCCTTGGATAGAATCTGAGAACAAAGCTTGATTAAGGGATGAATCATATCTTCGATTTTCCATATTTCGCCTTTAGGGCCTCTTCCGTAGGAAGGCGGATCCATTATAATTGCATCATACGTGTTGCCGCGGCGGTGCTCTCTTTCAACGAATTTCACACAATCATCCACCAGCCAGCGGATAGTAGCATCTCCCAGCCCGGAGGAGACTGCATTTTCTTTTGCCCAGTTGACCATGCCTTTAGATGCATCTACATGGGTAACCTGAGCGCCGGCTGCGGCGGCCGCAAGAGTGGCACCGCCGGTGTAAGCAAACAGATTCAATACCTTTACCGGGCGTTTGGCTTCTCTGATTTTCTTGGAAAACCAATCCCAGTTTACAGCCTGTTCCGGAAAAAGACCGGTATGCTTAAAGCTGAATGGTTTTAAATTAAAGGTAAGATTATTGTATTGAATCTTCCACTGTCTGGGCAGGTTGAAAAACTCCCATTCCCCGCCTCCCTTTTTACTGCGGTAATAATGTCCGTTTGGGTGCTTCCAGCCCTTATCTGAACGGGGAGTGTCCCAGATAACCTGAGGATCAGGGCGTACCAGGAGAAAATCTCCCCAGCGCTCTAACTTTTCCCCCCTTGAACAATCCATAACTTCATAATCTTTCCATTTATCTGCTATCCACATATATTTTGTCCTTTCTTTCGGTTTCACCTGCTTAAATAATAAAAAATGGCAAAAAACTACACATATCATCTCATAAATATGTTCCTTTTTCAACAGAGAATTCAATCATTGCCGTGATTCGACTTTACTGATTCATAAATCGGTGATAGAATACATCTATAGTGTGATTCTGCCATAATAAATATACAGCAAGGACAAGGAATGACAGGTCAAATTTTAAAACAATTCAGAAAACGGCCCTCAAAAGGGTCAGTCCCCTTTTAGGGGTGAAAGGAGAATATGATATGATTACAGTAGATGCTATGGGCGATGTCTGCCCGATTCCGGTAGTGAAAACAAAGAAGGCAATGCAGGCGATGGCTGAGCCAGATACTCTGGAGGTTCTGGTAGATAATGAGATTGCAGTGCAGAATGTGACGAAGATGGCAAAGAGTTCCGGCGGTGATGTGACCGCAGAGAAGCTTGGAGAAAAAGAGTTTAAGGTAGTTATAAAGATGAGCCAGGTTATGTCTGAGGTTAAGACACAGGAGAAAGAGGCCGAAGAGTGCATACCGGACAGGAGAAAAGATACGATAGTTGTTATATCCTCTGATAAAATGGGAAGCGGCAATGATGAACTGGGAAAAGTGTTGATAAAAGGCTTTATATTTGCCGTAACTCAGCTTGATGATCTTCCGAAGGCTATACTGTTTTATAATGGAGGAGCGCGCCTGACCTCTGAAGGTTCAGATTCTCTGGAAGATCTAAAAGGGCTTGAGGCTCAGGGAGTAGAAATTATGACCTGTGGGACATGCTTGGATTATTATGGGTTGAAAGAAAAACTTCAGGTAGGCTCGGTAACTAATATGTATAGTATAGTAGAAACAATGAATAATGCGGGAAAAATTATTCGTCCATAATTGGGGCAACTTAACTGGAAGGAAAGGTGGATATAACATGAAAACAGGCAAAGAAATACGTCTGACCCAGATGGCAAAAACTTCAGGATGAGCAGCTAAAATAGGTCCTGAGACCCTTGCCCAGGTTCTGGGTAAGCTGCCTAAATTCCAGGATGATAATCTCATGGTTGGAATTGAAACATCAGATGACGCTGCAATTTATAAGGTTACAGAGGATATTGCCATGATTCAAACCGTGGACTTTTTCACTCCGGTTGTGGATGATCCTTATACCTTTGGCCAGATTGCCGCGGCAAACGCCCTTAGTGATGTCTACGCAATGGGCGGAGAGCCAAAAGTTGCTTTAAATATTGTGGGCTTTCCAAACTGCCTGGACCCGGAAATTCTGGGAGATATACTAAAAGGCGGAGCAGACAAAGTGAAGGAAGCAGGTGCAGTCTTGGTGGGAGGTCATTCTGTCCAGGACGATGAGCCAAAATACGGGTTAAGTGTATCCGGCTTTGTCCATCCGGATAAGATTTACAAAAACTACGGATGCAGGCCCGGAGATGTACTTATTCTGACAAAGCAGATTGGAAGCGGCATTATTAATACGGCGGTAAAAGCCGAGATGGCTTCTAAAGAGGCCGAAAGAGAATCGGCCGTTGTCATGTCATCTCTGAATAAAAAGGCAAAAGAAGCACTGGGGTCCTGCCCTGTCAATGCATGTACCGACATCACCGGCTTTGGGCTTCTGGGCCACTGTGTGGAAATGGCCTCGGCAAGTGATGTGACAATGGAAATTCATGTCCGTGATGTGGCCTATATGAACGAAGCGGCAGATTATGCACAAATGGGTCTGGTTCCGGCGGGCACGTATAAAAATAAAGAACATAGTATAAAGCTGATAGACCCGGGAAATGTGGATGAATACTATTTAGATTTACTGTATGATCCACAGACCTCCGGTGGGCTCTTATTCAGCTTGCCGGAGAAATATTTATCAGAAGTTTTGTCAGCTTTAAAAGAAAAAAAACTTGACACGAAGGTTTCGGTTATCGGAAAGGTTACAGAAAAGAAGGGAAAACTCATCTGTCTGTATCCATAATGTGAAGCCGCCTGACTGTCACAGGGAGTGGGGAATGAATAAAAATCTATTATTCCGCAGAATTCCAAAAGTGGATGTTCTGATGGAAGATGAATCTATTAAAGAAATGGTGGAGCAATACAGCTATGACAGTGTACTGGAGGCTGTCCGTATGGAGCAGGACAAGCTCCGGGTTTTCATTGGCACCTGTGAAGATGAAGAGGAAGCTAAGAGCAGGGTTGATGGGCTTTTGGAGAGGATAGAACTGACAGCTTCTGCCATGAACCGACCGAATATGACACGTGTCTTAAACGGTACCGGAACGATTTTGCACACCAACCTGGGGCGGGCACCTTTAAGCGGGGAACACCTGAAACAGGTTTCCAGTATTGCGGGAGGATATTCCAATCTGGAGTATGACCTGGATGCGGGAAAGAGGGGCCAAAGATACTCCCATTTTGAAAAACTGCTTTGCAGGATAACAGGGGCAGAGGCAGCGATGGCCGTCAACAATAATGCCGGGGCAGTCCTGCTGATATTAAGTTCCCTGGCAAAAGGGGGGGAGGCTGTCGTATCTCGTGGAGAGCTGGTAGAAGTTGGAGGAAAATTTAGGATTCCCGATGTGATGGAACAAAGCGGTGCAGCTCTAGTAGAAGTGGGGGCAACAAATAAAACCCATTTATCCGATTACGAAGAGGCAGTTACAGAGGACACAAAGGCACTGCTGAAGGTGCATACAAGCAACTATCGGATTGTGGGGTTTACAGAGTCTGTACCTATAGCAGAGCTGGTACCTCTTGGACAGCAGCGCGGCATACCGGTTATTGAAGACCTAGGGAGCGGCGTGCTGGTAGATTTGAGTAAGTATGGCCTGACTTATGAACCTACAGTACAGGATTCCGTGAAAAATGGAGCGGATGTGGTGTGCTTCAGTGGGGACAAACTGCTGGGGGGCCCCCAGGCCGGGATTATTGTAGGAAAGAAAGTTTATATTGACCTGATGAAGGAAAATCCCCTTACAAGAGCACTGCGCATTGACAAATTTACAGCATCTGCCCTGGAGGTTGTTCTCAGAGAATATTTATCAGAAGAGAAAGCAGTACAAAACATACCAGTTTTAAATATGATTACAAGAACACCGGAAGAAATAAAGCAAAAAGCAAAAAAGTTTTACAGAATATTAAATAGGGCCGGCCTGAAGGCAGAAATCGGTATTGAGGAATGTGAATCGCAAATCGGCGGTGGCTCTCTGCCTCTGGAGCGGATTCCAAGTACGGCGGTGACTATCCACCCTCTGGAAATCAGCACTCCTGAGCTGGAAGAGAGGCTCAGGCGACTTCCGATACCTGTGATAGGGCGGACTGTAAATGACAGAATTCTGCTGGACATGCGGACATTTGAGACGCAGTATATGGATTATTTTGTAAATACCCTGAAAGAGCTGCACGCTCTGGAAAAGGAAGGAAACGGATATGAAGCACATTATTATCGGGACAGCGGGCCATATTGATCACGGGAAAACTACCCTGATAAAAGCACTGACCGGACGTAATACGGACAGATGGGAAGAAGAGCAGCGCAGAGGAATTACCATTGATCTGGGCTTTACGTATTTTGACCTGAAAAACGGAAACCGGGCAGGGATTATTGATGTTCCTGGCCATGAGAAGTTTATCAACAATATGGTTGCAGGCGTGGTGGGTATGGATCTGGTGCTCCTTGTGGTGGCAGCTGATGAAGGTATCATGCCCCAGACGAAGGAGCATATAGATATTTTAGAAATGTTGGGTATAAAGAAGAGTATCCTTGTTCTGAACAAATGTGATCTCGTGGATGATGAGTGGCTGGAGATGGTAGAAGAGGAAATACAGGAGGAATTAAGCGGAACATTTCTCGAAAAGGCTCCTGTATTGAAAGTTTCTGCAATGACGGGCCAGGGGATTCCTGAACTGATGGATACAATTGAACGCGTGAGTGAGGAAGACGTAGAGGAAAAGGATGTACACACAATTCCAAGACTGCCCGTAGACAGAGTATTTTCCCTGTCCGGTTTTGGCACTATTGTGACAGGAACTCTGGTAAGCGGCACCATTCAAAAAGAAGATACTCTGGAAATGTTTCCGGGGGGACAGGACTGCAAAATACGGAGCATTCAGGTGCACGGGCAGTCGGTGGCCATGTGTTATGCAGGGCAGCGTGTGGCAATCAATATTTCCAATGTAAAGAAGAGAGAACTTAAAAGAGGCTGCGTGCTTGCTCCCGCGGGGAGCATGAAGGACTCTCGCCTTATGGATGTCAAGCTTGAAGTTCTGGATTCCAGCATGCGGATCCTTTCCAACAATATACGTCTGCACTTTTTCAGCGGTACCAGTGAGGTGCTGTGCCGCGCTGTCCTCTTGGAGGACGAAACACTTGGGCCGGGAGAAAGTGGATATGTGCAGCTTCGCATGGAAGACGATGTAGCTTTTCGGAGAGGAGACCGGTTTATTGTTCGCTTTTATTCCCCAATGGAAACCGTTGGCGGCGGCGTGATTCTGGAACCCAATGCAGCGAAGAAAAAACGTTTCTCATCGGAGGTACTGGAGAGTTTGCGGCAAAAAGAATCCGGCAGTGCCACAGATGTGATTGAACTACATGTAAAGGACTATAGTGATACAATGGCGACCGTAGCCGGGCTTGCAAAACTTACGGCCCTTTCTGTGGAGGAGACCAAGACTGCAGTGGGTGAACTGGAAAGTCAGGGCCTTGTATGTACATTTCCCATGAAAAAGGACACTTACGTATGGCACAGCAGAGATGAGCAGGAGTGCAGAGAGCAAATTTTAAAGGCTCTGCAGAATTTTGTGAATAAATATCCTTATCGGTATGGAATGCCAAAAGCGGAAGTACACAGCACATTTATGAAGAAGGTTAAGCCGAATGTGTTTGATAAGTATATAGAATCCCTGGCCCAGCAGGGGGTTTTAGCGCGTTGCGAAGAATATCTGGCACCTGCGGGATATAAGGTGGATAAAGATGAGATTTACGAGAATGTAAAAAAGAAACTTACCGGGACCTTAAAATCTGCCGAGTATGATTTCCCGAGAGTTGCGGATATTAATTTTGGCAGTGTGCCTGCACAGACAGTGGAGGATATCCTTCTGCTCATGACAGATGAGGGGGAAATCATAAAGCTGGCTGAGGGTATGTACACATTGGCTGCATATATGGAGACCGCAAAGGAAAAAATTATAAGCAAACTGCAGGCAGAAGGAAAAATCACCATTGCGGAAATACGTGATATGTTCGGCACAAGCAGAAAAAGTGCAAAACCGATTCTGGAATATATGGACAGTATCAAAGTAACCAGGAAAACCGGTGCAGAGAGTGAAAGGATATCGAATTTATGAATCTGAAACAATTAGAAGCATTTGTAGCGATAGCGGACGAGGGAAGTTTTTCCCGGGCAGCCAAAACTCTCTTTTTGACCCAGCCCACTGTAAGTGCACATATTTCTTCTCTGGAGCAGGAACTGAATGTACGTCTGTTTGTAAGAAACACAAAGGAAGTTAGCCTGTCGGAAGACGGAAAAATCCTATATAGCTATGCAAAACAAATGATTTCCCTGGAAAAGCAGATAGAAATGACCTTTGATAAGACGCGGAAAGAAGGAAGTCATTGTATCCGTATTGCCGCCTCAAGTGTCCCGGCTCAGTACCTGGTCCCCCAAATACTGGAGCGATTCAGCAAAAAATACCCTCAGGAGCAGTTTAAGCTAATGGAAACAGACAGCGGCAAGGTTGTGGAGCAGGTTGTGAATTATAACGTGGATATAGGGTTTACCGGGACGGTGTTTGAAAAGAAATACTGTGAGTATATGCCTTTTTATAAGGATGAATTGGTTGTAATCACTCCCAATTCTGAAAAATTCAGAAAGCTGATAGAGGAAGAGAATGCGCAGCCGGAAGGCAGCAATAAAAACTGGATGTGGATACAGAATGAGCCTGTTATTTTAAGGGAGGAAGGATCCGGGACCCGCAAAGAAGCAGAAAGGCTTCTAAAAGGCATGGGAATCAATATGGATAAACTAAATATTGTGGCGAGTATGGAAAACTCGGAAACAATAAAGCGCTCTGTCAGCAGAGGAATCGGAATTTCTATTCTGTCCCGTCTGGCAGCGGAGGAGGAACTGCGGGAAGGAAAGATACTCGGGTTCTCTTTCGGAGGCAGCAATAAAGGAAGCAGGAATATTAACATAGTTTATAATAAAAACTTTCAGATGTCTGACTTGACCGAAAAGTTCCTCAAAGTAGTAAAAGGAGAGTGAATGTCGTGATTTACATGGATAATGCAGCCACAACGCTGCATAAACCGCCCCAGGTGGCAGAGGCGGTGATTCGGGCTCTGAATTCCATAGGAAATGCAGGAAGGGGGGCGACGGAAGCATCTCTTGGGGCATCTAGAATCATATACGATACAAGAGAGAAGCTGTGCCGCCTCTTTGGCGGTGAGAGCCCGAACCGGATTGTGTTTACAGCTAATTCAACGGAAAGTCTGAATATTGCAATTAAAGGGACTTTGAATCCAGGCGACCATGTGGTCACCACAGTTCTGGAGCATAATTCTGTCCTGCGCCCACTATATGAGTGCCGGGAACGGGGAGTAGAACTGACAATCCTGGGATGTGACGGGAAAGGAAATATTTCCTGCCGGGAAATAGAAAATGCAATCAGGGAAAACACAAAAGCAATTGTCTGTACTCACGGTTCTAATTTAACCGGAAATATGATTGACATAGAAGAAGTGGGGGCTATTGCCGAAAAGCATCACGTACTCTTTGTGGTGGACGCTTCCCAGACTGCAGGTGTATATTCCATTGATGCACAAAAAATGAAGATTGATATTCTCTGCTTTACAGGGCATAAAAGTCTGCGGGGGCCTCAGGGAACAGGTGGGATGTATGTCAGGACCGGAGTTGAGGTAAGGCCTCTTTTGAGCGGCGGCAGCGGCGTGGATACTTACAACGCGCATCATCCTAAAGAGATGCCGACTGCCCTGGAGGCAGGGACTTTGAATGGCCATGGTATTGCCGGGTTAAATGCTGCGCTTTCTTATCTGGAGGAAGTGGGAATAGATACAGTCCGGGAAAAAGAACTGTCTCTGATGCACAAGTTTTATAATGGAATCAGTGGTATACAGGGTGTAAAAATTTATGGAGATTTCAAGACGGAGCAGAGATGCCCTATTGTATCCTTTAATATTGGGGATTATGATTCCTCTGAAGTGAGTGATGAACTGTTTTCAGTCTATGGTATTGCGACCAGACCCGGAGCACACTGTGCACCACTGATGCATAAGGCTCTTGGAACAGTAGAACAGGGAGCTGTAAGATTTAGCTTTTCTTACTATAACACAGAAGAAGAAGTGCAAACGGCGGTTGAAGCTGTCAGAAAATTAGCAAAAAACTGAAAGTGAAGGAAGTTTGAAACAAAAAGGTAGCGGTTAAAGAAAAAGTAGGGTATAGCAAACAAGCCATCTTTCGCTGGCTTCAAAAAAGAAATATAGATACAACACTTAATTCATGGCAGGAGCGGCTTCATCCTTGATGATGTATCCACGCTGTTTTAGCAGATTAAGCGCCTGAGAAGTAGTCAGAATTTTTGACTTATTCACAGGGCGTGACTCAAGAAAGCC
>NZ_FBWL01000115.1 GCF_001517425.1 Clostridium sp. C105KSO13 | reverse complement strand
GTTCCGGCGGGGCTTATTTCAGTACCTCTATTCACAATACTGTCTTTTCATTTTTTTCAAAAATAGGACAGATTGGTACTTTAGAAGAAGTTATCTCTTTTGAAATTACATTTTGCGGAAACTCAAGAAATTCTATTTCTATTAATGCTACATAATTTTAAACCTAATGTATAGTTCTTATTATTGATTTACTCAAAATGTTTGAACTGTATATCGTCAATTATCCTTAATTCGAAAAAAATTCTTAGGTAAAATTCTTAGGTAAACCAAAAGTAGCAAAGTAAAAGGGCTTGCAATGTGCTTGCAAACCCTTGTGTTTACTGGCTTCCCAGTAATCGGAGTGACGTGATTCGAACACGCGACCTCTACGTCCCGAACGTAGCGCTCTACCAAGCTGAGCCACACTCCGATGTACGATCTTCTTTTATTAATATTTAAAATTTACCCTTGTAAATCTTTAAACTACGGATAGAGGATTTGAACCTCTACTAACAGAGTCAGAGTCTGCTGTGCTGCCATTACACCAATCCGCATCACCATGTTTCGTCCGTGTCAGACGCAACATAATTATTATATCAGAGTTGACGAAAAAATCAAGTACTTTTTTCAATTTTTTTCAAGAAATTTGTCGCCGGAATTTATCCCTGTTCAGAATATTCTGACTTCGGAGCTCAAAAGGGTCTGACCCCTTTTGGGACCCCTTTTTGACCCCTTTTTACATCCCTTTTATTCTTTCGAGGGCCGCTACTGTGCTTTCATAGCTTCCGAATGCGGTAAGGCGGAAGTAGCCTTCGCCGTTGGGGCCAAAGCCTGAGCCGGGTGTTCCTACTACATTGGCTTTTTCCAGAAGGTAATCAAAGAATTCCCATGAGGTCATTCCTTTTGGGGTCTGCAGCCAGATATAGGGAGCGTTGACTCCTCCGGATACGGTATAACCAGCATCTTCTAATCCTTTATAGATAACTTTTGCATTGTTCATATAGTACGCTACTTGTTTTTTCACCTGTTCTTTCCCCTCGGGGGAGTAAACGGCCTCTCCGGCTCTCTGTACGATGTACGGGGCACCATTGTATTTTGTCCCGTGTCGTCTTGCCCATAGGGAGTGGAGGGTTACATCACCGGATTTTAGGTCTTTCGGTATGATTGCTGCGCCTAAACGCACCCCTGTAAATCCTGCATTTTTTGAAAAGCTTCTGAGTTCAATTGCGCAGGTTCTTGCACCTTCACATTCATAAATTGTGTGAGGGACATTCTCTTCGGTAATATAGGCCTCATACGCTGCATCGTAGATAATGACTGCCCCTTCTTTATTTGCATAGTTCACCCACTCCTGAAGCTGGGGTTTCGTAATGGTGGATCCCGTAGGATTGTTGGGGAAACATAGATAGATAATATCCGGCGTCTCTTTTGGCAGCTCCGGTGCAAAGTTTGTCTGGGCCGTGCAGGGCATGTATATGACATTGCTCCACACCTCGGTCTGCGGATTATAGGTTCCTGTCCTCCCGGCCATGACATTTGTATCCACATATACGGGATATACCGGGTCACACACAGCGATCTTATTGTCTACACTGAATATTTCCTGGATATTTCCGGAATCACACTTTGCCCCGTCAGATATAAACACTTCATCCGGAGAAATGTCGCATCCCCGCGCTTTATAATCATTCTCCGCCATAGCATTTCTCAGAAACTCATACCCCAAATCGGGTGCATAGCCATGAAATGTCTCTGCATTCCCCATTTCATCTACCGCGCTGTGCAGGGAATCTATAATGGACGGTGCAAGGGGTTGTGTCACATCGCCTATACCAAGCCGGATTATGGATTTATCCGGATTAGCCTCTGTGTATGCCTTCACCTTTTTTCCAATCGTTGAAAATAAATAACTTCCAGGTAACTTCAGGTAATTATCATTAATTTTAAACATTATTTTCTCCTTTAAAGCTGTTACGTTAGTCCTTCCATTCTCCGTCAAATACAACTTCGGCAGGACCCGTCATATAGACAGTGTCTTTCTCCCGGTCCCACTCTATATATAAGTCGCCGCCCAGCAGTCTTACTGTAACTTTATCCTCCGTAAGCCCATTCAGCACACAGGCAACTGCAACTGCACAGGCACCGGTTCCGCAGGCAAGAGTCTCACCAGAACCGCGCTCCCAGACTCTCATTTCTATTGTGTTCCTATCCAAAACTTTTACAAATTCAGTATTGATACGATTAGGGAAACATTCGTGGTTTTCAAATTTAGGGCCTGTTTGTTCAATATCCAGATGTGCAATATCGTCCATGAATATAACCGCATGAGGATTGCCCATCGAAACACCTGTCATTTTGTATTCCCGGCCATCTACTTCTATGGGGACATTTATCACGGTATCCCCATCTGCCACAATAGGAATCCTTTCAGGCTTTAATTCCGGTTTACCCATATCCACACAAACCTGTACAACTTTTCCATTTTCAACTGTCAGTTCCAGATACTTTATTCCTCCCAAAGTTTCTATCGATAGCCGGGTCTTATTGGTAAGGCCATAATCATAGACATATTTAGCTACACAGCGAATTCCATTTCCACACATTTCACCCCTGGAACCATCTGCATTATACATATCCATTTGAAAATCAGCTGCTGCAGACGGGTTGATTAATATCAGACCGTCTGCACCTATCCCAAAATGTCTGTCACTTACCTTCACCGCAAGTTCTCCTGGATTTTCTATCTTTTCCGCAAAACCATTTACATAAACATAGTCATTTCCCAAACCCTGCATTTTTGTAAAATTCACTTTTTCATTCTCCTCATGTAACTTATTCTGACATAATTGTCAGTATCATCTGCGCAGTTTCCAGCATCTTCGTTCCGCTGTCCATGCTGCTTTTCTGCAGATACCGGTGAGCTTCTTCTTCCGTCATTTGATTGCGCTCCATAAGCAGGGCCTTCGCTTCATTAATGACTGCCTTTTGTTCGGGATTCCGGCTCTTTGCCGCCTCTCGGCGTTTCCTCTGTTTCTTTCGGAGGGTTTGAAGCATCATTTCTACGGTATTCAGAAGATCATACACTTTTACCGGGGCAGGCAGGCCCACAATACCCTCCATCAACTCTTCTCTGATCTTATCAGGGGAGGCTGCCAGCAGCATTTCAAATGTCTCGGGAAGCCACTCTCGCAGTTCTGAATATAACATATCCTGCAGCTTATATCCACATATAATAATACCGCTGTCAAAATCATCTGCACACTGAAGAGCCTGGGCACCGGTAGTACAGATACCTGCTATATCAATACCACCTTGTACTAATATGTTGCGAATATTTGTTGCTGTCTCTTTTTTGGGGAACACAACTATGACGCTGCTCATACCCGCTCATACCTCCCGACCTTCTCTTCAAGTTATATAAGTTTTCAGTGTGTAACAGTTCCTCACCAAAAGGCGTTACATTTTATTAAGATAGTTAGCAAGCTCCCATTCTGTGACCTGCATACTGTAATCCCGGTATTCCTTCTTATACGCAGCAATCATTTTTGCTGCCAGCTCTTCGCCCAGCACGACACGGATGAAGGTATCTTTCTCCAACTCATAAGCCGCCTCCAAAAGACTTCCCGGAAGTGCCTCCAATTGCAGCTGTTCCAACTGCTCAGCCGACATATCCTGAATATCTTCATCCACACTGTTCTGGGGCATGATTTTATTCTTAATACCATCCATTCCGGCTGCCAGCAAGACTGCCAGTACCAGGTATGGATTTGCTGACGGATCCGGACTTCTCAGCTCGATTCTCGTCTTTTCTCCTTCCACAGAAGGAATGCGGATTAAAGGGCTCCTCGTTTTGGCAGACCATGACATATATACGGGGGCCTCATACCCGGGTACAAATCTCTTATAAGAGTTCACGGTAGGATTCGCTATGCATGTGATAGCCTTCATATGCCGGAACAAACCCCCTATAAAATAATATGCCTCCTGGCTCAGACCATTTTGATCACTTCTGTCATGAAATATATTGGTGCCTCCTTTTGACAATGACAGATTAATATGCATCCCTGAACCGTGTGCCTCACTCTTAGGCTTAGGCATAAATGTGGCATGCAGTCCATGGCGTTTGGCAATAGTTCTGACAACCAGCTTGAAGGTCATAATATTGTCTGCCGCAGCAAGCGCCTCATCATACCGAAAATCAATCTCATGCTGTGCCGGGGCAATTTCATGATGAGACGTTTCTATTTCAAATCCCATCTGCTCCAGTGTAAGAACCATATCCCTCCTTGCATTTTCTCCAAGGTCAAGAGGACCTACGTCAAAATAGCCTCCCTGTTCATGGGTAATAGTTGTCGGAAGTCCATTTTCGTCTGTGTGAAACAGGAAAAACTCACACTCCGGCCCCACATTCATGGTATATCCCATTTCTGCTGCCTCACGGACAGCCCTTTTCAGGATATATCTGGATCCGCCCTCATAGGGTCTGCCATCGGGGCGGTGTACATCACAGATAAAACGTGCCACTTTACCCTGCTGCGGCCTCCACGGAAATATCTCAAATGTATTCAAGTCGGGATACAGATACATATCCGGTGATTCTGATTTTGGATACCCCTTTATGGCAGAACTGTCAAACATACATTCATTGTTCAGTACCTTCTTCAGCTGGCTTGCGGTGACAGCCATGTTTTTCATCGTGCCATAAATATCCGTAAACTGAAGACGGATAAACCCCACATCCTCTTCCTCCACCAGCTTCAGGATGTCTTCTCTGGTATAATTATGCATAGTATTACCTCCTATCCACAAAATCAACATGCTGCTTTGTATTAACACTTTTTACTTTTCTGAAAAAAATTTCTGCTGTTCCAAATCTTTCCATAATTCAAAAAGGGATGCTTTTCCTGCGAAAAACACCCTTGTTTTGTACTATTATAATTATTTGACGAAGAAATGTCAATCTTTCTTCGCGCACTATCTTATAAATTTACCGATTTGATCCTTAAGCTGTTCGAAATCACCATTATGCACCAGAAGTTCCATTTGTTCCTGTATATTCAAACTGTAGATTCCTAAAATAGATTTTGCATCTACTGTTTTCTTTCCCTGAACCAAATCCGTGTCCCCTTTATAATTCATGACCATCCATACAAATTCCTGAATCTCATCCAACGTTAAAAATCTCAGGCTTACCGCATTTGCAGCCGATGTTCCTCCCATCATAACTTTATCCTCCTACTTTCTCACAAATAATTTTGTGCCGCTTTTGGTAACTCTATCTGTACGCGGCAATTATTTTTTAAAACAGAGTTGATTATACACCATTTTGTGAGAGAAGAAAAGAGGACTTTTCTAATCATTTTATCACTTGAAGCACCTCTTCTTTTTCCGGCATGGAACGTATGGCACCCTTCCGCGTGGTAATCAATGCAGCCGCTGCATTTGCAAAGGTAAGCATCTCTTGCAGTTTCTCCTCCGTGAGGTTCTCAAGTCCATACTCCAGTATATAAAACAGTGCACTTCCGCAGAAAGTATCTCCGGCACCGGTTGTTTCAATTGTGTTCATCTTAAAGCCTTTTCTCTCCACCCGCATATCTTTATAATAAGCCCGGCTTCCATCCTTTCCCATGGTAAGCAGAATCAACGGAATATGATACTTTTCCTGAAGATACTGAACCGCTTCATCATAATCCTCTTTGCCGGAAACAAATTGAACCTCGTTGTCTGAAATTTTCAGGACATCACAGAACCCGAAGCCATACTCCATCTGTTCTTTCGCCAAATCCAAAGAGCTCCAGAGAGGAGGACGTAAATTGGGGTCAAAAGAAATCAGAAGGCCATTCTCCTTTGCGATACCCAAAGCCTTCTTCGTCGCCTTCCGGACGCCTTCATGAGTCATTGAAAGTGACCCAAAATGTAAGATTTTTGACTGCTTCAGAAATTCAGGGTCAACTTCCTCTTCTGTCAGCATCATGTCTGCTCCCGGATTTCTGTAAAAAGAAAACTCGCGGTCTCCATCAGGGTATGTATGAACAAAGGCCAGTGTTGTGTTGACATTTGCATCCATCTGGAGATTAGAGGTGTCGATTCCCGCCTCGTCTAAAGTATTTTTTAGCAGAACGCCAAACTGATCTGTTCCTACCTTTCCGAGAAGTGCCGTTTTCTTTCCAAGCTTATTCAACATAGCAAGAACATTGCAGGGTGCCCCGCCGGGGCAGGCTTCAAACATATTGTTTCCCTGCTCACTCACTCCGTGCATTGTAAAATCAATCAATAACTCTCCCAGTGCGATTACATCTAACTTCTTTTCCATAACCGTCTCTCCTTCATATTGGTTTATTCCCGCGAGCAACGAGCCAAATGGAAATGCTTGCATTTCCATTTGGCGACTGCCGCGAGGGTCAAATACCCCGCAGCTTGCTGCGCTACAAGTTTGATGCCCCGTCAGCCTGCTGCGGGGTCTTTGTCTCTAATTGAAATACACCAGCTCCTCGATAGGATCTGCTGTTTCTATATATTCTGCCTCCAGAACAGGCCCTTCACCGCGGTACACAGATACTCTCTTGAAGTCCACCTTCGCCCGCACGGTTACCCATTGTCCCGGATTCAATTTAGGTGTATAGGCACTTTTGCAAACATAACCGAGGAATGTAGTGTCATCTGCACAGCAGGTCATTGCCATGCGTCCCGGAAAAAACACCTTGGAGGGAAAGCCTTTCGGCTTTACCACTTTTGCCGTAAACTCTACAGTCTTTCCCTTATACCGGTCCGGATTGTCCATCACATCCACATACCAGATTCCATAATCTTCACGGCGCACCTCAATCACCGGAGCATCCAGGTCATAGGGAACATCACCCTCGAAAATGTCGTCCACTTCGCCGTTTCCATCTTCAAATATAACTTCGGCCCGGGGACTTACAACCTTCACACTGCGCCTGTAACCTGCCAGAGGTTTTTTGTCCGAGCAGCGGTTAAAAATCACCAGCTCCGAATTTCGAACCATCTCCACAAACAGTGGTTTCAGATTTGTGAGATACATCTGGAAGGTGCTGGCATCTACCGTAGTTATCTTTTGCTCAATCCCCCAGCCCCGGGGCAGCTTTAGTTTCTCAAAATCACTGACCTTCCACATGCCGTTATATTCTACAACAACACGCTCTGGGTGATACTTCTTATCCATCTTTTCAAGCCATTCTTCATGCAGATCCGCCTGATCCCGCACGCGCTCTATCTTCACTTTATATTTTAACATATCCTGGGGACTGTACTCACCTTCCCCTTCTTCGCATAGAATTAAAAGTGTTGTGCCGTCAACCTGGAAATAATCCTGTTTGAGTGTAAAATTCAAAAACTCTGTTTTACCACTGTCCAGAAATCCCGTCATCAGATAAACCATTACATCAGGTTCTGTCATTTCTTCCTCTCCAATTCTCCCTGCGGATTCTCAGCCGGTATGATTTACGCCGGCAGTTTATTCTGCTTTAAATAATTCAGCCAACTTTGCTTCATTCAATTTTGAGCCGATTACACAGATTCTGCCTGTATACTCTGCTGCACCGCTGCGCACTTCATGTTCTTCCGGCACCATGTCGAAATAAATCCATTCACCGTCACCAGCAACCATTCCTTTAGCACGAAGAATAACTCCTAATGTTTCATCTTTTTCCAAAGCTGTCAGGATGTCCTCAATTTCTTTTCTTGTATACTTCCGGATTGTTTCACGGCCCCAGCTTGAAAAGACCTCATCTGCATGGTGATGACCATGCTCATGATGATGATGGTCATGTCCGCAGCCGCATGTATCGCCTGGTTCGTGATGTTCTCCGCACTCGGGACAAGTAATTTCAGCCAGCAGCTCTTCTTCCAGGGACTTGCTGCCCTCCATAATTTCCAAAAGCTTTTCCCCTGTCAGCTGTTCAATCGGTGTTGTGATAATTGGAGCCTTTTCGTTCAGCTTTCTGAGAACCTGACAGCTTTCTTCTATTTTCTCTGGTTTTGCCTTGTCCGTGCGGCTCAAAATAATTGCCCCGGCGTATGCTGCCTGATTACTGAAAAATTCTCCAAAGTTATTCATATAAATCCGGCACTTTGTGGCATCTACCATTGTAGTAAAGCTGTTGAGCTTAGCATCCAGTTCGCCCTGTACATCTTGAACCGCCTTTATGACATCTGAAAGTTTTCCCACGCCCGAGGGTTCTATTATAATTCTGTCCGGGTGGTATGTAGCCACCACTTCCTTTAGAGATTCGCCGAAGTCGCCGACCAGAGAACAGCAGATACACCCGGAATTCATCTCACGGATCTCAATTCCCGATTCCTTCAGGAATCCCCCATCTATCCCAATTTCTCCAAACTCATTTTCAATGAGTACGACCTGCTCCCCCTTAAATGCTTCCTTCAGCATTTTCTTAATAAATGTTGTCTTCCCGGCTCCTAAAAACCCGGAAATAATATCAATTTTAGTCAAAATAACTGCCTCCTGTGTCATTTGTTTTATTGTATGTCCAATTCAACGGGGCAATGGTCAGAGCCCATAACCTCTGTAAGTATCTTTGCATCAACCAGTCTGGGCTTTAAACTTTCTGAGACGCAGAAATAGTCAATACGCCACCCTGCATTCTTTTCTCTTGCACGAAAGCGATACGACCACCAGGAATAAATTCCTTCCTGATCTGGATAAAAGTACCGGAACGTATCAATAAACCCGGCATTCAGAAGCTCTGTGAATTTCTCTCGTTCCTCATCCGTAAATCCGGCATTTTTCCGGTTTGTCTTTGGGTTTTTCAAATCGATTTCTTGATGAGCCACATTCATATCCCCCGTAACTATAACCGGTTTGTTCTCTTCAAGCTTTTTGAGGTAAGCCCTAAAATCATCCTCCCACTTCATGCGGTAGTCAAGCCTTGCAAGCTCATTTTGGGAGTTTGGCGTATACACCGTAACAAAAAAGAAATCTTCAAATTCCAAAGTTATAACGCGCCCCTCCTGATCATGTTCCTCAATTCCGATTCCATATACCACAGACAAAGGCTCTTTTTTTGTAAATATAGCCGTTCCCGAGTACCCCTTCTTAACCGCATAATTCCAATATTGATAATACCCTTCCAGATTCAGTTCCAGCTGCCCTTCCTGCATCTTTGTTTCCTGCAGGCAGAATATATCCGCGTCCGCCTGAAGGAAGAAATCCATAAAGCCCTTTTGCACACATGCGCGGATTCCATTTACATTCCATGATATAAATTTCATGTATTCCTCCTTATCTCCCGGTGGGTACTGTAAAGTTTTACAGCCCTATTTTTATTTAAAACCTTTTATTTTCAAGGGTTATATCCACTTTTACAAATAAAATAGCAATGACCCCCCTATTTCGTGTATAATGTAATCACCACAAAAACA
>NZ_FBWL01000114.1 GCF_001517425.1 Clostridium sp. C105KSO13 | reverse complement strand
AGAGCATTGCTTTGGTGCGCCGTCAAGGGTGGCGGACGTTGCCAAGGAATAAAATATCTGCAATTTTCAAGGTTCTTTTAGAACCTATTTTTTAGGTTCTGTTTTTCATAGGTTACTTTACACTACCAAATACATTTTTAGTACTTCTTATTCTATTCCCCACGGAAATTTATTTAAAGAAATCACCTCTTTTTCCGTAACATGGAGCATACGTTCCAGCCTCACACCTGTTTTCCCAGCTTTGCCGGTATACATCTGCGGTTCGATACACAGTACCATATCTTTTTCAATTACTGCATCATCCACGTAAGTAAATCTCGGTTTTTCATTGACGTTACAGCCAATCTGATGACCCTGATAGCTGCAGAAATTCATTCCCCTTTTGCTGTACTCTTCCTCCATAATGTGATTTACTTCATTAAATTTCACACCTGGACGTATTGCCCTGGCTCCCGCATCAAAAGCAGCTTTAACAGCTGTAAAATATTTTTTCTGCTCTTCATCCGGCCTGTCCCAAAACACCACAGAATTGGAGCAGTCTCCCCAATAGCCGTTGACTCTGGGACTGATATCCATAATAGCTATATCGCCCTTTTCAACTTTTCTGTCCTCTGGTCCCAGGGGATAATCACTCAAACCAGCCGCAGATCCTGTCACTAATTCGCCAACGAACGGAGTAAGGCATCCGGCCGCTTTTGATGCGGCCTTTTGAACTTCAAACCAGATATCAAGTTCTGTGTAATTACCTTCATGTTTAGAAATCTCATAAAGTTTATTCTGGGCAGCATCCGCGACTCTGGCTGCCTCCTGCAGTCCTTTGATGTCCTCTGCTGTCTTTATATACCGGCTGTCAGCCAAAATCTGAGTGGCATTCTCAAATGTGTATCTTGGGAATGTTCTCCCTATAATCTGCAGCATGTGCTGTACCGCAAAATTCGGCTCCACGCCTATAACCGGTCTCTGTTTTCCATTCCCCAATTCCTCTAAGGTCTTTCCGAGCATTTCTTCGTAATTTAAGTCCACATCATTCTCTTCCAGGTATGTAAAAGACCGATAAATATTTGCATCCCTGATACCTGAGCGGATAATTTTAGTTTTATATAAATCAGAAGCCACAAGTTTCATTGTCTGCTTCTCTGCACTCAGCACCGCCGTGATCATGGGCAGTCCGTTTGACACATCACCCATCCAAGCCGGCCAGAAAGGCACATCAAACCCACTGACATATTTCACATTGGCCGGATTTACTAAAACTACCATATCTATCCCACGCCTGATCATATTTTTAAATACTTTTTCTTTTCCCGACATAGCTTTCACCTGCTCGATTATTTGCAATATTGTTCGTATGTTCTGGTGCATAGACTGTCAAGCATGTGTACCTCCTCTTTCCAAGTTTCATACAACAATGTGTAATCCTGATTGCGGCATCTTGTCGTAATCGGAAGATTTTCAACTGCCTGCAGATGATATTTCGCATTTGCAGGGTACAACTGCCGTTCAATCAGAGATGCAGCCATTAAGACCTCCTGTACTTCTTCCGCCTTCTTACTTTCAAAATTTTCTTTCTTTGTCAGCCAGACCCATAATTCCGGGTGGAAATTTGCCATAACTCCGCTGTATCCGGCCGCTCCATCCCTTAAGGACTGCAGTACAGTCGTTGCATTTGCATTGTAAAGTTTTAAGTTTGTCCCCTTAATTGACTCCAGCTTTTCTCGGATCACAGAAGCTGTACAGCAGGTATCTTTCAAAAAATAGAACCTGTTTGTCTTTGAAATTTCTTTCAATACCTTTACTGACAACAACCGTTTATACGGCTGTGGACACTCATAAACACCCAGCTTGATTTCCGGACCGATCAATTTTTCAAGTTTATAATAATTTTCGAGCCATTTTTCATCACTCTCTTTTTTAGATGCCAGCCTGTTTGTCAGCAGAATGACGGCATCAACACCGAGTTCCCATACCTGGTTTATTTCTTCTGCCTGCTCTTTCAATCCATCAGCCGCGATGCCGCTTGCAACAACCGGAACCCTTCCGCCTGTCTGTTCAATAGTAATACTTATAATTCTTTTACACTCCTCAAATGTCAGATTAAAAATCTCGCTGGACTGGCAGGCTGCAAAAAGCCCCGTCACCCCATTTTCAATATACCAATCCACCAGTCTTCTTAATCCCGCTTCATCAATTTCATTGTCTTCCGTAAACGGGGTTAACATTACCGGCCAGACACCTCCGGGAAAAGTATTTTTTGGATATTCCATCTCCATGCCTCCATCTTTCCATTTTTTCTCTTTCACCTAATCGGCCAGGTTAGCTGTTGAAATCATCCTAGCATGTTGCTTATCAAAATACTTTCAATTTAATACACAGTACGATTTCTGAAAGTCTTTATGTTTTTTTAGTTAATACTATTTCAAAGATAATATTCAAAATTGTCCTCAAGACGATTTTATGATTCTTCCGGATGTGTGAAAATAGATACAATACTGTTCCCTCTCTTTTCCGGCATTGGAAAACTGTATTGTTTCCGATAAAACTGAGGTGTACAGCCGGTAAACTTTTTGAACACCGAGCTGAAATAATTACTGGAAGAGAACCCAAGAGAGTATGCCAGCTCTGTAATACTGACTGGCGATTCCAATAATTGTGTCTTTGCAACCTCCAGTTTCTGCAATGTGACATATTCAGCAGGAGTAATTCCGATGCTTTCTTTAAACTTATATTTAAATCTGGAAAGGGAATAGCCTGATATCTCCGCCAAGTCAGAAAGCTGTATATTCCTGTGTATGTTGGCTGTCAGATAATCTATTGCCCTTTTGATCGAATCCTCTACCTGAGAAATCTGAGATTCCTGAATTGGTGTCATAAACTGCAGATTCAAGATAAAACAGGTTAAGAATTGTATCCCGATCATAGTTGACTCAGGTGTTAAATCACTAAAAAAATTGAAAGCACTGCGCAAGGTGGAAATGTGTGTGGCCCCCATATTTAGATGATGATCCTTTAGCTTCACAAGCTGCTGGTAGAGTAAAAAACTATACTCCCTGTTCAGCCCGAGCATGTTGTATGGATCTGAGGTATTAATCTGAAAAGCATAAAATTCACATGGAGCTAAAGGTTCATTTCCATTACTGTGCATTTCAAAAGGAAATGTAAGAAATGCCTGATTGCCCATAGTTGTATATTTCTTAATCTGACCGTCTTTTTCAATCTGGGTGTAACGTGTCCCTTTCAAAAGACAATGAACTTCAATGATATCCGAGTGGTAATGCATTGGTGAAGGCGTAGAAGACGTTGTATAGTTCCAATGAGAAAAATTCCCAAGCCCCGGTACATGATGTTTGTCTTTAGTAATTGTCTTTTTCTGTTTTGACCAGCAAAATTCATCAAAAATCTCATACATATTATCACCTCGTTATTTATCTCCTCCGTTATCTTTTTAAAGTATATTCGTAATTACAGATATATTCAAGTATAGAGATATACCTTATTCTGAATGCATCAAGAAAAGGGTGCTTCGATGATAGACTTCGTTCTTTTGGAAAACTTTAAAGAACTCAAGCGAGAACCGCCAACGATTTATATAGATAGTTCTGAAAAATGCAATTATTTATGTCGTTACACCTCAAGTTAAATCAGCAAAAAAAGCGCTGATAAATGTTAATCCTCTGTTTTAACTCCTCTTCTTTCATAGTCCCTGATCTTTCTTAAAAGATTTCTGTACACCTTGTCTTTCAACAACTCTATTTTGTTATAGTTCACCTGGAACCCGGACAAGAAATTCGGATTTTCCAAAAAGAATTCTTTTTGCTCTTCCAGTGACAAGTTTATAATGTATTCCTCATAAAAGTCCATATCATCCCCCATTATGAATTTCTGGAATTTCTCATGCTGTTCCGATGTCATATGTGTATTCATTAGTTTCTCATGTTCCCTTTCCACTGTATCACCTCATTATATATTTCATTCATTACTCACCCTCAAAGTATATTCACAATTACGAAGATATTCAAGTATATAGATATATCTTATGCTAGTTGTATCAAGAAAGAGGTGATAAAATGATAGATTATTCTCCCTTTTGGAAAACATTAGAGGAATCAAACGAAAACTGGTATACACTGACCTCAAAACATCATTTGTCACACAGTACGCTGCATAGGTTAAAGCATGGAGAGAACATCAGCATGAAAACCGCTAATGATTTATGCAGAATTTTAAACTGCAAAATCCAGGACATCTGCCAGTATGTGCCAAGTGATGAGGATCAGGAACTATAATTCAAGCACCAGCACTCAGGGAAAAGTATACAAAAAAGAACTTATTTTTGCAGATTGAACAGGAAAGTGATGAAAAGGAAAAAATTACTTACGAATTATTTGAAAGAGCAATATAATAGTGCTTGTTGACAAAATAAGGAGGAGTAATAAAAATGCCGCAAAATAAAAGAGAAAGCTTTATCTATACAATCATGATGTGTTTTATAATGGTTTTCTGGATGAGCATGTACAATGTTGCACTGCACATGGGAAGATTTTCCACAGATGTACTGAAGGAAGGATGGCTTGGATTCCCCATCGCCTATATTTTTGCGATGCTGTGTGATTGGTTTCTTGTATCGGGATTTGCAAAGAACGTTGCGTTTCGTTTTCTGGTCAAACCCGGCAGCAGTTCAACAAAGAAAATAATTGCAATATCCTGTTGTATGGTTATTCCGATGGTTATATTGATGTCCCTTTACGGAGCACTGGAGGTAAGTATTACGACAGGAAACCTGGGGGCATTATGGATAATCTGGCTGACCAATATTCCGAAAAATTTCATTATGGCCCTGCCTTTTCAGCTGCTTATCGCAGGTCCGATCATCCGAACCCTTTTTAGGAAAATATTCCCGGAAGGAAAAGTATTGGCGTAATATTGATGAGACAGTACACAAGAGAAGGGGACAGCGCAAATTAATCCGTACTGTCCCCTTCTGCTAAATTTCAATATGAAATCTTGCAATATTCCATTATCTTTTTAAAATGATCCTGCGCTGTCAGGCATGTATCCGTAAGATATCTATGTTTCACTGGAGCTTCACTTCGTTCGGCGTATCCAGCCCTTTTTCAAATATCTCCGCATTATCCAGTGTGATTTCTGCTATCGCCCCCAGCGCCTCTTCTGTGAAGAATCCCTGATGAGAAGTAATCATTACATTCGGAAATGACAAAAGTCTGGCCGTCGTGGAGTGTTCCAGAATATCATTGGAGCGGTCCTCAAAAACATTTGTCGATTCTTCTTCATACACGTCCAGGCCTACACCAAAGAATTTTCTTGCCCGGATTCCCTCAATCAGATCGTCAGTCCTGACCAGAGCTCCTCTGGATGTATTGACAAGAATCACCCCGTCTTTCATCTTTCGGATAGTTTCCATGTTAATCATATGGCGGGTGTCATCTGTCAGCGGGCAGTGAAGAGAAATCAGATCACTGCCCGCCAACAGCTCATCCAGACCCACATATGTCCCAAACGCCTTAACTTCCGGATTTTCATAGACATCGTAGGCGATGACCTTCATACCGAATCCATGACAGATTTTGGCCATGGCAGCTCCAATCTTTCCGGTTCCCACAATTCCCGCAGTCTTTCCATGGAAGTTCACTCCCATCAGGCCATTTAGACTGAAATCATTCTCCCTGACCTTCACATATGCTTTATGAAGCCTGCGGTTGACACCCAGTGCCAGTGCCATAGCATGTTCGGCAACTGCTTCCGGGGAATACCCGGGCACTCGGAGAACCCGGACGCCGTATTTCTGAGCGGTTTCCAAATCTACATTATTGAAACCTGCGCACCGCATCAGAATCAGTTTCACGCCAACTTCGTGGAGCTTTTCCACTGTCTCTGTCCCCACCTCTGAATTTACAAAGGCACACACTGCATCATATCCGGCCGCCAGGGATGCCGTTACCGGTGCCAAGTCTGTCTTCAGATATTTAATCTCAATTCCGGGATAACTTTCCAGAACTTTACTAAACGAATCACTGTCATACTTCTTGGTATCATAAAATAATATTCTCATTTTTCATACCTCCATTCAAGAGATGTGCGAAATTACATATCTGCATAGTTCCTGTCCAGAAGTTCTACGCAACTAACCTTTGAACACTTTTATCTTACATCATCTTTTATCGTACAGCAATATATTTTTTTGTCACCTATCTAACCCGTGCAAGCAGCATACCGCACCACACTCCCAGAAGGCACAACCCTGTACTAAGAACCACATATACTCCTGCCTGACCGTACCTGCCCTGGCCAATCAGATTATACGCCTCAAGGGAAAATGTGGAAAAAGTCGTGAATCCGCCGCAAATCCCCGTTTTCAAAAAAAGTACCAGATTATCGGAAAGATGTTTCTCCGTCGCTGTTCCTGCAATATATCCGATCAGTACCGCCCCGCACACATTTGTGATCAGCGTCAACACGGGAAATGTCCCCCTGTAAGGAATCAAACTGATTGCGTACCGGAGCATGGACCCAAAAGCGCCTCCCAGCGCTACAAAAATAAATCCTGTCATTTTATTCTATTATTCCTTCCCCAGCAATTCATAATAAAAAATGTACTGCTGCATGATTCCTTCGCAGCCTTTATACCGTCTTTTTGGAAATCCTTTAGGATAGTGCCGCTTCAATGCCTGGTTAATATGAGTATCCACAGGAAATGCCGCCGTCTGGTGCAGTGCGAACAGACAGATACAGTCTGCGACCTTCTCTCCGACTCCAAACAATTTCAACAGTTCCTCCTTTGCCTTTTTATAAGGCATCTCCCTGATCTGAGAAAGAGAAATTTCTCCGTTAACGACGCTTCTTGCCGTCCTTACCACATACTTGCTTCTATACCCTAAATTGCACTTCTTGAGTTCGTCCTCTTCCAATCCCGCCAGTGCCTCTGCTTCCGGAAATGCATAATAAACCCTGCCGTCTTCTGTCTGTTTTTTCTCGCCATAGGCTTCACTGATATTCTGTATACATTTTCGGATTCGTACAATATTATTTTGCTGTGAAATCAGAAATGATACTATCATCTCCCACAGGTCCTGATTCAAAATGCGGATTCCACTTCCAAATTCTGCCGCATTCATCAGATAAACATCCCGGGGATTGATACATTTCCTGTATCCATCATATTCTGTATCCAGATCGAAATAATGTTTCCAAAAGTTTTCAAATTCCCACTCTGTGCAATAGAACGTGCATTGCTTTCCAATCTGCTTAAGTTCCAGGTACTTATCCCCTGCTATCACAAAATATGTATTGTTGTCTTTCTTTCCCATACGGAAGCATTGTCCGGAATTGCATATCTGGGAAATATCAAAGTAATGTATTGTTTTCTCAATCATTTATTTCACACCATTTTTAGCGCATATATCGTTCAGACAGCATTTGTCACAAAACGGCCTCGTCCGGGCGGTACACACCTCTCTCCCGTGAAGCACCAGGCGGTGGCAAAAATCATTGCCCTCGGCGGGAGGAATTATCTTCCACAGTGCCATTTCTACTTTCTTCGGATCTTTTATTCCATCCACAAGACCGATTCGGTTCGTCAATCGGATACAGTGTGTATCTGTTACAATAGCAGGTGCTCCGAACACATCTCCCATAATCAGATTTGCACTTTTCCTGCCCACACCCGGAAGTTTGAGAAGAGAATCAAAATCTTTCGGTACATTTCCGCCGTACTGTTCTTTTAATATTTTCATACAGGCACTGATATCTCTTGCCTTCGTTTTTCCAAGGCCGCAGGGCCTCACAATACGCTCAATATCCTCCACATCTGCCGCTGCCAGGGCATCTACATCCGGATATTTTGCATACAAGTCTTCTACTACCACATTCACCCGCGCATCTGTACACTGAGCCGCAAGGCGGACACTGACAAGCAGTTTCCAGGCCTCATCATAATCCAGTGAACAGTCCGCATCGGGATATTCTTTCTTTAAGCGCTCGATTACCTCCAGTGCCAGTTTCTTCTTAGTCATATATACTATCTCCTGTTTTTTATACAAAGCTTAGTTCTAAATAGTCACGCTTATTTGCTGCCATTTTTCTCTTAGAGCCTCGTCAATTGTCAATGCTGTTTTCACAGATATAATTCCCCCTCTGAATCAGAAATTCTGTCTATCAGCTGTTCCAATGCATTGGCAAAATGTATATCATCCTCTTCAGAACGCTTTGACGGTCCTTTCAAATGATTTTTCTTCTTTGCTCTCCTTGCCTTTTTCGCCAGATGTCTCTCCATAAGCATTTGGTCGATATTTCCATCTGTATACCATTTACCGCTTTGGTGAATGCCAAAAGCACCTTTGCCCAATATCATGGCGGCTACTCCGTAATCCTGTGTAATGACAATATCACCTTTTTGGCAAATACTTACCAAAGCAAAATCCACAGCATCGGACCCAGCTCCAATCACCTTCACTTCACTGTAATCCGAATGTAGTACATGATTGGTATCACACAAAAGAACAACTTCTATGCCATGTTTTTTAGCTATGGTTTCTGCTATGTGAACCACAGGGCATGCATCAGCATCAATTAAAATTTTCATGTTACTCACACCCTTCTTCCTTATAAACTTTATACGCCAAATAAGTGTATACAATTTGCACATAATTCCCTGGTTAGCTAACGTGTTAATTGTGCATTTTGTTTAATCCCATTGTGGGCGTACTATTACAATAATATAATCCATAAGGGAAGAAAAGTCTAGTAATGTTTTATATCCATGCTATACTTTATGTTACAGTTCATTTATGCAAAATCAGACTAATGGCTGATCACAGACACCTATACAATAAAATTCCAGTTTAAGAAAGGAACTTTCTACAATGCATCATTTGACTAAAAAAGAAGAAAGAGCTTCTAATCGTGTAATCGCCTATGATGAAACAATTCAAGGCGAAGAAGCACTTAAAGCCAAAGAAAGACTTCAAAGGATGATAGTCTCTCCCTATTTCGGCAGAATAGATTTTCATCCGGCAGATGAATCCGAAGATACAGCCAAAGAAACTATTTATATCGGTATCGGCGCATTTACAGATAAAAAGACCGGTAAAACACTAATCTACGATTGGCGCGCCCCCATTTCCAGTATGTTTTATGATTTTGAAAACGGGAAAGCCTGGTACCATGCTCCTGCCGGACTCATCAGCGGTATAATTTCTCTGAAGCGTCAATATAAAATAAAGGACAGCAATTTAGAATATATGATTGAGAGCGGTCTTAACATTCACGATGAGATACTTCAGCAGGAATTAAGCCATAATTCAAGTGACAAGATGAAAAATATTGTTTCCACCATCCAGAAGGAACAGAACGAAGTTATTCGAGACGAGACATCCAAGGTTCTAATTATTCAAGGGGCAGCCGGTTCCGGAAAAACCTCAATAGCGCTGCACCGGGTAGCCTTTTTGCTCTATCGCTTTCGCAAAAGCTTAAATTCAGATAATATCATGATTCTATCGCCGAATAAGGTTTTTGCCAGTTATATTTCAAATGTACTGCCCGAGTTGGGGGGGGGAAATATAGCAGGGCTATATAAACCTGAAAGACATGCCAGTTAAAAAAAGGCTAAAGAAAATCGCCTCAAATATTATTACTAAGGACAAAAACAAGACCGTCCCATTACTAAATAGAGACTCCGCCAAATTAGTGAGCCAGGAAATAAATACCATGTTCCTGTATCCCGGTGCTGATTTTGAATTATAACATTTAAATGCTATAATGATATCAGAATAACTTTAAGGAGGTGATACAACTTGCACACTACAATGTCTCAGAGCGAAAAATATAAAATGATGACAGAATCACCTATCCCCGGTCTGATTGGCAAGCTGGCTGTTCCAACAATTATCAGTATGCTGATCACTTCCATTTATAATATGGCTGACACCTTTTTTGTCGGAAGAATTGGTACTAGCGCCACTGCGGCTGTGGGACTTTCTTTCCCTATTATGGCTATTATCCAGGCAATGGGATTCTTTTGCGGGCACGGATCCGGGAATTCTATGTCCAGGAGGCTCGGTTCCAAAGACTCCGGTGGAGCAGAACAACTGGCGGCTACCGGTTACTTCTCGGCACTGTTTCTTGGTTTTGCGCTGATGGTCCTGGGACTTGTCTTTCTGAAACCACTTTGTCTCCTATTAGGTTCCACAAGCACAACTCTCCCTTACACGGAAAAGTATCTGGGCGTCATCCTTCCCGGTGCACCATACATGACTGCACAGCTGGTACTTAATAACCAAATACGATTTCAGGGAAATGCCTTCTACTCTATGATTGGAATCACAACAGGCGGTATTTTAAATATTGTACTGGATCCACTCTTTATTTTTGTGTTCCGCATGGGAATTTCAGGTGCGGCCTTTGCCACAATTCTCAGTCAGTTTGTCAGCTTTTGTATGCTGCTGGCAGGAATTAAGTTTTCCAATTGTATTCCCATCCGTTTTCGCAACATCCGGTTCAACAAAAGCCGCCTGAAGGAAATTGTAGGCGGCGGACTTCCTTCCCTATTTCGTCAGGGGCTGGCAAGCGTCGCTGTCATGACACTCAACATTGCCGCAAATCCCTATGGGGATGCAGCAATCGCCGCAATGTCCATAGTCAGCAGAATTACAATGTTTGCAAGTTCTGCCCTGATTGGGTTTGGACAGGGATTCCAGCCGGTATGCGGATTCAACTACGGCGCAAAAAAATATGACCGGGTAAAAGAAGCTTTCTGGTTTTGTGTAAAAATTTCTACTGTTGTCCTGTTCCTGCTCGCCATTTTCGGTACACTGGTGTCCGGTCATCTCATAGGTGTGTTCAGAGATGATCTCAATGTCATACAAATCGGAACTACTGCCCTTAGGCTTCAGTGTCTGACCTTTACACTAAATGGGTGGATTATCATGAATAACATGATGATGCAGACGATGGGAAAAACCCTGTATGCCTCTATATTGGCTTCCGCCAGGCAGGGACTTTTCTTTATCCCTGCACTGCTCATTCTTCCGAAGCCTTTCGGGCTTCTCGGAATTCAGATGGCCCAGGCAGTGGCAGATGCCTGTACTGTGATTATAACAACAGTGCTCAATCGGCTTGTAATGAGGCAGCTATTTTTATCACAATTAGATACAACGCTGAAAGGCAACAATAAATAAAACTTGAGTTTCCGCAAAATGTAATTTCAAAAGAGATAACTTCTTCTAAAGTACCAATCTGTCCTATTTTTGAAAAAAATGAAAAGACAGTATTGTGAATAGAGGTACTGAAATAAGCCCCGCCGGAAC
>NZ_FBWL01000113.1 GCF_001517425.1 Clostridium sp. C105KSO13 | reverse complement strand
CACCAATCCCATCCGATACCAGTCCTTCTCCTGGCGGGCAAACGGCAAACCCTGGGCAAACTTCTGATACATGACCTGGGCCACAAGAGAGGGGGTTGCTATTGAATGAGGTAGTACCGGCGAAGGAACTGCCGCTTTCTCAAAGTGATCTCTTGGGTTTTCACTTCCTTCTTTTCCACACTTCGTACACTTTGCCACCTGCTGAATGATCTGTTTTACTTTCAGCTTTGCCGGTTCAAACTCCACTTCCGTGCGGACGACCTTTTTACCGATAACGATTAACTCTCCACCACATTTAGAACAGGTCTCCTTTGCTGGAATTACATACTCCTCTACTTCCTGGGGCAGCCCTGCAAGCATTTCCTCCCTTACCCCAGGTTTCCGTGCCGTCCTTGTATAACTGGGAACAGTAATCTCCTTTTTCTCCTTAAATAGCCCTCCCGTAAGATCCTGCATAGAGGTAAACAAAGATAATTGTCCTTCCATTTGTGATACTTCCGTGGAGGGACCAAACAACTTCTTTCTTGCATGAAGAAGTGCCTGGATCATGTTTTCAATCTGTATATTCTGTTTTTGAATGATCTTATCTTTTGCTTTGATTTCCTTTTGTTGTTTTTCGGCAAGTGCTCGAAGTTTCAGCAGTTCTTCATGTTCTGTCATTGGTATACTTGTCCTTTGTTTTCTTTATTATAAGTATACCATTTCAGAACATATAATGCCATCTTTTTCGCACATCTCAAACGCCAAAAAGTGCTGATTTTACGCGTTTTTCCAGGGTTTTATCCGTCACTTTTCGATGGTCAGAAACAGGTGGACTTCGCATCCATTTTTACTGGATGGAGCGCTCTTTTCTGTTCGATTTCCAGCCCCTGTAAAAGCCACTGCACTTGCTGGTAGGATATCTCTTTTACTTCCGAGGGATCTTTTGGCCACTGGAATTTCATCCCATCCAGGAGTTTTTTGTTTGCTAAGATAAAACCATTGCTATCGTATCGGAGCACTTTGATTGCATTTCTTCTCCGGTTACAAAACAGGAAAACATATTCATTTATAAAAGGATCCAGTTCAAACTGCATATTAACAATAGCTGCGAGCCCCGCCGACTGTTTGCGGAAATCTGTTGCCCCACATGCCAGGTAGATGTGTCTTGCATCTTTTACAAACAGATCCATCATAACTGTTGTACCTGCCGGATGAATTGAATGGCCAGAGAACAATCCTTCTCATCCGAAAGGGTGAAGGAAAACTTTCCCCAGGTAATCTGGAGCCCGACTGGATTTTCTAATGGTACTGGTGAGATTGGAAGCTCAAGTTTGGCAAACTGCGGTGCGCAAGATTGTATTTCCCTGGATTCTGTATGCAGCTGTTTCTTCCAATAGTAAAAAGTAGATTTTTTTATATGATTCTGCCGGCACCATGCAGCCATAGATATACCGCTAGATGCCTGCTCTTGAATCCGTTCTTTCCATAAAGCTCTATTACCTTGATCCATTGTATAACCTCCTAAAGACATTTTAGGTTAATTTTACAGGATCTGCATGGAGATTACACGACGCTATCTTTTGAAGCACTTAC
>NZ_FBWL01000112.1 GCF_001517425.1 Clostridium sp. C105KSO13 | reverse complement strand
TTTTTGTCAAAAAACACTTGACAGTTTACTCGAAAAATGCGGCGCTTCGCGCCTATTGATCAATAAGTACCGTTCGCTTGCGGGCGGCACACATTTTTCGATTGGAGGCGATTTTTTGTTACCTGTTAACTCTGGCGGTCATTCCGCCTATCAAGACTTTGTTCTTGAAAATCTTCGTAAATACTATCCTAATCCTGATTCTATTGCTCGTTCTACCTGGGACATCATTGATCGGTTTTGGAACCTTGACCTTTCCTTCACGGATGAATTCATGAGAGATAAATACTCCGTTTTTGGACCAAAACCAAGAACCCCTTCCTGCATGCAGCGTTCCTATCTGTTGTCGATTGATTTCAAAGTATCTTCGCTGACTGATTGGGCTGCTCAACTTAAAATCAACCCTCTCTATGCCATCTTAAGCGGCTTTGAATTCGGTGACACTCCTGGTGTTGGCACCTTTTATGATTTCCTAAATCGCTTATGGGATTCCGATGATAATCATCTTTCTCCGCATATACATCCTCTCAAGGCGAAGGTAAAGAAACCTAAGACAAAAGGTACCAAAGCTGATTCTGTTGAAAAGGTCAAAGTGGAACAACTACTTCCACAATTAGAGAACACTACCTTTGACATCAAGGATCAACCATATGGTTCTCTTTTCATCCTTTATCAAAAAGAATTCCTATATCAGTCTGTTTCCAAAGGGCTTATCGATACCCAATCACTTGCCCTAGCTGGCGATGGAACTCCTGTCGTAACATCTCACAGAGAGCGTAAACATCGTGTCTGCAGCTGTGCTTCTAAAGGCATTACTGACTGCAAATGTGACAGATATTTTTCTCAGCCTGATTGCGATATCGGTTGGGACTCATCCAGAGATTGTTATTACCACGGCTATGACCTTTACATGCTTGTCGCTTCTGATTCAGAAAGCGATCTGCCAGTTTTTCCATTGCTTAATCCAGCTTCAAAGCATGATTCACACGGATTTTTGCTTAACTTCTTCAGAATGAAGAGTTTTCTTCCTGACTTTAATATCACAAAGATGCTTCTGGATTCTGCACACGATGCAATGCCTTACTATGAGTATTTCAGACGGGCACATATCACACCTTTTATTGATCTGAATGGTAAAGGTGGCGTTAAGCTGCCTTACAAGGACGACTTCACCATTGGCAAAGATGGGGTTCCTGTATGCAGAGAAGGCAGACGTATGAACCATGATGGCTCTGAGCCTTCAAAATATCGTGTGAAATTCAGATGCCCTTTAGCCAGCAGAAAATATAGCTGTTCCTGTGAACACCCCTGCTCTGATTCTAAATATGGAAGAACCGTACATGTGGCAATGAAGGATAATCCAAGACTGTTTAATATTCCACCTCGTGACTCTGATGAATGGAAACTTGAGTATAATGCAAGAACTTCTGCAGAACGTTCGAATAAACGTGAGAAATTAGACTTTAAATTAGAAGACGGCAGACACCGCTCAACTAAGATGTGGTACTGCCGCCTCTATCACATCCTGATGTTACAACATCTGGATGCCTGGGATATGCCTTTTGAATCCGCCCTCAGAAAGTTGATTCTACAAGCAGCATAATCCGTTTTTATTATAACAAATTTTTCAGGCATAGCGACAGTTATGTCTATTTCTCATACTCTTTTTTCACTATTTA
>NZ_FBWL01000111.1 GCF_001517425.1 Clostridium sp. C105KSO13 | reverse complement strand
TCTGAATCATCCAGAGATACTGGATAAATACCTGCCCTGGTCAAAAGAATTACCAGAAGAATGTAGGTTGATTCATAAGCATAAAAAATGCCTCAAGAAATGATAGGCTTAGTATAGCAGCATTGCGGCAGAATTACACGACGCCATCTTTTGAAGCACTTACAGATGTATATGCAGCAGAAATTAAATTCACACTATTTTGCATGGTCTCCCAGAGCTGTAAGTTTGTTTTTTTACTCATTGGCTTCTCCTCCTTCCTTTGATTAAGCCATCAAATGAGATGGCTATGTATAGAACGCAAAAATGCCGCTTGCTCTGTTACGAACAAACGACCTCTATATAATATGTAAACGTCTTTGCTTTATTCCTTTTTATTCACTCAATTTTAGTACCAAAATAGTTCCACGGGATATAAGTGAAGCCGTGAAACCCGCTGATTATGCGGCCTCACGGCTTCCTGTTTACTACTCAAACTCCAGACAGACAGTACGCCATATTAACAAATATCCTTGATTTTTCAGCATTTTAGAACTATTTGGAAATGTAAAAAGCAACAATAGAAAAAAATATAATGCAATAAAAATGCAATGAATGTACTCTCGGCTCTAAGTTGAATTTATAGCCTGATGTAAGATTCTAATACCTAAGTTATGCGGAGCAGACCATCTCTATGGCCTGCTCTACATTTTTAATGAAAGGAGTTCTCACATATGAATTATCAATTAGAACTAAAACAAATTGTAGATTTCCCACGCTGCCGCATTTACCGTGGCTTCATACAAACCCTAATCTCTGATAAGACCATCCGAACCAACGGTTGCTCTTATCTTTTTTATTATCTGATACTTTGTTCCTATGCGAATTACCGGACTTCTTACCGCCGTATGGAGCATCTCATGTACACGGTTGGCCCAGGTGAATGGATTTGCACCTTAAAAGAGGTTCAATCCTGGTTCCGCTGTAAATTTCAGCATCAGGCTATTTCCATCCTGAATACTTTTGAAGAACGCGGCCACATTACCTATACTGTCATGGGGAAAGAAAAACTTTTGAAATTCAAGATTACAGACTGGCCTAACAGCAATAAAATCCTGGAATACAATTATCCCTGTGAAAAAGATACAGGATTTTTCTTTTTTCCGATTGCCAAAGTGCATGAGCTGATTGATATGGAAAAATGTTCCGAAATGGATATCATGCTGGATATGTGGATTCATGCCATCTATAATGACCCGCTCGTATTTGGTTCTGATTCAGCGCCAGTAGTCTATTATCGTAATAATACCGGGAATCCGCTGACCAGCTTTCAAACATTGGCCAACCGTTGGGGACAGTCCAAGGCATCCGTCTCCCGAATACTGAAAAAACTGGAGGATAAAGAACTAATTACGCTCATCTCTTTTAAGGGGAAATATGGCAGCATGATTTATCTTAACAGCTACCTGTCTGTTATGTTTGATGTCAGCGATGTCATGATTGATAAGGAGGAGATTGCCATGAAGATGCAACTGCCTATCCATATTCCAGAAGAAAATGAGGAAACCTGTGTTTCAGAAACTGTTACCGAAGAACAAATCACCGTTTCAGAAAACGGCTCCTGCGTACCAGATTCGCACATGAAATTCATGGTCGCAAAAGTCGCGGAAATGTTGGATACACAAGGGATTCCATGCTGTCATTGCCGGAAAACCCAGTATATATTATCTCCTTTATCAGCCTGGAAGGGTCTATTAACTACATATACTCTAAGTATTATCTGCCCATTTGGAAATGCACGATACCGGTTTGAACTATCTGTTTCTCCAGAGGATGCATCAATCAATCCATGTCCATTGACAGTAGACTGCCAAGAGCAGGAAGGGGGTGAATAACATGGCAAAGCAAAATTACCAGGCATTCCCTTCTCCGGAAGAGGATCCACGATTCCATGACACCTATAAGTTTCTTCGACGATACCGGGATGCCCAGTACAGCCTGAAGGTGGTTGTCCATCAGCTGGAAAAGCAGTTTCGGATGGAGTATGGTACCAGCATTGATGAATTTCTGGATATGCTGTATGCCGCCGGGGCGGAACTCACCGGAAGCGATATCGAAGAACGGGCAAAAAGTATTGAACGAAGCAACAAAATGCTAAAATTGCTGGATTCCTCTGTTGACCTCCTGCGAACCAGCCACAAACACGGGGAACAGTATTACTGGATCCTTTATTATGCCTTCCTGTCGCCTCAAGAACTTAGAAACACGGATGAAATTCTGGAAAAGCTGGCACTCCACATTGATAATATTTCCTACCGGACTTATTACCGCAAGCGACGTGCTGCAATAGAGGCGCTTAGTACCATTCTCTGGGGATTTACTGCAAAAGAAACACTTGGACTGCTGAATCAGTTCTTCCCGGAATAGCGTGGCACAATCTTGTCACTACATTGACCCGCTTTTGCAATTGTGGTGGAAAATTACCTATGCTACAATAGGTATTGCTTATAGTTTTCGCATCCAGCACCCTGACCGGTGCTTTTTTTGTACCCATCCACCCAATTGCTGACAGCGGGTCATAAGTATGCTGTACGTACAGTAACCTGCACAAAAATATGTCATACGCATGACTGTACGTACAATTTCATCTAAATTGACTTAGAAGGGAGCTAACTATGAAAACAAGAAATCAAATTTACAACGGCGAGGGTGCAGAACTGCTGCGGATTATTACCACATATCATACCCTGCTCTATGAACAGGTGCTGCAGCTCTTCCCAAAGAATAGCGATTCCATGAAATCCCTGATTACCAGCATGGTAAAGCAGGGGCGCATTTACCACGATACAGATTCCGGAATACTATGTGATTCCCCAGAGTCCGCATCAAATCCAGACTGTGGTGTCATCGCGGCCTTTTGGGTTCTGTTGGATTTTAAGAAAGCAATCATTTACCACACCAGTGGAACTTTCCCAATTAAACTTCATTTTTTCGCACAGGATGAAAGCTATGAAATCATCTACGTCGGTTTGAACGAAGAAGATTTGCTTAATCATGTGATGGAGAGCATTCCGGTCACGGATGCAAACCGGCTGGTAATCCTGGAATCCGAATCACAAGCTCCTAAAGTAAGGATTGAAGGTGTCGTAGCTTTCTGCATCGTAGACTCCGGTGGTGCTGTCAGTTACTATCAAAAGAAATGAGGTTCTATGACTACTACAAAAAATATTTTCCAACGGCTTCAGGGATTGGAAGATGAAATCCAGAAACTGAATAATACTGTTTTTGCACTAAAGGCTACTGATATTAAAGCCTATGGTGAAAATTATGAGGAATTAAGTGTTCATGCTGCTCTTCGTGCAGAGCGGATTGCATGCCAGCTTCGCAATCTCGTCTTTCTTACGGAGCGCCCGGGAAAGTCTGCTTACATGAGGCAGGCTGCCAAAGCCCACAATCTCAAGATTGAAGATACCGAAGGCATCCTCTCCATTACGCTCCCAGGTCTCCTTCCAAAGCGGAGACTCCATACGAATACCGCGTTTTTGTGCGAACCGCTTAATTTTGCCTTGCAGGATCACCTGAAAAACCATAGCCTGCCACTCTATCAAAGCTGTGTTATCTGTTTCAGCCAGGTTTATGACGAAACCTTTCCTATGCGTAGAATCCGGGATTATGACAATCTGGAATTCAAACAGGTTCTGGATGTCATTTCTTCGTATGTTCTTTCAGACGATACCGGATTGCTCTGTGATACCTACCATACGACGGAAATAGGCGAACATGACCTTACAGTGGTATATATTATGGACAAGGCAGTCTTTCCTGACTGGGTAAAAAGCAGGAAGAACAGCATAAAAATCATATCGGAAATTTTATGATTTTTTTTACAAAAATTCCGATATAGGTAAAAACAAGGCAGGGTTCTTTTGGTTCCTTGCTTTTTTCATGCCGGTCAAAACAGCATTTTACCCAAGTATAGGCTGGCATAGGTAAGAAAACTGAACTGAGGTGATGCCCATTTGATTAAACCAAACACACAGAAATACCATCTGCTGGAGCTGATTGGGATAAGCGGAGAATTTCCGGCTGACCAGTTAAACAGGCTGACGAGTCCTTCTTACATGGAAAAGCTGATTACGGATTTAAAGGCAGAAAAACTAATCCGGCCGCACTACCGGGATAAGTTACGTGGCTATCGCCTGACAAAACGTGCGAAGGATATGCTGCTTACCAGCAGCCCTGTCCGGTTCGCGCCATATTTGACCGGGAACACGGAAACGAATCTGATCAGGAGTGAAGTCTTCCGCCGGATGCGGCTTCATCAAAAAGCCGAAACATATGTGACACTGCTTCACGCCGGCGTTCCAATTTTCCCGGATGAGAAACCGAAACTATTTTCCTCCAAACGCGAAGCTATAGAAATCCTGCCGCGAAGCCTACCGCTTTTTTACTCCTCCAGAGAGATTAAGGAGCTTGGCTGTGAAACCACTAAAATTAAAAATTCCCGCAGTGTAGGAATCCTATTGGCCCCTCATTGCGTATACGCAGTTTATAATACCGGAAGCAGCGTACTCAAATGGGAATACAAAACAGAAGTACGCCTGAATGCTTTCCTTCAGTATTTTCTGCAGGGGCGTCCTTATCCCGGTCTTCCCAAAGTCAGAGCCATCATGCTGGGAACCGATATGCACATGGCATTGCGGCTTATGACAAGTACTGGCGGGTACAAAAAGAGTCTCTTCATGCTGGACACCGCATTTGAACATTTTCATTACCTGCCTAACACACCGGAAGGCGAGGCGCTTTTAAGGATTCTTCTGAATCCACAGATGATGTCCCGGCTAAAAGAACTTCTTTTGTCCGACCTGGAGGATCCACGGGATGATATTCCCATCGAACATGATGCGGTTGCCCCTGTGCGGATTCCTGTATTACTTGCGTATGATTTTGACATGCAGCGAATCAATCGGTTCAATACCGGACTGAATGTATATGGCTTGCCCGGGAGTCTGATCTGCTTTGACTTTCAGATTCCATGTCTGAAGGAATACCTGACGGCAGATATACAATTCCACAGTATTGACCTTTTCAAATTTAAGAAAGGGTTTTTGCATGAACACTAAGAGATGGTGGAAGCTCATTTTTCTGCTTCCCATAGCACTCTGCACACTATATGCAGGCGGCTATATTGCACAATTTATTGACAACTATCAGCACTGGAGCGCATTGGGCAACTTTGCCGGCAATGGAACCAATCCACAACTGCCGTCTTTACACCCATCGGCGTGTCTTGCTGCACTGACGCATTTCCCGTACAACCTGTATGGGATTTTTATCTGTCTGCTTGCATTCGAGCTCTTGAGCTTCTTACTGATGCGTATGGGTTTTGATCGGACCGGCGGAACTGCTGACCGGGAGCGGAACCTGACCTACTCCAATAAGGGGACCTATGGTACGTCCGGCTTCATGACCCCGGATGAGATGCATCAGGTGCTGGAACTTACAAACAATGTGAAAAAGAATAAGGGAATCATCCTGGGGGAATTAAACGGAAAAGCGGTATGCCTGCCCTATAATACCCGGATGAACAGGAACATTGCCGTCTACGGTGCGTCCGGCAGTATGAAAAGCCGGGCCTACTGCCGCAATGCGATTTTCCAAAGTGTCGCCCGTGGTTCTGCTTCAAACATGCCCGGTGAAAGCCTGATTATCACCGACCCCAAAAGCGAGCTTTATGAAAGCATGTCCAAATACCTGGAAAACGAAGGGTACACGGTAAAATGCTTTAATCTCGTGAATCCGGAGAATTCTGACAGTTGGAACTGCCTTTCGGAAATCGACGGACAGGAAACTATGGCGCAAATCTTTGCTGATGTCATCATCCAGAACACCGGCTCCGGCAAAGAGGACCATTTCTGGGATAATGCGGAAATGAATCTGCTGAAGGCCTTAATTCTATATGTAGAACAGGGTTTTCCGCCAGATGCAAAGAATATTGGTCAAGTATACCGCTTGTTGACCATGAGCTCAGAAAAAGAATTGAACAGTATCTTCGATTTACTGCCTGTCACACATCCGGCTAAAGTACCCTATTGTATTTATCGCCAGGCCAGTGACACAGTACGCTCCGGCGTCATCATCGGACTGGGTTCAAGGCTTCAGGTCTTCCAAAACAAGCAGATCCGCCAGATTACATCCTATGATGAGATTGACCTGACGCTTCCCGGGAAGGAAAAATGTGCTTATTTCTGCATCACTTCAGACCAGGACAGCACCTTCGATTTTCTCTCTTCCCTATTTATGACGTTTGTCTTTATCAAACTTGTGAGATACGCGGACAAATATGGAGAGGATGGAAAATTGCCCGTACATGTACATATTCTTGCCGATGAACTTGCAAACACAGGCGCTATTTTAGAGCTGAACAAAAAAATATCCGTAATCCGCAGCCGGAACATGAGCATTTCCTGCATCTTTCAAAACCTTCCGCAGATGCAGAACCGCTATCCACTGAACCAATGGCAGGAAATTATCGGGAATTGTGATACACAGCTCTTCCTCGGATGCACAGATGAGGTTAGCGCACGCTTCATCTCCGATCGCACAGGAGACATTACGGTAGGTGTCAGCAGTGAGGCGAAGCAGCTTAATAGCTGGAGGGTATCAGATTATACCCCGGAATATCACCAAACCAGCTCCATTGGAAAACGAAAATTGCTTACCCCTGATGAAATCCTGCGGCTTCCTCTGGATTGCGCCCTTATAATCCTGCGCGGACAAAAGGTACTCAAAGCACATAAGCGGGACTATCTTTTACATGAAGACTCCCAAAAGCTAATCTTCCGAAAAGCAAGCGAGCATATTCCCACATGGCGCGAAAACGGGGAGCATGAGGAAGTCAATTTTGTTCCCAAAGTAACTGCCGCGCGCCCTGGAAAGAAAAGGACTTCCAGCGGAGTTCCTATGCGACAAAGGAAAGTTCCTGATAGCCATTCTCCCAAAGACGCGCTTTCGCCAGAGCCGGATTACGAGAATATGCCTTCTGACCTGCTGTCTGAAGAATTTGCATATGACAGCTCAGAGTCAGAAATGGTTCCATTATCAAAAGATTCTATTATGACCTAACCCTGAAAGGAGATTTTTATGCCAAACGAAGAAAAGATTATCACCAATACCCCTATTTTAACCCTGGAGTCAGATACTGTGCTGGAAACCGCCCAGTTAAAGGCAGATTTAATCTGGCACGAAATCCAGAACGCCTACCGCACCAAGAAAATATTGACCGGCATGCTGGGCGGAATCGAAAAAACAGAAAACGGCAGCTTAATTGCAATCGTATATTACAAGGATTTCCGTACAGTCATCCCCGTCACAGAGATGGTGATCAATCTGGTGCAGGATGCAGCACATGACTATGGGGACATCGCCTTACGGCAAAATAAAGTCCTGAACAATATGCTTGGCTCAGATATTGATTTTATTGTGAAAGGATTGGATACGAAAACCCGCAGTATTGTAGCAAGCAGAAAAGATGCCATGATGAAAAAACGGCAGATTTTTTATCTGGACAAGGATTCCTCCGGTCATGCCAAAATACATGAGGACCGCATTGTACAGGCCCGTGTGATTGCAGTCGCTGAAAAAGTAGTACGGGCTGAGATTTTCGGAGTTGAAGTTTCCATCCCGGCCCGGGACCTCAGTTTTGACTGGCTCGGAGATGCCAGAGAGCGCTTTCATGTCGGCGAACATATTCTGGTCCGCATTCTGGAAGTGCAGGCTGACAATCCGGAAGAGATTGCCGTCCGTGCTGATGTCAAGAGTGTGGAGGGAAATACAAGCAGAGACAATTTGAAAAAATGCAAAGTCCAGGGGAAATACGCCGGTGCAGTGGAGGACATCCATAAAGGGACTGTATTTGTCCGGCTCAGCATAGGGGTAAATGCCATTGCCCACAGCTGCTATGACAGCCGCACTGTCGGCAAAAAGGATCAGGTGTCCTTTGTAGTCACACATATTGATGAGGACCGTAACGTAGCTGTCGGCATTATAACACGCATTATCAAGCAATCCATTTAGCCCCGGCTCACTGATCCTTGAGTTTCCGCAAAATGTAATTTCAAAAGAGATAACTTCTTCTAAAGTACCAATCTGTCCTATTTTTGAAAAAAATGAAAAGACAGTATTGTGAATAGAGGTACTGAAATAAGCCCCGCCGGAACCGGACTTTAGGAGAATTATTCTTTTATGCCCAATGGGGCAGACCCTCTATCTAAGCGACCAGCTTAAAGCAAAGTTGACGGTATGCCGGACGTTTTGTCCGAAACCAGAGTCTGACGCCCTCTTTCGCATACGACAGTATGCCTGAGATGCCTTTTGCCAATCGGTAATAGCAGAAGAAAACTTTTTCCTTGATGGGATCTGCCGTTTTTATGATTGAAACCTTGAGTGCATTTGTCTCTTCTTCCATTGAGATCAAGGCCAGAAACGCCATGCATAAGGTGATATAAAAGTTAAGTGCATTGATTGCACAAAGCTTCCGTACGCGAAAGTTTTCAAACTGGAACATCTGTTTTTTACAACGGAAATATTCTTCAATTTTCCATCTGGAAAAGTATGTTCGTGCTACACGGAT
>NZ_FBWL01000110.1 GCF_001517425.1 Clostridium sp. C105KSO13 | reverse complement strand
GTAACCGCAAAATAAATCAGCGGGTTTTACATTGGTAAAAAATCTGTCATAATGATAGAAATGCAAGCATTTTACTTCAGCTTGGCGGCTAGGAAGTTATAAATGCAAGCGTTTTACTTTCATTATGGAGGTACATAGATTATGTCATTATCCAGAATTCCAGTAGATGAACAATATCGCCTCATTACGGAATGCCGTCAGAGTGGCCTTTCCGATTACCAGTGGTGTTTGGAGCATGATATAAAGCCGGGGACTTTTTACAACTGGGTCAGGCGGATTCGTCAAAAAGGGATTTTTGACATTCCGGCATCTCCTAAAAAAGCTGCATATAAATCAACTTCAAAGCAGGAAGTTGTCAGGCTGGATTTAAATCGGGACACGAATGCTATATCACTCTATGAGCCGGAACAAGTAACTACAGACGGCAGCCTGATGGTACAGTTTTCTGCCACATTGGAACTGGAAATCCAAGGTAGTCACATGCGTGTTACAAATGAAGTGGACCCAGCACTTCTTGCCCAGACAATCCAGATATTGAAAGGCTTGGCATGCTAGGCGATATCACTACCGCAGATGAAATATACATTGTATGTGGTTACACGGATATGCGTAAATCCATTGATGGCCTTTGTGCCGTTATACAGGATCAGCTGAAGATGGACCCACGCTGTAGTGCTCTTTACCTCTTTTGCGGCAGGCGTTGTGACAGAATCAAAGCGATTTTATGGGAAGGCGATGGCTTTGTCATGCTCTACAAAAGGATGGAGGCACAAGGACGTTTCCGATGGCCGAGAAACTCCGATGAAGTCAGAACCCTTTCCTGGCAGCAATTCGATTGGCTCATGTCCGGGTTAGAAATTGAACAGCCAAAAGCCTTCAAACTCTCTGAAAATGTGGATAAATTTTCACTTGAATAACCTTTTTGACCGCTATGTGGATGAGTTATCCACAAGTTGCTGAAATGGCCTAAAACACTGCATCTTCTGCTTCTTTTCAGGTGCTTTCTATGGTAAAATAGAAGTATCTGAAAAGGAGCAGGAAACCCATGGCCAAAAATGCAAAGGACTCCAAAATCGTGGAGCAAAAAGATACAATAGGGCAATTAAATATGGTCATCAGTACGCAGAATGAATTGATTCAATCCCTTCGTGTAACCCTAGAAGAATGTAACTCTACTATTACAGGGTTGCGTGAACAGGTGGAGTATCTTACACAGAAGCTGTTTGGCACCTCCAGTGAAAAATCAAAGAATCTCGCGGGGCAGTTAAAGCTGTTCGATGAAGCCGAACAGGAAGCACAGCCATTGGATGAAACAGCCGCAGCAGAAAAATTAACTGTCAAAGAACATACACGTCAGGCAAAACGCAGGGGCGAAGAACTCTTCAAGGGCGTTCCCTCCAGGAATGTGGTGGTTCCACTTTCTGAGGAACAGAGGCATTGTGCAGACTGTGGTTCTGAGATGGAAGTTATAGGGAAAGAATTCGTCCGCCGGGAATTCCGTTTTACCCCGGCAAAGGGTGAAGTCATCAATTATTACCGTGAAACGGCTAAATGTCCGAAATGTTCCACTGCTCCCGCAATGGCGCGGAATATTCAGTTTGTAAAAGCAAATGTGCCGGAAGCACTGATCGCCCACAGTTATGCATCTGCGTCTGTAGTTGCCTGGGTCATGTATCAAAAGTATGCTAATGCCATACCACTGTACCGCCAGGAACAGGATTGGAAACAGATGGGTGTTATTCTTTCAAGAGCGACTCTCGCCAACTGGATTATCTACTGTGCTGGGAATTACTTTAGTCCATTGTATGAGTACTTTCATCAAGAACTTTTGAAACGACAGTTCCTGATGGCAGATGAGACCCGGATCCAGGTTCTTAAGGAACCAGGCCGGAATGCGGAGACCGATTCCTATATGTGGCTTTACCGTACTGGTGAAGATGGCCTGCCGCCAATCGTTCTCTACAAGTACACGGAAACCAGAGCCAAGTTCAATGCTAAGGAATTCCTGAAAGGATTCAAAGGCTACCTTGAGACAGACGGTTACCAGGGCTACAATAACCTGCCGGACATTAAACGCTGCTGCTGTTGGGCACATCTTCGCAGATATTTTGTAGAGGCAGTCCCTAAGGGGAAAGAGCTGGATTACAGTGATCCAGCCGCCCAGGCAGTCCAGTACTGCAACCGGCTGTTTGAGTACGAACGGCAGTCGAAGCTAAAAAAGCACACCAGCCAGCAGCGAAAAGAATACCGCCTCCAAAAAGAAAAACCTATATTAGATGCTTTTTGGACATGGATCTCATTGCAGGTTCCCAGAAAGGGAACACGTTATGAGAAAGCGGTGAACTATGCCCAAAACCACAAAGAGCTATTTATGACTTATCTGGAAGATGGAAGATGCAGCTTTTCTAATAACCTGTCCGAAAATTCAATCCGCCCATTTACCTTAGGGCGAAAAAACTGGATGTTTAGCGATACTCCTAAGGGCGCTGAAGCCAGTGCGACCGTATATACAATAGTTGAGATGGCTAAAGCACATAACCTGAACATTTATAAATACCTGAATTATCTGCTGGAGCATCTGCCCTCCACAAAAATGAAAGATGCCGAATTGGCAAAACTGACGCCTTGGAATGAAACCGTTATTACAGCTTGCTCTGGTGCAATGTAGAGTAAAATGCTTGCATCTAGCAAATATAAATGTAGTAAAACGCTTGCAATTCTTACAACCATTGTATAAGAATTGCAAGTTTTTTGGTATCCGCTATTTTATTGAGCGCTTACC
>NZ_FBWL01000109.1 GCF_001517425.1 Clostridium sp. C105KSO13 | reverse complement strand
GGGCTACGATCTGCTGTTTGAATTCTGGAGTATAGGATTTTTGATTTTTTGCCATTGGTTGAACTCTCCTTTTTGATTATTATAGATTGTTCAACTTTTCGTGTCCACACTTATATACTAGCACCATTCTTCACTGGAAGAGCAGCTAGAACTAAAAGAAAAGCGAGAAAAATTATGCAATGAAATTTCCAAGCTGGAGAAACAAGCACGAAATGAAAAGCAACCAAATAAGAAGTTTAATCTGGTTAAAGAAATAAATAAAATTAAGGAACAATTGGATAATATTTGAAGTAAAGGAGTAAATGAAATTGGCGTTAGATATCAAGTGAAGCAACAACAGAGCCGAGTCAGCAGGAAAAGTCGTCTGTTTCTTCTTCGGCAAGTAAATCGGAAGTTACAAAAAACAATGATTCCGTACAGGTAACGAAAACACCTGATACTACCCAAGAGCAGAAACAGTCACAGCTACAACAGCAGTCAAAGCCGGAAACACCGACGGTTAAGGAAGAAGTGAAACCCACGCAGCCAAAACCGACGGAAGAAGTAAAGCCGAGTTTTGATGTTAATTCCTATGTCAATTACGCCAAGAGTTATGCTCAAAGTATCGGTTTAGAGTTGGACAGTACCGCTACGGATTGTTGGGATAATCCTATCACTGCAAATGCCAAACGCACAGGCATTAAGGATGACATTCAAAACAGGCTGAGCAGATACAAAAATGTGGAAGGATTTACCGCAGTATGGGTATGGGCAGAAAAGGTATCCGATACGGAATATGAAATCTATATCGGCTACTGCTAAAAAACAAAATAAAATACAGTATCGGACGCACTGAGATAATCGGTGCGTTCTTTCATTTTAAGGAGGAAACTTAGATGGTAAAGACGAAAATCAAGAGAGCCTTATCGTTTGTTATGGCGACGGTTCTCAGTCTCAGTGCATTTATGAGTATTGGGACAAGCACAGCGTTTGCCGCAAGCGGAGAAAAGACCAAAGTGTATATGGTTGATTTCCCTCGTGACGGCGACGCAAATTACGACGGAGTGTGGGGACACAGTAACCTTACTTTGAAGAACGGTTGGCATACCGGCAGTTCCACCCACACCAACTTAAAGGCAATTGGTTCATATTCCGGTAATATTGCCTATTGTATCGAGCCGGGTGTTTCACTCAGCTCCGGTCAGAGTATGAACAAATACGATGAAAATTATTTTAACAATATCACAGCAAACGGAGTTATCTCCGGTGATGAAATCAGACTCTTTATCGGTCGTATCTTGCAGTACGGCTATCGAGGAACGATTTCAACAAGCTGGAGGTCGCAGAACGAAAGTGCGGCAAACAGTATTGCTCACGCTTATGCAACACAGCTTCTTATTTGGGAAACTGTCGTAGGCGAGCGTGACGCAAACTTTAATCACAAAGCAGCCAGTGGTTGCAGTAATGTGAAAGATGTTATCAATGCCAAACATCCGCTTCGCAGTAAGATTATGAGTTACTACAACAGTATGGTCAGCAGTGTGCAGAATCACACAGTTGTGCCGAGCTTCTGTACTAAATCAAGCGGTTCAGCGAAAGTCAATGAGCTTGAATGGAACGGAAGCAAATATGTTGCTACCCTTACAGATTCAAATGGTGTACTCTCCAATTATGATTTCAAGGCGAATATCAGTGGTGTAACATTTTCCACAAACGGAAACAAACTTACGGTGTCAATGGATAAAGCACCGAGTAAGGAATTTACCATTACCGCAAGTAAGAAAAACGGTGTACGCAGAGGCGTTGTCGTATGGTCTGAGGGTAAGCACGGTCAAAATTCAAGCGTGCAGGATGTTGTTACTTATGCACAGGAAGTCAGCGACCCTGTAAGCGGATATGTAAAGATGAAAGTCAGCTACGGTTCTTGTCAAATTGTGAAAACATCTGAGGACGGAAAGGTTGACGGTATCAATTTCACTATTTCAGGTAACGGAGTAAATCAGACAGTTACCACAGCAAACGGCGGTAAGTTCCAGCTTGATAACCTTATGCCGGGCGTATATACCATTACGGAGCAGTCCATTGACAAATATGTTCCGCAGGAAACCCACAGAGTAGCGATACCCGTACCGAATATATCAAGAGTATCTTCAATAACGATTATACCGAACTCACATTAGAGGACGGGAGAACCGTAGGTTACAAGACATTTCAGAATGTTTTGCACCTTTGGGAAGGTCATTATGACAGCAGAACTGCACAGAGTTTCTATAACTGGAGCGTGATTGCACAGCACTTTGAAGCAATGCGTCTTTTGGGAGAATTAAATGATAGAATGAAACCGCTACCGTCGGTAGACGGACAGATGAGCTTCATATTAGACGGTCAGGCAGAGGAAAACAAAACCTCTGCCTTTACTTTTTCTCAGGAGATTATCGACGCAGTTTTGACTCGTGGAAGCGGTATTCACGAAGGTAAAATGCGTATCTATGAGCAGTTTCAAAAGAGTTTATCTTCAAAAGAAAATGTAGACTTTCTCAAAAACGAATACGGTTGGGGAGGTTCATATCCTGTCATTATCGGTGCAGGTATTGACGAACAGCACGACGGGAAAGGCATAACTCTTTCAAGAGGATTTGGAAACGACGCACCTAAACTCACTCTTAAATGGACACAGGTGGAAAAGCGTATCGGAGAGCTTATCCGTGCAGACAGATACTTAAATCCAAAGGAAAAGGAGCAGTATCCGCAGTGGCTTGAGAAGCAGGAAACACGACGGGCAGAAATCGAGGAGCAGAAAAGAAATCGGGAAATTCTTTCTACTGCACCACCGGAAGAAGCAGAGCAGACAAATGATGATGACATTATCGGTAAGGAAGTTGTGATTGACGACCGCCGATTTGTTATTGAAAGCGTCGGTAAAATAAGCGGCGATGTTTCTATGCGAGATGTCACTTTTGAGGACAGCGTAGGTTTCCCGATTAACCGTGTAGAGAAGATTGATTATGTCCGCAGTCTGCTTGCAGAGCAAACACAGGAACAGCAATTACCTGATATGGGACTATTTGAGTATCACAATATCCTTGAATACATTTCCAATGAATTAAATCTGGGAGGTGTTTCGCAATGAGGTTACAGACTCAGGTAGCACCTGAAATACAAAAGAGATTGCTTCTGTCAAGAGTAGAAGCAGAAAGCCTGAAAGAGCGTGATATTCTCTGCCCGACTTGCGGGTTCAGGATACAGAGAGTTTTTTCAGACGCAACCGGACATTTGAGTGTGAAGTGTCAGAAATGCAAGAATGTCCACATCTTAAATCTCGCTTACTTCCGAAGAATCCGTAGGAATGGATATGGCAGGAATTGCAGGCGATGAAGATTACAAGTAAATATCGAAACGATTTCTAATCGAGTAAGCGGAGATAAGCAATTTATTTGCTAAACTACCAAGCACCGTACGAAGCCGGATAAGTGAAGAATAGAAGTATTCTTTGCTGTCCAGATCCGACGGTGCTTTTTTTGTTGCTGTTTTATTCGATTATGCTTCGTGCAGTATTAGGTCTTTTCCCTTACTTGGGAAAGGACTTTTATGTTTTATACCGTTTGGCAGTGCCAGATAGCTGAGTACCCGTAATCTCCGAATTTTTGATTTCAAACCAATTCAAAAATTCAAATTTAAGGAGATTACGGAAATGACAAAGAACAACAAATTAAATAATCAGGAAGAAATTTTTGCAAGAGATTGTAAACTTATCAACCTCAAATATGAGTATGACGGATATACCGGCACAGAGAAATGGGCGATTATAACCGAACTTACTGAAGAAGAACTGTGGGATAAATATCCTGATGTTATCGGCAGATACATCCCTTTTGTTTTGCTTTCTATCGCACAGGGAAAAGTGATTATTGACGATAACAGAGAAACTATGATTTTTGACATAGAACAAAGAAGACTTTTGGAATTTGCTTTAGCAGCTGGTGCAATTTATCAATTGCCGAGAACAACATTGATTAACCACATGAAAATGGAGGAGTATATGAAACACTTATATAAGGTTCCAAACACATCAAAATATGTGCAAAAGAAATATGTGCGTATTGGAGAAGGTTCGATTATATACAGTATTGGACATCATCGATTTATTGAAATGGCAAGAGCAGCTGGTGCAGTATATAAGATTAATGAAGGTACTGGCGGAACTGTTCTGATTAGCCTAGACATATTTGATGACTATATGGAACAGTTTAGAGAGAGTCCAGTCCCGATGAAAAATCCATTATGGAAAGAAAGTGAAACGTAGGAAGGAGGCAGACATGGCATATTCGTACAAAAGCTATTCACAGACCAAGGATGTAATGAAGAAATATGTGAATGCGACAGAAGGTTCCATTATTTACAGTTTGGGAAAAACTCGTTTTATGACATTGGCAAAGGAAGCAGGAGCCATATATAAAGTAGGATCTTCAGCACTAGTAAATACAGATGTATTCGAGCAGTATTTAGAACAATTTCTTGAACCAGCCAAACCACTACCAAAACATATATGGGTAAATCAGAAGGAGAGTTGATAAAAATGGTCTTTAATTATTATTACGGTTCGGAAGCGGATCAATTTAATTTCATACGAATTCCGAAGCGGTTAATTACAGATCCATTATTTGCAGATTTGTCATTGTCTGCAAAGCTGTTATATGGAATCCTTTTAGATAGAATGAGTCTTTCAATGAAGAATAAGTGGTTGGATAATGAAAATCGTGTGTACATTGTTAATCAGATAACAGAGATTATGGAGAATTTAAATGTAGCTGAGAAAACAGCAATAAAGACTTTAAAGGAATTGGAGGATTTAGGACTGGTAGAAAAACGAAGACGTGGGTTGGGTTTGCCGAGCCTTCTCTATATTAAGAGCTTTATTGTAGATGACTGGGAGGATAATTCTAAAGATGCTGAGAAAGTAAAATCCAATAAAAACAATGGAAGTTCAAGAGCAGGTAAGCAGAACTGATATAGGTGGAGAGAAATGGATTATTTAAATAAAGTATACCTTGCCTGACCAAAAAAGGAGTAATGATTGACTTATCAGGTGGAGTAAAGGCACTGATAAGGCTGGGGTTCAACCTGTATAATGGCATGAATCAGAAGGGCACTGATATTTGTGATATATTTTGGAATCTGGATGAACAAAATCGGAGGTTGGCACTTAACGCAATTCAAATAAGATTTATGTAATTAAAAAAGCTGTGACAATGTTGCAGCTTTTTTACATCAAACCTAAATAAAAAGAAAATACAAGAGATAATAAAATGCAAGAATATCTCTTTGAAGAGGATATTATTCCTGTGATATATGGATTTGAGCAGGAAGTACCGTTGGGAATATATGATGGGAAATTAAAGATTCGATTTGCGTGATTTATATATAGGGAACAGCGAGTTGCTGTTCCCTATACTATTCAACGTGTCTATTCGTACATTTTCAAAAAATGAATCAGTCGGAATGAATAATCATAAGCAAATAGTAATTTCCCGTCATTCATATCAAACCCAAACAACGCCGACATCTTTGTGAGTCGGTAGAAAAAAGTACTCTTATGAATATGCAATTCCTTCGCAGTCGCGACAGCATTTCGATTACTGTACAAGTAGGTCTGCAAGGTTTTAATATATTCCGTGTGATGTTTATTGTCATACTCCAGAATCGCTGTGATGTGTGGATGAATCGAAGCGTGGAGAAGTTCTTTATTACTCGCCAGGCTAAATACATGTTCCAGATAATGCGAGCGGTAATCAATGATATTCGGATACTCGGCATCTGATTGTGTAACCGAAGATTGTGGCAATTCAAAGAGTGCAAGTGCCTGCCGATAGTATTTAGGTGTCTCAACAATATCATTGAATGGAAAGCTGACAGATGCAAGCATATCATTCAATTGAAGGAATGATTCAAAACGATCCAGCTGTGTTTCATTTGACAAAGTTGTATCTGTACTAGGAAGCAGAATTGTAAGAAAACCTTGGAACAGCACAACCATGCAGCGTGGGAACATGGTCAAAATCTGGTCATAATAGTATTTCGGTGACGGATGTTTTCCTGCTGGGTCCATGGATTGTAAAACCAGAACATGGTAATAAGGCTGAATTGGGTGTCCCAATTGAGTCATTCGCTGTTCGATAAAATCATAGTTATCAAATTGTCCAGATAATAAATCCCCAAGAAAATATTCATATTTCAATCCGGTCGGATTTTGATAGGCGTTATTCTTCTGCATTGCAATCGAAAGGACACGGGAGAGAACATGAATTAATTCCAAATCCTCATCCATAAACGGACGCACAATTCCACGAATACAGATGTAGCCAACAATTGCATGATTGATGCGAATTCCTGAGAAAACCCAGTCATATGGAAATACCTCGACCTTTGCAATAAACGGTTTGTGTGATTGGTAAATTTGATCGGTGAGTTTGCTGTCAATCATGTTCTTGAAAAACGGTGATTTCAAATAGAGCTTTCCGTTTCGACGTTCCAGATTTCGATCGTCGTCAAGCGGTGGATAACATCCGATGATAGAGAAACTGTTATCACAGACAGAAATCAGATTATCTATATAGGAATGTGCGATTTTGATAATTTCATTCAAACTGGTATTTCGATGGAGAGCTCGGAAGAGCTCTTCTTTTTTTAGCTGAATCTGGTGATATCGGATCATCTCGTCCTGAATCACGTTAAAGACTTCCTGAACTGGTAAATCCTGAGTGATGTATAGATAGTCGGAATAGGGTGTGTTTCCTGACAGTGCTCCATTTTTAGAATTGACTGCTTTCTCGGGAGTATTTAAAAGCAAAACATGACCTTTCGCGGATAACTCTTTGTACTCCGAGTACTGTCCGAGATATAAAAACTGCTCATCCAGAACTTCTTTCTCCATATCACCGGCCGAGAGGAACATAACACTCACAATCATGCCGTCTTCCGGCACATTTCCTAACACTTTTATTTGGAAATGTGACTCTATTTTTTCTATTACATTTTTTGTATATGCCATAAAATTCCCTTCATCAGACAAACGTCTGAAATATCATGATTAAATCGAGCAAAGTTTCTCCATTTATATAGTGCTTGTTAAATGTATAACTGATATATTTTATTATATAGTAACAGATTTCCGGAATGACTTCAATGAAATCTAGACAAATATACTAATTATATCAAGGAGGAAGTAAAACATGGCAGTAAAAGTAATGGGAATCACCGCTGGACGAAAGAACGGAAATAGTGAGCTTTTATTAAAAGAAGCACTGATCGCGTGTGAAGAAGCAGGGGCAGAGGTAACAATGATTAACCTGAAGGACTACAACATTTTAAGTTGTACCGGATGTACATCATGCACAAGAGGAATGGCACAGGGCAAACATACAGGATGTGTGCTTGATGAAAAAGATGATAAGAAAAAAATCATGGACGTTATGCTTGCACAGGATGCGGTTATCTACTCAGCACCTACATATGATTTGATGCCAACAGCGACATATTCTATGTTTGCACAGAGAAGTTTAAGTTATGAGACAGCATTTCTTGAGACAATCGGAGCAATCAAGCACAAAGACAGAATCGCCGGACTAATTTCGGTTGGTGGATCAACACGTGCATGGCAGTCAATGGCACTTGAGTGTATGCAGGCTTCTATGTTCACAACAGATATGAAGGTTGTTGACATGATCTTAGCTACAAGAGTTCCTGGTGTTGGACAGTGTCTATTAGATGATGATTTGATGGCAAGAGCACACAAGATGGGCGAGAACATCATGAAAGCAATCGCTACACCAGCAGAAGAGAGAACATGGCTCGGTGATGAGGATATGGGCTGGTGTCCAAACTGTCACTCTAACGCATTAGTACTCGGTGAGTTACAGTGGGACGGATTACATTATCCAGTTGAATGTCAGGTATGTGGAGCTGGCGGAAATTTGGAAAAGACAGACGATGGAAAATGGAAATTTGTAATTCAGGAAGACGGATACTTAAAAGACAGAACAACTGTTGAAGGAAGAGCACGTCACTTACAAGAAATCGGAGCAACAGAGGGTGGCTTCTATGCAAATCCAGAGAACCATGAAATCGTATCTAAGAAGATGGCACGTTACAAAAACAAAGAGTTCAAAGCAATCTAGTAAGGAGTAAAGTGAACCTTTCCTAATCCGCCTCTGCTGGAAATGATTCATATTATAGAGTTGAAAGGAAAATAAAAAAATGATGAGCACAAAATGTAAAGCAATTTGTACCTTAATTATGAATATTCCAATTGCGCTGGCAATTTCGTTGACAGCACAATTACTTGCAACACACACAGTCGTATTAAAATTATTATTAATCAACTTTGCAATTGCATATGTTATTTCATTTATCGTTGGAATGCTTGTTCCAGCAGTAAAATGGGGAATGGGATTCGCAGGTGTATGTAAAACAAAACCTGGCAGCCTCCCATTTGGCTTATGCATCAACGTAATCGTGAACCTTGTTTATGTAGTAGTTAACTGCATAATTCTTACATATTTCAATGTAGTAATTCTCGGTCATGCACCAATCATCGCATTTGTGATGGGATTAGTTACAATGTTCGTTCCAATCTATATCGTTGGATACATCGTATCATTCCTTTGGAATCAGCCAGCTGAGAATATTGCAAGAAACATTTGTAAAGAACCAGCACAGCATTAAAAAATGCAAATAAGACAAAGGGCTTGACCCTTTGTCTTAAAATAATGATCTCTCGGAATTCTGATTGATCATGCCAGCACTGCTGGCAACAGGACATTGAAAAGTGAATATTATCCAAAATGAAATAAATAGTGAAAAAAGAGTATGAGAAATAGACATAACTGTCGCTA
>NZ_FBWL01000108.1 GCF_001517425.1 Clostridium sp. C105KSO13 | reverse complement strand
GGGGTTGTAGTTTTGTGCTGTTGTGTGGACCACGGCGGCACACTTCCCTTTCGTGTTTTTTTTTTTAATGATACGGCGACCACCGAGATCTACACACTGCATATCGTCGGCAGCGTCAGATGTGTATAAGAGACAGTCTATCTCCATCGTCAGGGGCGCTGTTTCAAATATATTGCTCTCCTTCATCTCATCAGTTAATTCACCGCAGCTGTCAACAATTACTTTATAACTCATGTTATATCCTCCCGCACCTGTCTCTTATACACATCTCCGAGCCCACGAGACCTCTCTACATCTCGTATGCCGTCTTCTGCTTGAAAAAAAAAAACACAATTCCCCCCTTTCCACCTTCGTCTTGCACTAATTTTATACCAACCTATCGACTTC
>NZ_FBWL01000106.1 GCF_001517425.1 Clostridium sp. C105KSO13 | reverse complement strand
TCACCTCCACGTGTTCTGTAGTGTGTCAGTCTTATAAAGAAACTATATCAAAAAGAAAAGAGATTAGAAAGCGAAAAGTGGATCATGGGTTTCATAACCCCATGGGTGCCTTTCGCAGAAAGGCGGATTATAAATATGAAACATTCCTTTAGTAGAAAAGGAAATCCCTATGATAACGCTTGTATAGAGTCCTTCCATTCAGTATTGAAGAAGGAAGAAGTATATCTAAATACATATCATACATTTGAAGAGGCTGAAGCAGCTCTCTTTGAATATATTGAGTCTTGGTATAACCGCAGAAGGAGACATAGCGCACTGGATTATAAAACCCCACAGCAGGTTGAAGATGAGGTTCTTGTAGCTTAAAATCTTTCTCTACGTATTAATTTTATACAGAGAGAAAAAGTTCAACTTTTTGTGTCCAAGGTATTGACATAGGTCCATCCGAAGGGAAACAGTTTATGCCAGAAGTAGACAATAACGGATAGGATAGCCCCAAGCTGGATAACAATATCAAATGTTTTTGCAAAGCTGCCCGTAAAATCAACAAATTCATTGACTACAATCAAATGGCCTGTTGAAGATACGGGCAAAAACTCCGTAAGCCCCTCTACAATACCTAATATTACTGCTTTAATAAGATTGTTCATGCTAATGCGATCCATTCAATTATTTTTATAAGTGGTTATACCGAACCGGTTATTTCATAAGATTAACTGCTTTCTGCTGTTAAAAAAGCTCCTGTAAGACAGGTAACAGGCAATAAAAGAAGATATGGAAGTTGTTGAAAGCAGCATAAATGTAACCATTATCTGATACTTTATAGCTTCCATGGGAGATGAACCTGCAAGGATCAATCCTGTCATCATACCAGGAAGCGATACGATACCTAATGTTTTTGCAGAGTCAATTGTTGGCAGCATACCCGTTTTTATGGAGTCACGTATGATTTCGATTGAGGAAGGCAGTATATCCGCTCCCAAAGAGAGTTTTGTTTCTACTTCCTCCCGTTTAATTTTAAAATCGGACGCTATCTGCTTATAACATAATCCCAACGCAACCATGGCATTACCGACAATCATACCGCTGACAGGGATAATCTGGTACGGCTCATATTGTATTGTCTTTGATAAAACAAGGATTGCCAAAGTCACGATTGTCCCAACTGTTATGGATAAGAAAGATATAATAAGTCCTTTTTTGATAGCTTTACCTCTTTTTGCAGCATTATATGCGGCGTTGAAGATCATGAAAAGGAGCAAAAGTGTTGTGAAAACAGGATTTTTATATCCAAAAACATATTCCAGAATATATCCTACAAGAACAAGCTGAACTACAGCTCTGACAACACCAATGATCACTTCCTTTTCAAGTTTAAGCTTTTGCCAGTAGGAGAAAAAAAGAGTTACCAGTACGAGAGAAGATGAGATAAGTAACGACGCAATACTGATATTATTCATGCCGTTCATTTTAATACCTCCCACGATTTGATTTCACCGGTTTCAATAACCAGTACCTTATTTGCATATTTCCTGCTTTGTTCAGGGTTATGCGTTATCCATAAAACAGTAGTACCTTCATTATTCAGCGATGCTATAACATTCTCAACGATTATTGCATTGTCCACGTCAAGAGCAGAGGTGATTTCATCTAAAAGCAGGATTTCAGGCATAAAAAGCAAGCTTCTAATCAGCGCTATCCTTTGCTTTTCGCCCCCTGAAAGATTTCTTACGTCCCTGTTTAAATAATCTGTTGCCATATGAAACATAGAAAATAAATCATTCACCCTTTTTTGATCGGGCTTAAGGCTTCTTATGGAAAAGGGGAAATTGATGTTTTCCATCACTGTGTCGCCGAAAAGATAAGGCGTCTGAAAACAGTACGCTATACTTTTTCTTAATTCCGTGGGGCTGTAATCCGTGAAATTTTTATCTTTGAAAATTATATTCCCGCTGGTAGGGCTTATTAAATGGCTGCAAAGTTTAAGGAACGTGCTTTTACCGCTGCCCGATGGGCCGACAATTGAAATAAAATCGCCTTTATCAATACTTAACGATAAGTTTTTAAGAATGGTTTTATCGTCATTGTAAAAAGACACGTTTTGAAATTCAAGTAATGACAAAATAGCACCTCCATATTATTATTCGTTGTCAAGGGAAAACAGGGAGTCTTTTTTTACGTTATTTAATAATTCCTCAAGAAGCTCTTTAAGCTTCTCTTTTTTTTCCTGTTCCAAGGTATTGAAAAAATTATTTGAAAACAGCTTATCCTCTTTCATATGTTTTTCTACGGCTGTTTTTCCTTCTGGTGTAGCAACAAGTTCAATTGATCTTCGGTCAATATTTGTCCTCAACCTTTCAATCAGCTTTTTCTTTTCCAGCCTGTCGATTATCCCTGTAAGAGTAGACGGTGGAATGCTGTATTGCTTTGAAAGGTCTTTAATTGCCATTTTTTTGTTGAAATATATTCTTTCCAAAACATACATATCCTGAGGTTGAATATTTGAGGTTCTAAGCTGATATTCATTTTTATATGCAAAAATATCCAAAATCTTATGGATTATAGTGTTTTCATCCAAAGTGAAAGCCTCCTTTAATATATTTACGAATATCGTATATTACGAATATCGTAAATATATTATAACTCTTATCTTTATTTTTATCAATTAAAATTTTATCTATCTAGTACAATTAAAGTATGATATATGCCAACAAAAGATTAGATAGCAGATCCCCATCAAAAAATGAAGTAAATAAACTGGTATTTAAAGAAGGCTAGGAAAAAAACTTAAAGATATATTATGGTAGCTGCTCATTCATTGAGTAGGCAACTTTTTTATATATAGAATTTAATAATGCACATGTCCCCAGGGAGTTAGTTCATTGAGCTAGCTCCTTTTTTGTACCAAATATCGAAAGGAGGAACAAAATTGAACGCAAATATCATAGCCATCGCCAACCAAAAAGGCGGCGTAGGCAAAACAACGACTTGTGCCAATTTAGGCATAGGTTTAGCACAGGAGGGCAAAAAGGTACTGCTGGTTGACAGCGATCCGCAAGGTTCGTTATCCATCAGTCTGGGCTATCCGCAGCCGGATAAGCTACCTACTACCCTTGCTTCCATGTTGGGAAAGGTCATAACGGATACTCCAATAGTCCCTGCGGAGGGAATTTTACACCACAAGGAGGGCGTTGACCTTATGCCTGCCAATATTGAGCTGTCAGGTATTGAGGTTTCCTTGGTTAATGCCATGAGCCGTGAAATGGTTCTGAAGCAGTATCTTGAAACGGTAAAGAAAGAATACCAATATATCATTTTGGATTGTATGCCCAGCTTAGGCATGCTGACCATCAATGCTCTTGCTGCCGCAGACAGCGTTTTAATTCCCGTACAGGCTCAGTATCTCCCAGCAAAGGGGTTGGAACAGCTTTTACAAACTGTAGGTAAAGTACGAAAGCAGATTAACCCAAAACTAAAAATTGACGGTATCCTGCTGACAATGGTAGATAACCGCACAAATTATGCAAAGGACATCAGTACCCTGCTCCGTGACACTTACGGCGATAAAATCAAGGTATTTAGTACGGACATACCACATTCTGTACGAGCCGCAGAAATTAGCGCAGAGGGCAAAAGTATTTTCGCTCATGACCCCAAAGGCAAGGTTGCCGAGGCGTACAAAAATTTGACGAAGGAGGTGTTGAAAATTGAAAAGCTTCGCCAAAAACATAAATCTGACCTCAGTAGATGACCTGTTCACTACCGAAGAAAGCCGTATTGACGAGAACCGTGAAAAGGTTCAAGAAATCCCGTTATCAGAACTTTACACGTTCAAAGACCACCCCTTTAGGGTCATTGATAACGAAGCAATGTATGATACTGTTGAAAGTGTAAAAGAGTATGGTGTGCTTGTTCCTGCAATCGCCCGTCCCCGTGATGAGGGTGGTTATGAACTTATTGCCGGACACCGCCGCAAAAGAGCCTGTGAACTTGCAGAACTTACTACAATGCCTGTTATCGTCCGCAATCTTGACGATGATGCTGCCACAATTATTATGGTTGACAGCAATATTCAGAGAGAAAGTCTGTTACCCAGTGAACGTGCTTTTGCTTACAAATTAAAGCTGAATTCTATGAAAAGACAGGCAGGCAGACCATCAAAAGAAAATGGTTCCCAAGTTGGGAATAATTTATCGGGAAAAAAATCAAGTGACATTTTAGCGGAACAGATGGGAGAAAGTAAAAATCAAATTTTCCGCTATATTCGCCTTACTGAGTTAATCCCTGCCTTGCTTGATATGGTAGACGAAAAGAAAATTGCCTTTAACCCTGCTGTGGAACTATCCTATCTAAAGTCTGATGAACAGACTCAATTACTGGATGCAATGGACAGTGAACAGGCTACTCCCTCTCTTTCACAGGCACAGCGGTTGAAAAAGTATTCGCAGGAGGGGAAGCTCTCCCTTGATGTGATGACTGCCATTATGTCAGAGGAAAAGAAAGGTGAGTTGGATAAAGTAACGCTGACTGGCGATAAGCTCCGTAAATACTTCCCCAAGTCCTACACACCGCAAAAAATGGAGGAAACGATTCTCAAACTTTTAGAGGGATGGTATAAAAAGCGGCAGCAACAACAGGAGCGCTAAGGAAAGGAGGCGATCTGCATGGCAGTTTTTCGGGTAGAGAAAACGAGGGATTATACCGTTATGGCAAATCATCATTTGCGAAATACAGCATTATCTCTAAAAGCAAAAGGCTTGCTGTCCCTCATGCTATCCCTGCCGGAAAGCTGGGATTATACAACAAAGGGGCTTGCCTCCATCTGCAAAGACGGCGTTGACAGCATTTGTGCGGCAGTAAAGGAGCTGGAGGATAATGGCTACGTTCTGCGTCGCCGTATCCGCAACGAAAAAGGACAGCTTACCACTACTGAATACACGATTTTAGAGCAACCGAGGGAGGAGGCATCACCTAAACGGAAAAATCCAGTCTTGGGTAATCCAGTTTTGGGAAACCCAAGCTTGGAAAAACCAGAGCAGGCAAAACCTATCTTGGAAAATCCCGACCAATTAAATACTTATATATCAAAGACTAATTCAATAAATACTGATTTATTAAACATGGAGATATCAAATCCTTATCCATCAAATCCGTATTCATCAAGCACAAAACCGCAAAGGAAGATGAGATATGATGAGATTGGATGCGACAGCATAGAAGAAGTAAAAGAGATGGTTTTGGAAAATCTCGAATATGAGTACATCAAGCATGACCATAACCGTGAACGGCTGAACGAAATAGTGGACATCATGGTTGAAACTCTTTGCTCAAGCAAGCCGACTATCAACATATCAGGTGACGAATATCCGGCACAGCTTGTAAAAGAAAAGCTCCTGCGGATAAACAGTATGCACATTTCCTATGTATTTGAATGTCTTGATAAAACCACTACCTACATCCGCAATATTAAGCGGTATCTGCTTGCTACTTTGTTCAACGCACCATCCACAATAGACAATTATTACACCTCTCTTGTCAATCACGATTTATACGGAGGGAAATAACCACTCCTAAACAGCGGCGTTTCGCACCTGCATAAGCAGGACGGTGAAGCGCTTTTTTCATACCCAAAAACAGAAAGGAGTTTTTTATTATGAAAAGACCAATGGCATACATCACGGCGGCTTGGAGCAGCAACGAGTTTGAAAACACCGAAACCGCTGCTAAATATTGCAGAAAAATTTATGAGGCAGGCTTTACCCCCATGTGTCCTCTTTTGTTTCTCCCCCTTTATCTCGACGATGAAATCCCGGAGGAACACAAGGACGGCATTGATATGGCAAGGGATATGCTCAGGCGTTCCCATGTGCTTGTAGTTTGCGGAAGCGGTGTGGATGAAAGTGTAAAAAACGATATTGCCGTAGCGGAACGGCTGCGGATTACCGCCACCACCCTTGATGGCATTCTGACCGTGAAAGGACAGGGGCGGAAAAATGATGAGCATTAAATATTTGCTTCATCGCTTGGTGGTTCCGCCTTAACACCGCCACTCTAAAAACTGCGAAAGGAGGCATTTATCATGCAGGAAGAAGTAGAAAACAGGTCGGTTACGCTGGCAATCAGCACCGCAAAGCTGACAGGACGGGTATTAAAATCCGCCATACACAAGTTTTTGTCGGCACAGAAAAAGAGCCGTGACAGCCCGACCATTCCACACGGTAAGCAAAGTGTCAAAGACCTTGCTAAACAAAATCAAGGATTGACTAATATCGAGGTGACGGATAAGAACATCAAAAGCTTTGAAAAGATTGCGAGGAAATATGGCGTAGATTTTGCTGTCAAGAAAGACAAAACCGTATTGCCGCCTAAATACCTTGTATTCTTTAAGGGCAGGGATGCCGATGCCATTACCTCCGCATTTACCGAGTTTACCGCAAAAACCATGCAGAAAGCGGAAAGACCTTCTGTATTGGCACAACTTAGAAAATTCACCGAGCTTGTGAAGAATACCATTTCCGATAAGGTGAAGCACAGAGATAAGGAGCAGAGCTTATGACACCAAAAACAAAAAAGCTCCTTATCCTAAATCTTCCGTATCTATTCATTGTCCTGTTTTTGACCAAAGCGGCACAAGGCTGGCGGCTTGCTGCGGGGTATGATTTTGCAGATAAGGTGCTGAACTTAATGGACGGCTTTGCTGCTGCCTTTGAAAATCCATTGCCCAGCTTTCATCCGCAGGATTTTCTTGTGGGATTACTGTTTGCCGTTGTCATTCGCCTAATGGTTTATGTGAAAGGCAAAAACGCAAAGAAATACCGCAAGGGCATTGAGTATGGCTCTGCCCGTTGGGGAACCGCCGAGGATATTCGCCCTTTTGCCGATCCCGTATTCCAGAACAATGTGGTACTCACCAAGACGGAAAGCTTAACTATGAACAGTCGCCCCAAAAACCCAAAACACGCACGAAATAAAAACGTGCTAATTGTGGGAGGTTCCGGCTCCGGCAAAACACGGTTTTGGCTCAAGCCGAATCGAATGCAGTGCCACAGCTCCTATGTGGTCACAGATCCCAAGGGCAGCATCGTGGTGGAGTGCGGAAAACTGTTGCAGCGCAAGGGCTACAAAATCAAAATTCTCAATACCATCAATTTCAAGAAGTCCATGCACTACAATCCTTTTGCCTATATCAAAAGCGAAAAGGATATTTTGAAGCTGGTCACGACTCTTATTGCCAACACCAAGGGCGAGGGAAAGGCGGGGGATGATTTTTGGGTAAGTGCGACTTGTTCGTAGGCGGTAAGAAGTCTACGCACAAGCAACAGTTCATGTTGTTTGTGAACTGATAATTTGATAAGTGGAATGATAGGGTAACGCCTTGAAACGCTTACACTTGATGGGCATGCATTTTCTGTAAAGGAATTTGTGTGAAGCCCCGTGACAAAGGCTGAGAGTAACCGTAATAGCTTGCCAAAAGCTATCGAAAACGGTCCAGAGGTGGACTGTGTTGCCTATAGGTCGAGTGTCTATAAAATATCTATGGTTAGAATGAGTATCCTGGCAGATACTCTGACGAACTTGCGAATGTACGGGTCTATAAGAAGACTGTATAGAAATGTACAGGTGCGTTAAAGCGCAGTTAGTGTGGTTTAGTAGAAATTTTCCCTACGAACGACCATTTTGTGTTACAGGCACAAACAAGCTAACAGGCTCATAGCAAGAACCTAAGGGTGTATATGTACAGATAGAATTATCGGAACAAGGAAAGGTACTGGGTTCTATATGGAATAATCTGACGAAGAATTATAAGCAGATGAACCAGTGCTGAAAAGTAGTGTTCGAACCAATGAAGCTTTTGTAATAAAAGCAGAGGAATGGGCACAAGTCGTTGGTCTAAATGAGCATTATTCAATCGCCATAAGGATTCGAATAAGACCAAAAGGGTCACTTTCAAAAGAAAAGGAGGTGATGCCTTATGCCAAAAGGAAAGAAAAACCTAAGTGTAGACAGCTTGCGCCATGCAGAATACTATGGCATGCAATCTAAGTTTGACAACCTATACCAAAGGAGCAAAGAGGGCGATGATTTTACAGACCTCATGCAACTTATTCTGGGCAAAGATAACATTCTGTTAGCCTACAGGAATATCAAGGCAAACATAGGCAGTTACACAGCTGGAACAGATAATCTGACGATTAACGATATTGGGTGTTTACCACCTGATACAGTAGTGGAAAGAGTCAGATATTATGTCACAGGTAGTCAACATGGCTACCGTCCAAAACCTGTAAGAAGAAAAGAGATACCAAAACCGAATGGAAGTTTTAGACCATTGGGAATTCCATGTATATGGGATAGATTGATACAGCAATGTATCAAGCAGATACTAGAGCCAATTTGTGAAGCAAAATTTAGTACTAACAGCTACGGATTCAGACCAAACAGGTCAGTAGAACATGCAATATCAAGAACCTATTCATTATTACAAAGGTCGCATTTACATTATGTACTCGAATTTGATATTAAAGGATTTTTCGATAATGTAAATCATAGTAAATTGATAAAGCAGTTATGGGCACTAGGTATCAAGGACAAGCAACTTATTTATGTAATAAAGCGAATACTTAAAGCACCAATCCGAATGCCAGACGGCAGTACGATTATTCCAGACAGGGGAACACCACAGGGAGGTATTATTTGTAAGTGCTTCAAAAGATGGCGTCGTGTAATTCTGCCGCAATGCTGCTATACTAAGCCTATCATTTCTTGAGGCATTTTTTATGCTTATGAATCAACCTACATTCTTCTGGTAATTCTTTTGACCA
>NZ_FBWL01000105.1 GCF_001517425.1 Clostridium sp. C105KSO13 | reverse complement strand
AGGCCGGGTGTGGGCAGAGCCCATGAAAAACAAATATAGATGTCTTATTTGCTATGAAATTTTTTCGAAAAAAGGTATAAAATTTTCAGATGCGGTAATACTATAGATAGAAATAAAATTCGACAATAGAATTTCGAATTAAACCGACATCAAAACCAATACATATTTAATTCAAATCAGGCAGTTCCTGACTTGCCAGACACAGAAAAATTTACGCCCTCGACTGAGGGCATCAGATCTTGCATCTGATTACCTTTCTTGTTTTGATTATACACTGGGGGATGCGAGAAATCAAGTCCCCCTTTATTATTAATTCTCATAATTATTTTCAGATTTTTCTCCATAATTCAACTCAGGTGCATAAATTGCCTGAACCTTCATTTCTTCTTCCCCGGCATCCACTTGCACATAATAATCACGGATAAAGTAGGAACGATTATGTTCCTGAAGCGGATATAATTCCAGAGTTTGAAAATCCACCAGACATAAATCGTTTGGCCTGGGTTCTTCCCCTTCATATCCATATGTCTCCATAGACTCCAGCAGTTTATCCAAACACCCCTGACATAAGTGCTTCTGCACCTTCTTTACATCAAATACCCTATCCTCGCCATATGAAATCTTGACTGTGGAAATCCCACGGTCAGACATCTGATCTGTAGAAAAAGAGCAGCCTCCTTCTCCTGTCCCGGTATGCCCGGAACGCACACCGCCTGTTGCTGCTGTGAAATTCCCGCCTTCGTCCTGATTACGTATCCTCATGTCAAGAACATACCAGTTATTTACACAGATGATTCCCAGGCTGTCAAACTTCCGAAAAAAGCCCATCAGGCTGCGGTTATCACTTCCACATAGCCAACACTTTTTAGTATCCTTCAGTTTGCTTTTGGCAGGTTCCAGTTCCTTATTCTCCCAAGTTTTCTTAGGGTACGTTTCTGTTTTTTGAATCTGTGGCTTTGGTGATTCACCACTATAATCTGTTACCTTCCCTGCACCAAAACCAATAAGTACTCCTAGCGCACACAGCAACACTCCTATACCATACTTCTTCATCACAGCTCTCCTTATAGACTTAGTTCTCTAATACCATCAGTATTACTATACCAAACCCGCGAGCCATTTTCATCATATAATACACTTTATGGATGTATTTTACGTCTTATGTTGCATATCACGCCTAAAAAAACTGCCTGCACTCACATGCAGACAGATTATCACTTTTCCGCCTCTTCAATTATCACTTCCAGTATACGAAGCACCATCTTTTGCTTTTTTACCGGCAATGCTTTCATCCGCTCTTCCAAGCTGGAACACTTCTCCTTTGTCTGAATCGGGACAACTTCAGCCAATATATCATTTGGTTCTGCTTCTACACACTTTAATATCTTTACAAATATCTCCAATGTAGGGACTTTCGCTTCACGCTCAATTGCGCTGACATAGCTGGTGCTGATATCTACCTTTTCTGCAAGTTGTTCCTGTGTGAAGCCTGCATTTTCTCTGCATTTCTGTATTTTTCTTCCGATACCCTTCATTACATGCCTCCCTTGAGTCCCCATCCATAACACTCTCAGTGCTAGTTGCTTGTACTAAGTATATTTTGTTTCTGAATGTCCATACAGTATCTGCTAGAATTATATTGATAACACTGTTAGAGTGAGTTTCGGCAACCCTTTCTACGCTTTCCTTCTTTACATTTGCAATGGCATTAAATTGTCACAACTTGACACGGTAATGCAATTGCTGGGGGAATTTACCCATGATAGAATAGGTATTGTCAAAATTATATGCAGTACAATGACGCAGCAATATCAAAGACCCAGCCTCTCTTTTGATATTAGCTGCATTTTTTATCTGCAGGAGGTGAGAATGCTTACAACTTCATATGGTTCTTATGAAAAGCAGTCCGTATTGGCCGGGCTGCTTTTTATGCCGGAATAACCGGCTTGAGGCATGAAAACTATAAGCCCGCGGGCAGGGTAACCCACTCTGCCCGTTTTCAAAAAAGGAGGTTTTAGCAACGTGAACTTATATAACACGAAGGAGGACGCCCCAAAAAGCAGGCGCCATATCAATTACGGCAGGTATCTATATCTGGGATTCCTTCTATCCACCTTACTTGTTGGGAATGTCCTGCCGGTACATGCTGCCACCATATGGGACAAGGCATCTGAGATTATGAAGGATGTCTATAACCAGATTGTGCTGATTTCCACGATTGCAGCTGTCGTTACCGCATCTGTGGCGCTGCTTTTGATGAATTTCTCTAAAAGCGGTAAGACCGTAGATGAATCCCGTGCCTGGCTGAAGCGGATTATCATCACGTGGGCAATCCTAAATGGACTTGGCTTCATCATGGCATATATCACCCCATTCTTCGCAGGTGGAAAGTGGAATGGCTAAGCCCGGAAAGGAGATTTTATGGGAATATTAGACGGAATTGTAGAATGGATTGCCGAGCAGGTGATGAACATCCTCGATTTGATTACTACCTCTGTCCTGGGTGCGCTTGGCTGTTCCATGGATACCTTTTTACGCTATTTCCCGGCGGCCGAAACCATGTACCAGATTTTTCTGGCGCTTGGAATCGGTTTAATCCTATTGAACTGGGTATGGCAATTATTTAAAAATTATTTTCTGGGGGCTGGAATCGAAGCAGAGGATCCTATCAAACTTTCCATGAGGAGCTTCCTTTTCCTGTTCCTTACCTTTTATGCAAAGGATATTGTGGATTTGCTCCTTAACATAGCAGGCACTCCATACAGTTGGATTCTGACAGAGGACCTTCCCAGTCTAAAGTTCGGGGATTTCAATTCTGTCATCACTGTCATTTTAGGCGTGTGCGCGAATGGTGCGGTAGCTCTGATTGCGTTAATCCTCGTCCTGATCCTGGCATGGAATTATATCAAGCTGCTATTTGAAGCAGCTGAGCGCTACATCCTGTTGGGTGTGCTGGTCTACACGGCTCCCGTGGCTTTTGCCACAGGCTCCTCCCAGTCCACCGGAAATATATTCAAAAGCTGGTGCCGGATGCTTGGCGGCCAGTTTTTTTTGTTACTGATGAATGCATGGTGCCTGAGACTGTTCACTTCCATGGTTGGCACATTCCTTGCAAACCCGCTCTCACTCTAAAGAAAGGAGGACACTATGAAACACAGAAAACAATTCTTGATACTGGCAGTACTTCTCATCTGCATGGTAATGATGAACACGATGTCCGTCTTTGCTGCGGAGCTTACGGAAGCTGAAGTAGAGCAGGCAGTCTCTGCCAATGGAAAAGAAGCCGTCACTGGAAACGTCTTTGTATGGTTCCTGTGTGCGATCGCCTTTTTGAAAGTCTCACAAAAAATTGACAGTTTTCTCTCCTCACTGGGCATCAACGTAGGCAATACCGGCGGGAACATGATGGCAGAATTACTCATTGCCGGGCGCAGCCTCTCCAGCACCTTTCGGGGCGGAGGTGCTTCCCATCGGGGCGGTGGTTCCTCTGCTTCCCCTGGTTCCTCTGCAGTTGGAGGCAGTTTTTTAAGTGGCGGACTGGCAGGTTCCGTAGGAAGGCAAGCCGAGCGAAGCGCGGTAAACAGCGCAACCGGATACTCCGAAGGCGGACTTGGAAGCAGCTTGTACCAGTCTTCCTTAAATAAGGGCGGGGATTTTGCCAACAATGTAATCAGCAAGATTGCCCATGGAAATTATGGTCAGGTGGGTTCCATCAAAGGTGATGATGCCTCCAAAGCATTTACATCCTATATGGGACTGAACCCGGAACATCCGGGTGCAGCCGAACCGGCAAGCGGCATGCAGGGTTCTTCCCCCGATACTGCTCCTGCAATCCCTTCCTATAGCAATATCGAAATCGGAGGAGGCAGAATTACCGGTACAGAACAGAGCGATTCTGGCAGCCGGGACTTTGCAATGTATAACGCGGACCAGTATATGGCTCCAAGCAAAGGAGAGTTTGACACCGTGAAAAGCGTAGACGGTGCCACCTGGTACAAGCAGTACGCTCAGGATACTGTTTCCAAAACACCTTATGAAAAAAGCAATGGTTCGATTGCCTACCATGAATCCCTTACCCAGCAGCTTCCGCCCACACCGCCAAGAAAGGAGCGGATTTAAACATGCCCGAACAGCAATCAGGTCTGGGAGAAGCAGCTGACGTAGGCGCATCTGCCATCTCGCATTTAAAATTACTGAAAACAGCCTCCGCTTTGTCAAAAACGGCAAAAGGGGCTGCAGTTGGCGGTCCATTTGGCGCCGTAATCGGTGCTGCACTTCATAACCGCCATAACTTAACAAAGGTGTTGACTGTCATCATCAGTCTGTTGATGCTTCCTGTATTATTTATTGTCATGCTCCCCGGGCTGATTTTTGGAAACCTGACAGATGATACGGGTGCCTTAAACGATAATACGCTCATCAGCGAAAATCTCCGGACTGCAAACCAGGCAATCGTAGAAGTGCTGCAGGAATGCCATGATGATACACTCTCCGAGATTAATGCAGCCATAGCAAATCTTCCCCAGGGTGACACAGCCAGCATTGCGGACCCATATGCCTACAGTATTTCCATCAATGCCAACCAGCTTATCGCACAGTTTTGTGCCGGCAGGGATAATTATCAGGACATAAATGTGGGCGAACTAAAAAAAGTCATCCGAGAGAATAAGGAAGGGCTTTTTTCTTATGATGTAACTACAGAAACCGTAACCATGGAAGTCACCGTGGATTCCGGGGCGGAGGGAACTCCTGATGCAGCCGCAGAACCCCAGACGAAGACCGTTACCTTTACCCGGCACACATACACGGTAAAGTATGCGGGAGACTCTTATTTTGCGGATCACGTATTCCATCTGTCCGAGAAGCAAAAAGACCTTGCATCCTCTTATGCAGAGAATCTGACGCTATTCTATGGCGCTGATTCCAGCGGCGTTGCCACTGTCGTCAATGTATCCGAGGAGGTGCTCGCTTACCGCCCGCTGGTCACACAGGTCGCTGCAAAATATGGCATGAGCCAATATGTGGACCTCATTCTTGCAGTGATGATGCAGGAAAGCGGGGGTCGTTATCTGGATGTGATGCAGGCGGCTGAGGGTGCATTTAACACCCGCTATCCCCGGGTTCCAAACGGCATTACGGATCCGGAATACAGCATCGAATGCGGAATCCAGGAACTGAAATATGCCCTGGATAAAGCCGGATGTACCGGACCCACTGACCTTGACCGGATAAAGCTGGCCTTACAGGGTTATAATTTTGGTTCCGGTTACATAGACTGGGCGATTGCCCGGGACGGCGGTTATACAAAAGAAAACGCTATCGCCTTTTCAGATATGATGTGTGCACGCCCAAACTGGCATTACAGTATTTATGGAGACAAGGAATATGTGGATCATGTGCTGCGCTACTATCAGATTACCTCTACCGGCGGAACTTATCCGGCAAACGGGATACAGATTCCCCACTACCTGCAGACAGATTACTCCCATATCCCTTATGGCGGCGGTTCCATCGCATCCAGCGGGTGCGGACCCACTTCCTTTGCCATGATAGCCAGTTATTTAACCGGCACGACCATAACACCGCCGGATGCGGTTGCATGGTGTGGCAATTCCTATTATAAGGCGGGTGTCGGGACCTACTGGAGTTACTTTCAGGCGGCAGCCACACACTTCGGCTGCGGAACTGTAACGGAAACAGGGGATCCCAATACCGTTCTTCGCGCACTATCCGAAGGCCGACCGGTAATCAGCTCCCAACGCCCCGGACTCTTTACCAGCGGCGGGCATTTTATTGTCCTGCGCGGCGTCACCGCAAGCGGCAAGGTGTTGGTAAACGACCCAAACGATAATGCATCCAAGAACTACATCCAGCGTGAATTTGACATGATGTCGGAAGTTCATGTCACATCCAACAAATATTGGATATTTGAGAAAAAATAAAGGAGGACCTATGAGCAGAAAAAAATTGATTCTCTCTATTTTACTGATGATTGTTTTAATCCTTGCAGGGATTGTGCTTCCCACAATATGGAAGGTCCAAAAGAAAAATCCTTCCACACAGGATAAAGCTCCCATATCCCAAGATAAATCAAAGAAGCCGGAAGGCTCTGCGGCAGCGGACAAAAAGCTGGTCTTTTCAAGCTTTGATGAGCTGAGCCAATTCTTCGCGGATACGCAGATTGCGGATATCAAATCACAGTTTGCCTCTTACCTTGAGGGAAGTGAGAAAGGGGCGATTGACAAGATTACCTTCCTGCCCGAAAAAACCGGTTATCCGGATAAGAACACCACCTGCTTTATGTTCCGGCTCTCAGATGACACACTGCTCCCCGTTTATTACAGCACCACTTTGGGTGCTTTTTTCTTTGGGGAAGAAAAACGGCAGATAAGCACTGAGATTAGGACATACGAATTGGAAATGGATGATACCCTCCCTTCTGTCACATCGGAAGAAATTGAACTCCGGCAAGAAGGAGGTTACGACGACACCAAAGACGAGCCACAAGAAAGCAAACCAGCAGAACCAAAAACAGAGGAGGCAAAGCCATGAGCAAGCCAGAAGAATCAAATGTAGCCTTTATCCCCAGAAACTTCATTGAACGCGGCACCTTTTTTGGCGGTGCCTTTAAAATCCGAAATGCCATTGAGGGCGGAGTCCTGGCCGCTGCAATTACCGTGCCGGTGCTGCACCTGCCGCTTTCTTTGACTGTCCGGATTATCATTCTTTGCATGACAGCGCTTCCTGCAGCCATGCTTGCCTTAATCGGGATAGGTGGTGAAAGCATCACGGCCTTTTTAATGAACGCCATTCGTTTTTTAAGAAGACGCCGTATCATCTGGACCTATGTCAATACCTTGGACACAAAAAGTTGAACTTTTTCTCTCTGTATAAAATTAATACGTAGAGAAAGATTTTAAGCTACAAGAACCTCATCTTCAACCTGCTGTGGGGTTTTATAATCCAGTGCGCTATGTCTCCTTCTGCGGTTATACCAAGACTCAATATATTCAAAGAGAGCTGCTTCAGCCTCTTCAAATGTATGATATGTATTTAGATATACTTCTTCCTTCTTCAATACTGAATGGAAGGACTCTATACAAGCGTTATCATAGGGATTTCCTTTTCTACTAAAGGAATGTTTCATATTTTTTTCTATGATCATATCTTCAAATACGGTGCTTGTATATTGGCTGCCCAAATCACTGTGAAGAATAATATCTGTAGTATCTTCTACATTGAGACATGCATTTTCTACCGCCTTTTTAGCTAATTCGGCGGTTGGGTTTTTGCCGTATGAATAACCAATGATCTTTCTATTATATAAGTCCATCACTGATGCTAGATAAGTCCAGCCTCCATCTTGAACATGTATATACGTTATGTCAGTAACCCATTTTTGATTTATTGTTGTAGCATTAAAATCACGATTTAGTATGTTTTCCTTATCATCAGGAACCTTACCCTGATTATTTTGATACTTATATTTGCGTACTACAACACTGCGAAGACCTAGCTTAGCCATATGTCTTTGCACTCTTTTGACAGAACATGGGATACCAGCCTCTTCAAGATCTCGCTGTATCTTAATAGCACCATAACGCCCCTTAGATCTGTTATAGTAAAATTGAACTTCATCACTAAATTTGTTGTAGTCAATTTCTCTTTGAGATGTA
>NZ_FBWL01000104.1 GCF_001517425.1 Clostridium sp. C105KSO13 | reverse complement strand
GGTACTGTAAAGTTTTACAGCCCTATTTTTATTTAAAACCTTTTATTTTCAAGGGTTATATCCACTTTTACAAATAAAATAGCAATGACCCCCCTATTTCGTGTATAATGTAATCACCACAAAAACAAAAATACCGAAAGGATAATCATTGCTATGGATAACATTATACTCTATTTACTTACTATCATTCAAGACCAATACAGACAAATCTGCTGGCTTATTCTTTTTATTTGCAGATACATTCCTCTCAAACAATGGGCTCATGATGAGCTACATAGTCCTAAATATCAAAAGTTTCTTACGGATCGGCTTCCCATCATCAAACCTTTCGTCAAACAGGACTGGCAGCTTTGGAACGAATACTACCAGCTCCGCTACGGCAAATCCGTCAAACCTGTGAAGCCCCATAAGGATAAGCCCCGCAATGTTCCTTCTGATATTGTCTGCCCTCTCTGCGGTGCTCCACATGAGTACATTTACGATAATAATGGTGGACGTGGGCAGTTTAAATGCAAAATATGCGGACAAACTTTCGTCAATGGGGAAAAGGTCACTACTCCTTTAAAACTTCAGTGTCCCTACTGCGGCCATGCCCTGCAGCCAGTCAAAGACCGGAAGCATTTTCGTGTGCATAAATGCATCAATGACAGCTGTTCCTACTATAAGCGGAAGCTGAAAAAGCTTCCCCCGGATCTGCCCCGCTCTGATTACTGGAAATATAAACTGCGCTACCTCTACCGGGAATTCTCTGTCAACTTCTTTGACATGAACCTCAACCAGCTCCCGGCATGGGCTACATCCTTCAGATACAAGAAAAACAATGCTTATATCATGGGTTTATGCCTGACCTACCGGGTCAACCTCAAACTGTCTCTCCGGCAGACTGTACAGGCCCTCAAAGATATCCATGGTATTGAAATCTCCCACACCATGGTCAACAACTATGCAAAAACAGCTGCTGTCATCATCCGTCCTTTTGTGGATTCTTATAACTATAATCCCTCCAACGAGCTGGCTGCTGATGAGACTTATGTTAAGATCAGCGGTGTGAAAGCCTATGTCTGGCTCATCATGGATAAAGTATCCCGCTCCATTCTTGGGTATCAGGTATCCACTTCCCGAGATGTCGGTCCCTGTATTCTTACCATGCGTATGGCATTCGATAAGTTCAAAGAGTTCCCGGGAAAGGCTCTTAAGTTTATTGCTGATGGCTACAGCGCCTATCCTCTTGCCGCCCAGCAGTTCAAACTTGAAAAAGATTGGGATGTCTTCATTACCCAGGTGATCGGTCTTACCAATGATGACGAAGTATCCAAAGAGTTCCGCCCGTTCAAACAGCTCATTGAACGTCTGAATCGCACCTTTAAAGAATCGTACCGCATCACCTGCGGTTATGGAACGGAAAGCGGTGCTGTTCACAGCGTTTCCCTTTGGGTGGCCTACTACAACTTCCTTCGACCACACGAAATATCCGGCGGCAAAGAACCACTGAACAAAGTAGAGTTGCTGGAAGGGGCAGGTAATATGCCCGGTAAGTGGCAGCTTCTGATTTATTTGGGTCAGCAGGAAATCCTGAAACAACAGCAAGGCAAAGCCGCTAACTGTTCTTAGATTCCGAGCCCGAGGTAAAAGCCAGCCACCAGAACCAACGGTTCTGGCTATGCCCTTGATGGCACGACAAAGCAATGCTACAATGCTGTGAATCAGACGGAGAAACTTTTAACTGTTCTTGAGTTCTTCACCGTCGGTAAGGCGTTCAGAGCATTGCTTTGGTGCGCCGTCAAGGGTGGCGGACGTTGCCAAGGAATAAAATATCTGCAATTTTCAAGGTTCTTTTAGAACCTATTTTTTAGGTTCTGTTTTTCATAGGTTACTTTACACTACC
>NZ_FBWL01000103.1 GCF_001517425.1 Clostridium sp. C105KSO13 | reverse complement strand
GTGTTGTTTGTTTCTTTTTGTGTCTGCGCGGGCTGTGCCCCACTGATTGTGCTTTTTTTTTTTTTAATGGCCCGGCGACCACCGAGACCTACACACTGCATATCGTCGGCAGCGTCAGATGTGTATAAGAGACAGATTCAGCACATTGGTGCCGATGAAACGACCATCATCGCTACCCTTACCTTTAGTATTTGCGGTAGCAATAATGTTGAAACCAGCAGCAGGTTCAACGTAACGACCAGTCTTCTTCCTGTCTCTTATACACATCTCCGAGCCCACACAGGCAGAAATCTCGTATGCCGTCTTCTGCTTGAAAAAAAAAAAAAAAAAAAAAAAACACACAACACCCCCCCCTACAAAAAACAATACGAAAAAAAACAACAAA
>NZ_FBWL01000102.1 GCF_001517425.1 Clostridium sp. C105KSO13 | reverse complement strand
ACCTCTCCCATGTGAAGGTACAGATTACTGCATCAAGAAAAGATATTTATCTTGTGCTGGTTTATGGCATCACCGAACATCCAATGATGCTTGCCACCAATAAAAAAATTGAATCAAAAGAAGATGTTATCCGTGTAGCACGAACATACTTTTCCAGATGGAAAATTGAAGAATATTTCCGTTGTAAAAAACAGATGTTCCAGTTTGAAAACTTTCGCGTACGGAAGCTTTGTGCAATCAATGCACTTAACTTTTATATCACCTTATGCATGGCGTTTCTGGCCTTGATCTCAATGGAAGAAGAGACAAATGCACTCAAGGTTTCAATCATAAAAACGGCAGATCCCATCAAGGAAAAAGTTTTCTTCTGCTATTACCGATTGGCAAAAGGCATCTCAGGCATACTGTCGTATGCGAAAGAGGGCGTCAGACTCTGGTTTCGGACAAAACGTCCGGCATACCGTCAACTTTGCTTTAAGCTGGTCGCTTAGATAGAGGGTCTGCCCCATTGGGCATAAAAGAATAATTCTCCTAAAGTCCGGTTCCGGCGGGGCTTATTTCAGTACCTCTATTCACAATACTGTCTTTTCATTTTTTTCAAAAATAGGACAGATTGGTACTTTAGAAGAAGTTATCTCTTTTGAAATTACATTTTGCGGAAACTCAAGATTAAATATAGACAACAGGGAGGGGTTCGGTGCTATGAAAATTGAAATCCGTTCACCGTCTATATGCAAGCATTGACTGGACTATTCTTGGCATGTAGACAAAGCAAGAGCCGTTGCGTCAAGTAAGATGCAACGGCTCAAATTCGTGATAAGTCAGATTTTATTGTGTAGGTGAAGTTAAACCACTAACAGAGGGTGTGCTCATACCCTTACACAATGTTTTCACCCAAAATAATTTTTGGCATAGTGGTTAAGCATCTGTTCCATCGCTTGTAAAAATGCTCTAACCCTAACTTTGACACCCTTGCGTGAGTTTCTTCATCTCTAACAGTCCAATGTAAAACATAAGTGACTTTGCCTACATTGCGTGTGAGGCGAACAGGCAATGCCCCTTCTTTAACGGCATTAAAATCTGTTTGGCGGTGGGTGCGTTTGATATATCTAACTTCAATAACACCATCCTGCTCCATATAAAAGGCGGCAACCTCTTTCATAAGTTGCTCAATTTCCTCTTGCTTTTCAATCTTTGCCTCATAGATACAAATTTCATTAAACATTTATTGCACCACCTCACACATTATATAAATTATATAAAACTTGCTCACCGAGCGTTAATTTCCCATGCTACCGTTTCACAAAAGTTTTACACGGCAGATATATAAAGTGAGTTTACCATAGTAAAGCGGAACTTTCAATTAAACAAATATGAACAATGGAAAGGACACAGATACTATGAAAAAGTCCGTTCGCCATCCTTTTGCAAGGATACTCTGGACGATTTTGGGGATGTAGACAAAGCAGGAGCCGTTGCATCAAGATAAAGATGCAACGGCTTAATTTCATAATCTAAAATAAGGGTAAAGCTTCTTAAGAAAAATACCATGGCTCACTGATAAATTTGATATATATTTTTTTGTTTGCAATCTCAATTAAGCCTTCGTCCTTCATTCGTTTCAGTTCCCTGAAAAGTGAGGGGCGTTGTACACCGAAGTAGTCAGCAAGCTGCTTTTTTGTGATAGGTAGCAAAACAGATTCCGATTTTTGCTGGGTAGAAAGTGCCAGAAGGTAATGAAGCAAAGTTTTTAGGTCCCAAGTTCATGGCCATTCGTTGGGCGCTCACTGTACTTGCCATAATCATCTTCTCATGGATTTCGGCAAAAATTATTCGGGATGAGGATCTACCGGGAGAAATGCTGGCTAAGCCCGGCCTCCATATTAACAAGGATGCCTGTATGGGCTGTACCCTTTGTGCAAAGAACTATCCCACACTGTTTATAATGCAAGGGAAAAAAGCTGTTGTCAAAGCATATGATAGATTGTAAAATGAAGTGCGCCACAGACATAGGGTAAAAAAATAGCCCATACTGAAATCTTCGTGTAGAATGGAGTTGCTGAGACAACATTCAAACGGAGGCAACAATATGAGCTACCATCATTTTACCACATATGAACGCGGCAAGATAGAAGAATTATTGTCGCTAGGTTATTCGCACAGGAAAATTGGGCAAAGGCTAGGTCGACACCATTCCAGCATTGACCGTGAGATTCTCCGCAACATAACCAATATTGGCTATGACGGAGAAAGTGCACAGTCCACATACAAGACACGCCGCAAGCGCTCTAAGCCCAAAGGAAAGTGTACAGAAAGTTTAATTGCTTGCATCACCGATAAAATGTTAGCAACTTGGTCACCTGAACAAATAGCCAATACTGTAACCTTGGGAATAGTAAGTTTTAAAACCATATACAATTGGCTTTACTTAGGGATTCTTCCAGCAGCTACCTTGCAGAATCTAAGGCAAAACGGTAAGCGTAGAAGGGTTGAAAAACGTGGCAAATTTTCCATGGGAACACCAATTTGCGAACGACCAAAGGAAGTTAAAAGCAGAACAACTTTTGGGCATTGGGAGCTTGATAGTATGGTTTCCAGTCGTGGAAAAAGCAAAGGTTGTTTTGCCACCTTTGTAGAAAGGAAAAGTCGACTGTACACTGCTTTTAAAACTCCAGACAGAACAGCAGCCTCTATGCAAACAGCAATTACTACACTTTACAACATCCTGCCAAAAGGAGCATTCCAAACCGCAACTACAGACCGAGGAAAAGAGTTCGCCTGCTGTACAGCTATTCAAGAACAATTGGGCTTAACTTTGTATTTTGCTGATCCCTATTCCTCGTGGCAACGAGGTAGTAACGAAAACTCCAATGGCTTGCTGCGAGAGTTTTATCCCAAAAAAACAAATCTTTCTTTCGTTGACCAGAAAGAGCTTACCAATAATCTATTTCTCATTAATTCCAGACCTCGCAAGTGCTTGAATTGGAAATCTCCCATTCAAGTTTTTCTTCACGAACTGGCGCACTTGTCTTGACAATTCATCATATGATAAACAGGCTCTTGATTATGAAAAACTCCAAAGTGTAATAAAGGCATGTCCGGTTCATGCAATAGAATATTCGGAACAATAAAGATAAGGAGTTATATCACAACGTGATGTAGCTCCTTATTTACTTTATTAAAAAGGTTGTAAGCCTATCTTTGTATCCAGGATTAATATCATCGAGAGGGGTTTAAGTGTAATTACCCTCAGGATTCAATCACCCTATTAATCCAATCGCATAAGATATATAAGGGTAATGCTATGCAATTTATAATTTTGTGATGTTACCTAAGCTGAAAAAGGAGGTGTTTTTTTGTGAGTCGATATAATGAAAACAGAAGGGGTTGCGGAAATCAGACCGTAGAGTCATGCCAACAAGACCATGGGCCTTATCCCTATGTTACCAACATTTCGCAAGCAACTGGGCGGAATCAGAACTATCGCACGACATTGTGGACTGGATGTCACCTGCAGTTAACTCTGATGAGTATTCCCGTATGCGGTGAAATTGGGTTAGAGATACATCCAGATACTGATCAGTTTTTGCGTATCGAACAAGGAAACGGTGTTGCTTTGATGGGAAACCGCAAAGAGCAATTGGATTTCCAGCAATGTATAGCAGCAGATGATGTTATTTTTGTCCCTGCCGGAACATGGCATAATGTTGTTAATAAAGGGCGATGCCCTTTAAAACTCTATTCAATTTATGCACCACCACATCATCCGCATGGCACAGTGCACAAAACTAAGGCAGATGCCGATAGATTGGGGGATTGAAACCACAATACATGTAAAAAAAGTAAGAGCCACGTGAGAATTCACGCAGCTCTTATTTTTATTGCATTGAACCATTTTTCAGTTTTTGTCGTTTTACCAGTTTCACTAACTCAAACCAAAACACTGCGATAAATGCAATAATAACAGCCTTTAATAACAGAGAAGCAGAAAGTGGTGCCAACTTTAATAAGCCATTGAGTGGCGAATACAAAATAATGCCAAGCATAGCCAGTGTACCAAGGTTAACTGCCCACATCACTTTGTCTTTCACAAGGCGCTTTACCGATTGAAAGGTAAAATCGTGATCAGAACTATTGACCTGTACAAGAAACAAGTTGGATAGCATGATAATTGCAAGCCCCATTGCCCGGGCAACTGGTGCATTATCAACATTTCCATCGAGGATTACGTAATACGTTCCAAAGGAGGCCGCAAAAATGATAAGTCCCTGCAAAATGCTTTTGGCTAGAGTTTTTGCGGTCAACAGTTTTTCCTTTGGATCTCGAGGGCTTCGCTCCATAATGTCTGCTTCGGCAGGCTGACGCTCTAGTACAATCGAGCAGGTAGGGTCAATGAGTAGCTCGAGCAGAACAACGTGGAGAGGAAGTAAAAGCAGTGCTGAGGGGGCAATGCCAAGGATTGGTGCAAGTAAGGAGGCAAAGGCAATGGGAATATGAATGGTGAACACATAGCCCACAGCCTTGCGAATGTTATCATAAATACGGCGACCGTCTTTTACCGTTTCTACAATAGTAGTAAAATTGTCGTCCATTAGAATGAGATCTGCTGCTTCACGGGAAACTTCACTGCCGCGTTTACCCATTGCAATGCCAATATCGGCATATTTGAGAGCGGGTGCATCATTCACGCCATCACCGGTCATCGCGACAATTTCACCGTTATCTTTGAATGCTTTTACAATACGCATTTTATGTTCAGGAATGACACGAGAAAAAATGCTGACATCCTTCACTTTTTCACGCAGTTCTTCATCGGTCATTTCGCTTAGCATATCGCCTGTAATGATATGGTCGCTGTTTTGCATACCGATTTTCTTTGCGATAGACGCGGCGGTGATGCCATTATCACCTGTAATCATAACAACACGAATACCCGCTTTATTGCAAACGGCGATGTCTGCTTTTACACCTTCACGGGGTGGGTCGGCAAGCCCGATCAGTCCGCAAAGCGTTAAATGGCAGTCTGTGATCTGTGCAGGAATTTCTGCTTCACTTTGTAGCTTTGCAGTGGCAACTGCAATTACACGCAAACCTTGTTTGGACATTTCGGTGATCTTCTGTTCTGCTGTTTGTTTTTCTAAATCTGTAAGCTTACAAATAGTTAAGATACGCTCAGGGGACCCTTTTGCGGCAACGGTAATTCCGTCATCTCTGCGCCAAATATGCCCCATCATCTTCAACTCATTTGTAAAGGCATATTCGCTGATTAGTTCTCCAGCAAAAAGATCTTCCTTTAAAATTCCAAGGGTTTCGCAATGCTTGAGCATTGCCTTTTCCATTGGGTCATAGGCATCGGTCTCGCAGCCCATACCCATTACTTCACAAAGTGCTATGGTGTTGCCATCAGTAGCCCACGTATCCTGCACGGTCATCTGATTCATCGTGATGGTACCTGTTTTATCTACGCATAGCACAGATACGGCGCCAAGCGTTTCCACTGAAGGCAACTTGCGCACCAGTGACTGCTTTTTGGCAAGTCGCCAAGCTCCCATTGATAAAAATACCGTGAGGATGACAGGAAACTCTTCTGGAATCATTGCCATGGCAAGGGTGATGCCCGACAAAATGCTTTCAATCAGCCTGTCGCCAAAGCTGTGGTCAGGAATATTTAGCCATGTGAATATTCCTACAAGGGCAAACAAGACTGCAGCAATTCCTGCGCATAGTTTAACAAGACTTCCGGTTTGCTTTTGTAGGGGTGTGGGTTCCTCTGGTGCAGATGCAACATTAGCACCGATTTTTCCATATTCGGTGCTGCCACCAATTTTATCTACCAGTACCGTTGCTGTGCCCTGTGTAACCAGCGTGCCAGCATAACAATAATCACGCCGCCAATAGTCGCTTGTTGAATCTGCACTCTCAGTGTTGATTTTCCACACACCTTCCGCTTCGCCGGTCAACGAAGATTCATCGACACACAGGTCGTTACATTTTATTATAATGCCGTCTGCCGGGATTTTAACCCCCTCATAAATCATCATTAAGTCGCTGGGCACAAGGTCAGCACTTGCAATGGTCTGCTCCTTGCCATCACGAATAACAGTGACATGCGGGGCAGATAAATCTTTCAGGGCATTTAGGGCTTTATCGGTTTTCCCTTCTTGAATTACATCAATGCTAATGATGCCTACCACAAAAATGAGCATAATCGCACCATCCCTGGATTCTCCCAGAATAAAATAAATGGTCGCAGCAACAATGAGCAGTAAGAACATTGGTTCGCAGATAATATGCAGGATTTTTTTGAAAAAGCTTTCTTTTTTCCGTGCGGTCAATTCATTCTTACCATATTGCTCCTGCAATCGTTTTGCTTCGGTGGCGGTTAAGCCAGCCATGTTTTGCTTTTTGTCTGTCATAAAAGTTACCTCCGTTTTAGCCTTTCGGCAGTTGTTTGATAGCTCTATGGCACTCCATTTCGGGGTCATGTGTTCCATCAGGGTATAAAAAATAGCACACCTATGGAACATACTACTGTCCCACAGATGTGCTCAAATTGCAATCTGTTGCCGCTCATTGGGCGGCCCGGCCCCATGACCTTTACAAAAAGGTTCATCGCCTGCTCAGTTTGTACTGTTGATCTCGCATTCATGCTGAATGTAATGCAGTGCAAAGAGATTCTATATATTATATGCAAGATTGCAATCATTGTCAACCAGAATATTACTTGAGTTTCCGCAGTTTTATCCACATAGACCTGAATTAAACCATGTCTTTATAAACAACTTTCAAAAAATGCCCCAAATATAAGGAATCTAATTCCTTTTTGATGTAAAATTAAGCTATCAAAG
>NZ_FBWL01000101.1 GCF_001517425.1 Clostridium sp. C105KSO13 | reverse complement strand
TGATTTAGCACTAAAGTTTCTTCTTTGTCTGGACATAGCAATGAATCCTTTCTTTCATACTGGTTTTAGTATATCAGATTCATTAAAATCTGTCCGAAAAAGTGTCTTAAATTATGAGACCATTATACTACATTGAAATTAATTGTTGTAAAGCACCAGTTCCGAAGGCATAAAAGTAAAGTATAAACTGTCAACTAAGGATTATCCTTGGCTGACAGTTTTATAATAATAAAAAGGTTATTGACATATGCCATCAATATAGTATAATATGAATTGAAATTGACATATGTCATAAACTATAAGGAGGTGAATGGTATGCCTAGAAGAGATGGAACTGGGCCAATAGGTGCTGGAACAATGTCTGGAAGAGGTTTAGGACTTTGTACAAACAAAAATATATTTAGGTATGATGCTGGTCTTGGACTTGCCTGCAAACGTGGTTTTGGTGGTGGCTTTGGAAGGGGTTTTGCTGCAAATCAAAATTCAGCAAAAATAAATAAAGACTTACTTAGAGAACAAAAGGAATTGTTGCAAAGCAGACTTGAGGTCATTGATAAACAATTAGAGAGCCTATAATGGTATCAGAGATAATCGGAGGACGCTCTGATTATTTCTGCTTAGAAGTGAGGTGATAGATTATGCCAAGGCCAATGAAATGGAGAAAAGTGTGCTGCCTACCAGAAAATAATAAATTTGGCCCTCTTGATTTAACGTTGGACGATCAGGATTATGTAAATATGACAGTTGATGAATATGAAACGATAAGACTTATCGATTTAGAGGGATTTACTCAAGAAGAGTGTGCAAAACAAATGAATATTGCCCGTACTACCGTTCAGGGCATATATATAGAAGCCAGAAGAAAGTTAGCTGAATCGTTAGTGAATGGTAAAGCACTGATAATTGAAGGCGGCGAATATCGACTTTGTGACGGTTTAGGAAAAGGATGTGGTCGCGGCTGTCATAGACATGGCAGGTGTTTCGCAGATAATGAGAATTGAGGTGGCTGATTATCATATATTCCAAAAAAGTAATTGAGCATTTTATGTGTCCTCAAAATGCCTATAGTATGATAGATGCTGATGCTGAAGGAAACTCTGGAGATCCTTCGTGCGGAGATTATCATACTGTTTATATAAAGGTGAAAGATAATTATATAGATAAAGTAAGCTATCTTGTATTTGGTTGCTGTGCATCAATCGCAACATCTAGCATGACATCAGTACAGGCAAAAGGCAAAAGTTTGGATGAGGCATTAAAAGCGCATTGCGTAATGCAATTAAAAATTATTTAAACAAGAATAGAATGAAGGGTTTTTATGATAATAGCAATTCCGGCAGATGAAAAAGATATGGGAACAAATGTATTTGTATCCTTTGGTCGCACTCCCTATTTTCTTATTTATGACATTGAAACAAAAGAAAGTACATTTATAGACAATAGTGCAGCAACAAGTACAGGTGGTGCAGGAATCAAAGCGGCACAAACAATAGTAGATAATAAAGTTAATGTTTTGTTGACATTTAGTTGCGGAGAAAATGCCGCCGAAGTACTGGGAGCTGCCGATATAAAAATATACAAAACGAGTAGCATTTCCGCAAAGAAAAATATAAATACATTTATTGCCGGAAAACTGCCGTTACTGGATGAAATTCATGCTGGATTTCATGGACATGGAGGCAATTAATATGAGGATAGCTGTCCTAAGCGGAAAAGGCGGCACGGGGAAAACGCTGGTATCGGTAAATTTAGCTGCGGCAGCAAGGGATTCCGTTTATATTGATTGCGATGTGGAAGAGCCAAATGGGCTTCTGTTTTTTAAACCCGAGAATTTCCGAGAAGAGGAAATATCAATTAAGATTCCTGATGTGGACAATATACTCTGCAATGGATGTCGCCAGTGTGTTGATTTTTGTAAATTCAATGCCCTCGCCTATATTAAAGATAAATTAATTGTTTTCGATGAGGTTTGCCACTCCTGCGGCGGTTGTGTCATGCTTTGTCCTGAAAAGGCACTTACTGAGAAAGAAAAGGTTATTGGAAGGGTACAAAAAGGTATGTCGGGTGGTGTAAATGTTAACACTGGAATATTAAATACTGGTGAAGCATCGGGCATCCCAATCATTAAAAACTTATTGGATGGCATCAAGGATATTTCTGATGATATGTTTTTCATTGACTGTCCCCCTGGTAGTGCTTGTATTGTAATGGAAAGCATTAAGGATGTGGACTATTGTGTATTGGTAGCTGAACCTACATTGTTTGGTGTTCACAACCTCAATATGGTATATGAGCTGGTTAAGCGGTTTGGAAAACAATACGGAGTGGTTCTTAATAAATGTTTGGAAGGAGAAAACCCAGCAGAGAAATTTTGTTTAGAAAAAAACATTAAGATTTTAGGTCGAATTCCATTTGACAATGAACTTGGAATGCTGAATTCAAATGCAGAAATTGCAGTCAGAGAAAACAAAAAGTACAAGGAGATATTCTTGGATTTACTAGATGCAGTGATAAGGGAGGTGCAGCATGAAACAACTACTAATTCTTAGTGGAAAAGGCGGTACTGGAAAGACAACAATAGCAAGTGCATTTATAAAACTCCTCGGCACCAATGCATATGCGGATTGTGATGTGGATGCACCTAATTTGCACCTTATAACTGGATGGAATTCCGAACCAGAAAAAACAGACTATTATGGACTGCCGAAAGCTGATATAAATTCTGAACTTTGCATTGAATGTAGTCAATGTAAACAAAACTGCCGATTTGATGCAATTTCAGCAGAAGAAGGTTATAAAGTAGATCCATTTGCCTGTGAAGGCTGCGGGGTTTGCAAATATGTTTGCCCTGTGGAAGCGATAACTTTGATACCGGCTGTGGCTGGAGAATTGATGCTGTATTCGGATGCGAAAAAAGTATTTTCAACAGCTAGGCTCCAGATGGGAAGCGGTACATCCGGAATGCTTGTTACTGAGGTTAAAAAGCAGATGAAGGCATCAGTAGCTGATGCCCATCTGGCTATTATTGATGGGTCACCTGGAATAGGCTGTCCTGTAATAGCATCCCTTAGTGGCGTAGATATGGTTTTAATAGTAGCTGAACCTTCTATATCAGGTATAAGGGATATGGAGCGAGTCATAAACACAGCAGAGAAATTTGGAACTAAGATGGTAGTATGTATCAATAAGTTTGACACCAACATTGAAAACACAGGGAAAATAGAAGAGTTTTGTAAAGAACAAATGATTCCATTTATTGGTAGAATTCCATTTGATTCAGATGCAGTAAAAGCTATTAATAACGGACAGACCATTGTAGACATAAACAGCATATCAGGGATAGCAATTAAAGCGGTCTATGAAAAGGCAATGGAGTTGCTTTTTGAAAAAGGTGGTTGATACCTTTGCTCATGAACAGAATCTTATAATAGAGGAAAGTGGAAAGACTATTTTAGTAACAGGTTGTGCTCATAATGGCATCATGAATATACTTGAACATTTCTACGGTTTAAAAGGTCGTATGCCTGATTATGTGATAGGTGGATTCCATCTTTCCAGTCGCTCCGGCGGAAATGAGGATTTTAATGAGATAGATAGAATTGGCAAATATCTAATGAATACAAAATCAAAGTATTATACCTGCCATTGTACAGGCATGGAACCCTATAATCGATTAAAAGCAGTAATGGGTGGAAGTATAGATTATCTACAAACAGGTAGTGAAATTAAAATCTAAATGTAAGGAGTTAATATTTATGAGTGAAAATTGTAACCAAAGCTGTAGCAGTTGCGCGGAGGACTGCGCAGAAAGAAAAGAACAAAAAGCTGATTTCTCCGAGAAGCTTCATGAGATGAGCAGCATTAAAAAGGTCATAGGTATTGTCAGTGGCAAGGGAGGAGTGGGCAAGTCACTTGTTACCTCAATGCTTGCAGTCACTATGAACAGAATGGGTTATCACACTGCAATCCTTGACGCTGATGTAACTGGGCCTTCTATTCCAAAAGCATTCGGTATCCGAGAAAGAGCTATAAACAGTGAATTTGGATTGTTGCCTGTTAAAAGCAAGACAGCTATTGATATCATGTCTGTTAATCTACTTTTAGAAAATGATACCGACCCGGTTGTTTGGCGGGGACCAATTATTGCCGGAACGGTCAAACAGTTCTGGACGGATGTTATCTGGAGCGATGTGGATTTCATGTTTATTGATATGCCGCCGGGTACTGGTGATGTTCCTCTTACAGTATTTCAATCTATAGCTGTTGATGGGATTATAATAGTAACATCTCCACAGGAACTTGTATCGATGATTGTATCTAAAGCAGTCAAGATGGCTGAGATGATGAATATTCCTATTATTGGTTTGGTGGAAAACATGTCATATTTTAAATGCCCTGACAATGGCAAAGAGTATCAGATATTTGGTGAAAGTCACATAGAAAAGATTGCTGATAAACATAACTTAAAGGTTCTTGCAAAGTTACCGATTGATCCGAAAATTTCAGCTGCTTGTGATAAGGGTATGATAGAGCTTTTCGACGGTAATTGGTTTGATTGTGTATCCAAAATACTGGAAGAAAGACTTGGGACAAATAAAAAGTGAGTGAGCATTCAATATTAGCAAAAGAGCTATTCGAAAAAGGGTATATTATATGGATATTCTAATCTTTTAGATAGAATTGCCAAAGCTGAACATTATAAGCTGATTGAGACTTTAGCAATGAAGTTTAAGGATAAAAACAATTCAATCATTTGCAGGGAACTTTTAGGTCTCTCTATAGAAATAGAAAGGCCCATACCTGAGAAAACAAAATGAAAGTTATTATAAAAAACGTCCATGTATAGAACATGTCGAGCATGCGGCTGAAATACTGGGTGTATATATTCAAAATAAAAAATGGAGGAAAAGAAATGATTAAAATTGCAGTAGCAAGTGAAAATGAAATGGTAACGGAGCATTTTGGACATTGCGTTAACTTCAATATATTTGAAGCCGAAAACAATCAAATTATTAAGAGCGAGTCTATACCGAATCCCGGACATAAGCCGGGCTTCCTTCCAAACTTTTTGAATGACATGGGGGTAAATGTGATTATTTCAGGTGGAATGGGAAGTGGAGCTATTGAAATCTTTAGTGACAAAAATATTGAGGTTATTGTTGGAGCAAGTGGTAGTGCTAAAACAGTGGTAGAAACGTATCTGCAAGGAACTCTAAAATCTACAGGTTCTGTTTGCCATGAGCATCAGCATCATGATGAATGCGGAGAATAGTTGAGAATCATTTGAGAATATTTCACCTCAATTTCTATACATCTTCCTTCAAACATGCATTGTTATGAGAAATCCGATGTTTGGGTAAATGAAAAAATACTTTGAAACGAAAAAAAGGTATTGATAAGCCAATCAAAGCTCAAGGAGGATTTTCACATGAAAGTCGGACTAATTAGATGTGTGCAAACAGAGGATATGTATCCCGCCATATCCACTGCACCGACTTTGGGACTGAGCACCATGTCTGCTGACACATCCGATACTGCCTGTTTTGATTCCATTGCGCGGGATTTATGCAGGGAGAGAAACCGCACACGATAGCCACAGGATATAATATGGTAATATCAGTATTTCTACGTTTATAGATGATAAAGAAGATCCTGTATATGTGACATAAGTTACCAAATAGAGTTGTTGTTGCATCGGAACATGACAGTAACTATGTATATTTTCTAACTCTTTGCAAATCCTAATAAAAACAAGGAGAAGGAGCATACTATGAGTTCAAACAACAATAAAATCGAGACACATACTAAGAGCAAGAAAGATGGTGCATTAAACAATAAAACACTTGACAAAATCAACCTTGACTATGACTTCAATACAGACTATGGCGATGGCGATATTCCGGATATCGATAAACCCGCCGCTTCTAATAAGGACAGTGATTTCTCTATATAAAGGGACCAGATATTCCAATGTCAATTCCAATATCAGCTTTTTCAGAGTAGCCGCCTTGACCTTGTCCATGCCGACCGTGATACCAAGGGAAGGATTCCGCTTTCTTCCATACCTTGGGTTTTGTCCAGTCGTCCTCCTGCGCTGTACCGAAAATCACTAGGGAGAAGGTGGAATCGTGCTTTCTGTCATCTATAATATCCAGTGCCTTCTGATTTCAGGTTTTTCGATGGCGAAATGTCCGACTGTGACTTTGTATGGATAACACGCACCGCTCACACCGTTTCCGGGACGTAATCTTCCGTAACTGGTTCTTCAAATACTGCAACTTGAAAAAGGCCCAGTTTGAGAATAGCCGTGCCGACAATATAACGCTTGTGTTTCTAAAGAATACCAAAGCCCACATAAGCGAAATCAAACCTTTAGAATAATCTATCTATACGAACGATGGCCCCTTGTTGGGTGTCCTCGTGAACAGTTTTGGGAATTACAACTACGTCTCATGGTGTCAGGATTAAGCTGCTGTTGGAAACAACGATTTCCAATTTGGAAAAGGAGATGCCATTGAACGTTTAAAGGATTTTCTGGATTCTGGCGCCCTGACACCTCGCAGACACGCAAACCGAATATACGAAATTGTTTTATTAGTAAACAGGTTTAGTCTGGAAAGTCAAAGGTATAGCGAACACGAAGAAAGATATTTCTGCCAATGGCATGGGGATTAAGAAATTAAATGGTAGACAAGAGACCACAGACATTAAAAGGTCTTATCCAAGAGCTGTAGTAGCCGCTAAAATAGCTAATGAAAAGCTCACGGTTATAGTAGATAACAATACGTCTCCAAACGCTAAGCGGCTGTAATATAGATTGAGCCGGCAAGTATAAAGATAAACCCTGCCGGCTTTGCTACTGTTGTTGTAGAAAAAGATTATAACACACACACGTTCACAGCCTGTAAACCGCGATTTCCTTTTGTAATGTCAAATGTAACTGATTGACCGTCTTCTAAGGATTTAAAACCGTCCATTGCAAGACCTGAAAAATGCACAAATACATCTTCTCCATCTGCTTCATTAGTGATAAATCCAAATCCCTTTTGTGCGTTAAACCATTTTACTGTACCTTTGTTCATGAAAGATACCTCCTAAATTTTATTATATTTCATAAAATAAAAAAATCACATACCTTTTGTAAATCATGAATAGAATAATGACTTACAAAAAATATGTGAAATCAAAACTTTATTTAAAATACTGTCACAGTATAACACTTGATGGTATAAAAGTCAAATAATAATTTTTTTAGCGGAAGAAAAGCAACCTATATGGGGTGCATATGCGAACCGCAGCTTTAAATGGTTGCATCTATACTTTTATTTGTTATAATGTTTCTTGAGGTGATACCATGATAAATTACACGGTCTATGCAGGGAGTATTTGGCGATGAAAATAGTCTACGATACATGGATTGATTTCCTTTGCTGTATCATGCATACTGTCTATTGTATATCAAATGAAAAATGTAATCTGTGAGGGTAGAAGAATGGATATCAACAGAAAAAAGTTACTCAAAGAAGAATATAAGTTGAGACGGCCGGAGATGGGGATTATTTCTTACCGCTGCAAATCAACAGGCGAAACATTCCTTGGTATTTCTAATGATACGAAAGCAAGCTTTAACAGCTGCAGCTTCAAATTATCAGGCAGCTGGCATCCGAATAAACATTTGCAGGAACTTTGGAATCAATACGGAGAAAAGGACTTTGAATTGTCTGTTGTGAAAGTTTTAAAATATAAAGATCCGGCGGATGACCATACAGAAAAATTGGAAAAATTACTTGACCAGTGCCTTTCGGAGAATCAGGATGCAAAGAAAATCTGGAAATGAGAAGATTAAAAAATAACTGGAGGTGTCCCGTGGATTGTGTTAAAACAGGCAAATTGATAGCGAAATTGCGAAGAGAAATGAAACTGACGCAAAAGAATATTGCGGATGCCTTAGGAATTTCTAATAAGACTGTATCGAAATGGGAATGTGGGCTTGGATGTCCGGATGTAACTTATTGGGCTGACCTGTCTGAAATTCTTGGAGTTGATATGATCCAGATGCTGGAAGGGGAAATTACTCCGAATAAACCTGACAGCGGGAATATTGACAAGGTACGTTTTTATTCCTGCCCCTGCTGCGGGAATATATTGACCAGCACAGGAAGCGCATCTATCTATTGCTGCGGCAGAAAATTGGAATGCCTGATGCCGGCTGAGAAATGCGAACAGTATAAGATTTCAGTTGTCGAAACTGATACAGACTATTACATTACATTTAATCATCCGATGGAAAAGGAGCACTTCATTTCTTTTGCAGCTTATGTAAAAAGTGATGGGATATTTTTCGTTCGTCTATATCCGGAACAAGCTCCTGCCGTCCGTATCCCATTAAACACGGGCGGCAGGTTATACTTGTACTGTATCAAACATGGCCTTCTGTCATTTTCTTCCGATGACTGCATTGATAATGGCGAGCAGGATAACTGCACCCAGAATGGAGACGAGTAGACTCCATATATTGAATCCGGTTACTCCCACACCACCGAAAATCCCCATGATAAAGCCCCCAAGCAGGCCTCCGATAATGCCGACTGCTATGTTGGCAAATGCACCCATCTTCCTGTTATTTCCTGTCATCATACTGGCAATCCAGCCTGCCAAAGCTCCTATGATAATCCAACTAAGAATGCCCATAAAAGAATCACCTCACTATTTTTTATCTTTATTTTTCGCTATATCTAATTTCTTTTCCAGAGTATCCAAAAGATCATTTAATTCCGATGCCGCCTTTTCTTTTATTTCATTCCCTGTATTAGAAGCTGTTTCTGCAAGTCTTGCAGCAATGTTATCTACTTTACCTTTCAGCTCCAGAGTTTCAGAATCTGTAAGTTTGCCTGCGGTTTCTTTAAGTTTCCCTTTTATCTGGTCCAGCTTATTCTCTAATTCGTTTGACATAGTCTGACCTCCCTATTTAGTCAAGTCTTTTTCCTTTAAAATAAAGGATTTTTTGTTATATATCTCAGGTGAATGAGCCATAGTAATGGATATTTTTCTATATCAAGTATGAAAATAGTGATGTTTGGGTACA
>NZ_FBWL01000100.1 GCF_001517425.1 Clostridium sp. C105KSO13 | reverse complement strand
GTGATCAAACATCAAGAAGAAAGTTTGGACGAGGAACTGTAAGTGAATTACCTGGAATAATAGGAAAATATGGAAAGAAGTGTGAGGGAGTTTCTGCGTCAGAGGGAGTTTTTTTTTTCAAGCAGAAGACGGCATACGAGATGTAGAGAGGTCTCGTGGGCTCGGAGATGTGTATAAGAGACAGCTACTATTATGATAGGTAAGGCTATCGTGGCATCAGGTCTTACTACAGTAGGCGGATTCTCAGTATTCTGTCTCTTATACACATCTGACGCTGCCGACGATATGCAGTGTGTAGATCTCGGTGGTCGCCGTCTCATTAAAAAAAAAAATATAGGAGAGGGAACGGTGAGTGAGGTCCGTCGACTAAAACGCCACTATGAGAAGCACTGTTTGTGAGTGCCTCGTCGAAATGTATAGACAGAGGGCCAGGTG
>NZ_FBWL01000099.1 GCF_001517425.1 Clostridium sp. C105KSO13 | reverse complement strand
GATAGTCAGATCATGTGTAAATGAGTGGTTATAGATAATAGACGAATGTTTTTTTTTTAAAGATGCGGCGGCCACCGATATCTACACACTGCATATCGTCGGCAGCGTCAGATGTGTATAAGAGACAGGTTGCGGACAGTGTAGTTGCAGGGAAATTCGTAGGAGTTAATGCCCTGGCTGCAGTCGGGGCATCTTATGCAATTACGATGATTTTTATGGCTGTGGCCACAGGGCTGAACATCGGATGTTCCTGTCTCTTATACACATCTCCGAGCCCACGAGACCTCTCTACATCTCGTATGCCGTCTTCTGCTTTAAAAAAAAAAAAACCCACAAATCAATACTCCAAAGTAGTCTTTTTTTCGTGCAAATTGAAATT
>NZ_FBWL01000098.1 GCF_001517425.1 Clostridium sp. C105KSO13 | reverse complement strand
ACAACACTTAATTCATGGCAGGAGCGGCTTCATCCTTGATGATGTATCCACGCTGTTTTAGCAGATTAAGCGCCTGAGAAGTAGTCAGAATTTTTGACTTATTCACAGGGCGTGACTCAAGAAAGCCTTCCAGTGTATATGGTTTTAAATCTGAGAGTATGTGCCAGATAGCGGTCAGGAGCATACGGCAGACAGCAATAATAGCTTTCTTGTGACCACGACGTGCTTTTATACGTCTGTAGCGAGTAATAAATTCAGGATGTTTCTTCGATTTTAATAAAGCATTTGCAACTTGCACCAGAACTGGTTTAAAATAGGAACCAGCACGGGAGATTCGAGTTGATTTGATTTTACTGGCGCTTTGGTCATTACGAGGACAACATCCGGCCCATGAAACGAGGTGTTTAGCTGTGGGGAAGACAGACATATCACCACCGATTTCAGAAAGGACTTGGATAGCAGTCATTGGATTCTTATTAAATCCAGGAACTGTACGTATTAGATCAAGTGGAGCTTGGTACTTGTCACTGAGACAAAGGATTTCCCGTTCTACTTCATCTATGTGTAGTCTCAACTCATCTATGTGATTGAGACACTGTCTGAGTTTTACAGCCTGTTCAGGGCATAATGCGCCATCGACAGCCGCTTGGATTTCTTCAATGGGAGTCTTACATCCGCCGTGTACAAAAGGTGCAACATCAAATATTTCCCCAGGATGAGCAAGCATCTGTTCTGTAATGGAGCGGGCTGACTTTCCAAAAATATCGCTGAACACATCATCAAGCTTGAAATTAGATACGGTAAGACAGTTTTGAGCACGATTCTTTTCACCAACGATCATACAGGTGAGTTTGAACCGGTACCGCACTAAGTCTCTCAGGTGACGAATATCAGCAGGTGGAATAAAGGAAGGTTTGATCATATCGCACATAAAGAGGTCACAGATCCATTTGGCATCTTTACGGTCAGTTTTATTTCCTTTTTGTGGTTTGGTGTATTTGGGGTGTGCGAGAACGACAGAAATGTCTGCCTTCTCCAGGATATTAAATACAGGGATCCAATACTTACCGGAAGACTCCATACAGACTTCAGAACAATTGTACTTTGCGAGCCAATCACACAGTTCACTCAGCCCTTTAGAAAAGGACGAGAAACGAGCTTGTTTGTAGTCGGTTCTGCCATTTGTATCAGTCACTCCAATGCAGGCATAGATCCAGGTTTTGTGGACATCAAGTCCGCAACAGTTTTTACGAAAGATTTTAAAAGACAATAAAATAACCTCCTGAAATTTATAGTCATAAGATTGACAGGGACTGGTCATCCGGCAAAATCGAGTCGACTTTGGAAGAGATAAGTTTACGGGCTACGGTATGCGCCATTCATTGATGCCTTAACGGATGACCGACAACATATAAATATGCGGGGTCGCCGCTATACGGCCCCACCACTCACCTCCACGTGTTCTGTAGTGTGTCAGTCTTATAAAGAAACTATATCAAAAAGAAAAGAGATTAGAAAGCGAAAAGTGGATCATGGGTTTCATAACCCCATGGGTGCCTTTCGCAGAAAGGCGGA
>NZ_FBWL01000097.1 GCF_001517425.1 Clostridium sp. C105KSO13 | reverse complement strand
AGGCCGGGTGTGGGCAGAGCCCATGAAAAACAAATATAGATGTCTTATTTGCTATGAAATTTTTTCGAAAAAAGGTATAAAATTTTCAGATGCGGTAATACTATAGATAGAAATAAAATTCGACAATAGAATTTCGAATTAAACCGACATCAAAACCAATACATATTTAATTCAAATCAGGCAGTTCCTGACTTGCCAGACACAGAAAAATTTACGCCCTCACCAGTTCTATCAGATTAAAGGGGAAATAATCATCATCAGTTTCAATTACATAGAGTCGCTTTGCTAGTTCTCTGCCAATTTCCTGTGCATAATCTCTGTTTCTTGCTTGATCAATGACATGTAGCTTATCGTTGATTTTATAGAATACGTCTTCGAATGCAATGGTATTTTTATATGATACAAATCCTCTATCACTATGTATGGCAAGTGCTTCTTCAAATTCTTCCAGCAGGCTTTCTTTCGTAATATATGTTGGAATCAAATATTCATGTTCTCCTAAAAGTGGATCTGATCCATCATGAATCTGAAACTGCATATTAAAACCAGAAAATCTCTGCAGTAATTTACCAAATTCCTCAGGTGTGAATATTTCATCATCTATTTTGAAAGCTGGTGCATAATCCCTTCTTTCATCTTCAATAATTTGAATAACTCCCTTGTCTTTGATACTTACAGATTTTCCGAACGCTCCATTCGAAATATCCAATGTTTTGGTACATACACCATCAATAATCTTTTTGAATAATTTTTGTGCTACCTCTGCACCGTTTTCGCCAATATCAGATATCACTCTAAACTCGTAATTTCCGTGTTTTTCTTTTGCCTCCCATGTCACAATTGATCCAAGAATAATATGATTCACTTCAAATGTATGAAGTTTCCCTCCTGGTTCAATTACTGATATAATTTTTGAATATTCAAAAGTATCACTCATACCATAAAGCTCCAACATCATTTTGTTATGACAATCATAGCAATACTGTCCTTTTCCTTGTATTGAAATCACTGCAGTTTTCTCTTTGCAAACATCGCACATCTGTCCCATAGACCATTCCTCCCGATACACATTGTTATATCGTTATTATAGCACTATGCTGGGATATTTAAAGGACAAAATACACCGGCGGCGCACTAAGGCCGCATATTCTAAAAAACAAAGCGGCAAGCAGTGTCTTCTGGTACCTACCATTCGACTGATGCTTGTTGGGGGTGTCTCCCCAATCCCCTTGTTCATCTTCTAATCGAAGATGGCTACGCACTCATTCTGAGCGCTAATTACAAAAGTAAAATCCGTATAACGAAAAAAGGAGGGAAAGCACCAAATCAAAAACTGGTAACTTTCCCTCTGATTATCTGCTATAATTTTTCTCATCTTTACCTTGTTGCTTTTGCTCTTCCTTTTCATTTTCATGAAGAATCGCATCGACATTTTGTTTGGCAATGAGATAATTCTATTTTTTATACGAACATTCGGTTAAAAAATTAAGAGATGGTTTAGGACACTCAAAAGTCAGTGGATGTCCTCTCTGGATATCCGGGATTTCCACTCACTTGATGAACTGAGAGGGAACCTTTTTACCTATGTCCAGGTTTATAACCAGTCCCTGCACTGGACCTATGTCAATACATTGGACACAAAAAGCCCTTTGAGAAAAGAATTTCTCCTCTCTCAAAGGGCAGTTTAACAAAGTTGTCTACTTCTCCATCACATAATTTATGAGAAAAACTCCGTGGCGGACAACTTCTTGTTCTTTAACAACACGGTATCCTCGATGTTGAAAAAATGATTTTGCTGTAATGGAGGCGTGCGTTGTAATTGCTTTTCATTTATACAGTATTCTAACTCATCGCAAATCGCAGTTGCAATGCCTCTGCTCTGATAATCTTTATGAACAAATAATCTGTCTAAATATCCAGAGTTATCCATATCTCCGAAACCAACAATTTTGTTATCCTCAATAGCAACAATCGTTTTATGTTTTAGAAAAGAACTATCCCATTCTTGCAAATTCACTTTGCCTGTTGCCCAGACATCTAACTGTTCTTCTGTATAATCCTTTGCATTCACACTGTGAACGGTTTGGTAAAACAATTCCGCCAACTGCTCACAATCAGTAGATTTATATTCTCGAAGTTGCATTTTTTATCCTCACAAATTCTGATTATGTGTTTCTGTTCATTGTAGAAAAATGAGCAATCCCGATTGGAACTGCCCACTCATTCTACTAATTATGCAATTTTTTTTTGCTTGCACCGATTTCTGCATCAAATGATGTAAGTTTGATGTAAATCGCTGTTTTTTCTGATTTTCAGCAAATGAGGTACGTCCCGTTTATTTAGTGAAACGGTACATCTTAGTACAGCTTTGCACCTGCTGGAATGTGGTCATCTACCATCATAAGATGGAGCTTTTCTTCGCCTTCTTCTTCGTGAACAGCACTGAGGAGCATACCGCAAGAGTCAATGCCCATCATAGCTCTCGGTGGAAGATTTGTGATAGCGATAAGAGTCTTTCCAACCAGTTCTTCCGGCTCATAATAAGCGTGAATACCGCTTAAAATGGTTCTGTCTGTGCCTGTTCCGTCATCAAGAGTGAACTCAGTTTCTTTGACTTCGGCACTGCAACACATTCTTTAACCTTTACTGCACGGAAATCTGACTTGCTGAATGTATCAAAATCAACGAGTTCCTCGAATAAAGGCTCTACCTTTACCTTAGAAAAGTCAATCTTCTCTGGCTCTGCTTTCACTTCTTCAGCAGCCTTAGATTTTACATCATTTTTCTTATTTACATCATTCAAGGTCTTCATTGTCGGGACGACAACTTACATCATCCCATCTGAGTACGTCAAGAACCATTTAGGTTCATCATCCTATTTTTTCAAAATCCATGTTTCTCCACTAAAGTCCATCACGAAAATTATGTTGTTGTCATTTTTGATGTAAAGTTAAAAATGGATAGTTTTCTGTTAAACTACACATCGCTTTTTATATAATTTTTCCTTGAAGATTTGCCATTACTTCCTGCTTTTTATCTGTGGTAGCTTCTGCATATATATAGATATAATGCCTTTTTCCTAAGGAATCTGTGTAGCTGAATACATATCGACCATCCTGCCTCTGACACTCTCCGTGTCTAAGTGCATATCCACGGTAGTCTTTTCTGCTTTTTGCCATTTTGCCACCTCACTTTTTTGTGAGGAACAAAAAGTGTTCTTTATTCATATAAAAGATGTAATCCATAGATAATCATACAGATTTATAATGCTTCATCTTTCTTTATAATTATACCTATATTTCTCCACATAAGCAAACACTTTTTCTTTTGTTCCTCTTTTCATGTTTACCCGTGAAATGTTTCTAGGTATTCATCAATAATTTCTGTATTCACCAGAACAATACGCTTCACATGATAAACAGCATCTGCATGTTTTGCCAGGTCCTGAAATGTGTGTAAGCCCACTTTCACTAATAGGACAGAACAGGTGGCATTTTTAAACAGGCAAAACAAAAAAACAAAATCATTTTTTGAAAGCTACAGATTCATAAGATTTGATCTGGTTCATTGTTTCGTTTATATGCATTTTAGGAATTGTTATAGTTTATCAAATCTAATAGCGTATACTCTCCTTTCGGAATCCGTGACATTTCATAGTACTTTTTAATGGCATCCATCAAAATTGCAGGGTTGGAAAAATATTTTTTCACAAAACTGTAGGTTTTAACTTCTTTCATTTTGTGGTTTCTCTTACAATAATCACTAGGCTTTAGCTTAGATTTTTTGAAGTCATCGTATTTTCCCTCATTATAGATGATCAACATCTCTATCTCTGGGGCAGTAATGACATTTATCACATCAACTTTATTCTCATAGGCTTTGCTAATCTTAAAATTTTCTCTTCTTGAATCAAGAACTCTAATCACGGAAATCTTGTCCATAAATCCTTTTCTTAAATACTTTTCTTCGAATTTCTTGCCTTCTCTGCATCGAATCACTTGTTCTTCTAGCATCTCTTCACGTTCGAATATCAGAAGATGATTGTCAATCAGCACGTCCATGATTGCCTCTTCGGCCGAACCCTCACATATACACGCCTTGTATTTTGCTAATTTCATCCACAGCCTCCTTACTTAAGTGCTGCAGCAAAACTTTTTTTAAGCTGCATATACGCTTCGTACATAGGAGTTGTTCCCTCCAAGAAACCACTTTGGCAAGTCCCACTCGAATCATCATCTTCAGTATCACTTCAAATCGCATCTCTTCCCTGATATCCACACTCTCCGAACAAAATCCTATGACAAAAAACAGCACTACCAGAGACGAACCTACTCCAACAAAGATTGGTTCAATTCCTTCAATGACTGCCCACGGACCTCCACTCTTAAAATTGACTGGTGACTGTCCGAGCATCGAGAACACCAGAGATATTTGGTTATTCCAAAAACCAAACACCATTTCAAGCAAAGACAGGATCTTATCACCAAGTTTAAAAATATCCATACTTGTTCTTCACCTACTTCCTTCATTTCTGCAGGGCAGAACCTGCCCCACATCCTCTGGTTTCCACTCTTAGAATCCTAAGAATGTTAATACTGTAGAAATACCTGCCATCATGACACCTGCTACAATTCCCTTTAAGGCAGAGTTCATGGTAGAAGAATCCTGCTGCTGATATGCCTGTGCGAACTCCATAACATTCTTCGCAAGGATAATGACACCGACAGCACCGATGACTGCAATAACAAGATTTTTTAAGTTGTCAAGTGGCTGTGTTACTGCAGATGTTCCTGTAGCTGCTGCAAAGCACTGAGTACTCATAAGTGAAACTGCCATCATACTTCCAGAGAGTGCTGGAATCACTTTCTTTTTCATGTTCTTAAATAATCCCTTCATGGACTTACCGACCTTTTCTACATTTGCTGTGTTGTTAGTTACTACGCTGTTTTCTCTACGCATAATTCAAATCTCCTTCAAAATGTTGGTTGCAGAGTGAAAGCCGGATAAAAAAAGATGAATAACATCTATCCGGCTTTTCTTCCGAATAGATGTCATTCATCCATTCTTATCTGCATTGTTAATTGTAATCTATCAAAACAGGATTGCTCCTGGTACTTAGGTTAGTCGAGGTTTCCCCGATGTGTTATTGCTGTAACCACCTCCTTTCAAGGCAAAAAAATAGCATCAGACTGTTTATGGCCTGATGCTACATACTATAATTTTAAATTGTAATTCTCTAATTGATGAAAGAACCCTACTACCAAAACATCCATTTCTTCGATACGAAATATCATGATATAATCCATATCAGAAACAACTGCTTCCTTATATCCTTTACTTTTTAGAAAGATATCTCGACAATCTGCAAATTGATACGGATTCTCTTCGAGTCTATCATATATTTGTTCAATTCCATCTAAAAGATGTGCTGCTGCCTGCTGATTTTTGAGCCTGTTTACAAGATAATTTACACGCTCATCAATCAGTTCGTCAGCTCTGTCCGTAATAATCAGATTATAATGCATACTTTTCCCTCATGGAACTTAGGGAACTTCTTGCATCCTTTGTTCTTCCTTCTCTAATCTGCTGTTCGGATATTTCGATATCTCTGTACATACTAAGCTGTCGCATGGTTTGTTCATAATTCTCAACACTCATAATCACCATATCTCCATAACCATTCTTGGTAATATAAATAGGTTCTTCCGCTTTATGGCACATTTCTGAAATCTCTGATGTGTTCTTCAAATCTTTAATAGGAATAATTTGTGGCATAACATACACCTCCTTTGACATGGCTTAATTATACCATTATTATCCCATAGTTTCAATCAATTATTCTTTCCAATTATCTCCAAATTTCGAATACAATTCCAATGAAGCATTCGATTGGTAAGCGTATCCTCCCACTCTGACTTTTTCCTCTTTGATACAGACTCTTGTTTCGTTTGTACCTCTGGATCAGATTCCTGCGAATACTCAAGCTCCTGCGCCTGCTCTTCATTCAGTTTGTCCTTCTGCTCCTTTTCTTCCAGACTCGTAAATCTGTGATTCAGTTCTGCCTCACCGAGAAGCATGAATTCCTCATATTTCAGGTCATCAATATAGACATTATCGCCCTTCTCTTTCTGCTTCTCATAATGCTCCACTGCCTTTTTCGATAAAATCTCAAAGGGCGGGCCAATCAGATTTCGATTACTGGTTATCTCATGCACATAAGGTTTTCCCTCACCATCTGCGGTCTGGTCAAACACGGGATGTGCAAATGGAATATACTTGTTATCCAGAATAGGATCAAAACCACGGATAAAGATAATGCATTTCTTGTTATCCAGCTTTCTGACCTCATCGGGTGTAAATATCTCCCTTCCAAGTACATCATAATTCCTTGAAGAACTCCCCTGTCTGCCCTTCGTTTCACCACTGGACTTCTTATCAATCGTGCCTTTCCCAAGCAGTTCCGATACATACTTATGCGTTGACTGCTCGTTTCCACCCAAGTAAATGAAGGTATCACAGTTGCCGGGGATTGTTTCCCAAGTATCCTTAAACAAGGCTTTTAGCTGTGCAAAGTTCTGAATGATGATAATACTTGAAATCTCTCGGCTTCGCATCGTCGATAACAAAGAGCAATAGTCATCAGGCAATGCGACGTTTGCAAATTCATCGAGCATAAAGGTCACATGAATCGGAAGTCTGCCACCACAGTTAAGGTCTGCCTGATAATACAGTTCCTGAAAAATCTGTGTATAAAGCATACCAATAATAAAATTGTAGGATTTGTCCGAATCTGGAATAACGCAAAACAGTGCTGTCTTTGTCTCTCCATCACCATTTACTCTAATTCCAATATCTGCAAGGCTTAACTCGTCTTTGGATAAAAGTCTTATGTAAATCATTGTTTTATCCGTTCTTTTTTTCTGATTTTCAGTCAAATTAAAAAAGGTACAGAATAAATTAATCTGGCGAATCATACATCAGATTGTTTTATTCTGTGCCTTTTGTTATCATAGTCTGGTCACTATAAATAAAAAGCAGGAACCTCCCCGACCAAAGTTTGATTTCCTGCCTTTGCAATACAGTCATGGATAAATCCATAACTCCTTACTCCACTATGATAACCCTTAAAGTTGAAAAATACAATCCTATAACTCCTGATTTTTATAATGATATTATTTCTAGTTACTGTTCACAGGCTATCTTGTAATAAAAGAACCGATGGTGTAAACTTATCTCAAAGTTAACCATCGGTTCTTTATCCTTCGAATATTTGCGATACGTTTTCGAAATAATCATATTCTGACCTTT
>NZ_FBWL01000096.1 GCF_001517425.1 Clostridium sp. C105KSO13 | reverse complement strand
CGCAATGCTGCTATACTAAGCCTATCATTTCTTGAGGCATTTTTTATGCTTATGAATCAACCTACATTCTTCTGGTAATTCTTTTGACCAGGGCAGGTATTTATCCAGTATCTCTGGATGATTCAGATAGTCGTTATTGGGCATACTTTCCAGGATGTATTTCAGGTATTCATAAACATCCAGAGCATTGGCCCTGGCGGACTCTACTAATGTATAGAGAACGGCATTGGCCGTTGCACCTTTAGGTGTGTCTGCAAAAAGCCATGCACGTCTTGCGGTGGCAAAAGGCTTTATATTTGCCTCGCATAAATTATTCGAGATTGGCAGCCTGCCATCTTCTAAAAATGTTTCCAGATATTTTCTCTGGTTTTTAGAGTATCCTAGCGCAGTTGTCAGTTTTTCATTCGTAGTAGAAAGAGCCGCTGTTTCTTCCACCCACGACCAAAAGGCATCGAGGATGGGACGTGACGCATCCTGACGCTTCTGTTTTTTTTCTTCATAAGGCAGATCCTGAATCTCTTTCTCAACCTTAAAGAGAAGATTGATGAACTCCCTGCCTTCCGCTCCCTTGGACCCGGGGATTTCCTTTCCCTGATTATCCAACGGGATGCTTTCTATATAGTAACGCCGACAATGGGACCAGCATAGATTTCTTTTGATGTCTTCCACCTTTTCATACCCTATGTATGCATCCGTGGTCAGATATCCGTGAAATCCCCATAATAGGTCTTTTGCAACGT
>NZ_FBWL01000095.1 GCF_001517425.1 Clostridium sp. C105KSO13 | reverse complement strand
GTTACTGTTCACACCCGCATAAACCCCAAAAAATCTCTTCGTTAAAATGACGAAATTTATTTTTTTCAAAATCACCTGATGTGGATGCTGTAAATACATTCAGGAGAAGAGGTGGATAACTCTTTCTCCTGGCGTATTTTTTTACCTTTTTACTTCCAACTCATTCTTAAAGTACTATTCTTTTGAAAAGATATCTACATTTTGCTTCTTTACCTCCCTGATTTATCCGAGTTATCCACAGTCAAAATGACGAAGACATAAAATCCCGACATTCGCCAAAATCTCTGTATTCTGGTAAAATAGAAAGAAAAAGAGAGGATGTCTTATGAGCTCAAAATCGGATAAACAACGGCTCACTCTTGACGAACTGCTTGATACATTACAGGCACAGATTACAGAGCAGAGCAAAATCATGGATATGCAGGAAGAAACTATCCGTGTTCTGGAAGAGCAGAACCGCCGCCTGCTTGACATGCTGGACAAAGTCATTCATCCACAGTAACGGGAGAGAAAACCTTTATGAACCCTTCTTTTGAATACATCACCCATCTTGAATATCGATTAAAAGCATCCCAGGCGGAAGTTCGGGCATTCCGGTCTGGAAAAAAGTTCCAGGATATCCAGGAGATGCAGAGAAAAGAAAGAGAAGTTCTGGAACGGGAACTTCGTGCCCTGAAAAGAGAACTCATGAAAGCGCATCAGGAGACAAAAGAAGTTCGGAATCAGTGGTTTGAGGTTTTTGAAGACCTCCAAAAAGAACAAGATCGGAAAGAGAAGGCTCTTCGTTACTGGTTAAAACAGATGGAAAAAAGAGCTTTGAAAGCAGAGGAAAACTATGGGGATGCACAGGACAAAATCAAAGAGCTGCGCCATGGTTTTTATGAGGCAGCAGCTGCTTTAGAAGAAGAAAAAGGGAAGAACCTGAAATTAATGGCACAGGTTTCTCAGGATTTTGAGAACTCCTCATTTCCTTCTTCCAGCCAGAAAATCCGGAAAAAGAAGGTTCCGAACAACCGAAAAGTAACTGGGAAACATCCGGGCGGACAGCCGGGACATACCGGACACCGCAGAAAAAGACAGACTCCCACCTGCCCGTCTGTACTTTTACAACCAGACAGAGAGATTCTGAATGATCCTGACTTTAAAAAGACAAATCACACCATCACAAAACAGCTTGTAAACATCAAGATGGTACTGGAAGTCACAGATTATTATGCAGATGTCTATCGGAATTCGAAAACAGGAGAAACCTATCATGCCGAATTCCCTGCAGGTATTGTCAATGACGTAAACTATGGGGGCAGTATCAAAGCATTCCTTTTCCTGCTTAATAATGAATGCTGTACTTCCATAGACAAAAGCCGAAGATTTCTTTCGGATCTAACCGGAGGAAAACTCCAGATTTCCAAGGGTATGGTCAATCAACTCAGCAGGACTTTTGCACAAAAAAGTAAAGTGGATCAGCAGAAAGCTTTCTCTGAGCTGCTTGTTGCACCGATCCTGCATACGGATTGTACTAACGCCCGGGTTAACGGAAAAAACGCCTATGTGTTTATCTGTGCCAAACCAGATGGACAAGCTTTGTATACAGCCAGCGAAAAGAAAGGGCATGAAGGAGTAAAGGGAACCCCGGCAGAGCTTTCCCATGGGATTTTAATTCACGACCATGAGTTGACATTTTATAACTATGGATCCAACCATCAGGAATGTCTGGCTCATGTTCTGCGTTACCTGAAAGGGAGCATGGAAAATGAACCAGACCGAGTCTGGAACAAGCAGATGCATACGCTGATACGGGAAATGATCCACTATCGAAATGGACTGGATCCCGGATGTGGCTGTGATACAGCAAAGGTCGCGGAGTACGAAACCCGTTACCGTAAAATTTTAGAAAAGGCAAAGGAGGAATACGAAGAAATCCCGTGCAATGATTATTACAAAGAAGGATACAACTTATCCATTCGAATGGATAACTATATGAAGAATCACCTTCTATTCCTTCATGATCATCGGATTCCAACAACAAACAATTTATCTGAACGACTTCTAAGAAAGTACAAACGAAAGCAGGTACAGGCTGTGTCATTCCGGAGTTTCGAATCAATCAAAGCTCTCTGCGAATGCATGAGCGTGTTACTTATGATACGTGAAAGGTCAGAATATGATTATTTCGAAAACGTATCGCAAATATTCGAAGGATAAAGAACCGATGGTTAACTTTGAGATAAGTTTACACCATCGGTTCTTTTATTACAAGATAGCCTGTGAACAGTAAC
>NZ_FBWL01000094.1 GCF_001517425.1 Clostridium sp. C105KSO13 | reverse complement strand
TCATCCCGGCAGGGAACAGCAAGTGGCCCGTTATATGCTGTGTTATCTGTGTTTTTTGATTAATCCCACGCCCACGGTATTCTCCCCACTGCATATCGTCGGCAGCGTCAGATGTGTATAAGAGACAGGTGCGAGCCGGTGCTGGCCCGCGACATCGACAGCGATCCGCGTTGGCAACCCTATAAGGCTGGTCCGCTCGGAGCGGGGCTGCGCGCCTGCTGGTCGACGCCTATCCAGGGCAAGGATGGCCCTGTCTCTTCTACACATCTCCGAGCCCACGAGACTCCTGAGCATCTCGTATGCCGTCTTCTGCTTGAAAAAAAAAAAGTAATAAAGAAATCTAAATCTCTTATATCGCTAGTGATAATTCCACACCACG
>NZ_FBWL01000093.1 GCF_001517425.1 Clostridium sp. C105KSO13 | reverse complement strand
GGTAGTGTCATAAATTTTGTGTCTTTGGTAATAAATGGTTCCAATCTGGTAAGAATTAAATATGAATATTCTTATCAGAGAGGAGCCTATTATTATGGCTATTGCAAAGGAGCAATTAAGACAAATTATTTCAGAAAATGACATTAACAGCGTATCTGATGTTTACGAATTATTCCGTGAAAGTTTCAAGGATATGTTGCAAGAGCTTTTGGAAGCAGAAATGGATGTTTCCATCGGCTATCCCAAAAATGCAAAAGATGACATCATCACTACCAACAAACGGAACGGCTATTCACCTAAAATGGTAAAGAGTCAGTATGGTGAAATTCCAATTGAAATTCCAAGAGACCGAAATGGAGAATTCGAACCACAGATTGTTCAGAAGCATCAGCGGGATGTTTCCGGGATAGAGGAAAAAATTATTTCCCTATATGCCCGTGGCATGAGTACCAGAGATATCCATGACCAGATCGAGGATCTGTATGGAATACAGCTCTCTGCCGATATGGTCAGCAAGATCACAGATAAAATCCTCCCGAATGTAAAGGAATGGCAGACACGTCCTCTGGAGCCGATCTATACTTTCTGTTTCCTAGATGCCATACACTATTCCTGCCGGGATGAGGGACGTATTGTAAAGAAGGCTGCCTATGTTGCGCTTGGAGTTCAGTTGGATGGAACCAAGGACATCCTGAGCATTACAGTCGGTGCAAATGAATCCTCAAAATTTTGGTTGGGAATGCTTAACAAC
>NZ_FBWL01000092.1 GCF_001517425.1 Clostridium sp. C105KSO13 | reverse complement strand
AGGAGCTTCCTGTATAATTAAAATATAAGGAATTCCAAGAAAGAAGGTTGAGAAAAAAATACCTCGGTGTAAAATAAGATTACTGACTTTGCCGGTTAGTAAAAATCTTATTAAAACAGAGAGGTATCTAAAATGAATTGTAACACACAGAACGCAAAAATTGCATCTATTACGGAAAAAACTTTAATTGTTGGAATTGATGTTGGAAGTGAGACTCACTATGCAAGAGCATTCGACTGGCGCAATTATGAGTTTTCCAAAAAGCCACTGGCATTCAGTAATAATGAAGCAGGATTTATGACCTTCAAGGCATGGATGGAAGATATCGCAGAGAAACATGGAAAAGACGTTGTGATCCCCGGAATGGAGCCAACAGGTCACTATTGGTTTGCACTGGGAAAATTCCTGCAGGACAACGGGATGAAGCCTGTACATGTGAATCCGCATCATGTCAAGAAGTCGAAGGAACTGGATGACAACAATCCGAACAAGAATGACCGTAAGGACCCAAAGACAATCGCATCACTGGTGAATGAAGGAAGATTTTCCTATCCATATATACCAACAGGTATTTATGCAGAGATCCGGAGTTTATCCAATCTCCGCTTCCAGACACAGGAAGAAATCACGAGAATAAAGAACCGGATTGCCCGATGGTTCAGTATCTATTTCCCTGAATATAAAGACGTTTATGGGGATCTGGAAGCTGTAAGTGGCAGGATGATTCTGAAAGTAGCATCATTGCCTAAAGATATCAAAAAGCTAGGCGTAGAAGGTGTGAATAAGATCTGGCGGGAGGCAAAGCTAAGAGGCGCTGGTTTGAAGAGGGCAAAGACCCTGATAGCAGCTGCAGAGCATAGTGTAGGAAGCCAGGAAGCACCGGATGCGGCAAGAATGGAACTGAAAAATCTATTGAATGATTATGACGTATATAAGTTGAGACTGGAAGAACAACTGCAAAATATACAGGAAAAGCTTACGGAGATCCCTTATATAGACAAACTGATGGAAATAAAGGGAATTGGTTTGGTTACAGTCAGTGGGTTCATTGCAGAGGTGGGTGACATTAGCCGTTTTGATAACCCAAAGCAGCTGCAGAAACTGGCAGGATATGCGATTGTAGACTGTAGTTCGGGCAAACATCAAGGGGAAAGTCACATCAGCTATAGAGGTAGAAAGCGTCTGAGATATGTTTTGTATGAAGCTGCGATTTCCGTGATTGGAAAGAATGCGGAATTCAAGGAAATACACAACTATTATCGAACAAGAGAGATAAATCCTCTGAAGAAGATGCAATCTGTAATAGCAGTTGCATGCAAAGTTCTAAGAGTGTTCTATACCATACTTACCAAAGGTGTGGATTACGATGGAGCAAAGCTGGTGGGCGATATAAAAAGACCGGAATTAAAATCAGCATAGGAAAAAGCGAAAGACTGCCGCGGTTGAATTGAACAGTCAAACAGCCACGGGTATGGAAGGCTGAATTCAGCCACGGGAGGTGGTTGAGCAAGTAAGGAACAGCGGAATGAGACAGGAAAACGTCCACCGAGTAGGTGCTGTCACAGGAGGCAAAACTGAACAAGGACAGGTCAGTAAGACTAAATACAAAGAATGAGCCAGTAGTCGGCAGGAATATTCACCATAGGGCAAGACCCTGATTAGGAGCTAAGCTGACACCCTGGTGATGGATAGGCGGAACGAAGGAAGTTAGGACCCATGCAGAAATGGATGGAGATCCTGGTAGACACGGGAGGTGCGCTGCCATAGAGGGAAGGGTATACACAAGGCCATGTAAAGCGAAAAAAGAGAGACGTTTTACTTTGTGTACCCAAACATCACTATTTTCATACTTGATATAGAAAAATATCCATTACTATGGCTCATTCACCTGAGATATATAACAAAAAATCCTTTATTTTAAAGGAAAAAGACTTGACTAAATAGGGAGGT
>NZ_FBWL01000091.1 GCF_001517425.1 Clostridium sp. C105KSO13 | reverse complement strand
TAGTAATGCATCCAACTAACCATCCTTTCTTCACCTCCGAATGACAGTATATCATTCGTTGATGTTGTATAATAGTTGCTGGATTTTATTTGCCTAAATCTGCTGGTTATAGTATACCACTTACAGAAGTGTATTTTCTAATGTTGTCTTAGATGATAAAAATAGTTTAATGGTAGTGAAACTTCAGGGCAATTTAGATGACGAGTATAAGAAGCAAGTATCTGAAAATATTGCTGCGGCCTTAGAAAGGGAAGAATTTGAAACACTATCTTATGTAGTCTCTGGTAAACCTGTACTTGATACAGCATTAAAAAATGAAATGAAAACAAATATGGTAATTATGGTAGGTCTAGCAGTTGTTATCATGCTCATTGTTTTATTTATTGTATTTAAAGTAAAATGGAGAATGCTAAGTTTGGGTATTATCTTAGTGTCAGTAATTGCTACCTTAGGTCTTATGGGGCATATAACTGTTCCTGTTACTATGGTGTCTATGGCCGTGTTCCCTATATTAATTGGGTTAGGAATTGACTATTCCATACAGTTTCATAATCGATATGAAGAGGAAAAATCAGTAAAAACAACATTAAGGAATATAGGTACAGCGGTAGCAATTGCTGTATTAGCAACAGTTTTGGGGTTTGTATCTCTTTATGCATCACCTGTACCAATGATTCAAGATTTTGGTAAAATGTTGACTATTGGTGTAATCATAAGCTTTATCGGAAGTATATTCCTATTAGCGCCAATATTACACTTGAGAGATCTATTCGGACTACAGAATAAAGACAATGTAAAATTAGATGTAAAAGAAGTAGAAGAAAAAGACACTTTTTTAAATAAAATACTAAAAGGATCTACAAAAACTGTAGTAAAATTCTCAGTGCCAGTATTAATTATAGCTATTATTGCAGCAGGCTTCGGATTTTATTTCGATAATAAAGTAGGTGTCCAGACAGATATTGAATCTTTCATGCCACAAGATATGAATGCACTACATGACATCCATACAGTCAGAGATGCCGTAGGATCTACAGACCAGATGGCAATCTATATCAGTGACGATAATATATTGGAAGAAAATAATATAAACTGGATACAACAGATAACAAGACATATTCAAGAAAAGTATACGGACGTTGTGGTAGATATAAAATCCATAGATACATTAGTAAGTAATTTAGGTGAAGATATAAGTGCCGATGAATATGCAGAATTTATTGATGACTTACCAGGGCAACAAGTTAATATGTTTTTGAATAACGAACAAAATGAGTCAGTAATACTATTAAATATCGAACATTTGGATACGGAAAGATTACAAGATTTCGTTTCTGAATTAAAAGCAGATTTAAAAGATGCTCCTATGAATGTAGAAGTAACAGGTAAAAGTGTACTTGATGTAGAAATGGTAAATGGATTGACTTCTGGAAGAATACTAATGACTATTATAGGATTAGCACTTGTGTTCGTAGCTCTTTTAATTGTGTATAGAAATTTTATAAAAGCTTTAGTCCCAATCATACCAGTAATCTTGATTGTAGGAATGTCAAGTGGAATTATGTATCTTCTAGGAGTAGATTACACTCCTATTACCTCAACCCTTGGTGCTCTAGTTCTAGGTATGGGTACAGAAATGACAGTTATGTTAATGGAAAGATATATTGAGGAGCGTAAAATAGGAAAAGATAAATCAGATGCGATAATTCATTCTACTATTATGATAGGTAAGGCTATCGTGGCATCAGGTCTTACTACAGTAGGCGGATTCTCAGTATTAATGCTATCAGAATTTGTAATTCTAAAAGATTTTGGATTGATGACAGTAATAAATATATTATTAGCATTACTAAGTACCTTTATTATACTACCACCAATCCTTTCAATTTGTGATCGATTCCTTTTAAGTAAAAAAGAAAAGGAGGAAGCTGAAAATGCTTCAATAGAAATTATTCACGAAATTTAGGAATGATTAACTTGGCAATAGAGCCATCTATACATTCTATAAATTAGCTATTGAAAAATGGCTTGCAAAATGAAAAAAGTTTTTATAGCTGAGCCATGCATAAAGCCAATTGAGGTTTTGTGTATGGCTCTTTTATTACTTATTTTATTTTTAGGTATTGCTCTTGATTGACCTTTTTATTATTTCAATAGAGTAATTGTATCTGAGTCAAATTGAATCAGCCCATCTTTCCTCATTTTTGCCAACTCCCGAGATAAAGATGTACGTTGAACCCCGATTTTTTCAGCAAGTGCCTTTTTGGTTATATTTAGTTTAATCTGATTAGAATTTTGATTTTTTCTTTCGTAATTAAGATAATTCATAATGCTTTCACGTATTGTTCTATTAATATAATGTTTTATCTTATCTCCGAGAATGAATGTACGGTCAGAAATAAGTTCCAAGTATGTTCGTAAAAACATAGGATTATTATAGATCAATTCAAACAGCACTTCCCTATCAATTTCCAATATATCCGTAGGCAATTGTGTTAATACGGTCATAGGATAATAAGGATTTTTTGAAAACAGTAGACTTCCGCCTAAAATATCATCTTTGTAAAACTCTGAGATTGTAAGCAGATTTCCAGATTCGTCAATACGATCTACAACAACCTTGCCAGATAAGACTATCTCCAATTTATTACATGTTTCCCCATCAAAATGGACAACGCTGCTTTTTTTATAAGAAGTAACCTTAAATTTTCCACTATTAAGGTTAGTAAGTATATCCTCATCTGATAAAGATTTTATTAATGCTGTACTTCTGATTAAATTAATATTCTGAGTCATATATAATCTCCTTATGTGTTACCAAGGTAACGCCCTTTTTAATATTATAGCGTTATAATATTAAAAAATCAATAAAATGATGGAGGTGTCATATGAAGTATATTATATCAGCAATACGAATATTGTTCTTAGCACTGTTTTTATTTTTAGTACTGAATGGAAAAATGATGCTTTGGCTTGCTTTATTTGCGGTAAGTCTCATAGTAGCATTGCTGTTTGTTAGAGTATATTGTGGTTATGTCTGTCCGATGAATACGTTGATGATTCCGACAGAATGGCTTTCAAAAAAGCTGAAGTTACAGACGGATAAGTCTCCCAAATGGCTTCGCTCGGGAAAATTTGCATGGTTTGCATTGATAGGAAGCATTGCAGTCATGCTACTTGCAAAAAAAATATTACATAAAAATATTCCTATTTTGCTTATTTGGTTGGTTGTTTCAATACTCATAACACTCAGATACAAGCCAGCTGTATTTCACAATCTAATATGCCCATTTGGAGCAATTCAGAAAGTCTTTGGAAGATTTGCTAAGTTTTCAGAAAAGGTAAATAAAGAAAGTTGTATTGGATGCAAGCTTTGTGAGAAGGTTTGTCCTTCCGAAGCAATAGAGGTTAAATCAATAGATAAAAAGGCTAAAATTGAAACTTCACTATGTTTGCAATGTACTAATTGTCAACAAGTATGTCCGAAGAATGCCATTCACTATTCAAAACAAGTATAAGTTGTTTTTGTGTAGTGGCTAAGTTAAGTATTAATCTTTTTAATCTAAGTTAAGTTATGATATTAAATACGAGGAGAATGATAAAATGATTGAGCAAGTATATAAAATATCAACTGGCAACGAAAAAGCAGTAGAAAAGGTTATTTATGATGAGAACCTTCATTATCTACACATGGTTTTTAACAAAGGAGAAGGATTGCCAGAGCATTTTTCAAATTCTAATGTTTATATGACAGTAGTAAGAGGTACACTTTCTATCGGTCTTAACGATCAGGATATTCATGAATATTCAAAGGGTACTTTACTAAAGATTCCTGTAAAAACAAAAATGAACGTTAAAAACTTGAATGATGACACGTTGGAATTGATTGTTGTAAAAGCGCCGGCTCCTAAAATATAAAACGTAAAGCGAGGCACGAAATGAGTAAATTAAGCATTAAGATTTTAAAGATAGTAATGAAGATCGCGGTTATTGATGTAACAAATTCAACACATCTTTCTCAGTATAAGAGCAGGTTGTCCTTGTATGATTTGGCTAAAGTAATTCTGGAGATTCCTAATTTTGATGATCGGTTGGCAGAAGGAGATCCTGAACTGGTAAATATTATCGCAAGGAACATTGGTGCAGTTAATATGTTTTCTTTTGCCTCCAAGTACTGTACATATCATAACGTGGAAATTTACGGCAGAGATGATTACTCTATCTTTGATGGTATCGTTAAAAATACTCTTCCATATTATATCCCTGGCTTAACAGTTAATAGGATTGATACATGGCGAAGAAACTTTGATTATGAGACATTTAACGAGTGTGTTGGAAATCTGCTTGATGAAAATAATATTCACATTCCCTTTAGAAGAAGAAAGTTTGACCATTTCTTGTGGTATGCGAATAGGTAGAATATAAGAAAAAGGCATCGTAAAAGTGATTCTGGATAAAATTAATGGGGGAGGAAATAATAGTGGGATTATTTGATTTTCTAAAGAAAAAACAAGGAAAGGTTAGTAAACACGTTGATTATCAACTGGCTTCTAGTCCATTTCGTACTGGTAAAGTTTTTGCTGAAAAATTGGAAGTAGACATATCAAATGTAGATGAGTTTCGTAAAACTTTTATCGCTTTTGATGTGGAAACAACTGGCCTAAATTCTTCTTCAGATAGAATTGTAGAGATTGGTGCGGTGCTATTTAAAGAAGGAGTTCCAATTCAATCATTCGGAACTCTTGTCAATCCAAAAGTTAGAATTGCAGCCTCAGCTTCGGCAATAAATAATATAACTAATGAAATGCTAAACTCTGCTCCAAATGAGCAGGAAGTTTACCCCCAGTTGGTAGAATTTTTGGGAGATGCACTAGATGGAAAAATCACTATGTGTGCACACAATGCAAGTTTCGATTTTGGATTTTTAAGTAACACATTTTCTAGACTTGGGTATGATGCTAAAATTAAGTATGTTGATACGCTGAGTCTCTCTAGAAAACATATAAAAGGCATTGTAAATCATAAGCAAGAGACTGTAGCGGAATATTTCGGATTAATAAATGACACTGCCCATAGAGCGGAATCAGATGCAGATATATGCGGAAAGATTCTTTGGGGTGTTTTAGATATTATTGAGGAGTCGTTGGAAGAACAAAAAAAGCAAATAGAAAAGATGACTCCAGACATAAAAGAACTTGAAGTTTGTGCTTTTATTCAAGATATTATTGAGAAAAAAGGATGCGACACCAGTTGGATCAGGTATCGAAAAAACAGTAATAATTATGTCGATGTAACTTGTCTATATACATTCTTAAAGTTTAAGTTTGCTAAGAAGGGAAATTACATCATTATTAGAAAAGATGCTACAAATGGAATTGATTTACCTATAGAACCTTGTACTGTAAGTGAAGGCGGTACAACAAATGTGCGAGTCTATTTTCGTAGCCCCTTTGACTTAACGCCTCTTTCAAATTATATTTTCAGTGCTTATAGCGATTGTTATAATTCTATGAATGAATATATGAGTGTTAGTAATTATACTAAAAAAGAAGCAGAGCAAAGCCTTAGTATGCTGAAATCTATTTCAAAATCAGCGATGAAAGAGTTATTATTCGATGCAAAAAATCGTGGATATGATGAGACTGAAGTTAACCTAAATATTGAAAAAGTGATATCTAGAGAAGATGTAATTATTAACGGGTTGCATAATCGAGTTTCATTAAACAAGATACGAAATATAGGGAATTGGGAGAAAGGATTTGATGCAGGTTATCCATATTGGGAGCGTGGAGAAACTGCTAGGAAAAATGGCAAAGTAGATGAAGCTATTGCACTTTTTGATAAAGCTCGATATAACGGCTATGATGCTCCTGCGCTATATGATTCTTATGCTAAAGCTTATCGAAAAATTAAGGATTACGATAATGAAATTCTCATTCTTGATGAAGGAATTATGCGTAAAACACGGCACGATGTTGGTACTTTAGAGGCTCGTAGGGATAAGGCAATTAAGCTATTATTTGCTAAACAAGAGGCAGAGCGGATAGCTAAGGAAAAATCTGATTTTCTAAAAGCGAACAAAAAAGAGGATATTTAGAGGTTCAAAACGAAGTTAATAAGTTAATATAAAAATATACTAAGCCTACGGAGTAAAATCTGTAGGCTTATTTTTTATGGTATAATAAATTAGGAAAGTTCTAAGTCAGGGGCTCAAAATCAGGAGCCTGATTAGAACTTCAAGCCCCTGATTTAGTACTTTCCTTTTGAACCAAGTCCCGCATGCGGACGGCTTATGTAGTTTTGATTG
>NZ_FBWL01000090.1 GCF_001517425.1 Clostridium sp. C105KSO13 | reverse complement strand
GAGCGGGCTGCAGTTGTTGTATACAACCAGAAGGCAGCGTGCGTTTTTCTACGCAGTCTCTTTGTCGCTTAGAGGGGTTGAGGAGTCATGTTCACCAGAATCCACTGTTTTTTTTTTTTCAAGCAGAAGACGGCATACGAGATTTCTGCCTTCTCGTGGGCTCGGAGATGTGTATAAGAGACAGCAGGTGCAATAATAAATGTACAGAAACCTCCTTCTAAAAATGCTTCTAAAACTATAACATCTATGATGAGTGACATAAATACATTGAAGGAAGAACTATCTGAACTGTCTCTTATACACATCTGACGCTGCCGACGATATGCAGTGTGTAGATCTCGGTGGGCGCCGGCTCTTTAAAAAAAAAAAACGGGTGAGTGGCACTAGAGGCACAACACATGCAGAAAAACAGACAGCGTGCACAGGATCTATAGAGACACGTGATCGTGTAGCTGGCCACG
>NZ_FBWL01000089.1 GCF_001517425.1 Clostridium sp. C105KSO13 | reverse complement strand
CCCTCTGCTGGTCTCTTCTGTGTCTCTACGGGTTGGTGGAGTGGGAGGGGGTGTGTTTTTTTTTTTTTTCAAGCAGAAGACGGCATACGAGATGTAGAGAGGTCTCGTGGGCTCGGAGATGTGTATAAGAGACAGCATTAAACCGGATCTTGTGCTGATGGACATCACCATGCCCAACATGGACGGGCTGGAGGCTCTGAAGGCGATTAAGGCATATGATGCAGGAGCCACAGTCGTAATGTGTTCTGCAACTGTCTCTTATACACATCTGACGCTGCCGACGATATGCAGTGTGTAGATCTCGGGGGGCGGCGGATCATTTAAAAAAAAAAAAAAGAGGGAGCAAGGAGTGGACGGGCCGGGCACACGATGGTGTAACGGGAGTG
>NZ_FBWL01000088.1 GCF_001517425.1 Clostridium sp. C105KSO13 | reverse complement strand
TACGTGTCCTTTATCAACAACAATCTTAAATACTACACTGTCAAGCAGATGTGTAAAGCCTTGAAATTCGCGAGAAGCACCTACTATGAGGCTCTGGTTCGTGTACCTTCAAACAAAGAACAGGAATACCAGAAATTCTCATCAGAGGTCAAACAATGCTTTGATGAAAGCAAAAAAAGATATGGTGCAATTAAGATACATCGTAAACTTAATGAAGCAGGTATCCCATGTAGTATCAAGCGTGTGCAGCGTCATATGCAGCGTCAGGGTCTCTGTTCAGTTGTTGTAAAAAAATACAATCATAAAGCCAATCAGGGGATAGTCCCTGACGACAAAGAGAACGTCTTAAACCGAGATTTCAAAGCTGATACCATCAATAAGAAGTGGGTAACAGATATCACGTATATCCATGTGTTGAAAGAAGGCTGGACATATCTGGCATCCGTTATGGATCTTTATGATCGTAAAATCATAGGTTATGCTTATGGCAAACATATGACGGCAGAGTTAGCTCTTGAAGCAGTTAAAAATGCATGTCTGAATGTAGCGGACACAAATGGAATCATTCTTCATAGTGATTTGGGTAGTCAATATACCAGTGATCTGTTCGAAGAATATATGAAAACACATGGCTTTATACATTCCTTCAGCAGAAAAGGAAATCCTTATGACAATGCATGTATTGAATCCTTCCACTCTGTAATGAAGAAAGAAGAAATCTATCTTAACACTTACCAAGACTTTGAAGAATGTCGTAAGGCACTCTTTGAGTATATAGAATCCTGGTATAATCGCCAGAGGATTCACAGTGCACTTGGATATAAAACACCTCA
>NZ_FBWL01000087.1 GCF_001517425.1 Clostridium sp. C105KSO13 | reverse complement strand
GTAGGAAGGAGTGTCTCCGCATTCTCTGTTAGCAGCATAATCCTGTCTCTTATACACATCTGACGCTGCCGACGATATGCAGTGTGTAGAATTCGGTGGGCTCCGGATCCTTAAAAAAAAAAAACATTACAGGTTTGAGAAACCAGCAGCTATTCAAGGAATAATATCAAGTATGACAAGTTTAGGAACTATTGGTCTTAGTACACAAATTTTGGGATTACCTTATGAAGTAGCATGGAGTATGGCTATAATCAACTCCATATTATACTGCTTACATGTTTTTATGGGAGACCCAGTTGTACCTGGTTGGATTACGGCTTCTATAACTCTTACAACTGCATATTTGTTAAAGTTTAGCATGGGCATTGAAAGAATACAAGCATTAACAGTTTTTTTTTCAAGCAGAAGACGGCATACGAGATGGAGAGAGGTCTCGTGGGCTCGGAGATGTGTATAAGAGACAGGTAGGAAGGAGTGTCTCCGCATTCTCTGTTAGCAGCATAATC
>NZ_FBWL01000086.1 GCF_001517425.1 Clostridium sp. C105KSO13 | reverse complement strand
GTAATACTATAGATAGAAATAAAATTCGACAATGGAATTTCGAGTTAAATCGACATCAAAACCAATACATATTTAATTCAAATCAGGCAGTTCCTGACTTGCCAGACACAGAAAAATTTACGCCCTCACCGGGACATTTATAAGGACTTGAAAGCACTGGAAACCTCTATCGGCGAAAACGCGGAAAACGCCTCCAGCCTTGATATGTTCTCGCTAGAAATGTTTGAAAATATCGCTTATGTTATGGCCAAACACGCTGACAAATCTATCCCTGATTCGCCGAAGGATTGACTTCCTTCGTTTGCTTTACCGCATATGGGTTCACCTGAACAACACTTATTCCATTTGTAATCATCCATGTAGCAAGGCTAAACCAGTAATGTCCAGTCGGTTCCAAGCCCATGACGATCTGATTCTTATTATTTGCTGCAGCTATCTTAATTGCCCATTCCTTTGCACTTTGGAATCCTTCAGAGCTGTTACTGAATGGGAGTGCGGACTTACTAAGTTCTCTTCCTCTGGTATCAATAGCCCTTACATAGTGAGTTTCACTGCCTACATCGCATCCTAAGATAAGCATGTCATCACTGATAAATGTGAGCTTTGCGTTCTTATCGAACTTACCTTATGTTTCTAACTCATGCCAAGTTGAAGCTTTTAGATTACTCCTTATCGCCTCTGCTTTTGCTAAAATTTCGTGTTGTTCAAAAATATTTGCTGTAATTACTTGATTTTTCTTCTTTGTGCCGTTAACATTCATGTTAGATACCTCTCGTGATTTTAGATTTTTACCAACTGCCCAGTCAGTAATAATCTAAATTTACTTGAGGTATTTTCTTGTGTCAATCTCTTGACCTATTTAAAGTATACAGGAAGCTTTCTCAATGCATTTTTTTACAAGTGTAAAAGCCTGCAAAATATTATTCACAACATCTACATTTTCCCAAAACCTATCCCTGTACTTAGATAGAAAATCGTCTTCAAAAGGGAATCTGAACATATCCGACTTGCTATCAACAACTTCAAGCGAAGTAAAATATTTCTCTAACCATACATTCTCCGACTCTGTTAGATAATTTTCTTTCTTAACATCATTATACCTTTGAAAAAGCATCATTACATCATGACAGCATTCCTCAAACAAATTCTGAATGTCTTTGTTATTGTCACAATTTCTACATAAAAGTGCTTTTAACCCAAGCTCTATACTCTGACGTAATAAAAAACACCTGTTAAAAACCACATATCTGATTTAATGTTGTCATGACCGCTACGTATCACCTCGTCGAATGTACTAAATCCACACTTATAAAAATTATATGCCAATTGCTTATAATCTTCAAAGTAGTTATGACTCCATTTTACAAAGACCTTGCTTGCGTCACATTCTATTTTCCAAAAATCCTTATTCCCTGATGGCCATAAAAATGCTGAACTATCCACGAATTATCCTCCTCTTCAACATCCAATCCACAGCCCAAACTATCTCCGACATCTTAATCACTGCTTCAACGCCCGGCATCTAAATCGACCTCTAAACTATACACACTTTTTCCTATATACCCTCATTGCCTTGTTTCCGCAGAGCTTACAGTTTAGGCCTTGATTTGAATGTTTTCTATTTCCAGATAGCATAAAAGACCTGAAATCAAGCCTTTTTTGCACCGTCTGATTTCACCTTAGACATCAGAACCACCGTCTCCACATGGCTTGAGCGGAAGTTATAGCTGTCAAATACTAGTAACCAAAATATTTTTATCAGAAATTCTCTTTGTGAGAACATATCCACTGTGGGCTTTCGTGTGTGGGAAGATATCAACGACATTATAACTTGGTAACTGTGTCCTTTACCGTAGATGACATTAACCAGCATCTGATATCATTAAAACCAAACTTATTCCCTCTTATTTTATAAAGCTTTTACTTGAGATTTTATAACTTCATATCCTAATTTATCGATGGCATTTTCAATATCTTTTATAGATACTTTTTCATCATCATATTCCACTCTTACTTTACTTGAATTAAATAGCACCTTTATGCTTTTTTTGTCTACTCCATCTAATGATTTAACTCCATTTTCTATTTTTTGCATACATGATGGACATGTTAATGTTTCTAATTGAATTGTTGCTTTTTGCATTTTTCATCTCTCCTTTAGTTTATGTTAATTGTATTATATACTATTATTATCTATAATAAATTGATTTACATCAAGAATTTTATTTATTTTTATTTTCTTAATTTATAGCGAAGAAGTCTCATACCATTTAAAATCACTACTAATATACTTGCTTCATGTACTAACATACCGATTGACATGTTCATCCATTCACTAAAGAATACGCTGGCAAGAAGGACTAATACAACCCCTACTGCAATAATAATATTTTGAAGCATGTTATTAGCGGTTGCTTTTGTTAAACCTAATGCATGTGGCAAGCGGCTGAAATCTGAATTCATTAAAACAACATCTGAAGTTTCGATTGCTACATCTGTTCCATTTCCCATAGCAATTCCAATTTGTGCTAGAGCTAGTGAAGGACTATCATTTACTCCATCTCCAACAAATGCCACAATTTGACCTTTTTCTTGTAACTCTTTAATATATGTTGCTTTATCTTCTGGCAACATATGTCCATGAGCTTCTGTAAGTCCTAGTTCACGTGCTACTAAATCAACTGTTCCTTGGTTATCACCAGAAAGAACTACTAGATTTTTAACACCAAGTTTTTTCAACTTTTTAAGATCATCTTTTACACCCGGGCGAATTTGATCACGAATACCCATCAATGCTTTTAATTCACCATCAACTGATGTTAAAACAAGTGAATTTCCATTTTTCTCAAATCTGGAAATATCTGCACGAGCTTTTTCACTTAAAAGAATATTTTCTTGCTCCATTAGTGCCACATTACCGACTGCAACTTTATGACCTTCTACATGAGCTACAATTCCTCCACCTTTTACAACATCTGTTTTTTCAACTGTATATAATTTTATATCTCCAATATATTCTACAACTGCTTTTGCTAATGGATGATCTGATTCCTTTTCAACACTTGCTAGATACCCTAATACTTCATATACATTATCTGCATAAATTTCTTTATCAGCTACTTTGGGATTTCCTATTGTTAATGTACCTGTTTTGTCAAATACCATGGTATCTAGTCTGCTAAAGTCACTAATAACCTCGCTACCTTTTAGAAGGACTCCATGACGTGCTCCATTGCCAATCCCCGCGACGTTTGAAACCGGTACACCGATTACCAATGCTCCTGGACATCCTAAAACTAATATTGTAATTGCAAGTTCAATATCCCTTGAAAATATCCATACAATAAAAGAGAGAACTAAAACAGCTGGTGTGTAGTATTTAGAAAATCTATCAATGAAACGTTCTGCTTCTGATTTTGAATCCTGTGCTTCTTCAACCAACTCAATGATTTTACCAAAAGTAGTATCCTCACCTACACGATCAGCAGTGATTTGAATAGTTCCATTTTCTAAAATTGTTCCGGCATATACCCCCGAATCTTTCTTTTTACTTACAGGAACCGCTTCTCCTGTAATACTTGCTTCATTAATATGCCCTTCTCCTGTTAACACTGTACCGTCAACTGGGATTTTTGCACCCGTTTTAACAAGCAAAATATCTCCTACATCAACTTCATCTATTTCTACTTCTTCAAACTCACCATTTTCCACTTGTTTTAAGGCACTTTCTGGTGCCATTTGAGTTAATTCTTTAATTGCAGAACGTGTTTTATTAAGTGTCCTTTGTTCTAGATAAGCTCCAAATAGAAATAAAAATGTAACAATTGCTGATTCTTCGTAGTTTCTAACTATAAAGGCTCCGATAACTGCAATGGTAACTAAAACATCAATACTAACTACTTTGACTTTTAATGCTTGATACGCTTGAATCGCAATAGGTGAAACTCCCAAAATTGAAGCAATTACTAATGCCCATATGGCTATTTGTTCGTTTTCGAAGCCTAATTTACTGACAAATGCAATTATTATTAAAATTGCACTTACTATTGTAATATGGTTTTTTCTTCCTAATATAAATTTTTGCATATTCATACTCCTCCCTATTAGATTATTTATATCTTTTCATTGCTTTGTTTATTTTCTTTTATGCTTCATATGCTTTATCTAATTCTGCTAACATGTTATATACTGCTTCATAACTTTCGCATACATCACCTGGAACTGTATAATTATCTGTGATTTCACGTAATTTTACAAACTCCTCTTTTAAGTCCGGCTTTTCTACTCCCGCATCTTTTGCTTTCTTTGCAAGTTCATCATATACTTTACGAACCTGGTAGAATTCTGGATGATTTCCTCCATGAACTTTTGCTACAACTGGAACATATTGTGCTAATGTTTTTAAATGAGTTTCCTTTACTTGATTAAAATTTAATTGTCTTGACATATTTTTTTCCTTCTTTCTTGTTTTATTTTTTCTTTATCTTGATTATATAATACTATAGATTGAAAGAAATTAAATTGATCTAAATCAAGTTTAGTCTTTTTTAAATGTTTTAATAATTTTTACTACTATTTTAGTAAGTGCTTCAAAAGATAGCGTCGTGTAATCTCCATGCAGATCCTGTAAAATTAACCTAAAATGTCTTTAGGAGGTTATACAATGGATCAAGGTAATAGAGCTTTATGGAAAGAACGGATTCAAG
>NZ_FBWL01000085.1 GCF_001517425.1 Clostridium sp. C105KSO13 | reverse complement strand
TCCTTCGCCGGTACTACCTCATTCAATAGCAACCCCCTCTCTTGTGGCCCAGGTCATGTATCAGAAGTTTGCCCAGGGTTTGCCGTTTGCCCGCCAGGAGAAGGACTGGTATCGGATGGGATTGGTGCTGCCAAGAGGAAACATGGCCAATTGGACCATTCGCTGCAGCGAGGAATGGCTGACCCCCATTTATAACAGGATTCATGAGGTGCTGTTGAACTGCCAGATCCTGCACATGGACGAAACCCGAATCCAGTGTAATAAGGAAATGGGGAAAAAGGCAAGCAGTGAGTCCTATATGTGGGTAATCCGCAGCGGTGCCTGTGAAGACATTCAGGCCGCCTTCTTCCATTACTCTCGCACCAGAAGCGGTGACGTTGCAAAAGACCTATTATGGGGATTTCACGGATATCTGACCACGGATGCATACATAGGGTATGAAAAGGTGGAAGACATCAAAAGAAATCTATGCTGGTCCCATTGTCGGCGTTACTATATAGA
>NZ_FBWL01000084.1 GCF_001517425.1 Clostridium sp. C105KSO13 | reverse complement strand
GAGAGCCAATTATTGTACCAAATGCGGATGACATCTCTGTTAAGTTCTCTCATAGCTGTGTGATTGGAGGCCGACATAAAGTTTCTATTTTTTTTTTTTTTCAAGCAGAAGACGGCATACGAGATGTAGAGAGGTCTCGTGGGCTCGGAGATGTGTATAAGAGACAGGTATAGCTTCCAGATTCCTGTTCGGTTTTCTCTGACTGTGTTTCTAAAACAGGCTCCTTGACAATTATTTTCCGGCTAATATGGCTGTCTCTTATACACATCTGACGCTGCCGACGATATGCAGTGTGTAGAACTTGGTGGGCGCCGTCTCATTAAAAAAAAAAAAAATAACTAGCCTCGCTGTTGGCGTGAAGGCATCGACGAATTTACATTCGACTTTGTGTATTCTTGACATTAGTTGACTCACGACT
>NZ_FBWL01000083.1 GCF_001517425.1 Clostridium sp. C105KSO13 | reverse complement strand
GATGAACGTCGGAATGAGGAACGAAGTGGGTTATTAATGGAGTGGGAAGTAGGTGGGCAGCAATTATGGTTTTTTTTTTTTTTCAAGCAGAAGACGGCATACGAGATAGGAGTCCTCTCGTGGGCTCGGAGATGTGTATAAGAGACAGTTTGAAAAGTCTGATGCAGTTAAAGAAGCTTAAATTTTAACGATTACTATTAGTCAATAAGGAGGTACTAAAGTGAAAAAAATTGGATTCATAGGTGCAGGAACTGTCTCTTATACACATCTGACGCTGCCGACGATATGCAGTGTGTAGATTTCGGTGGGCGCCGGATCACTAAAAAAAAAAACACTCAGAACGCAGCGAGCAGCATGCCTATAAAGTAAAGACGTCAACTGAAGAGGACTAGAGAGCA
>NZ_FBWL01000082.1 GCF_001517425.1 Clostridium sp. C105KSO13 | reverse complement strand
AACTCTTTCCAGTACCTGTCTTATAAGGATCGCAAGAAATTTGCCGCCGATTTTAAAGCTGTATATAAGGCTCCAACGGAAGAATCCGCGTTACAAGCCCTTGCAGAAGTAAAGGAAACATGGGGAAAGAAATATCCATACGCAATCAGCAATTGGGAGATGAACTGGGAAAATGTAAGGCCATTCTTTGAATTTAGCGATGATATAAGAAGGATAATGTATACGACGAACATTGTGGAATCTGTGAACCGCCAGTTCCGGAAGGTAACCAAAACCAAGAGTGCATTTCCGACAGATGCATCGCTGGAGAAGATGCTGTATATGGCCGCCCAGAATATCATGAAGAAATGGACGCAAAGATACCGCAACTGGGATATGGTTTTAAGCCAGCTGATGATTTTGTACCCAGAGCGGATTCAACCGTACCTGTAATCAGAGAGGAGCCAGCGGTCTAATATATTTGCAAAGGACCGCCGGCAACTTTTATACTTTCGGCATCTATAGTATACCCAGAGCACTCATAATTTATACTTGAGGCCGGGTGTGGGCAGAGCCCATGAAAAACAAATATAGATGTCTTATTTGCTATGAAATTTTTTCGAAAAAAGGTATAAAATTTTCAGATGCGGTAATACTATAGATAGAAATAAAATTCGACAATAGAATTTCGAATTAAACCGACATCAAAACCAATACATATTTAATTCAAATCAGGCAGTTCCTGACTTGCCAGACACAGAAAAATTTACGCCCTC
>NZ_FBWL01000081.1 GCF_001517425.1 Clostridium sp. C105KSO13 | reverse complement strand
TAGTGTGAAAGAAAGTAGAGGGCAGCCACAAATGGACGCACTTTTTTAAGCTGTCTAAAAAGGCAACTTTTTGAAAGTTATAGAATTAGTGAATCAGATCAAGAAGCTAATGGTTCATTGGGAGGGAGTAATCCTTCTTTTTGAAGAAGCTTCATGGCTTGTTTGATAGCCTTTGCCTTTTGTTTTTCAATGAGAGGTGCAGGCATATCTATTTTATAAAGATCGCTCGGGTTCCATACCTCACCAGTAGACAGCATCTGGTAAATGGCTGTGAGAATCATTCGAGCAATTGCAATAATGGCTCTTTTCTTGCCACGACGCTTAACAAGAGATTCATATTTCTTTTTGTAGTAAGGAGACTTGTCAGATTTCACGGCTGCATGAGCGCATTGCACTAATGCAGGTTTGAGGTAGACTCCGGCACGTGTAATCCGAACTGATTTCTTCTTACCAGCAGATTGGTTGCTGCCTGGTGTGAGACCAGCCCAACAGCATAAGCGTTTCGAGTTGCAGAACTGAGACATATCAATACCAATTTCGGAGATGATAGTGATTGCACTATCACGTTTAACACCCGGAATAGTAATAAGAAACTGGATAGCATTTTCATAATCAGAATCAGAATCAGAAGAAATTAGAGATTCTATCATAGAGTCTACATCATTAATTTCAGCTGTGATATAATCCATATGTGCGCGGACGAGGCGCATACGATATTTTTGGGCATCAGTCATCTGATATCCTTCGATGGATTCAATCACCGCATCTTCTTTCGATTTGAGGCTCTTAAGAAGTTTAGAAGCGATTTCTTCATGATTGATAGACGTACCCGATTGTTCAAGCAGGTAGTCGATAATGGATGTGGATGACTTCCCAAAGATATCGGAAACAACAGAATCTAGTGCAACATTACAAACAGTGAGTGCATTCTGATATCTATTTTTTTCACTTGAACGGCAGGAAATAAGTTTATAGCGATACCTTGTATATTCCCGTAAAATACGAATTTTCTTGCAGGGAATGTAGCTGCCTTTCACAAGCCCAAGACGGAACAAATCTCCAATCCATTTAGAATCTTTTGTGTCATCCTTGTTGCCTTTGACAGCTTTTACCCATTTGGGATTAGCAATGGTGACATTGATTTCATCTTCAAGAAGATTAAAGACAGGAACCCAGTATTTCCCCGTGGATTCCATGCAGACATCATGGCAGTCATTATTAAGAAGCCATTGCTTGAACGCAAGAATAGAGTTGTTGAAAGTGGAAAAGCGCTTCTTTTGATAAAAAGGTTCAATGCCACCAGTGGTCTTGATGATTGTGGCAACGAGAAATGATTTGTGAACATCGACACCACAACAGGTTTGGTAAGTAACTTTCATAGTCATACTCCTTTCGTAAAAAGATAAGAAGCCATTGACTGAACTGCCACACAAACTAACTGAGAAGTTAAAACAATTCTTAGTGTACGGTCTTGTAGAGCCACTTATTTGTGCTTGAAAAGGCAGAACTTACACTGATTAGTATGCTGTCTAAAACGAAGAAAGTTTTTACAACTCCCCTCCCCGTGCTTTGTAGTATAGCTTCTTACTAGCTATTTTACATCACAGAGTGGAAATTGAAAAACTTTCATGACTATTTGTGCCGCGCCCGAAGGCGCGCGGAATGGAGATTAGTATGGAA
>NZ_FBWL01000080.1 GCF_001517425.1 Clostridium sp. C105KSO13 | reverse complement strand
CTTGAGTTTCCGCAGTTTTATCCACATAGACCTGAATTAAACCATGTCTTTATAAACAACTTTCAAAAAATGCCCCAAATATAAGGAATCTGATTCCTTTTTGATGTAAAATTAAGCTATCAAAGAAAAATCTTACTAAACAAAAAAGAAGGAGATTCCCTATGGCTAATTATACATCAAATACCTATGCACTGAAACGAAAAATATTAACTTTTACAAATAAAATTTCCAGGCATCTATCTAAGCCAGATCGAAAATTCACTGCGGATATCACCTACGGTATGCTGGCGGCTGGGAGTTGTCTGCTAACAGATGTCGTTGACCAACTCCACGAGGATTCTAAGAAGATAAATATTGTTGACCGCCTTTCCAGACATCTTGACAAAGGAGTTCCTGCAAAGGCAGCTGTATCCTATCTTCATGCGATTAAAAAATGGGTTCCGGCGGAACCGGTTATTCACATTGATGACAGTGACGTTGTAAAACCAGATGGTTATAAATTTGAAGCTCTTGGCATTGTTCGGGATGGTTCCGAAAGCACATCCACTAAAAATGTTTACAAGAAAGGGTATCATGTCACAGAAGCCTGTGTCCTTACAAAAAGCAATCATCCAGTCAGTATCTTTTCCAGAATCCATTCCTCTTCTGAAAAAGGTTATAAATCCACAAATACCATCACTTTTGAAGCTATGGAACAGGGCGCAGCTCTCTTTGGAAAAGCAACCTTTGCCATGGATCGTGGGTATGACGACAACAAGATGTTTCTTAAGCTTGATGACCTTGGACAGGATTATGTCATCCGCCTTAAGTCCAACCGCAAGCTTTTTTACCATAACAAATGGACTCCTGCAACCCAGCTTCGCAACCGCCGTAAAGGCAAGGTGAAAACCAGTGTTTTCTACAAAGGAAAAGACCATGATGCATACCTCTCCCATGTGAAGGTACAGATTACTGCATCAAGAAAAGATATTTATCTTGTGCTGGTTTATGGCATCACCGAACATCCAATGATGCTTGCCACCAATAAAAAAATTGAATCAAAAGAAGATGTGATCCGTGTAGCACGAACATACTTTTCCAGATGGAAAATTGAAGAATATTTCCGTTGTAAAAAACAGATGTTCCAGTTTGAAAACTTCCGCGTACGGAAGCTTTGTGCAATCAATGCACTTAACTTTTATATCACCTTATGCATGGCGTTTCTGGCCTTGATCTCAATGGAAGAAGAGACAAATGCACTCAAGGTTTCAATCATAAAAACGGCAG
>NZ_FBWL01000079.1 GCF_001517425.1 Clostridium sp. C105KSO13 | reverse complement strand
GGGACAGAGGGAAGGGTTGGGGTGGTGGAAAAGAACGGAGCAGGTGTGATGGGGGTTTTTTTTTTCAAGCAGAAGACGGCATACGAGATGTAGAGAGGTCTCGTGGGCTCGGAGATGTGTATAAGAGACAGACATAAGCCCCCCTCCCGCAAGACTCAAATCTGGAGTTAGTTCTTGATGATGTTACGCCTGAAGCCCTTGTCAATAAAATGGGAGAAAACAATGACGTATGAGGAGAGATTATTTTGAAGCTGTCTCTTATACACATCTGACGCTGCCGACGATATGCAGTGTGTAGATCTCGGGGGGCGCGGGGGCATTAAAAAAAAAAAAAAATGAACGAGGTGCGTGGCGGAGAGATGACCAGCAAGAACAGCGCGTC
>NZ_FBWL01000078.1 GCF_001517425.1 Clostridium sp. C105KSO13 | reverse complement strand
GTTGCGGAGGTCGGGTGTGTATGTGGTGTCAAGGAAGGAGGACGATGGCAGACGAGATGTGAAGGTGGATGGTGGTTTTTTTTTTCAAGCAGAAGACGGCATACGAGATTTCTGCCTGTTCGTGGGCTCGGAGATGTGTATAAGAGACAGATGTAAGAGAAGACACCGATAAGGAAGTGGAAGACCACTAGTTGATAAGGACCACCATTATATAGCCACTCATCAAGAGAAGCAGCTTCCCAGATGGGATACTGTCTCTTATACACATCTGACGCTGCCGACGATATGCAGTGTGTAGATCTCGGTGGGCGCCGGATCTTTCAAAAAAAAAAAAAAGCAGGGTGAAGCACTCGCTGCACCCCGTGTACAGACAATACAACGCAGAGCGCATAGTACAAC
>NZ_FBWL01000077.1 GCF_001517425.1 Clostridium sp. C105KSO13 | reverse complement strand
CGCAGTGTTGTAGTACGCAAATATAAGTATCAAAATAATCAGGGTAAGGTTCCTGATGATAAGGAAAACATACTAAATCGTGATTTTAATGCTACAACAATAAATCAAAAATGGGTTACTGACATAATGGTTCTGACCCCATGGCATGGACACGTTCTGCTAATATATCAAGACTCAAAATTGCATCTGCTATCCGATTATATTGGTACATTGCATTCTCTGCGGAGAGCAGACTGTAAGTAATACGATTATATAACTGTTCCATATCCGCCAATGCTTCATCGGTAATTTCAATCGCATATCGTTTCGTGTGAATGATCTTCCCTAAATTTCTTAAATGCGTCTGACGCATTCTGTACTCTTCTTTCCTCTATGCCATTGTATCCTTTTTGAAGTTTTTCGCGGATTTCTGCGGATGTCATTGTGTCTGCATTTATAGACATTGGTGCTTTTGGCAGAGACACTGAAAACGGAATTCCTCCTGTCAGGGATATCTGGTTTAAATACATATCAATGGCCGTAGACATGGGAACTCCCAGTTTGTATATTCCGATAACACTGCACCATGTGCACGGTGTTTTAGAACCACTCTCACGGAGGATGAGAACCACCTTTACGGAAACTGTACCGCTGCATGATTACCGCTAATCTAGAGCACCGCATTCCGAAATGACAGTGCATGCCATTCCGGAAAGAGTGCAGTTGTTTATTTAGTATTCTGGTGGAATATCAATTCCATTTTGTCTGAATGTCTCTTGGAGTAATGCTATATACTCTCGGTGATGTTCAATTTCAATCGAGTTACCATGACATAATTCATCCGCTTCTTCTAATTCATGACGTTCTCTCATGGAGACGCGTCCATCAATTAGTACCTAATATGAATTTGACATTTTCCAAACGACAGATCAAAATTGTAAATCAAATGAAGGGAAATACCGAACACGGATTCCGTAACCAATATCTTACTAATGAACCCCTAAAGATTCTAACAAGTGCCAGAGAATTAAACCCTTGTGGTATATATGTCTTTGAACCAAATTCTTCAATTATGACTACGTACGGTTTAATCGTCGTTTAAAGAAATATTGTACCGAAGCTGGTGTTCCTTATCATTCTAGTCATAAAATCCGATTTTACAATGCTTCAACAGCATATGACGGTAATAATCAACAACCATTAGTAGTCTTATGGGACATAGCAAAGTTGCTACTATTCTTCACTATTTACGAAACGTGAATAAAGGGAAAAATGATATGCTTGCTTTTCAAAAACTAGGTATCTCATCATAAAGTGTTCAAAGGTGTTCAAATATTTTATAACAAAAAAATAAAGGAAACGCTGTAAACTCAACGTTTCCTCTACTTTATACCAATGCCGCAGACCGGAATCGAACCGGTACGGGTATCACTACCCACGGGATTTTAAGTCCCGGGCGTCTGCCAGTTCCGCCACTGCGGCATATATGGGACCTATAGGGCTCGAACCTATGACCCTCTGCTTGTAAGGCAGATGCTCTCCCAGCTGAGCTAAGATCCCATATAACGACCCAGAAGAGACTCGAACTCTCGACCTCCGCCGTGACAGGGCGGCGCTCTAACCAACTGAGCCACTGGGCCTTATTTAATTATTAAATACATATTTCTAAAAAGTGGACCTTCGGGGACTCGAACCCAGGACCGATCGGTTATGAGCCGATTGCTCTAACCAACTGAGCTAAAGGTCCACGTGTATAGTGTCCCATACATCCCAAGGATATAAGGACCAAAGCCGATGATCGGACTCGAACCGATAACCTGCTGATTACAAATCAGCTGCTCTGCCAATTGAGCCACATCGGCAAACTGTCTGCCATTTCCATAGCCGTTCTTGATGAATCGAGCCACATCAGTACACCATACCAATGACTCCTACGGGAATCGAACCCGTGTTACCGCCGTGAAAGGGCGATGTCTTAACCGCTTGACCAAGGAGCCAAATTTCTTATAAATAGTTCGTTATATTTTTGTAGACCGTAAGTTAAGCTCACGGTCTACAAGCTCCCCGAGTTGGGCTCGAACCAACGACCCTTCGGTTAACAGCCGAATGCTCTACCACTGAGCTATCGAGGAATATTTCAGTATTGTGTACCTTCAAAACTACATACAAAGAATCATCCTTATTATCTCCTATCACCTTGTCTGGTTATGCCCTCGACCTATTAGTAACAGTCAGCTCCATGCATTGCTGCACTTCCACCTCTGCCCTATCTACCT
>NZ_FBWL01000076.1 GCF_001517425.1 Clostridium sp. C105KSO13 | reverse complement strand
CCATCAAAACTACATAAGCCGTCCGCATGCGGGACTTGGTTCAAAAGGAAAGTACTAAATCAGGGGCTTGAAGTTCTAATCAGGCTCCTGATTTTGAGCCCCTGACTTAGAACTTTCCTAATTTATTTCAATGAGAGAATTTAGGTTTTCTTTTAACTTTTATTGTTTATATCAATGTATTCATATTTCCACAATTCTTTTGGAAACCTTTGATATTCTTTTATTTTTGCATTTGCAGGCATCGCAACCATCAATAATCTTCTTGGTCGGGTCATAGCAACATACGCAATTCTCATTAGCTCACTCTTCAAATCACCCTTTTCCAAAAAACTTGGTGTCAGTGTTTTACCTGTTTTACTATTTATAAAGAAAATGTCTGTGAAGCCGCATAAACACTGGATTTATTTATCCAATATCTTCATCGTCGGGAAATGTTTGGGTTTGAACCAACTATATATATAAGTTGTAATAATTGGCTTAAATAAAGGATTTCACTTAAAAACTATTCCTAATTATTCATAACCATAATTACAAAATTTACTGTCACTTTATTGTCTTTTTCGCTTTTTACTGTCCTCATAAAATCTTTAAGAACTCTCTTTTCAAAAAACGTCTAAATTCTTCGATAATGCTTCTAAAGCTTCCTGTTTCTTGTCATGCGTAACCTCAGTGTAAATATCCATGGTGGTCTCAATACTTGCATGCTAATTGAATATTTTTGAAAAAGGGGAGTTATAACCCTTTAGTTAAAGTCGCCCTAAAACACAGTTTATTTTTCACACTTGTTTCCTCCAATTTTTTATAAATTTACTTGATGCTTACATTATATAAGTTTCCTCAAATATATAACAGAACAGTTTTTTGAAATGTGTTTATACTTTATATTTTTCTATCTCAATGGAAGATTCCATCTCCGTCACACAAGTTATAACATAATCCTGCATTTGAAATGTATGGATGTCACAACTTTCCACCAAGCTGTTGTCTGTGTTCCATTCATCCCCAAATCCAGTTCCTTTCAACTTTAGTAAAGCCTCGCACTCTGTCCATATTTGTGTGAATTTTTCGTTCCTTGCGTCACCTTCAAGACCGAGTAATTTTTCTTTCTGTCTTGTATTGAATACTTTTTTTACTGTTGCCTCATGACAGGTTCTGACTTTTTCCACATCAATTCCAACATTGCAGTCCACAATTGCAAGAACAACATAATCTTCACTGTGAGACAGGTTAAAAAAACAATCACCAGAAGTCAGAAACGGTTTTCCATATTCATTGCATGTAAACTGTTCATCTCGTGTTATCCCTAGATACAGTTTTAAGAGAAAGCCGGACACAAGTTCCTGCTGTGCATCTTTTGGCCGCTTGGTTTTCTTATACTTTTTCGTATAGCGCGGTGCAATCTGCGAAAGAACCTGCTCCGTATCACATGTAAATTGTCGAATATCTGCGATTACTATTTTTACGTTCTTCATCCCTCACTTACCTGTCCTTTCTCTCTCATGATAAGTTTAGTATATCGAATACAGCTTTGAAAGCATATAACATATTTATCCCGAATGTTTATTTTGGGAATATTCCTTTTCGGAAAATAACTTTGGGTTTTCATTCATCCTAAATCACTGTATAATATACGCAGAAACACAAAACAAATATAGTATGAAACAACACCACTATATTTATAGAAAAGAGGCTCTATACTATGACACATATCACTTGCAGTTTTCCGTCGTTTTCTCTTGGAACCATGGCGAAATTTCATATTATATTACCGAGACAGTATGGCATTATCACTGAATCGGACAAGGATAATGTAAATGCCATCCCTAAATCAGGCTATCGTACACTTTATCTGCTTCACGGCGCATGTGACAGTGCTGCCGACTGGCTTTTACATTCCCGTGCTGCCGAATTAGCTGATAAATACCATATTGCAATTGTTCTTCCTTCCGTCGGCAATTCCTTTTATCTGGATGGCGTAAATGCAGTCAATGCATTTACCTTTCTGACCAATGAGCTATTGAATTATGTGCGGGATGTCTTCCCACTTTCGCGCAAACGTGAAGATACCTTCCTGTGTGGATATTCAATGGGTGGGTACGGTGCCGTTCGTACCGGTCTCTTATGTCCGGATATATTTGGAAAAATCATCTCCCTCTCCGGCGCGCTCGACATCTGTTATGCCACCAAATTCGTTAATATCTGCGGATACCTGCTTCCTCCTGAACTTTTAAACAGCAAGGAATTACAGGACACGGATAAAAATATCTTTTATCTTCTGACGCAGACAGAATATTCAGCTGAACAATTGCCGGACTTTTACCTTGCATGTGGCAAACAAGATTTTTTTGCCGGCAGCACGACAAAATTTTGTGATACTGCCACTCAAAAAGGGCTTCACACGACCTGCGTTATGACAGAAGGCGAACATAATTGGGATTATTGGGATCCGGCTCTGTCCGAATCTGCCAAGTGGTTGTTTGAATAAAAACTTTTCTGTATTAAGTCCAACAACTCTGTATCATCCTTGTCATCCATTCCACATTTCTCTGCAAAAATCATCCGCTGCGGATTTTCTTTTATAAATAGATTCCAGGACAACTGCGGTGCAGTGTGCAGATTCCATTTCCACATTCCTAAATACAAATGGAATATCACCACAATGCCAGACTGCGAGGCCTCCCATATATGGGATAATAAAGTTCATCATGTAGTTATAGCATGGTGCATCTGTATAAGCTGAACGTTCCTCGAGAATTTCTTTGGTAAGCGGACGGAACATCGCATCCACGCTTAATGCATATAAGATATCTAACTTTGGATATACCATTTCAAACTGTTCCACTACCGCATCCGTGCTCTCCCCAAATCTTTCTTTCAAGATATGATACTTCTCATTCTCTGTATACGCACTCTTATCTCCAAGATAATGCATGAATGAGAATTCTCCAAGGACTGTTCCCGCCACTGGAATATCTTTTGTTTCTTCCCGGAATCCTATAACACTTGACGTGCTGTAAACGGCAAGTACTTTCCAGCAAAAAGTGGAAATTATTTTCCAGCGTTTTTTGGCAAATAAAATCCAGCACTTTTGCTTATAGCACTCCGTGGTTGATCCGCGGAGCATTTTTTAACTAAATGG
>NZ_FBWL01000075.1 GCF_001517425.1 Clostridium sp. C105KSO13 | reverse complement strand
ATACAGCTTGTAAACATATGGTTTCAGGTTCTCTTTCACTCCCCTCCCGGGGTCCTTTTCACCTTTCCTTCACAGTACTATGCGCTATCGGTCACTAAGTAGTATTTAGCCTTACGGGGTGGTCCCCGCATATTCCCACAAGGTTTCTCGTGTCTCGTGGTACTCTGGATACCGCCATGTCATTTCAGATTTTGCCTACGGGGCTTTCACCCTCTCTGGCTGGCTTTCCCAAAACCATTCTGCTATCTGTCATGAATCAATTATACGGTCCGAACCCCAGGGTGCACGCACCCTGGTTTGGGCTCTTCCGGTTTCGCTCGCCGCTACTTCCGGAATCACATGTTGTTTTCTCTTCCTCCGGCTACTTAGATGTTTCAGTTCACCGGGTTCCCCTCCTTAACTTATGGATTGGGTTAAGGATACTAAAGGTTTGCTTTAGTGGGTTTCCCCATTCAGAAATCTCCGGATCGATGGGTATTTGCCCCTCCCCGAAGCTTATCGCAGCTTGTCACGTCTTTCATCGGCTCTTAGTGCCAAGGCATCCACCATACGCTCTTAAAAGCATAACCAACATGCCTCTTCCCACGGGAATGGGAATCAGCGACACACATCTAGCGTGATGTGCGTTGGCAATAGTCAAATAAATCAATTGTTTTACTTCGTTTTCTTCGAATCAGTTAATGTTTATAACATTACCTCGGATGTCTTGATTAAAATATTTTTAATCTTGTTACATTACTGCTTATCAGTTGTAATGTAACGCTTTCTTTGTATGCAGTTTTCAAGGTGCATCTGACTGTTTTATCAGTCATTACATACGCGAAAGTCTCTTGTAAGCTCTTCGTGTATCTAATCACTGGTAAAGACCAGATATCTTAAACAGCACTGCCCTGCTGATTGGGTTGGCATGAAGGATACTGGATATCCGGCTGCCTGTATCTATAGGAAGTGAAACATTTCTGCGGCGGGTCCGCATGTTCATTTGTTTTTAAATTTGGCGGCCACCTGCTCTCCCACACCGTCACCAGTGCAGTACCATCGGCCGTCTGGGGCTTAACCATCGTGTTCGGGATGGGTACGGGTGTTTCCCCCAGGCGCATCGCCACCAAAAGATTTTGTTATCGGAGTCACTGATTTAATAGCATCCAGTGGTACTCCGCGAGTGCGGGCTTTCGTCTATCTCGACTCCGCTTGC
>NZ_FBWL01000074.1 GCF_001517425.1 Clostridium sp. C105KSO13 | reverse complement strand
AGGCTGAGTGAAGGTTTTTGAGAAGTGAAATCCTTAAGATTTAGTCTGTTTTGTAAGGTCATCTGAGGCAGAGATTTTCTCGGGGGTTTCTTTTTTTTTTTCAAGCAGAAGACGGCATACGAGATGTAGAGAGGTCTCGTGGGCTCGGAGATGTGTATAAGAGACAGTTGCATATTGCCGTTCTGTCAAAGCAATTTCCTTGTACCCTAGCATTTTTCTCAGATAATTGTAGTCTGACAGACCCATGTAGCTGTCTCTTATACACATCTGACGCTGCCGACGATATGCAGTGTGTAGATCTCGGTGGTGGCCGCACCGTTAAAAAAAAAAAAATGATATAGATCTGGAGGTGCCGAAGAGATTGAGATGCATGTAATTAGGATGCGGCGTGTTCACACCGAAGAGCACGGACAAGAGG
>NZ_FBWL01000073.1 GCF_001517425.1 Clostridium sp. C105KSO13 | reverse complement strand
CGATGCTGTGGGGTGATGCACGGTGTTTCTGGTGTGTGTTGGAGGTAGAAGAAGGCAGGCGAGATGGGGTTCGTTTTTTTTTTTCAAGCAGAAGACGGCATACGAGATGTAGAGAGGTCTCGTGGGCTCGGAGATGTGTATAAGAGACAGGTCCACAACGCCTCTCTCAGATTCTTTTGCAGTTTCAATTGTTGCCAACTTCAGCTTTTCCGCATTCTTCTTCAGCAACTCATTAGTCATATCTGTCACTTCTGTCTCTTATACACATCTGACGCTGCCGACGATATGCAGTGTGTAGATCTCGGTGGTCGCCGTACCATTTAAAAAAAAAAAAGAAGACTGGCGCACTCCAGGTCGATTTTTAGATACTTCTCCGACACGCGCAACATCCACATCTACAC
>NZ_FBWL01000072.1 GCF_001517425.1 Clostridium sp. C105KSO13 | reverse complement strand
CTGTCTGCTAACAGATGTCGTTGACCAACTCCACGAGGATTCTAAGAAGATAAATATTGTTGACCGCCTTTCCAGACATCTTGACAAAGGAGTTCCTGCAAAGGCAGCTGTATCCTATCTTCATGCGATTAAAAAATGGGTTCCGGCGGAACCGGTTATTCACATTGATGACAGTGACGTTGTAAAACCAGATGGTTATAAATTTGAAGCTCTTGGCATTGTTCGGGATGGTTCCGAAAGCACATCCACTAAAAATGTTTACAGGAAAGGGTATCATGTCACAGAAGCCTGCGTCCTTACAAAAAGTAATCATCCAGTCAGTATCTTTTCCAGAATCCATTCCTCTTCTGAAAAAGGTTATAAATCCACAAATACCATTACTTTTGATGCAATCCAGCAGAGTGCTGCTCTCTTTGGAAAAGCAACCTTTGCCATGGATCGTGGTTATGACGACAACAAGATGTTTCTTAAGCTTGATGACCTTGGACAGGATTACGTCATCCGCCTTAAGTCCAACCGCAAGCTTTTTTACCATAACAAATGGACTCCTGCGACCCAGCTTCGCAACCGCCGTAAAGGCAAGGTGAAAACCAGTGTTTTCTACAAAGGAAAAGACCATGATGCATACCTCTCCCATGTGAAGGTACAGATTACTGCATCAAGAAAAGATATTTATCTTGTGCTGGTTTATGGCATCACCGAACATCCAATGATGCTTGCCACCAATAAAAAAATTGAATCAAAAGAAGATGT
>NZ_FBWL01000071.1 GCF_001517425.1 Clostridium sp. C105KSO13 | reverse complement strand
CATAGTAATGCATCCAACTAACCATCCTTTCTTCACCTCCGAATGACAGTATATCATTCGTTGATGTTGTATAATAGTTGCTGGATTTTATTTGCCTAAATCTGCTGGTTATAGTATACCACTTACACCTCTTCAACAACTGCTTTATAAGTATAAAACTTAAACAGTTTAAAGGACATAAGATGCTTCCTGACTGCATCCTATGCCCATAATTTAATTTATAATCATTGCACCATTTACATGAATCACCTGTCCTGAAATGTATGAAGAATCCTCACATCCGAGGAATACATAAGCAGGAGCCAGTTCATAAGGCTGCCCCGCCCTTGCCATCGGTGTATTGGATCCAAATGTCTTTACTTCGCTTTCCGCGAAACTGGATACAATCAGCGGCGTCCAAATCGGTCCCGGCGCTACGGCATTAACCCGAATCCCCTGAGCTACTAAAGACAGCGCCAGAGATCTGGTAAAAGATAGAATAGCACCCTTTGTCGCAGAATAATCAATTAGAGTAGGCTGTCCTTCAAATGCGGTAATTGAGGTGGTGTTAATGATGGAACAGCCCTTTTGCATATGGGGAAGCACCGCTTTAGTCATATAAAACTGTGAAAAGATGTTGCTTTCAAAGGTACACTGAAGCTGTTCCTGCGTAATTTCGGAAATACTGTTTTGAGGATACTGTACTCCGGCGTTGTTAACCAGTATATCAACCTTGCCGAATTCACCGATCACCATCTCTGTAACGCGGGCTGCTTCCTGCTCTTTTCTCAGGTCTGCGGATATACTCAAACAGCGCCTGCCCGCAGCACAAATCAGCTGCTCCGTCTCTTTTGCATCCTCATGTTCATCCTTGTAAACAATCGCCACATCCGCACCTTCTTTTGCATATGTCAAAGCAACGGCACGGCCGATTCCACTATCTCCTCCCGTGATAACAGCCACTTTATTTAACAACTTGCCCGCAGCCTTATAGTTGGGGTCTTCAAACAGGGGGCGCGGATTCATGATAGATTCTTTCCCGGGCTGCTTATCCTGATGCTGAGCTGGGTAGGTTTCTTTTTTTGGATTTTCCATAATCGTTTATATTCCTTTCTGATTTTCTTTTAGCATGCCCATTTTCAAAAAAATCAATCGAAACTTATAAACGACTGGAATAATGATACACTATTTTAGCCCGAAATCCTCTCCAGATTACGGGCTATTTCTTATTACTCCTCTAAATGCTGCGGGTGCCGTGCAAATTCAGGGCTAAAATGTTCTGATGTATCGACTAAGGGGTCCGCCACAGCTTGCAAATCCAAAGGAGAAGTTCATGTACGGAGCTGTTCGCGAAGGGGGGCAGTGCTAGAGACCTTGAGGAAGCTATAACTCTCCATTCCCAAATCACGCCAAAAGACCTGTCCCTCCCGAAGACTAAAACTTCAATGGGCTGCTTCCAGTTTATATTTCATACCAGATAATTTGATTTGCCTCCATATCAAGATCAAATGCAGTTGCGTCTCCTTTATATACTGTTGTGTGCTGTGGCTCATAGGTGTTATTTACCACACAATACTTACCATTTTCAATATAAGCATGCACTTCTACGTTGTAGTTATCGGAGAACCATCTGCGAAGATGATCTTCTTCCCCTGCACTCCATAAAATGGAACGGTATAACAGACGGCTGTTCTTAAAGCTGTATGGCAATCCACTAATATATACGGCACGCCCTTTTCCGAACTGATTGACTGCCAACTGTACTTCTTTCTCCTTTTGTACCAAAACGGTAGTTCCTTCTAAAGCATAAATACTCTTTTTGCCATCTCCGAAATCTATTTCACCTTTGGCATCTTCTGTGATGAAATGGGGATGTACATCCCAGTTATATTTATCATATCCCAATGTAAAATCACGTTCTTCTTCTACTCCAAAGACGTTAGATAACTGGAAGAAGTGTCCACTCGCCTGGTGTGCACTTGGTTTGGTGTTAGTATATAACTATGGACACGGAAAGTTGAACATTCTATAATATAATAAAGGAGTGTTCAATCATGGCAAAAAATCAAAAATCCTATACCCCTGAATTCAAGCAGCAGATTGTAGATCTGCGTAATAAAGCTGGTAAAGGTATCACAGAATTATCTAACGAATATGGCGTTCCAAAAGGC
>NZ_FBWL01000070.1 GCF_001517425.1 Clostridium sp. C105KSO13 | reverse complement strand
ATCCTCTATCGGGCTATTCCTTTATCTAAGATGAGATGATTGTAAAATAAAAAGTCTGCCAGTACAACACCGACAGACAAAAAGTTAAGAAAGGGCTATCACGCAGCATGCGTGATTTGGTTCAATAAATACAAATTAGAATTTATAGGATAAAAACATGGTAAAAGTAAAAAATAACAAGATAAAAACATACATTCTATCAGCAATAACATTAATATGGCTAGCATTTTCCATGATACTTTTATATATAAAAAGTAGGACTGGTTATAGAATTTTAATTGATTTCTTTGGGTTACAATTAAGGCAAGGAGATGTCCTATTTATTCTTTTACTGATGATTGTAGCTTGGCTTATCTTTTTTCTAAAGCTATTTTGGAAGAAATATTCTAGTAACATTGCTAGAGTTATTCTGGTAACAGGCTGGATTTTATTAATTGCAGGATTCTTATTTGGGTCTTTAATTTTTTTAGGTGGTCATCTTGTAAGTACCTACTATACTTTTATTTCCCCTGATAAAAAACATACGCTAGTAGTTGATGAGGCTTCGCTCTTGCTTTTGTCAAATGTAAGTTTATTTGAAAGGATAAATCCTTTATTTATTGAAGATTTAGGCGCAGAAACCTCCCTCGATGATGGATTTTCACCAATTTCAGCAGGTAAGTACTGGATAAAGTGGGATGGAAATAGGGTTAGCCTTGCGATGTTGGATGAACTTGGGACTGGGACATGGGATGTAGTAAAAGTTTCCTTAGGAGATAGTGATAGGGATGTTCAACATGATAATTTAGACTCTGAGGGCAAGCCTATTGTCTATGAGGAAAATTATTCTCCTACGCTTCCTGCGAAAGATACCATTCATAAACCACTAACTAAACAAGAAATATTAGATAGTTTATCTCTTGAAAATGCTATCATAATACCAAATTCTAACTATGGACTTATAGAGGTTGATAGGGCTATGGCTAGAAGTCTATGGTATTTTGTAAGAATTGAGGAAAATAGGATGATTTATATTTCTGATGCTCCAGATACATCTCCTAAAGTTGAGGGAGAAATTGATTCTGAAGGAAAAATACATTTAAGATTTACGGATATTAATAATAATCAAACCAATTATGAATCTTTAAACCAGGGAAAGACTTGGAAAAATGCTCTCCACAAAAAATAATTTAATAAAACTTTCGTTCAAAGGGATTTGTATTGACTGATAAATCTCAGTTTGTTGAAATAAAAAATAATATTAATTCTTTAACATAATGACTTACGAGTTTTTTTCGTAGGTCTTATTTTTTTTTTACTCAAAAATACCTCAGATGTCCTAGGGATAGTGAAGAATAAATATTGGACATGGAGGGAAAAATGAATAGTCAAATAACTTATGAAAATGTAGAAAAAGAATCAGCATATTATATTTCAAGTGAAATACTTGCAGAAATGTATTTATTAGGTCTAATTTCACTTGAAGAATATGAAGAAATCACTTGTTACAATATAGAAAAGTTCACACCTTTTTAAGGCGAAATAATGCTATAAAATTTGATAAATAGCCGTTTGTACGGGAATATGTTACTAGTAAAAAAGGAGGTGAAAGACAAGGCAGATATTAAATATGAAATCAAAGAAACCGTGGGCATTCTTTCAGAAAACAATAGAGGCTGGTCAAAGGAACTGAATTTAATCAGCTGGAATGACAGGGAGCCTAAATACGACATCAGGGATTGGTCGCCGGAACATGAGAAGATGGGCAAAGGTGTAACCTTAAGCGTAGAAGAACTTAAAAAGCTTAGGGAGTTACTTAATGAAATGGAACTTTAGAGTTGGAGGAATGGGGAAATAAACTCTTTTAAGGATGTCGTAAAAGCTCTATTTTATAATGAAATATACAAGGAGCTATCATTTTATATAGAAGAGAACCCTTCCAAGCTAGACTGTAGATACTCTGAGTCTAATGATTAAGCATAGCAGAAGAGATTGATGAGCTGAGAGACAAGCGACAGTTCCTTTTAGTAGAAGATGCCTCCCTCAGTAGCGAGAACGAGCGAATCAATGAGCTGATTGAATTTATCCGCAAGAACAAATTCCGCACCTTAGAATATGACGATAAACTTGTAAGGAAAATAATCCAGAACGTTACTGTGTATGAAGACCACTTCGTCATAGCATTCAAATCTGGAATCGAAATGGAAATATGAAAACCCAAAGTAAATAGCCCATGACTCTACAGTAGAGTTGTGGGTTTTTTTTGCTTGCTGATTATAATAATATTTTAATAACTATTGTATTTATCAACCAAATGGTTTATAATATTCTTAGCGTAAACTTGGAGGTGCTGTATGACTACGGCAGAAATGATTAAAGAACTGTGTGAGCAAATGAATATAAGCGTTTCTGAACTTGCTAGACGTATTGGCCAGACTCCACAGAATTTCAATAAGAAATTAAAACGGGAAACGGTAACCTTGGATGAGTTGAAAGCCATTGCTGATGTTCTTGGTGTCAAGTTTGAGCAGGCTTTTATATTGCCTGATGGCAATGAAATAAAGACGGGTAACGAGTAAAGGAGGCGGTCTAATATAATGATTAGTCCGGAAAGTTACTATGAAGAGTATCTCAAAGGAAAGACAAAGGAAGAAATAATGACCGCCATCCGAGGACTTAAGCAAGAAATAGGACGTCTAAAAAGTACACTGGAAAATCCTGACTATGATGATAACGCAATTATTCATCCGGATAAGTTTACCTGCATTTACTGGACTCGTGGGTACTTGGAAAAAGCTAAAGAGACCTTAAGAGAGAATATGAAAGGGGCATTCAAATGAAAAAAAAGGATTTGATGCATGAAATTAAAAATCAATATATAGAAAAACAAGGGTATCACGATGTTACTCACACTCATCATCAAGGACATGAGTCAGCTTCACACGCTTCATGTATCACTGTAGTTCCGATCTTTAATCATTTAGAAGGAGAACAGATGGAGGAAATTATGAAAGTAACGAAATCGACCTCTTTTAAAAAGGGTGAAGTAATTTACCGAGAGGGAGATATATCCGACTTGTTATATATTGTAAGTAAAGGGAAAATTCGAATTTACCGTTTGTCTGAATCAGGAAAAGAACAATTAGTGAGAATATTAAATCCAGGCGATTTCACTGGAGAGCTTGCCTTGTTTCGCGAATCAATTCAGGAAGCATATGCAGAAGCAATGAGTGATACCGATGTATGTATGATTAGTAGAAATGATTTGCAAGAATTTTTATTAAAGTACCCTACTATATCTTTGAAGATTTTATCGGAATTCTCTAACCGATTAGAAACATCAGAAAAACAAACAACTAGATTTGCCACAGAGAAGGTAGATACTAGATTAGCACTGTTTCTTGCAGAATGCATGGAAAGCGGAGATGGTCCAATGGAAATTGAATTGCCAATGAGTAAAAAGGATTTAGCCTCTTATCTAGGAACTACTCCAGAAACTATTAGTAGAAAGTTAGCTGACCTTGAAAATGAAGGATATATAAAACAAAAATCAGGTAGAAAGATTGAGATTTTGGATTTAGATGGATTGTTGTTGGTATAGATGTGATAATATAAAGTAAAATAGTGTAAGTGCTTCAAAAGATGGCGTCGTGTAATTCTATCGCAATGCTGCTATACTAAGCCTATCATTTCTTGAGGCATTTTTTATGCTTATGAATCAACCTACATTCTTCTGGTAATTCTTTTGACC
>NZ_FBWL01000069.1 GCF_001517425.1 Clostridium sp. C105KSO13 | reverse complement strand
CGCACCAGCAGGTGTGGATGGGAGGGTAAATGATAGATGAGTGACAGGATGTAGATAGAATAAAAAATGAGAAATAATTGAAAATTAGAAGTTTTTTTTTATAAGCGGGGCGACCACCGAGATCTACACACTGCATATCGTCGGCAGCGTCAGATGTGTATAAGAGACAGACCAAATATAGCACAAATAAAAAAGGAATAGCTAATAGCTATTCCTTTTTTATTTGTGCTATATGTAAAATTACCCTAAGTCTGTCTCTTATACACATCTCCGAGCCCACGAGACCTCTCTACATCTCGTATGCCGTCTTCTGCTTGAAAAAAAAAAAAACCCACCATTTATTATAGCATCACGTAAAGTATATGATGCTATAACAGCACCAGCTGTTCATGATGCTGCTGCTAATGCCATAACTATACCC
>NZ_FBWL01000068.1 GCF_001517425.1 Clostridium sp. C105KSO13 | reverse complement strand
AGAGTTTGTGAGAAAATTGAAATGGTTGATGTAAAATGAAGTTAAATAGAAGAGTGTGAATAAGGAAGATTAGATACATGAAGGTAAAAATGAACATGAATGTAGTCAAAATATTTAGCACATTTTTTTTTTTCAAGCAGAAGACGGCATACGAGATTCGCCTTAGCTCGTGGGCTCGGAGATGTGTATAAGAGACAGGCTATGAGCCATCTTGTCAAACTTAAATCCACAGTATCCACAATTATCAACTGAAAGGTTCATCATAAGATTGAAACCAAGCCCCTTATTATTAATACCTATTTCTTGAATGTCTTCTATTTTTACGTTGTTTACACTGACACCTGTCTCTTATACACATCTGACGCTGCCGACGATATGCAGTGTGTAGATTTCGGAGGGCGTCGCATGATTATAAAAAAAAAAAGATTATTTATCTTCCATTCTATTCC
>NZ_FBWL01000067.1 GCF_001517425.1 Clostridium sp. C105KSO13 | reverse complement strand
AGAAAGAAGAAATCTATCTTAACACTTACCAAGACTTTGAAGAATGTCGTAAGGCACTCTTTGAGTATATAGAATCCTGGTATAATCGCCAGAGGATTCACAGTGCACTTGGATATAAAACACCTCAGCAAATGGAGGATGAAGCTATTCAGGTTGCATAAAAAAAGTTCAACTTTTTGTGTCCAATGTATTGACATAGGTCCACAATTAAAAGATATCGACAATAAGCTGCAGCTCTTATTGGTGTTAGTATATAACTATGGACACGGAAAGTTGAACATTCTATAATATAATAAAGGAGTGTTCAATCATGGCAAAAAATCAAAAATCCTATACCCCTGAATTCAAGCAGCAGATTGTAGATCTGCGTAATAAAGCTGGTAAAGGTATCACAGAATTATCTAACGAATATGGCGTTCCAAAAGGCACAATCTCTACCTGGGTAAAACTTCTTTCTCCAGTACAGGTTTCAGAAACAGAAACCATTTCTATGAAAGAGTATAAGGCTCTTCAAAAGAAAATGAAGGAACTAGAGATAGAGAATGAAATATTAAAAAAAGCTACCGCCATATTTGCCAAAAATCAATAGCTGAGTACGTGTCCTTTATTCAAGCGAATCTTGATAATTATACTGTGAAACAAATGTGCAAGGTACTTAAGTTTCCTCGCAGTACTTATTATGCTGTAATCAATCATGTTACATCTCAAAGAGAAATTGACTACAACAAATTTAGTGATGAAGTTCAATTTTACTATAACAGATCTAAGGGGCGTTATGGTGCTATTAAGATACAGCGAGATCTTGAAGAGGCTGGTATCCCATGTGTAAGTGCTTCAAAAGATGGCGTCGTGTAATTCTATCGCAATGCTGCTATACTAAGCCTATCATTTCTTGAGGCATTTTTTATGCTTATGAATCAACCTACATTCTTCTGGTAATTCTTTTGACCAGGGCAGGTATTTATCCAGTATCTCTGGATGATTCAGA
>NZ_FBWL01000066.1 GCF_001517425.1 Clostridium sp. C105KSO13 | reverse complement strand
AATTCGGGGGATAGCAGGTGTGAATGAAACAAAACAGAAAAACTTAAATTTTTTTTTTATAAGGATACGGCGACCACCAAGATCTACACACTGCATATCGTCGGCAGCGTCAGATGTGTATAAGAGACAGACTTTATATAGTCCTCTTCTAAATACTTTTGCTCTGCAAAAAAACATATGTTCATCCTTAAATTCAACTCCAATTTCTTTATACAATCTCTTCATCATAGCCTTATCATAAGTATCTATACCTGTCTCTTATACACATCTCCGAGCCCACGAGCCGTACTAGATCTCGTATGCCGTCTTCTGCTTGAAAAAAAAACTTTCAAACGACCCGAAGTTACCTGCTTTTGTAATAAGCATTTCTTACCTAATATC
>NZ_FBWL01000065.1 GCF_001517425.1 Clostridium sp. C105KSO13 | reverse complement strand
GCTGTTGATGGCGCAAAACTGCTAAAAAAGATATCAGAAGAGACCGATGGGGTTTTTACTTTTCAGTACAGTACGGAAAGCTTTCCGGGAACCGAAGTAAACTATGTACTGGATGTCCGTCACACAGTTCTTGACATATGGAAGCCTGACGGAAAACATAACGCCATCATCAACCTTCCAACAACTGTAGAAAATGCCATGCCCCATGTGCTGTCTCTTATACACATCTGACGCTGCCGACGATATGCAGTGTGTAGATCTCCGGGGGCGCCGTAACCTTTAAAAAAAAAAAGCATAGGGTACAGGGATTAGACGATTCATCAACATTCGTTCTCACAACCTCCAGTCCGATGACAAGGCTGGACGGATTAACCGCTACTCTGCGGCAGAACTTCGATG
>NZ_FBWL01000064.1 GCF_001517425.1 Clostridium sp. C105KSO13 | reverse complement strand
GTGGATACAAGACCTATTACCGCATTGTTGGGGATGTCTCTTATACACATCTCCGAGCCCACGAGACTCCTGAGCATCTCGTATGCCGTCTTCTGCTTGAAAAAAAATCTTAACTCAGTTACTTCTTCAACTGTTAATCCTTTGTAATCTACAACAACAGCAGCAGAAGATTTTTGTAACTTTTCAACTATCTCAGAAACAACTTCTGATTTAATTTCTATAGCTTTTCTCATATAGATGTGCACCTCCTTCACCAAATAGGCTTAGTATTTTTTTTTTCAAGCAGAAGACGGCATGCGAGATGTAGAGAGGTCTCGTGGGCTCGGAGATGTGTATAAGAGACAGATATTGCCCCGTACCTGGCGTCTATTCAGGCATGGA
>NZ_FBWL01000063.1 GCF_001517425.1 Clostridium sp. C105KSO13 | reverse complement strand
ATTGAATGTGGAAGCTGCAAATGAGGCAAAAGAAAAAGATAAATTATCTGAAAGAGAAAAAGCGATATTTGATATGATTCAAAAGAATAACACTCTTTCAGTTGAAGAAGTCATGGCAGAACTTTCTATATCAAGAGCTACTGTATTTAGAGATTATGCGAAGATTAGGAAGATCACAGGAGCAGTGTATGATAAGAAAACTGGGGGATGGAAGTATTAGTCTCAACAAGAGTATCGGTAGTCTCATTATAGTCTCATTAGTCTCAGCGTGGATTTGAGACTGGGAGTGTATACTGGTTGGTTTTACAGACTAACAATGAAAATTCTATGAAAGTTTCATTGTTAGTCTCATCACAAGTGCATTCAGTCTCATTGAATTTGAGATTGAGATGATAATATAAAGATTAGAGCAGAACATCTTAAAGATGAAGAAGATTGAAAGTTAAGTCGATTTGTACAGAAGGTTGGGGATAAAAGATGGCAATTAGTATTTCAGTAACAATTGATGAAAATGGAAAGCCACAAATTTCAGTTGGTGAAACGGCAATAAAATCAGTAAGAGAAAGTAAAGGGAAAAGTAGTATTGTTTTTCCAGATGATTATGTGGTAGTAGATGTTGAAACCACAGGTTTATCACCACAATATGATGAAATCATTGAAATTGCAGCAATCAAATATAAGTCTGGAGAGAAGGCAGATGTATTTTCAACATTGGTTAAACCAGAATATGAAATTGACAAATATATTACAGAACTAACTGGAATTACAAATGAAATGGTTGCAACGGCTCCTAAAATTGCAGATTGTATTGCGGATTTTAAAGAATTTATAGGTGATGAGATTATTGTTGGATATAATGTGAACTTCGATATTAATTTCCTATATGATAATTTGCTGGAATGTTGTGGTGAAAAGTTATCAAATGATTTTGTTGATGTAATGAGAATCGCAAAAAAAGTATTGCCGGAATTATCTCATCATAGACAGAAAGATATTGCTAAATTTTTTGGAATTTCAATAGATGGTGCACATAGAGCAGAAGCAGACTGCTTAATGTGCAATGAATGCCTTGAGAATTTGAAAAACGAAATTAAAGCAAGTGGTGTGGCACTTGAGGATTTCATACATAGTTACAAACTAAGTCACAGGCACAACGGAATCAGTGCAAAAGATATCTCGACTGAAAAGAAAGAATTTAATGAAGGTCATCCGTTGTTTGGAAAAGTGTGTGCGTTTACAGGAACACTAGAGAAAATGCAAAGAAAAGAAGCAATGCAACTTGTAGCGGATTTAGGTGGTATTCCTGGTGATGGGGTAACAAAGAAAACAGACTATTTAATTCTTGGCAACAATGATTACTGTAAAACTATTAAAGATGGAAAAAGTTCAAAGCAAAAGAAAGCAGAGAAAATGATATTAGAGGGTGTTGA
>NZ_FBWL01000062.1 GCF_001517425.1 Clostridium sp. C105KSO13 | reverse complement strand
CGTTTGCTCGCTCTTAATTCTTTTTACCTGTCTCGCTTATTTTCTGTTTGGACATCTCGACTACTTTGCCTGTTATATCGCTTTTTTTTTGTAAAGAATACGGCGACCACCAAGATCAACACACTGCATATCGTCGGCAGCGTCAGATGTGTATAAGAGACAGCTTTGCAAGCTCTACGCTCATATCAGTCCCCATTACCACTATATCTTTATTTCCCGCATTCTGAAGTGCTGCCACACATCCTAACAACTGTCTCTTATACACATCTCCGAGCCCACGAGACCTCTCTACATCTCGTATGCCGTCTTCTGCTTGAAAAAAAAAAACCCACCAACCCACCTCCCCTCTTCCCCCTCCCCCACACCCAACCACATATCCCACCTCCCACACCATCCCCCCCACTTATACCCCATACTCACTACATGACCCCAATTACTC
>NZ_FBWL01000061.1 GCF_001517425.1 Clostridium sp. C105KSO13 | reverse complement strand
TCCCCCATGTTTCCTTTACTTCTGCAAGGGCTTGTAACGCGGATTCTTCCGTTGGAGCCTTATATACAGCTTTAAAATCGGCGGCAAATTTCTTGCGATCCTTATAAGACAGGTACTGGAAAGAGTTACGCAGCATATGGATAATGCATCTCTGTACCACTGCCTGCGGATATACGGCTGCAATTGCCTCCTTAAAGCCTGGCAAGCCATCCACACAGAAGAATAGGACGTCCTTGAGCCCTCTGTTCTTCAGGTTGTTAAGCATTCCCAACCAAAATTTTGAGGATTCATTTGCACCGACTGTAATGCTCAGGATGTCCTTGGTTCCATCCAACTGAACTCCAAGCGCAACATAGGCAGCCTTCTTTACAATACGTCCC
>NZ_FBWL01000060.1 GCF_001517425.1 Clostridium sp. C105KSO13 | reverse complement strand
ACATCAGAACCATCGCAGGCAAGAAGCCGATACCCCTGATACAGCTTGTCTGACAAAAAGCGGCATTGCTCAACAAAGATATGGAACAGGAAATCCCATCCTTCCGGCTGAAGTTTGTATCGTTGTTGTGTAAAGGCAGATTTTGAGGGAGCAGAAAGTGAATGTTCAAAGAAATCCAGTATCTCATTGGAAACAGATTTGCTCTGCATCTGAAGCATAAACTGAATATAATCATGGAAAGTAAGTTTTCGGTTTCTGGTAAAATCACTTTCCGGATTTTTACAGAACATGAAATGAATTTCATCCAGTTCTGCAATACAGTTGTCGAGAGTCTTTTTTAAGTCAGATAAAAAATTTTGAGCCATAGGGAGCCTCCTTGAAATGTATTTATAATCAAGGCTCGCGCAACATATTTTAACTATCCTGTCAAGTTTTTTTTGAAAAAACTTGCGCCAAAAACATAGAAAACGAAGGGAAAGAATATGCAGTTATATCAGTTTGAAAAAATCTATTCACAAATGGAAAAAGAATTCGGAAAGATTCGAAAGGGAGAAGAAGAGGTATATTCCATGCTTCTGTTACCGCTGGAAGGAAATGTATTAAAAATACATAGAGAATTTCCATTATCAAACAGCAGACGCTTAAGGGAAGCGATTGCACTGGTATTATTTTACGTAAAGGGAAAATATAATGGAGAAATGATAGATACAGAAAAATTCAGGAATGAAGACAATGAAAAGCTTGAAAAAGCACTTCTCATGGCATTCGACCCTTATACGAATGAAAAGATAATGGAACTTATAGTACAGCAGAAGGAAACAGATAAAAAAACACAGGACATGCTAAAAGGCTATTATAAACTTCCAGTCATGTGCCTTTTAAGAATAAAGGATTCAATAGATACTTGGGAAAAGCAATCGGGATCAGATGGATATTTTGATTTTATAGAAAGTTACATGGGAAGCCAGATTAAAGGTTCAGAGATGAATTATACCATTATGAGCCCGGGTTTGTGGGAAATGTAACATTTCTATAGTTTTGTGAAACATAAAGATAGCGGTTCTAAAAGTAAGAACCGCCGGAAAATAG
>NZ_FBWL01000059.1 GCF_001517425.1 Clostridium sp. C105KSO13 | reverse complement strand
AGGCCGGGTGTGGGCAGAGCCCATGAAAAACAAATATAGATGTCTTATTTGCTATGAAATTTTTTCGAAAAAAGGTATAAAATTTTCAGATGCGGTAATACTATAGATAGAAATAAAATTCGACAATAGAATTTCGAATTAAACCGACATCAAAACCAATACATATTTAATTCAAATCAGGCAGTTCCTGACTTGCCAGACACAGAAAAATTTACGCCCTCCTGCTTGGATAAGTGATGCTATTAAGAACCCCGTTGAATATTTTAGATACATACACAAACATCTCCTTTCACCAATTAGTATTCCCATAATTCCTAAACTATTTATATAGCTTGAATTTTTCAATTTAAATGCCACAATCCAGAATTCTTTTAATCTGAATAAAAAAATAAATGGCTTACTTCAAAGGGTAAGCCATTTTTATGAGTAATTATCACTCATATAGTCCAGCAAAGCGAAACATAAAAGCAGGGCATCCTATGCATCCTTTGTTTTTTTACAGGAACATGGTGCAGACCCATTATAAAAGTTCAAAATATTTTTGAAAAAGCGGATACGAGATGTCCGTTATTTTTAAATGGAATAAAGTTAAAAAATTTATAGAAGAATTACTTGACAGTTAAAATAAAATATTGTAATGTATGTAAGTAAGTACTTACATAACGATAGGAGGATGTGCAATTGGAAGCAGACAAAAGATTGAGTAAAGAAGAACGAAGGGTTCAAATATTGGATGCTGCTATGGATGTTTTTATAGCGAAGGGGTTTAGTAATAGTACGACATTGGAAATTGCTAAAGCTGCAGGTATATCTGAAGTAACATTGTTTCGCTACTTTTCGTCTAAGAAGGAAATCTTTTTAGAAGGGATTGAGCCCATCTTGTTTGGTTCTTTAAAGAAGGCATTGGATACTTCTAAAAGTTATAGCATGGCTGAAAAAGTAGAATATATGTTAACTGAAAGAATAAGTTATATTTCTATGCATCGCGAGGTCATTAAGCTAATTTTAAAGGAGGCCGCATTGCTAAAAGAATTAGGTAGTGAAAGTTTCATTGAGAAGACAATTCAATTAATGAAAAGTATGTTAAGTCAAACTGGGATAAAGCTTGATAATGAAGACTTTACGTTAAGATTATTAATGGGTTCCATACTATCTTTTTTGTATATGCCAGAGGACAATGAAACAAGTATAAAAAAATACGTGAGCAAGGTGACATCAATTCTATTAGATGAAATAAAAAATTAGAAAGGTTAGGTACATTTCCATGAATAAAGTATTTAATTGGTTAGGCAGTATAATTGAAAGATATCCGTTCAAAGTATTACTTATTTCAATTCTGCTATTTTCTATGTTAATATTTGGCGCAACAAAAATAGAAATGGCAACCGGTAATGAAACATTGGTTCAAGATGATAATCCAGTATATATATCGAATCAAAAGATGGAAAATACATTTGGTGGGGAATCTATTCTAGTTCTTTTTACAGATAAAACAGAAGGCAATTTACTATCTGTTGAAAACATTAGAAGAATATGGAATGTTGAAAAACGGTTCCAATATGACGAGAATATTTTCTCATTTATGAGCCCGGCTAGTATTGTACATCAAATGACGGAAACACAGGGTACTAAGATAAAAGAGCAAGTACTTACTTTAAGCGATGGATTAGAAGAAATGGGAACCAAGATGAAAGATATCGGATCGGAATTGAGTGCTAAAGAACTGATGGATACAGCTGAAATAGAAAATAAGTTAGAGAATCTTTCTAGTTCAACCGATGCTTTTAATAAACTTATCAATGGTCAGAAGAATATGGCTAATGGTGCAAAGGAATTACAAGGTGGTCTATATTCAATCGCCAGTGGGCTAGAGGAGGTATCTGGTCAATTAACTCAATTAAGCAATATGGTTGGAGAAAACCAAGAATTAAAAATTAAATTAAGTACGATATCAGGGAATATCTATAAAAGCTCTCAGGGTATCAGTACTATGGCTGAAAAGACATCGAATATAAAAACAGGTGCAGACAATACAGCGAACGCGCTGAATAATGTAAGTAATAAGCTATCAAATGAAACTTCTTCAATGAAAGATACATTTGCCAACAGCAATAGCATTCGTCCAGATGAAATGAAGGAAATGGCAAACGGTTTTATTACCATGGGAGATAACCTTTTAAATATTTCAGAAGGTTTAAGCACATTTTATGCTAAAAGCGAAATGATGGTAGCAGACATCCCATCAGACCAGGTAGAATTAGACAATATTTTATATGATGAAGATAGCAATTTAAGAAGTTGTAAACGGCAAGTACTTTCCAGCAAAAAGTGGAAATTATTTTCCAGCGTTTTTTGGCAAATAAAATCCAGCACTTTTGCTTATAGCACTCCGTGGTTGATCCGCGGAGCATTTTTTAACTAAAT
>NZ_FBWL01000058.1 GCF_001517425.1 Clostridium sp. C105KSO13 | reverse complement strand
GAGAGTCTGATGGTGAAGACAGCGAAAAGAGAGGGGGGGGATAGATTTGAGAAAGAAAACAACAGCCAAAGGCTGATAAGGGTGTTGTATTGTTTTTTTTTCAAGCAGAAGACGGCATACGAGATGTAGAGAGGTCTCGTGGGCTCGGAGATGTGTATAAGAGACAGGTCTTAATCTGGCAGTACAATCCATGAAAACCGATTACCTTACTAAAAATTCTGGTATCAGTAATAAGATGGCTTCCCTTATCACTGTCTCTTATACACATCTGACGCTGCCGACGATATGCAGTGTGTAGATCTCGGGGGGCGCCTGATCTTTAACAAAATATATTCTCCCGAAACCACCGAAAGATCCACCCTTCATCGTCGCATCACTCGCAGGACCACCAACAATAGACGAACTTTGACTCCCTGCC
>NZ_FBWL01000057.1 GCF_001517425.1 Clostridium sp. C105KSO13 | reverse complement strand
CGTCATAGATGCGCCAAATCAGGCATGGTCTATTGACATTACATATATTCCGATCAGACACGGATTCTTGTATCTGACTGCTATAATTGACTGGCACAGCCGCTGTATTGTTGGCTGGGAAGTCGATGATACTCTTGATACCAGAATGGTTATCAACGCCTTGAAAAAGGCCTTCAAAGTGGCTAAGCCGCAAATCCTGAATTCAGATCAGGGCTGCCAGTTTACAAGCCAACAATACATTGACTTCGTAAAACAAAACGGAATTCGACAGAGCATGGACGGTAAGAGCAGATGGGCTGATAACATCATGATTGAGCGATGGTTCCGCAGCTTCAAGTATGAGGAAGCTTATCTGACACAGTACAATAACATCAAGGAAGCCAGATCCGCTATTGGGCGATATATCCACACTTATAACTTTGAACGACGTCATTCTGCACTTGATTATCAAATACCGGCTGAATGCTACTATCCGGCAATGCTATTGCCATATGTAGCTTAATGCATATTTGGATCTGGAGAGTGTTCCACTATTCTCCCCCTGTTCCTTGTCACTTATCAACCATATCAGTTCATTATAAAAATCTTAAATTTTTGTCTTGACAACTGAGCCACTATA
>NZ_FBWL01000056.1 GCF_001517425.1 Clostridium sp. C105KSO13 | reverse complement strand
ACGTACATTTGTTAATAGCTGATTGAAAATGAGTAAAATGTCATGAAAAGGTCTGATGGTTCCATCGTTTGATGTTTTTTTTTTTTCAAGCAGAAGACGGCATACGAGATTCGCCTTAGCTCGTGGGCTCGGAGATGTGTATAAGAGACAGCATATAAGTAATCACACTCCTTAAATATAGTATATTAGTTATATAAGGAGATATTTCATGTTAAGCAAAATTAGTTAAGATTGTAAAAATAGTATTAAAACTGTCTCTTATACACATCTGACGCTGCCGACGATATGCAGTGTGTATATCTCGGTGGGCGCCAGATCCTTAAAAAAAAAAAAAAAAAAAGCGTATCCGTTAATGTGTCACTTTTTAAGGTGTGAGACACAGCGATATGGAAGTATCACAC
>NZ_FBWL01000055.1 GCF_001517425.1 Clostridium sp. C105KSO13 | reverse complement strand
CGCAGTGTTGTAGTACGCAAATATAAGTATCAAAATAATCAGGGTAAGGTTCCTGATGATAAGGAAAACATACTAAATCGTGATTTTAATGCTACAACAATAAATCAAAAATGGGTTACTGACATAACGTATATACATGTTCAAGATGGAGGCTGGATGGTGCTAGTATATAAGTGTGGACACGAAAAGTTGAACAATCTATAATAATCAAAAAGGAGAGTTCAACCAATGGCAAAAAATCAAAAATCCTATACTCCAGAATTCAAACAGCAGATCGTAGATCTATATAATTCTGGCACAAAGAAAATGACCGAGTTATCAAGCGAATATGGCGTTCCAAAAGGCACAATCTCTACTTGGGTAAAGAATCTTAGCCCAATCAAGGTTTCCGAAGAAGAAACGATTTCTTTGAAGGAATACAAAGCACTTCAAAAGAAAATGAAAGACCTTGAAATTGAGAACGAAATATTAAAAAAAGCTACAGCCATATTCGCAAAGGATCGATAGCCGAATACGTGTCCTTTATCAACAACAATCTTAAATACTACACTGTCAAGCAGATGTGTAAAGCCTTGAAATTCGCGAGAAGCACCTACTATGAGGCTCTGGTTCGTGTACCTTCAAACAAAGAACAGGAAT
>NZ_FBWL01000054.1 GCF_001517425.1 Clostridium sp. C105KSO13 | reverse complement strand
GGTATCACAAACACTTCCTCCATCTTGTAGTACTCTCGACCATCTTCATGTTCGCTCAGATCAACTGGTGCTGGTACATGTTTATAAGTGTCAAGGATACGGCACCCAACAAGATCTACACACTGCATATCGTCGGCAGCGTCAGATGTGTATAAGAGACAGGCTACTAACTCTGGCGACTATGAACCAATTGTCGTCATGAAAAAGAATGGCAAAAAACCATTAGTTGTAGTAGACGCTGAGTATTATATCTGTCTCTTATATACATCTCCGAGCCCACGAACAGGTAGAAATCTCGTATGCCGTCTTCTGCTTGAAACTAAATATACTACTTTTTTACACTCCGCCTTTTTCATACTATCTAAATTATTACTACTTGGTTCAACTACTGGTTCCATTTGGCTTTTACCACC
>NZ_FBWL01000053.1 GCF_001517425.1 Clostridium sp. C105KSO13 | reverse complement strand
CACCGCCCGTCACACCATGGAAGTCGGTAACGCCCGAAGTCAGTGACCCAACCGTAAGGAGGGAGCTGCCGAAGGCGGGACCGATAACTGGGGTGAAGTCGTAACAAGGTAGCCGTATCGGAAGGTGCGGCTGGATCACCTCCTTTCTAAGGAAGAAAGAAGTAAAGAGTTTGATGTCTATTGTTTAGTTATCAATGAGAGCAAGCGGAGTCGAGATAGACGAAAGCCCGCACTCGCGGAGTACCACTGGATGCTATTAAATCAGTGACTCCGATAACAAAATCTTTTGGTGGCGATGCGCCTGGGGGAAACACCCGTACCCATCCCGAACACGATGGTTAAGCCCCAGACGGCCGATGGTACTGCACTGGTGACGGTGTGGGAGAGCAGGTGGCCGCCAAATTTGAAATATGGGCTTATAGCTCAGCTGGTTAGAGCGCACGCCTGATAAGCGTGAGGTCGGTGGTTCGAGTCCACTTAAGCCCATATCAATTAATAAATTAGATATGAAAATATACATGGGGGATTAGCTCAGTTGGGAGAGCGCCTGCCTTGCAAGCAGGAGGTCACGAGTTCGAATCTCGTATTCTCCACTTGGTTCTGCAAAGAATCATAGTGTACCTTGAAAACTGCATACAAAGAAAGTGTTACATTACAACTGATAAGCAGTAATGTAACAAGATTAAAAATATTTTAATCAAGACATCCGAGGTAATGTTATAAACATTAACTGATTCGAAGAAAACGAAGTAAAATAATTGATTTATTTAACTATTGCCAACGCACATCACGCTAGATGTGTGTCGCTGATTCCCATTCCCGTGGGAAGAGGCATGTTGGTTATGCTTTTAAGAGCGTATGGTGGATGCCTTGGCACTAAGAGCCGATGAAAGACGT
>NZ_FBWL01000052.1 GCF_001517425.1 Clostridium sp. C105KSO13 | reverse complement strand
CCACAGCTTGTAAACATATGGTTTCAGGTTCTCTTTCACTCCCCTCCCGGGGTCCTTTTCACCTTTCCTTCACAGTACTATGCGCTATCGGTCACTAAGTAGTATTTAGCCTTACGGGGTGGTCCCCGCATATTCCCACAAGGTTTCTCGTGTCTCGTGGTACTCTGGATACCGCCATGTCATTTCAGATTTTGCCTACGGGGCTTTCACCCTCTCTGGCTGGCTTTCCCAAAACCATTCTGCTATCTGTCATGAATCAATTATACGGTCCGAACCCCAGGGTGCACGCACCCTGGTTTGGGCTCTTCCGGTTTCGCTCGCCGCTACTTCCGGAATCACATGTTGTTTTCTCTTCCTCCGGCTACTTAGATGTTTCAGTTCACCGGGTTCCCCTCCTTAACTTATGGATTGGGTTAAGGATACTAAAGGTTTGCTTTAGTGGGTTTCCCCATTCAGAAATCTCCGGATCGATGGGTATTTGCCCCTCCCCGAAGCTTATCGCAGCTTGTCACGTCTTTCATCGGCTCTTAGTGCCAAGGCATCCACCATACGCTCTTAAAAGCATAACCAACATGCCTCTTCCCACGGGAATGGGAATCAGCGACACACATCTAGCGTGATGTGCGTTGGCAATAGT
>NZ_FBWL01000051.1 GCF_001517425.1 Clostridium sp. C105KSO13 | reverse complement strand
CGGATTGGAATTTACTATCAGGCAGTTGAAGGAGAATGAGCAGGAAGTGTTACATCTGCGATACAAGGAAGGCTTAACGTTCAAATTAATCGGAGAACATATGGGACTTTCAGGAGGACGGGCAGGTCAGATTCATGCTAAAGCTATTCGTAAGTTAAAGCATCCGGCGAGAATCGAATGGTATGTATACGGATATGAAAAATGCAAGATGGATATAGAAAAGCAGATTTCTGAAGTAAAAGAGAGTATGTTGTCAAAACATGTGAAGACAGAACCGGCTGATAGGCTGAATAGGAGCTGCTTCAGTATGGGTCTGCCTTATAGAATCAGTGAACGGCTGAGTACAGTCGGAATTAATACCATCGGTGAACTTCAAGCTGCAATGCAGAAGCCAGATTGGTATGGACATATAATGGGCATTGCAGAAAAATCCGCAAAGCTGCTGGTCACTTACATGTTGGAAAAAGGATTGATTGAGGAGAATTGTGCGGCAGTCAAAGAGCTAAGGCAGCGTGAAGAATTCAATCAAAGCAAACAGGAAAATAAAAAAATTTATACACCAAGGACATTTGTGCGGCGCAAGATGGAATATCCGGCAGAGCTGCTGGAAGATATTGATTTTAATAAGAATTATAATTCAGACTTGGATTATCGAGACCTTACTGTGGATCAGAAGCAAGGTGTAGAGGCAATCCTGACAGCGACTGGTGAACTTGGCTGTTGGACAAAAGGAAAAAATAAAGTACATATTCCTGTCACCCCGGAAATCCTGCACTATTATTAC
>NZ_FBWL01000050.1 GCF_001517425.1 Clostridium sp. C105KSO13 | reverse complement strand
CCTTACTGTGGATCAGAAGCAAGGTGTAGAGGCAATCCTGACAGCGACTGGTGAACTTGGCTGTTGGACAAAAGGAAAAAATAAAGTACATATTCCTGTCACCCCGGAAATCCTGCACTATTATTACAGGGATGGTATGAGTTATAGGGAAATCGCTCAAGCGATCGGGTGGGAGAATGGACATGAAGAACTGCTGCACTGGCGCAGCCGCCTTTTCCGTGTAGATATGAAATATAATTTCGGACTTTGGATTATCCACGGTGCATCTTACACCATTACTTTTGAGGACATATACCGGGAGATAACAGCAAGGTATCACAAACAGCTGCTGTATAATACCGGTGAGATGGTTCAGAATTTAGAAACGAAGACAGAGTGGGATTTTTATGTGTCATATTGCACCGAGCAGTATTTTAGGAGTGGCCGGCCGTTTTCAGAATTTCCTCCGGATTGGGATGCCTATGCCAGGCAATGTTATGAACATTTGAAAAATAAAGTGAACAAAATGTCAGAGATCATGGCCGGCACAAACTGGCTGGCGGCAAAAGGTTTGCCGGAAGGGTATGGAAAAACAGAAACAGGAAGTCGAAATGGTGTGGATATCATATGGAGAAAGGACAATCCGAATGAGTTTCGATGGTAAAACTTTACACAGAATCCTCCGAAAGTTTCGCAATGTAAAGCGGAATATTTAGATTCTGTTAAACAAGGTTTATTGGAACTTCCGGGGCTGAGTCTTTCTTGTATACTGATTATTTTAAAAATACAAAAGGATATATTAAGGAAGCAGAACATGAAAGCTAGGATATAGCAGAAAAAGAATCAAAAACAATTTGGAATTGGATAAAAGAAACGGAGAAAATACCACATGCAAAGGAAATACGGGAAAACCAGAGCGAACAACCGGAGCGGATTTTTATTTAGTTATTAAAGAACATTCCCAAACTAAAAGGTATCTGATTCAAGCAAAAAAGATGTATCCAGGTAACAAAGATATTTTGCAGAATAGGTATAGGCAACTTACACATAAGGTTAAAGTAAAAGGTGTGATGAAAGATCAGTTTAAGATTTTTAGACAGTATTGCAGCAACCTAAAGTTTGAGGCTTTATATTGTTTTTATAATTCGATATTTGAACAAAAATTCGAACCAGTAAATCAGATTAAAAAAACATGAAGTGTGTTGATAAAAAATATACTGATAAAAATCAGAACGTTTTGGGTTGCGTTTTAGTAGACGCTGAGGAAATGGAAAACAAATATTTTTTAAAGAAAGTAAAAACGATTACTTTTTTGGAAACATTGATTTTGCCAAGTGCCGTTTCTATACAACAATTTTTTAGAAATGCAAATAATCCACCAGGTACCTCGCCTAACAACTCGGCAGGTCCTCCACTGCAATTTGCGGTAACTGGCGGTCAGCGATGCGGTGCCAGCGGCCAGGTATAATAAAGAACTTGTGGTGTCAATAGCAGGGGCTAACGCCGACGCAAAGCGTCCTATTGACGCCACAATCCCTTTATTATCAACGGTAACCAAGCAGACCTATGAGAAGGTCTGCTAGAGGGCGTAAATTTTTCTGTGTCTGGCAAGTCAGGAACTGCCTGATTTGAATTAAATATGTATTGGTTTTGATGTCGATTTAACTCGAAATTCCATTGTCGAATTTTATTTCTATCTATAGTATTAC
>NZ_FBWL01000049.1 GCF_001517425.1 Clostridium sp. C105KSO13 | reverse complement strand
TATAATGGTCTCATAATTTAAGACACTTTTTCGGACAGATTTTAATGAATCTGATATACTAAAACCAGTATGAAAGAAAGGATTCATTGCTATGTCCAGACAAAGAAGAAACTTTAGTGCTAAATTTAAATCAGACCTTGTAATCGAGCTGCTTAAGGGCGAGAAAGATCTCAATACCTTAGCAACTGAAAATAATATCCAGCCAAATCTACTCCGCAACTGGAAAAAAGAATTCCTTAACAATGCTTCTGCAATATTCGACGACAAACGTGAGGAAAACTTCAAAGACAAGCTTGCCGAAGAACGCAAGGAGAAAGCGGAGTATGCCAAAAAGGTTGGTCAGTTAACCATGCAGGTTGACTGGCTGAAAAAAAAATCTGAAGAACTTTGTGGACCTGACTACGAGAGTAAGTTTAGTCCAAAACCTTTTGACGACTAAAGAAATACCTGCTTCTGTTGGTGCAAAGCTTCTTGATATCAATCGCACAAGCATTTATTACAAGGGCAATCCAGTATCAGAAGAAGAATTGACGTGTAAAGAGATTATTGATCATCTTCACACCGAAAATCCGACCTGGGGTACAAGACAAATGTCTGCACAGCTCAAAGCACGTGGATACCTTGTAGGTCGCCGCAAGGCACGTCGCTACATGAATGAAATGGACATCTTTCCAATTTATCCAAAGATGAACCTATCAAAACGAATGCAGCAGGCAAAGGTATGCCCTTATCTTCTTCGTAACGCCGTCATAGATG
>NZ_FBWL01000048.1 GCF_001517425.1 Clostridium sp. C105KSO13 | reverse complement strand
GCCTGTTAATCGGAAATATTGCCGTTACCCCCATATCATAAGCTTTTCCAATCTCTGCATCATCTGCTGTCTCTTATACACATCTGACGCTGCCGACGATATGCAGCGCGTATGATTTCGAGGTTGTTTTACTGTTTACTAAAAAAAACCTACTTGCTATTATCATTTCTGTAAATTCTTCTGCTATATCTACATTGGAAGCTTCTATTGCCCCTTGTATTATTGTTCCTGTAGCTCCTGCTATTTGTGGGTTTTTTGTTTCAAGCAGAGGACGGCATACGAGATGTAGAGAGGTCTCGTGGGCTCGGAGATGTGTATAAGAGACAGGCCTGTTAATCGGAAATATTGCCGTTACCCCCATATCATAAGCTTTTCCAATCTCTGCATCATCTG
>NZ_FBWL01000047.1 GCF_001517425.1 Clostridium sp. C105KSO13 | reverse complement strand
AATGTCGAATTTTATTTCTATCTATAGTATTACCGCATCTGAAAATTTTATACCTTTTTTCGAAAAAATTTCATAGCAAATAAGACATCTATATTTGTTTTTCATGGGCTCTGCCCACACCCGGCCTCAAGTATAAATTATGAGTGCTCTGGGTATACTATAGATGCCGAAAGTATAAAAGTTGCCGGCGGTCCTTTGCAAATATATTAGACCGCTGGCTCCTCTCTGATTACAGGTACGGTTGAATCCGCTCTGGGTACAAAATCATCAGCTGGCTTAAAACCATATCCCAGTTGCGGTATCTTTGCGTCCATTTCTTCATGATATTCTGGGCGGCCATATACAGCATCTTCTCCAGCGATGCATCTGTCGGAAATGCACTCTTGGTTTTGGTTACCTTCCGGAACTGGCGGTTCACAGATTCCACAATGTTCGTCGTATACATTATCCTTCTTATATCATCGCTAAATTCAAAGAATGGCCTTACATTTTCCCAGTTCATC
>NZ_FBWL01000046.1 GCF_001517425.1 Clostridium sp. C105KSO13 | reverse complement strand
CAACGCTTTTGTAAAGCGTAGGTCGTCGGTTCGAGTCCGACCTTGGGCTTTGAATGGGTTGGAAATGTCCGATTCATTCATCTAAATCCTAGGGGAAATCTTCTAGGTCGGGGAATTGATCGCCCTCGTTATAGGGGAGTCCTCTAACACTCCCCATATCCTCTGGTAGTCTATTGGTAAGGACACCCCGACAAGGGAGTTGGAAACTGGGTTCGATTCCCAGACAGAGGTCACGGGGAATTAGCTCAGTTGGTAGTAGCGTTTGCCTGTCTCTTATACACATCTGACGCTGCCGACGATATGCAGTGTGTAGATTTCGGTGGCCGCCGCATCCGTACACAAAAAAGGAGCCACACCCGGACTTGGCGGCGATGTCCCACCACGCAACCTCGAGACCATGCCCGCACCCCACC
>NZ_FBWL01000045.1 GCF_001517425.1 Clostridium sp. C105KSO13 | reverse complement strand
GGCTTTCTTGAGTCACGCCCTGTGAATAAGTCAAAAATTCTGACTACTTCTCAGGCGCTTAATCTGCTAAAACAGCGTGGATACATCATCAAGGATGAAGCCGCTCCTGCCATGAATTAAGTGTTGTGTCTATATTTCTTTTTTGAAGCCAGCGAAAGATGGCTTGTTTGCTATACCCTACTTTTTCTTTAACCGCTACCTTTTTGTTTCAAACTTTTTTCTATGATCATATCTTCAAATACGGTGCTTGTATATTGGCTGCCCAAATCACTGTGAAGAATAATATCTGTAGTATCTTCTACATTGAGACATGCATTTTCTACCGCCTTTTTAGCTAATTCGGCGGTTGGGTTTTTGCCGTATGAATAACCAATGATCTTTCTATTATATAAGTCCATCACTGATGCTAGATAAGTCCAGCCTCCATCTTGAACATGTATATACGTTATGTCAGTAACCCATTTTTGATTTATTGTTGTAGCATTAAAATCACGATTTAGTATGTTTTCCTTATCATCAGGAACCTTACCCTGATTATTTTGATACTTATATTTGCGTACTACAACACTGCGAAGACCTAGCTTAGCCATATGTCTTTGCACTCTTTTGACAGAACATGGGATGTAAGTGCTTCAAAAGATAGCGTCGTGTAATCTCCATGCAGATCCTGTAAAATTAACCTAAAATGTCTTTAGGAGGTTATACAATGGATCAAGGTAATAGAGCTTTATGGAAAGAACGGATTCAAGA
>NZ_FBWL01000044.1 GCF_001517425.1 Clostridium sp. C105KSO13 | reverse complement strand
AATTTGTCTTAATTGCTCCTTTGCAATAGCCATAATAATAGGCTCCTCTCTGATAAGAATATTCATATTTAATTCTTACCAGATTGGAACCATTTATTACCAAAGACACAAAATTTATGACACTACCGTCTGCTATGCAGAATATCTAATTTCAAATGGCCGTTCATTACCGCCAAGCGGCCGATTAGCTCCGCAAAAGTGGCCGTTTGATACCGCTATTTGCATTAAACGCAAAGTCATCCACGCCAATGTAGCTTCCGCATTTCCTTTCGGGTTGTGCGCTGTATCTTTTAAGCAGCGTGCGAATGACGGTATCTCCACTGATCTTGATGTTCATGACCTGCATAATACGCGCACTTGACTCACAGCTGGTTTCAAGAGCAAGTATCGTAACGAAATCCACCAGACGCTCCGTCATCCGGCTGTAATAATTAAGGAATCCGCCGAATGTTTCAGCGGTTGCACCAATACGACAATCTTTATTCTGGCATTGGAAGTCATGGGTATTCAAATCCAGCATGACACGTTTCCCCAAAATGGGGGGGGCTTGTACCGTTCGGTGGTGGGTCGCATGCAGCTTTCGGAGAGTCATGCCGCATTGAGGGCATTGATAGGATTTAGTCCGGGATCGCATATGTAACCATAATTCATCAGACATTTCTTCTACCGAAACAATCTCCAATTCGTTGGGATAAAACTGCTGTAAATCAAGAGTCGAAGTGGTTGGCATATGATTCGTTTCCTTTCAGAATATATTAATATTCTATCATACCTAGAAACGGGTTACGATACCTTTATACCAAAATATGCGGATGAACCCCGCCGCACCGTAATATTCAGATGGACAAAAATCTCGGATAAAACAGGACAAAAACAATCGGATGATTTTGGACAATTTAAGCCGTCAATAACACTTTTACATCGTAATACTCACTCTGCAAAGAAGTTCAATTCAAGCAGATTGAATAAGAAAAAGTTGGAAAGTTAAAAAATAAGCAAAAAATAAATGCATAAATAAAATTACTTTTGTAAAGCATATTATTGTCAAATGATTTACAAAGTGATATAATATAGAAAAAGAAAGAGGGAAAGAGGTGAATTATTATGTCACAGACAATGGTAAATTTCAGAATGGACGAGGAACTAAAAAAGAGCATGGAGCAGATCTGTAAAGAGATGGGAATGAGTATGACAACTGCGTTTACCATTTATGCAAAGAAAGTTAGCAGGGAGAGAAGAATACCATTTGAAATTAACGCAGACCCGTTCTACTCTGAAAGTAATATAAAGTATCTTGAAAAAATTGCGAGCGATATAGACAGCGGAAAAGCAACTTTAACAGAACACAAATTGATTGAGGATTAAGTTTGAAACAAAAAGGTAGCGGTTAAAGAAAAAGTAGGGTATAGCAAACAAGCCATCTTTCGCTGGCTTCAAAAAAGAAATATAGACACAACACTTAATTCATGGCAGGAGCGGCTTCATCCTTG
>NZ_FBWL01000043.1 GCF_001517425.1 Clostridium sp. C105KSO13 | reverse complement strand
ACAAAACCTGCGGGGGGGATGTGCAAAGAGGGGGAGGCCGTGTGACAGCGGGGATAAAGAAGACAGGAAGAAACGGGGAAAATGGGGATAGTTTTTTTTTTTCAAGCAGAAGACGGCATACGAGATGTAGAGAGGTCTCGTGGGCTCGGAGATGTGTATAAGAGACAGGTTCAAACTGCATATTAACAATAGCTGCGAGCCCCGCCGACTGTTTGCGGAAATCTGTTGCCCCACATGCCAGGTAGATGTGTCTGTCTCTTATACACATCTGACGCTGCCGACGATATGCAGTGTGTAGATCTTGGTGGGCGCCGGCTCCCTATAAAAAAAAAAACACAACAACTGCTGTCCGACCCTGCCCCGATGCCCCTTCCCTCTGACCGCGTGCATCCAGCCACCATGCCACAGCCGCGCACCTG
>NZ_FBWL01000042.1 GCF_001517425.1 Clostridium sp. C105KSO13 | reverse complement strand
CACTCATCTGTGGGGCTATTCCTTTATCTAAGATGAGATGATTGTAAAATAAAAAGTCTGCCAGTACAACACCGACAGACAAAAAGTTAAGAAAGGGCTATCACGCAGCATGCGTGATTTGGTTCAATAGATTATTTAACAAATGAAAATGTAAGATTGTGATGGCAGACAGTATTTTGGTTGTATAAATCTTGGAGGATATAAAATATTTTTGACGAGGTATGGATGAGATGAAAAGGTTATATATTATTGGAAATGGATTCGACGTTGCACATGGACTCAATACAGATTATTGGAAGTTTAGAACATATCTTGAACAGAAACACCCTGAGTTTTTGTCAGAATTTGAAAAGTTGTATGGCATTCAACAATTGGATGACACAGAGCCTTGGTATACAATAAAAGCTCAAGAAAGATGGAACCAAGCTGTGAATAAAGATCTTTGGAGTGCATTTGAAGAGTTGATGGGACATCCTGATATCACAGATATGCTAAATTATTCTTCTTGTATTCTTGATGATATGGATTTGGATGGAGGAAATATTGGTATTCGTGACACGATGGATGTTTATTGGCAAGAACAGTTTGGTTTTGCAAATTTACTACAGGATTATGTGAAAGAATGGATTGAGAAGATTGATACTAGTGGAATTCTTCCAAGGAAGAAAGAGTTAATAGGTAACGATGAAGACTATTTTTTGAATTTTAACTATACAGGTGTTTTAGAGCGTGTATATCAGATCGAAGATGTTACACATATTCATGGTAGTATTGAGAGTATTTCGGAAATCACACCAATTATGGGACATTGTAATAAAACTGAAAGTGAGAAACATCGTCAATGGGCTAAGGAAGCAGATGAAGAATATAATGAAGGCGAATCAAGCATTCAGGATGCGATTGCTGTAACCGCAAAATAAATCAGCGGGTTTTACATTGGTAAAAAATCTGTCATAATGATAGAAATGCAAGCATTTTACTTCAGCTTGGCGGCTAGGAAGTTATAAATGCAAGCGTTTTACTTTCATTATG
>NZ_FBWL01000041.1 GCF_001517425.1 Clostridium sp. C105KSO13 | reverse complement strand
TTCCCCATGTTTCCTTTACTTCTGCAAGGGCTTGTAACGCGGATTCTTCCGTTGGAGCCTTATATACAGCTTTAAAATCGGCGGCAAATTTCTTGCGATCCTTATAAGACAGGTACTGGAAAGAGTTTCGCAGCATATGGATAATGCATCTCTGTACCACTGCCTGCGGATATACGGCTGCAATTGCCTCCTTAAAGCCTGGCAAGCCATCCACACAGAAGAATAGGACGTCCTTGAGCCCTCTGTTCTTCATGTTGTTAAGCATTCCCAACCAAAATTTTGAGGATTCATTTGCACCGACTGTAATGCTCAGGATGTCCTTGGTTCCATCCAACTGAACTCCAAGCGCAACATAGGCAGCCTTCTTTACAATACGTCCC
>NZ_FBWL01000040.1 GCF_001517425.1 Clostridium sp. C105KSO13 | reverse complement strand
ACATGGGATACCAGCCTCTTCAAGATCTCGCTGTATCTTAATAGCACCATAACGCCCCTTAGATCTGTTATAGTAAAATTGAACTTCATCACTAAATTTGTTGTAGTCAATTTCTCTTTGAGATGTAACATGATTGATTACAGCATAATAAGTACTGCGAGGAAACTTAAGTACCTTGCACATTTGTTTCACAGTATAATTATCAAGATTCGCTTGAATAAAGGACACGTACTCAGCTATTGATTTTTGGCAAATATGGCGGTAGCTTTTTTTAATATTTCATTCTCTATCTCTAGTTCCTTCATTTTCTTTTGAAGAGCCTTATACTCTTTCATAGAAATGGTTTCTGTTTCTGAAACCTGTACTGGAGAAAGAAGTTTTACCCAGGTAGAGATTGTGCCTTTTGGAACGCCATATTCGTTAGATAATTCTGTGATACCTTTACCAGCTTTATTACGCAGATCTACAATCTGCTGCTTGAATTCAGGGGTATAGGATTTTTGATTTTTTGCCATGATTGAACAC
>NZ_FBWL01000039.1 GCF_001517425.1 Clostridium sp. C105KSO13 | reverse complement strand
GAGGGCATAGGGTGGGGTGTAATTGTGGGGTGTAATGGTGAGTTGGCAGAGAGTACTTTGGGTGGGGTTTTTTTTTTTTTCAAGCAGAAGACGGCATACGAGATTTCTGCCTGCTCGTGGGCTCGGAGATGTGTATAAGAGACAGCAACTGCATATCAATATTTCGTTCCACCTCAAGTAAAGTTTATTCCCGTAGATGGTAAGGGTGGCGGTGCTAGGGCAGAAATCTTAGCGGTTGCTGGGCAAATATTCTGTCTCTTATACACATCTGACGCTGCCGACGATATGCAGTGTGTAGATCTTGGTGGGCGCCGTATCATTTACAACAATAACCTGAGATTCATTACGGCAGTGACCATAGTGTCCAACAACACCGACCACTCGCTATACCATCTC
>NZ_FBWL01000038.1 GCF_001517425.1 Clostridium sp. C105KSO13 | reverse complement strand
AGATATGGAAAAGAAATAGGGGAAAAGATTATAGTTTTAGAGTTTATGTGCAATCACGTTAAAGTGTAGGGCTATATAGGTAATAACATTTTTTTTTTTTTCAAGCAGAAGACGGCATACGAGATTTCTGCCTGTCTCGTGGGCTTCGGATATGTGTATAAGAGACAGCAATTGTAATGTTGACACGAATAAGTTCTCGCTTTAGAACAGCACATGCTTGCTCAACGGAGAAAGTTTTACCATTACCAGAACTGTCTCTTATACACATCTGACGCTGCCGACGATATGCAGTGTGTATATCTCGGGGGTTGCCGGATCATTAAAAAAAAAAAAATCCAATAACAGACAGATATAACGCTATAAATCCAATACATACACATGCCACGTGATTCTTACACCTACACTGACACCGATACTTC
>NZ_FBWL01000037.1 GCF_001517425.1 Clostridium sp. C105KSO13 | reverse complement strand
ACCTGCCCGTCCTCCTGAAAGTCCCATATGTTCTCCGATTAATTTGAACGTTAAGCCTTCCTTGTATCGCAGATGTAACACTTCCTGCTCATTCTCCTTCAACTGCCTGATAGTAAATTCCAATCCGACCAGTTGATCTTTCGTTACCTCATCATATTTAATTGCAACTTTAGAAATATTATTGACATCTAGCTCTGTCAGGAGGTTTTCCGGATAGCAGATCACTTTCTTTTTAGCTGCTAAAACCCCTTTTATGCTCTCTTCCGAAGCAACAGCCCGCCGAATCTGTTCAGGTGAAGCGGTGGGATATATTTCCATCACATGACTGATAATTCTGTCTCCTGACTTTCTCGGTTCCTCTTCATATGCCGAAGTTACATACTCGTATCCCCAGAGAGTCTCCGGTCTTGTATATACAGCAATAGATCTGTCATATGCCCGGCCGGTTTTATTCCTTTTCCTGTGAAAATCACGAAGACATAAGTAGCTTTGCATCTGCAGACTGGTCATAATACCTTCAAAGTTCTTTCCACCATTTTTTCCAAATCCTGCCTGCTTCTTTATCTCAAAAGAATACAGTTCTGCCTTTTCATCCTCAAATAAATCCATGACCTTTTTCTGCCGCATGGAAGCCTTTTCATCCTCCCACAGCGAATCAAAGTCGTACCCGTCCCTTCGGTAGTTGGCAAAGTAAGGAAACCATTGTTTTGAAATAAATCCTGCTTTGCCATAAAAGAATTTTCCATAGGCAGCTTTTCCGCTCCTTGTAATGATTCCTCTCCACTCCCAGGGATCAAGCAGGCTGTCTTCAGACCACCAGTCGGCTGCATTCGTGTGTTCCTCCACCGAAAACCCCGGTATATCATTTTTGAAAAGTGGCAAAAAACCGGCCTTAT
>NZ_FBWL01000036.1 GCF_001517425.1 Clostridium sp. C105KSO13 | reverse complement strand
GCCTTTTGGAACGCCATATTCGTTAGATAATTCTGTGATACCTTTACCAGCTTTATTACGCAGATCTACAATCTGCTGCTTGAATTCAGGGGTATAGGATTTTTGATTTTTTGCCATGATTGAACACTCCTTTATTATATTATAGAATGTTCAACTTTCCGTGTCCATAGTTATATACTAACACCATCCTTACCTTTATTTTGAATCCAAGAAATTCTGAATACCGTTTACGGACATTTACGATTCTTGTCTTTTCTGGGGATACTTCAAGTTTTAACCTTGTCGTAATCCAATTCGTAACAGCAACCATTGTCTTTTCAGCATCTTCCCTATTTCTACAGAATATTCGAAAATCATCAGCATACCTCACTATATACATTTCTTTTAGATCAGTTCTTCTCATCACAGTGTAACCGTGACTTCTATCGAAGACTAATGAATTCCTAATCATACGTTCTTTACCATTTTCCATAACAATAGGACTATTTTGCCATTGGCTTTCAACCCAATGGTCTAATTCATTTAGCACCACATTTGCTAATAATGGAGAAATAATACGTAAGTGCTTCAAAAGATAGCGTCGTGTAATCTCCATGCAGATCCTGTAAAATTAACCTAAAATGTCTTTAGGAGGTTATACAATGGATCAAGGTAATAGAGCTTTATGGAAAGAACGGATTCAAGA
>NZ_FBWL01000035.1 GCF_001517425.1 Clostridium sp. C105KSO13 | reverse complement strand
GTACTGTGAAGGAAAGGTGAAAAGGACCCCGGGAGGGGAGTGAAAGAGAACCTGAAACCATATGTTTACAAGCTGTGGAAGCACTTTTGTAAGTGCGACCGCGTACTTTTTGTAGAACGGTCCGGCGAGTTACGCCGGCTGGCAAGGTTAAGGGCTTTAAAGGCCCGGAGCCGAAGGGAAACCAAGTCTGAATAGGGCGAGCACAAGTCAGTCGGAGTAGACCCGAAACCGGGTGATCTATCCATGTCCAGGTTGAAGTTGCCGTAAAAGGCAATGGAGGACCGAACCCACATCCGTTGAAAAGGGTGGGGATGAGGTGTGGATAGGGGAGAAATTCCAATGGAGCCCGGAGATAGCTGGTTCTCCTCGAAATAGCTTTAGGGCTAGCCTCATA
>NZ_FBWL01000034.1 GCF_001517425.1 Clostridium sp. C105KSO13 | reverse complement strand
GTGGGGGAGGGGAAGGAGGGGAACACAGTGGATAAAAGGGTTAAGAAGGGGGGGAGGGAAGAGAGAAGAAACATTTTTTTTTTTTCAAGCAGAAGACGGCATACGAGATGTAGAGAGGTCTCGTGGGCTCGGAGATGTGTATAAGAGACAGATATAATACAGACAAGATTTTTATTCCGCCTGTATAATATGAACAAAGGAGTTGATCATCATGAATTTTATTATTAGCGGAAAGAACATTGATGTAACGCCTGTCTCTTATACACATCTGACGCTGCCGACGAGATGCAGTGTGTAGATCTCCGCGGTCGCCGGATCATTAAAAAAAAAAAAACGATCATCCGTCTATGTTTCGTGTGCCATACAACTCCCAGGAAGCAGGTTGGCAGCCGAATCACGCTC
>NZ_FBWL01000033.1 GCF_001517425.1 Clostridium sp. C105KSO13 | reverse complement strand
GCAAATGGTGTACCTGCCGGATGAGTTGAATGGCTTTGATCCATTGTATAACCTCCTAAAGACATCTTAGGTTAATTTTACAGGATCTGCATGGAGATTACACGACGCTATCTTTTGAAGCACTTACATTCATATCGTGTAAAGAGCAGGAATTGAGTATATTTACTACTTCATCTGTAAGTGCTGTCCGGCTTGCTTGTGTCTTGCCCCAAATTAGTTCATCCGTCTGCACCTATAGTTCCTTAGCAAGTTTCACTAACAGGGGAAGGCTTAGCTTCGTATTCCCAGATTCTACATGACTTATATGTGTGGTGGATATTTCAACCTTATATGCCAGCTGCTCCTGTGTAAGATTTAGGGCTTTGCGATACTTCCGTATACGGTGTCCAATTTCATAATAATTCATATGTCACCACCTATTTTGATAATTGATAAATATATTGTATAGGCGAATTGAATGTGTTAAAAACAACCATATAGGCTAAATTATGCCTATAAAGTTTATGCTATGCATTGGATTGCGGAACATCCAAAAAAATTTTAAAATTTAAAACTTTTTATCACCCCGCATTGTCTTAGCTGTAAAGCGAGGTGAGAAGATGAATTTTATTCAGTGGTTTATCCGTTTGGTAAAGCGGGATATGAAGGAATACGAGGGGGATATGGGGTAAAAGAAAAAGATATTCAAATGATACTTTCCTAAAAATACCTGTCAATACAAAAATGAATGTTAAAAATATAAATGATACTATATAGTGGCTCAGTTGTCAAGACAAAAATTTAAGATTTTTATAATGAACTGATATGGTTGATAAGTGACAAGGAACAGGGGGAGAATAGTGGAACACTCTCCAGATCCAAATATGCATTAAGCTACA
>NZ_FBWL01000032.1 GCF_001517425.1 Clostridium sp. C105KSO13 | reverse complement strand
TTTTTTTCAAGCAGAAGACGGCATAAGAGATGCGCAGGAGTCGCGTGGGCTCGGAGATGTGTATAAGAGACAGGTACATTATCAGTATGGCCTTCTATAACGATCTGATTGTTCATCATCTGTATCATGTCATATTTTTTTTTACAAGCGGAAGACGGCATACGAGATTTCTGCCTTTCTCGTGGGCTCGGAGATGTGTATAAGAGACAGTCGCAATATCACGCTCACGATGTTCTATATAAGGTTTTACCAGGCTGATCTTTTTAAAGGTATCAATGTCTTCGGAAGTAAGAAAACGAACCGAACTTTGCTTTATGAATATAGCGCTGTCTCTTATACACATATGACGCTGCCGACGATATGCAGTGTGTTGATCTCGGTGGTCGGCGGTCCGTTGAAAAAAAAAATCGTCTAATCAACGGTGAAGCGTCGTGTCGATGATAGACAAAATAACTATTCC
>NZ_FBWL01000031.1 GCF_001517425.1 Clostridium sp. C105KSO13 | reverse complement strand
TGTAGCTTAATGCATATTTGGATCTGGAGAGTGTTCCACTATTCTCCCCCTGTTCCTTGTCACTTATCAACCATATCAGTTCATTATAAAAATCTTAAATTTTTGTCTTGACAACTGAGCCACTATAAAAAGGCAGAACTGTATTCTTTTGAGATAAAGAAGCAGGCAGGATTTGGAAAAAACGGTGGAAAGAACTTTGAAGGTATTATGACCAGTCTGCAGATGCAAAGCTACTTATGTCTTCGTGATTTTCACAGGAAAAGGAATAAAACCGGCCGGGCATATGGCAGATCTATTGCTGTATATACAAGACCGGAGGCTCTCTGGGGATACGAGTATGTAACTTCGGAATATGAAGAGGAACCGAGAAAGTCAGGAGACAGAATTATCAGTCATATGATGGAAATATATCCAACCGCTTCGCCTGAACAGATTCTGCGGGCTGTTGCTTCGGAAGAGAGCATAAAAGGGGTTTTAGCATCTAAAAAGAAAGTGATCTGCTATCCGGAAAACCTCCTGACAGAGCTAGATGTCAATAATATTTCTAAAGTTGCAATTAAATATGATGAGGTAACGAAAGATCAACTGGCCGGATTGGAATTTACTATCAGGCAGTTGAAGGAGAATGAGCAGGAAGTGTTACATCTGCGATACAAGGAAGGCTTAACGTTCAAATTAATCGGAGAACATATGGGACTTTCAGGAGGACGGGCAGGT
>NZ_FBWL01000030.1 GCF_001517425.1 Clostridium sp. C105KSO13 | reverse complement strand
CCGAAACCGGCGAGACAATAATAAATGTATTCTCTGCAGAATGTCTCTTATACACATCTGACGCTGCCGACGATATGCAGTGTCTCTGGTTTTGTTGTTGCCGTCGTAACAAAAAAAAGAATCAATGCTGGTGAAACTTTTGAGTATACCATCGGAGAAGGTGAAAATGCTGTAGCATATTCATTTGTTTCTACTGATCTTGTTCTGTCTCTTATACACATCTCCGAGCCCACGAGACAGGCAGAAATCTCGTATGCCGTCTTCTGCTTGAAAAAAAAAAAGTCAGGTAAGTTCAGATGGAACTCACGCTGAAGGGGTAGATTTTGACATACTGGATGTTTCGTTGGTGGGTTAGACAGACGGTACAGCGTGCGACGGCTGTTACATCTGTGGTGTGGTGCGTAATCAGCGGAGCCGAGG
>NZ_FBWL01000029.1 GCF_001517425.1 Clostridium sp. C105KSO13 | reverse complement strand
AACAACACAAGAATAGCCCAATTTAAATTCGATTGCCGGGATCGGAGCAGCCGGAGAGATCAAGCTGGACGTATTTGTCTTTTTTTTTTTCAAGCAGAAGACGGCATACGAGATTTCTGCCTGCTCGTGGGCTCGGAGATGTGTATAAGAGACAGGTTCTACATACTGCCCCATGCACATCTTCCGCGACAATTGAATATTCAGGGGGGCAACCCTCCCCCCTTTTCTATTCATTCTGCACACTACTGAATCTGTCTCTTATACACATCTGACGCTGCCGACGATATGCAGTGTGTTGGAATCGGTGGGCGCCGCATCATTGACAAAAAAAAACGAGAATTGCTACCTGCGCACGCCGTCTAAGGCACCCTAGAAAGCGACGAGAACCTTTCTATATGGGTAAGGG
>NZ_FBWL01000028.1 GCF_001517425.1 Clostridium sp. C105KSO13 | reverse complement strand
ATGATTCCTCTCCACTCCCAGGGATCAAGCAGGCTGTCTTCAGACCACCAGTCGGCTGCATTCGTGTGTTCCTCCACCGAAAACCCCGGTATATCATTTTTGAAAAGTGGCAAAAAACCGGCCTTATTTATATATTCAATTAATTCTTCAACTGTTCGTATACATCTTTCGTCCGATTTAAGCATATATTTTCCTTCCTGAGGGTCCAACGAGGTGTTAATTAATCTTCATAATGCCCCTTACAGGAAGCAATAATGGTATTATCATTTTCTTACTTATGTACAATCCTAGCTTATGTACCAGGTTAAGTTAATTTGCATGCCACTCTAACTCATCCTTCTTCCACTCATAATCTGAAATACTTTTACAACTCTGTAGTAAATTAAGTATATTTTTCAACGCAATATACAATGCAACATGTCCTTGATATTCATAGCCTTCCCATGATGTAATTGCACTGAATGGTTCAATTAATGGTATTTTCAACA
>NZ_FBWL01000027.1 GCF_001517425.1 Clostridium sp. C105KSO13 | reverse complement strand
GGGGACCACCCCGTAAGGCTAAATACTACTTAGTGACCGATAGCGCATAGTACTGTGAAGGAAAGGTGAAAAGGACCCCGGGAGGGGAGTGAAAGAGAACCTGAAACCATATGTTTACAAGCTGTGGAAGCACTTTTGTAAGTGCGACCGCGTACTTTTTGTAGAACGGTCCGGCGAGTTACGCCGGCTGGCAAGGTTAAGGGCTTTAAAGGCCCGGAGCCGAAGGGAAACCAAGTCTGAATAGGGCGAGCACAAGTCAGTCGGAGTAGAC
>NZ_FBWL01000026.1 GCF_001517425.1 Clostridium sp. C105KSO13 | reverse complement strand
CATGAAAAGGGGTTCAAGCTCGCGCACACGTCTATCAAACGGGCCCGTACCCCGAAAGTTACACTAATCGGCTCGATCGTCGGAAAACTCTTTTTTTTTTTTCAAGCAGAAGACGGCATACGAGATTTCTGCCTGTCTCGGTGGGCTCGGAAATGTGTATAAGAGACAGCCCCCATCCTGACCCATACTACCTAAGTCAACAGCAAACGACTCATGCGTAAGATCGAAACCCAAATGAACGCTGCTATTCGCTGTCTCTTATACACATCTGACGCTGCCGACGATATGCAGTGTCTATAACTCGCCGAGACCCCCCTCGTTATAAAAACAATAACCTTAGTGATATTCTCGTCAGCTGCAGTGAACATTCTCTAACTCATCCTAAACGCCTCCCGTGCAGGCTTGGTGTCATCTTTATAC
>NZ_FBWL01000025.1 GCF_001517425.1 Clostridium sp. C105KSO13 | reverse complement strand
GGGGACCACCCCGTAAGGCTAAATACTACTTAGTGACCGATAGCGCATAGTACTGTGAAGGAAAGGTGAAAAGGACCCCGGGAGGGGAGTGAAAGAGAACCTGAAACCATATGTTTACAAGCTGTGGGAGGTGTGTCTATGGATTCACCTATCTTCATGAGCCCTGTAGCTGTTACGGCAGTGATTACAGCGTCAACTTACTCGGCGTAGACAACTACGCCTGTGTGAGTTTCCTTGTACTCACAACCGTACCAGCCACAGTTTATCATGAGAATAGGTGAATCCATAGCCATCGACCGCGTACTTTTTGTAGAACGGTCCGGCGAGTTACGCCGGCTGGCAAGGTTAAGGGCTTTAAAGGCCCGGAGCCGAAGGGAAACCAAGTCTGAATAGGGCGAGCACAAGTCAGTCGGAGTAGAC
>NZ_FBWL01000024.1 GCF_001517425.1 Clostridium sp. C105KSO13 | reverse complement strand
GGGATGGGTACGGGTGTTTCCCCCAGGCGCATCGCCACCAAAAGATTTTGTTATCGGAGTCACTGATTTAATAGCATCCAGTGGTACTCCGCGAGTGCGGGCTTTCGTCTATCTCGACTCCGCTTGCGCTCCATCTCGATAGATTCAATCCCTCTTATGCATCTTAAATGACCTGCCGCCTTTGGCAAGCCAGCTTGCCACGGTGCCAGTCCATTTAATCTGCGCACTCGCTCATTGATAACTAAACAATAGACATCAAACTCTTTACTTCTTTCTTCCTTAGAAAGGAGGTGATCCAGCCTCACCTTCCGATACGGCTACCTTGTTACGACTTCACCCCAGTTATCGGTCCCGCCTTCGGCAGCTCCCTCCTTACGGTTGGGTCACTGACTTCGGGCGTTACCGACTTCCATGGTGTGACGGGCGGTG
>NZ_FBWL01000023.1 GCF_001517425.1 Clostridium sp. C105KSO13 | reverse complement strand
GGCAATCCAGTGTAATAAGGAAATGGGGAAAAAGGCAAGCAGTGAGTCCTATATGTGGGTAATCCGCAGCGGTGCCTGTGAAGACATTCAGGCCGCCTTCTTCCATTACTCTCGCACCAGAAGCGGTGACGTTGCAAAAGACCTATTATGGGGATTTCACGGATATCTGACCACGGATGCATACATAGGGTATGAAAAGGTGGAAGACATCAAAAGAAATCTATGCTGGTCCCATTGTCGGCGTTACTATATAGA
>NZ_FBWL01000022.1 GCF_001517425.1 Clostridium sp. C105KSO13 | reverse complement strand
AATTTGTCTTAATTGCTCCTTTGCAATAGCCATAATAATAGGCTCCTCTCTGATAAGAATATTCATATTTAATTCTTACCAGATTGGAACCATTTATTACCAAAGACACAAAATTTATGACACTACCCCTCAGTCGAATAACTATTTAAGGAATAGCATCTACTTTGGACGGTGGGATGCTATTTCTTTTTGTTGTGTCGATTATCTATGTAAGCCAGTGCCGTGAAAACAACGAGCAGTAGTGTTAGTACTTCCATCGTATTCATGGGCATCACCCTCTTTCTTAAAACTAGAGGGCATAATCGAAATGCATCCGTTCTTTCCTGTTTGATTACCGAATTAGTATAGCACAGCTTATGCTGTACAGCAATATGATCAGTGCTTGAGTTTCCGCAGTTTTATCCACATAGACCTGAATTAAACCATGTCTTTATAAACAACTTTCAAAAAATGCCCCAAATATAAGGAATCTGATTCCTTTTTGATGTAAAATTAAGCTATCAAAGAA
>NZ_FBWL01000021.1 GCF_001517425.1 Clostridium sp. C105KSO13 | reverse complement strand
AGAAAGAGTTATCCACCTCTTCTCCTGAATGTATTTACAGCATCCACATCAGGTGATTTTGAAAAAAATAAATTTCGTCATTTTAACGAAGAGATTTTTTGGGGTTTATGCGGGTGTGAACAGTAACATCTAACTTAAAACATATCAAATAGCATTTGTAGAGATACAGACATCGAGTCTGCAATATTCATAGTTTGATTAAGCTCATAAATTCAAAAGACTATCTGTTCATGTCTAATCCCAAAACTCATCAGTCTGTACATACTCTACTTCATAATTCCCATCAATTTCAACTTCATCAAATGCATTCTTAAGACTAACATATGCTTCTTTATTATACCAATATACTGTCCATTTTGTATCTTTTCTAACACTCTCTTTGATTTTCAATAAATATGGAATATCAACGCTTCCAGCTGACCAACCAATTACTATTACATGTTCTATTATATTTAAGTTTCTAAAAAATCTACTATGAAAATCAATTATTGAGTTAGTATCTTTGAATATAGCCTCCAGATAATCAGCAATCGGTAAGCGCTCAATAAAATAGCGGATACCAAAAAACTTGCAATTCTTATACAATGGTTGTAAGAATTGCAAGCGTTTTACTACATTTATATTTGCTAGATGCAAGCATTTTACTCTACATTGCACCA
>NZ_FBWL01000020.1 GCF_001517425.1 Clostridium sp. C105KSO13 | reverse complement strand
CGAACTATATGCTGCTTACGCATTTCTCATGAGTCTCTTGTGCTCGGACATTTGTATCTTTTTTTTTTTTTTCAAGCAGAAGACGGCATACGAGATTTCTGCCTGTCTCGTGGGCTAGATGTGTATAAGAGACAGCGTGACGAACGATACCAGCTCGCCATGCGGATCGCGTCTGAAACCGGCCTGGATACGTTATATGAGGTGAATTCCTATTCCATGATCCGGGAAATGCGAGAAAAGGATTCCCTGTCTGTCTCTTATACACATCTGACGCTGCCGACGATATGCAGTGTGTCGGTCTCGCATGTCGCCGTAGCGGTTAACAAAAAGAGATATGTACGAGACGTCACTCTGCGACTGTATGAAACAACATGAGAAAAAAGCA
>NZ_FBWL01000019.1 GCF_001517425.1 Clostridium sp. C105KSO13 | reverse complement strand
CGCATGAAGATAGGATACAGCTGCCTTTGCAGGAACTCCTTTGTCAAGATGTCTGGAAAGGCGGTCAACAATATTTATCTTCTTAGAATCCTCGTGGAGTTGGTCAACGACATCTGTTAGCAGACAACTCCCAGCCGCCAGCATACCGTAGGTGATATCCGCAGTGAATTTTCGATCTGGCTTAGATAGATGCCTGGAAATTTTATTTGTAAAAGTTAATATTTTTCGTTTCAGTGCATAGGTATTTGATGTATAATTAGCCATAGGGAATCTCCTTCTTTTTTGTTTAGTAAGATTTTTCTTTGATAGCTTAATTTTACATCAAAAAGGAAT
>NZ_FBWL01000018.1 GCF_001517425.1 Clostridium sp. C105KSO13 | reverse complement strand
CGGATCGCAATATTTATGTGTCTCTTCTTTGTATTTACGTTTATTACTTCTGATGTCTTATTCTTGTTTTTTTCTTTTTTTTGCAAGCAGAAGACGGCATACGAGATGTAGAGAGGTCTCGTGGGCTCGGAGATGTGTATAAGAGACAGGTCACCCCCCTGGATGAAAACTCTCTAGCCACGGATTTTGTAAGGCCGATAACGCCTGCTTTAGAAGCCGAATAATTGGCCTGCCCTGCATTTCCCATAACCTCCCGATACGGAAGAGAGGTTGATAATCCGTCCGCTCCTCTGCTTTATCATCTGTCTGGCGGCAAACCGGATACAGTGAAACGTGCCTTTCAAGTTCGTATTCATAACGGCTGTCTCTTATACACATCTGACGCTGCCGACGATATGC
>NZ_FBWL01000017.1 GCF_001517425.1 Clostridium sp. C105KSO13 | reverse complement strand
CCAGGAGGAAACATGGCCAATTGGACCATTCGCTGCAGCGAGGAATGGCTGACCCCCATTTATAACAGGATTCATGAGGTGCTGTTGAGCTGCCAGATTCTGCACATGGACGAAACCCGAATCCAGTGTAATAAGGAAATGGGGAAAAAGGCAAGCAGTGAGTTCTATATGTGGGTAATCCGCAGCGGTGCCTGTGAAGACATTCAGGCCGCCTTCTTCCATTACTCTCGCACCAGAAGCGGTAACGTTGCAAAAGACCTATTATGGGGATTTCACGGATATCTGACCACG
>NZ_FBWL01000016.1 GCF_001517425.1 Clostridium sp. C105KSO13 | reverse complement strand
CACACAAATAGCTAATCATTTTATTTTTTAACAGGCCGGGCCCCCAAAAGTTTCTACACACTGCATATCGTCGGCAGCGTCAGATGTGTATAAGGGACGGGGATGGACCCGCGTCTGATTAGCTAGTTGGTAAGGTAACGGCTTACCAAGGCGACGATCAGTAGCCGACCTGAGAGGGTGATCGGCCACATTGGAACTGAGACACGGTCCAAACTCCTACGGGAGGCAGCAGTGGGGAATATTGCACAATCTGTCTCTTATACACATCTCCGAGCCCACGAGAATAAGGCGAATCTCGTATGCCGTCTTCTGCTTGAAAAAAAAAAAGAAAGCCTACCAGAACAATCCTACCTTGTCTCTAATTATGAAAAGTAAAATGCTTAAAGATACACAAATTTAATTCTATAAGAGATGTGTATACGCCAGAAGCTTCCTCTTAGACCCATCTCCGAACCCCCGAGACTCCT
>NZ_FBWL01000015.1 GCF_001517425.1 Clostridium sp. C105KSO13 | reverse complement strand
TGGATTATAAAACCCCACAGCAGGTTGAAGATGAGGTTCTTGTAGCTTAAAATCTTTCTCTACGTATTAATTTTATACAGAGAGAAAAAGTTCAACTTTTTGTGTCCAAGGTATTGACATAGGTCCACGTTTGAGTTAAATCCATATCCTGGCCATCCTCACATAGCGTAAAAATAATTCACCATAGGTCTTAACGTCATTTTCGTTTCTTCGTATCCATTCCAGCATGATATATGGTAAGCGCTCAATAAAATAGCGGATACCAAAAAACTTGCAATTCTTATACAATGGTTGTAAGAATTGCAAGCGTTTTACTACATTTATATTTGCTAGATGCAAGCATTTTACTCTACATTGCACCA
>NZ_FBWL01000014.1 GCF_001517425.1 Clostridium sp. C105KSO13 | reverse complement strand
GACCGCAAGGCACGTCGCTACATGAATGAAATGGACATCTTTCCAATTTATCCAAAGATGAACCTATCAAAACGAATGCAGCAGGCAAAGGTATGCCCTTATCTTCTTCGTAACGCCGTCATAGATGTAAGTGCTTCAAAAGATAGCGTCGTGTAATCTCCATGCAGATCCTGTAAAATTAACCTAAAATGTCTTTAGGAGGTTATACAATGGATCAAGGTAATAGAGCTTTATGGAAAGAACGGATTCA
>NZ_FBWL01000013.1 GCF_001517425.1 Clostridium sp. C105KSO13 | reverse complement strand
CATAATGAAAGTAAAACGCTTGCATTTATAACTTCCTAGCCGCCAAGCTGAAGTAAAATGCTTGCATTTCTATCATTATGACAGATTTTTTACCAATGTAAAACCCGCTGATTTATTTTGCGGTTACGATGAACTGGGAAAATGTAAGGCCATTCTTTGAATTTAGCGATGATATAAGAAGGATAATGTATACGACGAACATTGTGGAATCTGTGAACCGCCAGTTCCGGAAGGTAACCAAAACCAAGAGTGCA
>NZ_FBWL01000012.1 GCF_001517425.1 Clostridium sp. C105KSO13 | reverse complement strand
ATAAGGCCGGTTTTTTGCCACTTTTCAAAAATGATATACCGGGGTTTTCGGTGGAGGAACACACGAATGCAGCCGACTGGTGGTCTGAAGACAGCCTGCTTGATCCCTGGGAGTGGAGAGGAATCATAACAAGGGGCGGAAAAGCTGCCTATGGAAAATTCTTTTATGGCAAAGCAGGATTTATTTCAAAACAATGGTTTCCTTACTTTGCCAACTACCGAAGGGATGGGTACGACTTTGATTCGCTGTGGGAGGATAAAAAGGCTTCCATGCGGCAGAAAAAGGTCATGGATTTATTTGAGGATGAAATATAATGGTCTCATAATTTAAGACACTTTTTCGGACAGATTTTAATGAATCTGATATACTAAAACCAGTATGAAAGAAAGGATTCATTGCTATGTCCAGACAAAGAAGAAACTTTAGTGCTAAATTT
>NZ_FBWL01000011.1 GCF_001517425.1 Clostridium sp. C105KSO13 | reverse complement strand
GACATCTCAAAGAGAAATTGACTACAACAAATTTAGTGATGAAGTTCAATTTTACTATAACAGATCTAAGGGGCGTTATGGTGCTATTAAGATACAGCGAGATCTTGAAGAGGCTGGTATCCCATGTTCTGTCAAAAGAGTGCAAAGACATATGGCTAAGCTAGGTCTTCGCAGTGTTGTAGTACGCAAATATAAGTATCAAAATAATCAGGGTAAGGTTCCTGATGATAAGGAAAACATACTAAATCGTGATTTTAATGCTACAACAATAAATCAAAAATGGGTTACTGACATAA
>NZ_FBWL01000010.1 GCF_001517425.1 Clostridium sp. C105KSO13 | reverse complement strand
CCTGTGTCTTAATTGCTCCTTTGCAATAGCCATAATAATAGGCTCCTCTCTGATAAGAATATTCATATTTAATTCTTACCAGATTGGAACCATTTATTACCAAAGACACAAAATTTATGACACTACCGAACTGGTTTGTAAAACAGTAGAATGGACCTATGTCAATACATTGGACACAAAAAGTTGAACTTTTTTTATGCAACCTGAATAGCTTCATCCTCCATTTGCTGAGGTGTTTTATATCCAAGTGCACTGTGAATCCTCTGGCGATTATA
>NZ_FBWL01000009.1 GCF_001517425.1 Clostridium sp. C105KSO13 | reverse complement strand
ATCGACTTCCCAGCCAACAATACAGCGGCTGTGCCAGTCAATTATAGCAGTCAGATACAAGAATCCGTGTCTGATCGGAATATATGTAATGTCAATAGACCATGCCTGATTTGGCGCATCTATGATGTAAGTGCTTCAAAAGATAGCGTCGTGTAATTCTATCGCAATGCTGCTATACTAAGCCTATCATTTCTTGAGGCATTTTTTATGCTTATGAATCAACCTACATTCTTCTGGTAATTCTTTTGACCAG
>NZ_FBWL01000008.1 GCF_001517425.1 Clostridium sp. C105KSO13 | reverse complement strand
CTTTTACAACTCTGTAGTAAATTAAGTATATTTTTCAACGCAATATACAATGCAACATGTCCTTGATATTCATAGCCTTCCCATGATGTAATTGCACTGAATGGTTCAATTAATGGTATTTTCAACATCCTCCACCCCCTGTTTTAACAAACAATAGTTTTTTTATTCTCCTAAAACGATATCATAAAATACAACCTCTGGAACAATCTGCAGATCAACACCCTCTAATATCATTTTCTCTGCTTTCTTTTGCTTTGAACTTTTTCCATCTTTAATAGTTTTACAGTAATCATTGTTGCCAAGAATTAAATAGTCTGTTTTCTTTGTTACCCCATCACCAG
>NZ_FBWL01000007.1 GCF_001517425.1 Clostridium sp. C105KSO13 | reverse complement strand
CGCGTACGGAAGCTTTGTGCAATCAATGCACTTAACTTTTATATCACCTTATGCATGGCGTTTCTGGCCTTGATCTCAATGGAAGAAGAGACAAATGCACTCAAGGTTTCAATCATAAAAACGGCAGATCCCATCAAGGAAAAAGTTTTCTTCTGCTATTACCGATTGGCAAAAGGCATCTCAGGCATACTGTCGTATGCGAAAGAGGGCGTCAGACTCTGGTTTCGGACAAAACGTCCGGCATACCGTCAACTTTGCTTTAAGCTGGTCGCTTAGATAGAGGGTCTGCCCCATTGGGCATAAAAGAATAATTCTCCTAAAGTCCGGTTCCGGCGGGGCTTATTTCAGTACCTCTATTCACAATACTGTCTTTTCATTTTTTTCAAAAATAGGACAGATTGGTACTTTAGAAGAAGTTATCTCTTTTGAAATTACATTTTGCGGAAACTCAAG
>NZ_FBWL01000006.1 GCF_001517425.1 Clostridium sp. C105KSO13 | reverse complement strand
GTTTTACAACTCTGTAGTAAATTAAGTATATTTTTCAACGCAATATACAATGCAACATGTCCTTGATATTCATAGCCTTCCCATGATGTAATTGCACTGAATGGTTCAATTAATGGTATTTTCAACACCCTCTAATATCATTTTCTCTGCTTTCTTTTGCTTTGAACTTTTTCCATCTTTAATAGTTTTACAGTAATCATTGTTGCCAAGAATTAAATAGTCTGTTTTCTTTGTTACCCCATCACCAG
>NZ_FBWL01000005.1 GCF_001517425.1 Clostridium sp. C105KSO13 | reverse complement strand
AAGCATCGTAAAACGCTTGCATTTATAACTTCCTAGCCGCCAAGCTGAAGTAAAATGCTTGCATTTCTATCATTATGACAGATTTTTTACCAATGTAAAACCCGCTGATTTATTTTGCGGTTACGATATATGTAAGTGCTTCAAAAGATAGCGTCGTGTAATCTCCATGCAGATCCTGTAAAATTAACCTAAAATGTCTTTAGGAGGTTATACAATGGATCAAGGTAATAGAGCTTTATGGAAAGAACGGATTCAA
>NZ_FBWL01000004.1 GCF_001517425.1 Clostridium sp. C105KSO13 | reverse complement strand
CCTTACTGTGGATCAGAAGCAAGGTGTAGAGGCAATCCTGACAGCGACTGGTGAACTTGGCTGTTGGACAAAAGGAAAAAATAAAGTACATATTCCTGTCACCCCGGAAATCCTGCACTATTATTACGTAAGTGCTTCAAAAGATGGCGTCGTGTAATTCTATCGCAATGCTGCTATACTAAGCCTATCATTTCTTGAGGCATTTTTTATGCTTATGAATCAACCTACATTCTTCTGGTAATTCTTTTGACCAG
>NZ_FBWL01000003.1 GCF_001517425.1 Clostridium sp. C105KSO13 | reverse complement strand
AAAGGTCAGAATATGATTATTTCGAAAACGTATCGCAAATATTCGAAGGATAAAGAACCGATGGTTAACTTTGAGATAAGTTTACACCATCGGTTCTTTTATTACAAGATAGCCTGTGAACAGTAACATCCACATAGACCTGAATTAAACCATGTCTTTATAAACAACTTTCAAAAAATGCCCTAAATATAAGGAATCTGATTCCTTTTTGATGTAAAATTAAGCTATCAAAGAAAAATCTTACTAAACAAAAAAGAAGGAGATTCCCTATGGCTAATTATACATCAAATACCTATGCACTGAAACGAAAA
>NZ_FBWL01000002.1 GCF_001517425.1 Clostridium sp. C105KSO13 | reverse complement strand
ATTTCAGAAATCCATCTCATTCGATAAAGTTTTTTGATTTCTTCTAAAGGAAAATCTTGCTCAGAAAGATTGGTTGCAATACAAATATAGGTTCCGTTATCAAGAAGGATACGGACAATTCGAAATTACATCAGAACCATCGCAGGCAAGAAGCCGATACCCCTGATACAGCTTGTCTGACAAAAAGCGGCATTGCTCAACAAAGATATGGAACAGGAAATCCCATCCTTCCGGCTGAAGTTTGTATCGTTGTT
>NZ_FBWL01000001.1 GCF_001517425.1 Clostridium sp. C105KSO13 | reverse complement strand
AGAGCAGGCATCTCTATTTCTCATACTCTTTTTTCACTATTTATTTCATTTTGGATAATATTCACTTTTCAATGTCCTGTTGCCAGCAGTGCTGGCATGATCAATCAGAATTCCGAGAGATCATTGAGGTGTTTTATATCCAAGTGCACTGTGAATCCTCTGGCGATTATACCAGGATTCTATATACTCAAAGAGTGCCTTACGACATTCTTCAAAGTCTTGGTAAGTGTTAAGATAGATTTCTTCTTTCT